>DASRCN010000015.1:0-64836 GCA_035653075.1 Chthonomonadaceae bacterium | reverse complement strand
GCCAATGCGACCACGTCTTCGGCCACCTCCCAGACGCCCATCTCCTTGCCTATCGAAGTGCTGGGACCGGCAGGCACCACCCAGACGGTCAGCTTCACTCTGCCCACCGGCACGGCTTCTCAGGTGGCTAGCTTCTTGCTGCAGATCAACAACCTCAGCTATCCCGACAAAGCCAGCATCCAGATCAATAATGGCAGTTGGGTCGCCTTAGACAACAACAGCGTCCAGGTCGCCGATCCAGGAAAAAGCTATGGAGGCATCGGAGGCGGGTTCAATACCTTACAGATGAGCCTGCCCCTCTCTAGCGGTGCCGTCTCAGATGGCACCAATACTATCAGCTTCCGCTTCAACCGCACGGAGGGGCTTTCCATGGGGTTTCGGGTGCTGGCTTTCAACCTGCTGGATGCCAATGGCAACTCCCTGCTGCCCACTTCCACCTTCACTCAGGACGATCCCAATACCTGGCAGCCGCCCTTAAACGATAGCACCGACATCCAGGCTGGGCAGACGCTCTGGCATACGGCCACATTGACCTTCTCGCCCATCAATAGTGCTACCATGCAAGCCCACTGCGCCGACTGCCATTCGGATGATGGCAGAGACTTGAAGTACTTCAACTACTCCAACAACTCCATCCTCCAGCGGGCCCTCTTCCATGGACTTTCCCAGCAGCAAGGCCAGCAGATCGCTTCCTACATACGAAGCCTTTCTGTCCCCAATCCCGGTAGACCCTGGAACCCGCCCTACCAGCCAGGACCCGGCATCGATAGCCAGCCCGCCGCCAACTGGGCCGCCGGAGCCGGACTGCCATGGGCGCTGGCTAACGACACCGATACCCTGGCTTACCTGTTTCCCAACGGCAGCTACACCGCCTCCGCCATCAGCCTGTCCAATCCCATCAATATCAGAAACATTCCCATCGTCTGGCAGTTTCCCGATTGGAACCACTGGCTGCCTCGGGTGCATCCTAAAGATGCCATCACCCAGTCGAGTGTAGCTCTGTCGCTGGGATTGGGCACCATCGGGCAAGATTGGCCTGCCAGCACCGCCAACACCACCTATCTAGCCATCAAGCAGAACCTGGCGACAGGAGGCAGCTATGTCAGCAGCGGACAGGCTGCCGTGGACCTGGAGAGCTTAAGCGGCCAGTTGATGAGCTTTATCCGTAACCATGAAGAAGCGCAGGGTTCCTCCAACTGGCAGACCGATCCGGGCAACCTTCCCAACGAGGTCTACTCGCTGGCTCTGTGGGGCATGTCCAAAAGCTGGGAGATCATGCAGGAGTCAGGCATGGAAGGCCTGGGACCTACCCTCTATCCGGCCACCAGCCTCTATCCGGCCGGGGAGCCGTTGATGTGGCCGACCCAGCAGGCGTTTCTCACCAGCCCCTTTATGCTCGAGATCCCCGAGACTTCCACGACGGCCATCGGCCCCTCCGTCAATCCGGGGACCACAGTCTCCGAAGAGTATCTCTCCTCGGTGTGGTACCAGCTCCAGTTTGTCTTAGGCATCGGCAACCATCGTCCCGATGGCAACGATCCCATCGACTTTCCTTATACCTGGGGCAAGAACAACGACTTGCGCATCGCCTCGGGCTTTGAAGATGGAGGCCGCTTCCTGGCTACCTATGTGGCTGCCATGCAACAGACCAACAACGGCTATGGGGTGGCGCAAGGCTATATGGGATGGAATCCTTTGCATGTGCTCGAACCCTATCTGTTGGGCTGGGAGTTTGTCACCAACCCCAACTACCGCAACGCCAATAACCCCGACTGGAAGTTCTTCGATAAGATCCCGCCAGCCACCTATGCGGCTATCGTGACGGCGATCTTATCCAACTGGTACGCCAAGTCGGTGGGCTACGCGGTGGCAGACTACGTCACGTATGGGGTCAACCCAAGCTATGTCATAAACACTAGCTCTCCCAACCCGGAAGGCAGCGATATGTGGGCGGATCAGATGTGGGTAGCGATCCCGGCCTGGCGCGGTCTAGGAGTAGACGGCACGCTTCTAAACAACCTGTGTGATTTCATGGCCAGCCTCTACCCCAACAACAACTGGGCCTCTCTCAAGCAGTAGGCATAGCGTCCCCTAAGAAGCGGGTACCCTTCCCGCAGAGGCGGACTGGGAAAGGCTCTGGCAGCCTCAGCCCTCCGGCTGGCAAAGCGCTCCGGTAGCGTGTTAGACGTCTAACAGGCTGCCGGAGCGCTTTGTAGGTTTGCAAAGTGCTTGCCAAAACACCCCCTTACCGCTATAATGAGCAAGCTTTTTCCAGGGAATATTTCCCGGCAGGGCCGTACATCTCATAGGCGCAAATGCAGGATTGGCATGAATCTTGCAGAGTATATCGTAATGCAACACATCCTGGTTATATGATTTCGAAACAGTGGGACTAAGGTAAAATGAACGACAGCGACGATTCCGAGGAAAAGCTGCAGTGAAGGTTGTCATTGTCATGCCCCTGGCGGAACAGCGCGGAGGCGCTGAGCTAGCATTATTACATCTAATGCAGAAGGGGCGCACCGGTAACATCTCATGGGTGGTCGTTTTCCTGGAGGATGGTCCAATGGTGGAGCAGGTGCGCGCCCTGGGGATAGACGCCTATGTCGTGCCAAGTGGCCGCATACGGCAGCCGCGCCGTTTTTGTTCCGCTATCGTCCGAATCGCCTCTCTGCTCCGCCGCGAGCAGGCCAGCCTTCTTTTTAGCTGGACGGGAAAAGCCCATCTCTATGGGGGTGCAGCGGCCTGGCTGGCACGTGTGCCTTCGCTGCGATTTCAACACGCAATCCCTTCCCAGAAGTTCTGGCTCGACCGGATGGCCACGCTGCTGCCGGCCAGGGTGATCCTTACCCCGTCCAAAACAACCCGGGAGGCACAGGCTGCTATCTGGCCGCGACGACCTATCCGCGTGGTTTATCCGGGGGTAGAATTGGATCGATTCGACCCTTCCTCGCTGCCATCGCCCGCCGAAGCCAGGCGCCAGCTCGGCTTACCCTCCACCGGACCGATCGTCGGCATCGTCGGCCGGCTTCAGCGCTGGAAGGGCATACACGTTCTCATCGAGGCCATGCCGGCCGTCCTTCAACAATATCCGGACGCGCATTGCGTGGTGGTCGGCGGCGCACACGACCTGGAAGCGGACTATCCTGCCTATCTGGAAGAACGAATTGCCGGCTTGCGCCTGAGCGACCGGGTCCTGCTCGCCGGCCTACAGCGAAACGTACAGGCATGGATGCAGGCTATGGACGTCATCGTGCATGCCTCCAAGAATGAGCCGTTTGGTATCGTTGTCCTCGAGGCCATGGCGCTCGGCAAGCCGGTCATTGCCGGCGACAGCGGGGGCCCGACCGAGATCATCACGCCCAACGTAAACGGCATGCTGACACCCTACGACGATTCGCAAGCGCTCGCACGCGCGATCCTGTGCTATCTGGATGCACCGGAGATCGCAGCCCGGCTCGGAACCGCGGCGAGACAACGGGCGCTCGAATTCTCTACCCGGCGTTTCGCCCAGAACATTATCCAGATCCTTTCCGAGATAGCACCGGCTTGCCGGCAAGCCGGTAATCGTCTGGTCACTCCCCATTAGCGCCGGGAGGCTCTTACGGAGGCTGCTTTGTGCGGCATTGCGGGTATTGTTTCGGACCAACCTCTTTCGAAGGAGCGCCTGGAGCGCAGCGCCGAGCGCATGCGTCATCGCGGGCCGGATGCGCAGGGCATCACCACGCAGGGAATCGCGTCCCTCGTATTTCGTCGCCTGGCCATCATCGATCTCTCGCCGGACGGCAACCAGCCGATGGCCAACGAGACCGGTACCCTCTGGGTCGTCTTCAACGGGGAGATCTACAACTTCCGTGAGCTGCGGCAAGAGCTGCAGGCCCACCATGCTTTCCACTCCAAGACGGACACGGAAGTGCTCCTGCACGGTTACGAAGAGTGGGGCTTTCAGGAACTTCTGCGCCGTATCGACGGCATGTTCGCCATCGCCCTCTGGGACAGCGCGCGCGGCGAGCTCTTCCTGGCGCGCGACCGGCTGGGCAAGAAGCCGCTCTACTATGCGGACCGGCCGGACTCGCTCGCCTTCGCCTCGACTCTGAACGCTCTGCTGGAACTGCTGCCCGAGACCCCGGACATCGATCCTCTCGCGCTCGATTCCTACCTGGTCTATCAGGCGGTCCCGGCCCCACAGACGATCTATCGCGGTATCCGCGCGCTGCCCCCCGCCCACTACGCCTACTGGCGTGAAGGCCAGCCGCTGGAGATCAAACGCTACTGGCGGCTATCCTACGCCGAAAAACAGCGCCGGTCCGAGCGGGAGCTGCTGGCGGATTTGGACAAGTTGGTGCGCGCCGCGGTCGAGCGACGGCTGCTCTCCGACGTCCCGCTCGGGGCGTTTCTTTCCGGCGGCGTCGATTCCAGCCTGATCGTGGCGGTCATGTCCGATCTGGGCGCCGGGCCGGTCGAGGCGGTGCATGTCGGCTTCGAGGAGGCAGAGTTCGACGAGCGCCCCTACGCGCGTGCGGTCGCCGAAAAGTGGGGAGCGCACCTACACGAGCACGTGATGCGGCCGGACGAGGTCCAGAACCTGCCGCAGATCGTCTGGCACTACGGGCAGCCGCTGGCCGACATCTCCATCGTGCCGACCTACGCGGTGGCCCGCGCCGCCAGGGAGCACGTGACCGTCATCCTGAACGGCGACGGCGGCGACGAGGCTTTTGCCGGCTACGCCCGCCCGATCGTGACGCGGGCGGCGGAGCAGACACGCGCCCTGGTTCCCCCCGCCCTGCAGGGAACGGCCGGCAGGCTGATCGGGCGCGCGGGCAAGCGCGGCCGGATGCTGGCCGGGGCGATCCAACAGAGCGCCGAGGCGGCTTTCAATTACGACCGGGGACTGCGCTCCGTCCGCTCCACGCTTTATACGCCTGGCTTCCTTGCCTGCCTGGAAGACGCCGATCCCGATGCGCACTATCGGCAGGTCTGGCGGGAGGCGGACGGCCCAACGGATACCGACCGCGCCCTGTACGGCGATCTGACCACTTATCTGCCGGACCAGTTGCTGGTGAAGATGGATGTGTCTACCATGGCCCACTCCCTGGAGGCACGCTCTCCGCTCCTGGACCGACAGCTTATCGAATACGCGGCCACGATCCCGGCCCAGCAGCTCACAGCCGGTTATCGGACCAAGCCTCTCTTAAAGCGCCTTGCGGAGCGCTATGTGCCGGCCCATGTCCTCCATCGCCGCAAGCGCGGCTTCGTGATGCCGGCCTCGCGCTGGCTGCGTGGAGAGCTGGCGCCGCACCTGCGCGCCTTGCTGGGCGCGCCGGCCATCGCCGAGCGCGGCCTCTTCCGGCCCGACGTGCTCTGCCATATGCTCGATGAGCACCAGAGCGGGCAGCGCGATTGGGGCGATCCCCTCTGGACGCTGATGGTCCTGGAGATCTGGTCCCGGCTCTTCGTAGACCGCACGCTCTCCAGGGAGGATCGGCTGGATGCGGTCTTATAGGGCGTTTTCGAGGTGAGCATGCGTGTCTTGATGACCGGCATGGACTGGTATCCCAACGAGCCGGGAGGGCTGAACCGGTATTTTTATGAAGAGGCGCAGGCCCTTGCGGCAGCCGGGATGACAGGCATGGCGCTTGTGTCCTACCTGGAGCCAGGACAGACCGGGCCGATGCCTCTGCGCGCCCTGGCCGAGCGTGGAGCGCCTCTTTCCCAGCGCATGCGCGGCGCGAGGCATCTCGCACGTGAAATCCTGAAGCAGGGAGTAGACGTCGCCAATTCGCACTTTGCGCCCTATGCTTATCCCTGGCTTCGGGACCTTCCCCGACAGGTCCCCCTCGTAGCGCACTTCCACGGGCCGTGGGCGGATGAGATGGCCGTCGAGAAGTTCGGCCTCGGAGGGCGCGCGCGCGCCCTGCTGGCCCGACGCATCGAGCGCGCTGTCTACCGCCGCGCCGACCGCATCGTGACTCTTTCCAAGGCGTTCCGGGACGTGGCTCATCGACGCTATGGGGTCCCGGTAGAGCGTATCCGTGTGATTCCCGGTGGCGTAGACCTGTCGCGCTATTTTGCCGCCCCGATCCGTCCGGAGGCGCGGGAGCGGTTGGGCTGGCCGCAGGACGCGCGTATCCTTCTCGCCGTGCGGCGCCTATGGCGCCGCATGGGCCTGGAAAACCTGATCGACGCCATGCAGAGCGTGCGCCGTACCCACCCGGACGCGCGGTTGTTGATTGGCGGGACAGGCCCCATTGCGGCAGAGCTGGCGGCCCGTATCCAGGAAAGAAGCCTCACCGAGCACGTCAAGCTGCTCGGCTTTATTCCCGAATCCGACCTGCCGCTCGCTTATGCCGCTGCCGACATCAGCATTGTGCCGACGATCGCGCTGGAGGGCTTCGGGCTCATCACCGTCGAGTCGCTGGCTGCCGGCACGCCCGTGCTCGGTACGCCGATAGGCGGTACCCCGGAGATTCTGGAAGGCCTGTGCCCTGATCTGATCTTTGCCTCCACGGATCCCACGGACCTGGCGGAACGCATCCATGCCGTGCTTTCCGGACAGGTCGCGTTGCCGGACAGAGCGGACTGCCGTCGTTACTGCACCCGTTATGGCTGGCCGGAAGTCCTGCCTTGCCTCCACGCTGTTTTTGAGGAAGCCTGAAGGGCTGGCCGCAGTCCTGTACAGGCCAGGAAAGGGTGAAAACAGACGATACGATTTACTTTTTGTAATAATGCGATATATTTTTTATTTTCCAGGAGAATAGCTGGTTTGGCACAGATTTTGCAGTAGCCTCTATTGTAGCTACATATCTGTGCCATGTTGACAACATAATTTCGGCATAGGTATTTCGAAAGGAGGGCAATGTGCTAACATTGCGCCACGTTCCGGCCCGGGCTCTCCGTACTGCCATCCTCTGCGGAGTAGTCCTGCTCGCCTATAGCGCCGGAACCGCTCGGGCGGATATCATTCCCCAGCTCGAGCTCCTGGGCGTCGTAGCGGATACTTCCAATCCGGGAGAGTACACCTGGACCTATCGGGTAGACCTGACCAACAATGAATTTCTGAACGGGGGCAACACGGCCGGGAAATATACCAAAAATACCGACTGGGTTACCCTCTACGATTTCGTTGGCTACGACTCTGCCGTAGGCATTAACTTCTCAGATACGAGTGCCTACGACACCGCGGTCGGCACAACCTCGGTGAGCGATTGGTACAATACGGTGCAAAACAAGGGCGTGACTCCAACGCTTGTCGTACCGTCCGACAATGCGGCCATTCCGAACCTGACCTTCGAGTACATTGGAGCAGGTACGGGCGCCGGCCCTCAAACACTGGGCTACTTCACTATCGACTCCAACGTGTCGGTAGTGGATGAGAATGGCAACTTCACCAGCTCGGCGCACAACACGGGCGGCGGGATGGATCAGAACGTCGGTCCACTCGACGTTCCCGCTCCCGAACCGCCTGCCCTCGCTATGCTGGCAGGCACAGGCGTACTGGGGTGGAGTTGGCGTCGGCGCCGCGCCAAGCTGGTCTAGTGTCCCAACACGCCAGGGATGGTTAACCTATGCTATCTCGGGCTGGAGGGATGCTTTTTCGGCAGCTTCCATTTAAGCGATAAACCTCGCCGCTGATGGCACGGCCTGGTGAGGTTTTTGTATAGAAGTTATGTCGCACGTGTCAGCCCTCTAATTGGCAGAGGGCTTTTTTTTGTTCTTTCGGGGAGTCGGTACGCGCTGATTCTTACTTCTCGCTGATTTCAGCCTGTCAGGGAGTCTTGCGGATGATCGCCAGCACCTCTTCGCGCCGTGCGGTCCTCGCTTCCGGGGTCCGAGCTTCCAGGTTCAGGCGCACCAGCGGATCGTTGGCGGAGGGGCGCACGTTGAAGCGCCAGTCCGGATACTCCACCGTAATGCCGTCCGTAAAATCCTGTCGACCATCCGCGTAGCGCGTCTTGAGCCGCTCCAGCACGGCCGCCACGTCCGGCACGGTCGAATTGATCTCCCCCGTTACGTAGTAGTCTCCCAGCCCGGCCACCAGTTGGCGCAGCGATCCGTTCGACTCGGAGAGCATCTGCAGCACAGAAAGCAGGGGAATAAAGCCGTTGTCGGCAAAGAAGTGGTCGCGGAAGTAGTAGTGGCCGGAGACCTCGCCGCCGAAGACCGCGTTTTGGGCGCGCATGGTCTGCTTAATATAGGAGTGGCCGACCCGCTCCGGGATCGGGCGCCCGCCCGCCCGTTTGATCCAGTCGGGCACGGCCCAGGAGGCGCGCAGGTCGTAGACAACTCCTGCGCCCGGATGGCGCGCCAGCATCTGGCGGGCTACCAGGGCCGTGATGAAGTCGCCGGGCACGGGCTCGCCCCGCTCGTCCACGAAGAAGACCCGGTCGGCGTCGCCATCCCAGGCCACGCCCAGATCGGCGCCTTCGGCCTGGACCCGCGCCACCAGCGGCTCGATATTCTCTCGCTCGAAGGGATTGGGATCGTGGTGAGGGAAGCGCCCGTCCGGGGGGAAGCACATCTCGTTCACGGCAAGCTGGGGCAGCCTCGCGAACAGCGCCTGCGCCACCGGCCCTCCGGCGCCGTTGCCTGCGTCCGCCACGATCTTGAGCGGCCGGATTTTCTCCACGTCCACAAACTGCAGCAGATGCGCCAGGTATTCGTCCAGAAGGGCGCGGTGCGTCACCTTTCCCGGATTCGGCGCCTCCGCAAATGCCCCGGACACGACCAGGTCGCGCAGCCGCTCCAGTCCCGATCCCTGCCCGACGATATGAGCGCCCGCCCGCACGATCTTCATGCCGTTGAGTTCTTTGGAGCAGTGGGAGGCCGTGATCTCCACGGCGGGCAGATCGAGCTGGCCGGAGGCATAATAGACCATGTCCGTGGTGGCCAGGCCGATCGCCAAAACATCCAATCCCTGCTGCACGATCCCGCTGGAGAGCGCCTCGACCCATACCGGGCTGGACAGGCGCGCGTCGTGGCCGACGACCACCGGCCCCGTGCCGAAGAAGGCGGCCAGTCCCCGCCCGATCTGCTCTACGCCTTCGGGTGTGAGCGGCGCCTGGTAGGTCTCCGCCAGGCCGATCTTGCCATAGTAGGCGCTCGATGAATCCACCAGGTCCGGCACGAGCGCGCGGATATCGTAGGTGCGAAAGACTTTGGGATCGACCTCCGTCACGAAAACTTCTCCTGTAATGCTTGGTACGGCCGATTCCTGTTTGTTCGCTGGATACCGGCGGCGCTTCTTTCGTTCAACAAGGCCGGGAAGTGTGCGCCGACTCGCGCCGCGCCGGCCCTCCCTGATAGATTACCTTGTACGTGGCCCTCTGCATCACGCGCGGATACCAGATCGTCAATTTCGTGAAGAAGCCCTCGGCCTCCTGGGACGTGGCGAACGGGCCATGAGTCGGACCGAGCAGCGTTGAAGGTAGAGTGCGCCTGCGGCGCGGCGTAGAAATGTGAAGATAAAACATGCGCTCCTCCTCTTCCATCCAGTACCAAATAACGAATACCAGCCTGTTCCGTGGCAACAGCAGTCTCTGCTGTACTCCTTGCATAAACTGTGCCAAGAGGAGGCGTAGAGACAATTCAGTTTTCAACCACGCAGGCTTTCCTCAATCAACTCCTCGGCACTATCGTGCTGACATGCGGAGACACCTGCTTTGCCGAGAGATTTCCTTTCTTTGTTCGGGCGACTGAAGTCGCAGCAACAAGAGCACAAAGTCCGCCTACGCGGACTGCCATTGCAAGGTTTTGCCTCCACCTCTCAGCCCCTACTTACTCAAGAGCAGAGGGAGAGCCTGACGGCTCCAGTCGCCGAAGGGCGACTTCGCGCTCTGGTGGCTGCGGCTTTAGCCGCCCGAACAAAGAAAGAGGATTTTCTTTAAAGCCTACGGGAAAGTTGCCCAACCTGTCAAGCAAATATTCGGTACCTCCAAATAACCCCGCTCTCCAGATACTATCGTCTAGTGGCATTGTGGATCTTCCTGTGCAGCATTACTTGATAGCGTGAAGACGGAGCATGTTGAGGGCGGTGGTGGCGGAGCGGAGGCGGACGACCTGGCGGGAGCCAATAAAATTGGCTTTCTCGACGTCGCAGCCGCCCGCGTAGGCGAGGGCGATGTAGACGAGGCCGACCGGCTTCTCCGGCGTGCCGCCCTCCGGTCCGGCGATGCCGGTGATGCCGATGCCGTAATCCGTTCCAAACCGTTTTCTGGCGCCTTCGGCCAGCGCCTGCCCGACCTCCCGGCTGACCGCGCCGACGCGGGCGATCATCTCGGCCGGCACGCCGACCAGATCGGTCTTCGCTTCATTGCTGTAGACGACCGCGCCGCCGAGGAAGACCGCCGAGCTGCCCGGCACGTCCGTAATGCGCTGGGCCACCAGCCCGCCCGTGCAGCTCTCCGCCGTGGCGACCGTCTTCCCCCGCTCTTTGAGCAGATGGACCACCGCCTGCTCCAACGTCTCCTCATCCTCGCCGTAGATGGCGTCTCCCAGACGCTCCCGCACCAGCGCCGCCCGCTCAGAGATCAGCCGTTCGGCCTCCTCGACTGTGTCCGCCTTCGCCGTGACCCGCAGATGCACCTCGCCCACCTTGGCGTAGGGCGCGACCGTCGGGTTGGCGTCGTGCATCAGGTCCTTGACCTTGTCCTCGGCCACGCTCTCGCCCACGCCCACCACGCGCAGCACTTTGGAGCGGATCGTGCCGGTGTTGCCGGTCTTCTCCCGCAGATAAGGCGCCACCTGATTGTCCACCATCGGGATGAACTCGTTCGGGGGGCCGGGCATCGCGATGCCGATCTTGCCGTCTTTTTCGAAGAGGAGGCCGGGAGCCGTACCGTTGGGGTTGTCGATAGCACGGCCGTGCGTGGGGACCATCGCCTGGCGCAGGTTGCTCTCCAGGACCGGCATGCCGCGCGAGCGAAAGAAGCGGCGCAGCCGCTCGGCGATGGCCTCATCCTGGCGCAGCATGTCGCTGAAGGCGGCGGCAAGGCCGTCGCGGGTGATGTCGTCCATCGTCGGGCCTAACCCGCCGATCGTGAGGACGATGTCCGAGTCGGCCAGGGCCTGCCGCAGGGCCGCGACCAGCCGCTCCATGTTGTCGCCCACCGTGACGCGGCGATACAGAGAGATACCCAGTTCCGACAGCACGCGCGCCAGGTAGGCGGCGTTCGTGTCCACGATCTGACCGAGCAGCAGTTCGGTCCCCACAGAGACGATTTCCGCGCGCAACCTTTACCCACCTCCATCGAAGGTGTTCCATTATAACGCGGCGGCGCGCCGGATTGCAAGCTTTTTCAGTCCTGCACGGGCTCACTCGGAGAAACGTCCGCAGGCGCCTTGTCGTGCAGAAAGTGAGGGGTAAGCTGGAGCACGATCTCCGCCACCGCCTCCGATCCCTCGCCGCTTAAATGCAGCTTCGAGCGGGTCAGCGTCAGGGTCTGCCCATCCGCGACGCGGCCCACGCCGGTATAATCGTTGTGCAGGCGCAGCGGCTTCTCGGCGCCGGCCACGCGCCAGGAGCAGTCCAGCTTCCAGTCGGCATTCAGATCCACCGTTCCGTTGCCGTTCATGCGCGGATGGACGCGGACGCTGTAATTGCCGGCGATCAGGCCGATAGCCGCAGCCGCCAGCGACTGGGGATTGGCGGTCGTATTCAGCTCGATCGGGTGCTCGTTGACCGTCTGCCCATCGGCCTCGATCTTCGCCTGATGCTCGTGACCCGCGCTGTCGGTGACCTTGATCAGGCCTTCCGCGTGAATCGTAAACTGTTGCGGCAGCACGTCGACAAGCCGAATATCAGCGCGCAGGTCGCGCAGTTGCTCCGGGTCCGTATAGGTGACGATCAGCGAATTATCCGCCGGATTGGCCTGGACGATCGGGTAAGCCGCCACGGCGCCCGGTCGATATTTGGGCAGTTGTTGAAGATCGGCCAGAATCGTCGTTGCGGAAGTCGTCAGCGACGAAGACGGAATCTTGATCGTCCTGGGCGGAAAGACGACATCCTGCTGCGCCTGGAGCAGCGGCCCGGTATCGCCGCTCACAACCAGCAAACCGAGCACAAGGAGAATACCCGGCATGTATCTTTGAAGACGGATCACGATGTTGCCTTCCTTTCTGTAGCGCGCGTTTCGCTGCTTCGCTCTTCTCCGAAAAATCGGAATGCAGGCAGAGAAGCGGGCAGGCGATTGCCCTTATCTGGTGATGCCGGGCGGGATGGCGCTCTTTAGACGATAGGCCAGATCGACCGGTTACCAGGCCACTTCTCTCCGAGCGACTTCCTTTTTTAGCTTTTCCGTCCGCAGGACGGTTGTCCTGTTCCTTAATTCCCCCTCTCCTTACGAAGGAGAGGCAGGGCCGCAAGGCCCGTGGTGAGTGGGGGTGAGGTCTTTCCGTCCGCAGGACGGTTGTCCGAAGGACCTCCAGACGAGTCGTTCACGACCCGGCTATACGAGTCGTTCACGACCCGGCTATACGGGTCATTCATGGCCCGGCTACACGGGTCGTTCACGACCCGGCCAAAAGGCCCGGCGAATACGGCGGCTAACCGGGTCGTTCACGACCCGGCACGAGGTAACTCCGATCACCCGTGCAGGAAATCACGTTCTAATAGCGTAATCAATAATCCGGCCCGCAATTTGCGGTGTACGTGTCAAATGAAGGAGTTGGCTTCCGTGAAGGGACATCGCGCCCCCGCATTTCCATGCATTCCTGATTATTCCGCCTTCCAGCGGCCTCGAAGGACCGGGAGGCGTTTCCTGCTCGCTCTGCTCTGCAGCCTGTGTGTCCTGGCGATTATGCCTGGCTGCACGACCGGGCGCCATTCCGCCAACAGTGGCGCGCAGGCCGGAGGCAAGACCTTCCGCTACCCGCTCTTCAGTGAGCCGACTACGCTCGATCCCGCTCTGGTCGAGGATGGCATGACCATCGACCTGCTCCAGAACATCTATGAGGGACTGGTCAAGTGGGATGAGCAGAACCAGATCGTGCCTAACCTGGCGGAGAAGTGGGACGTCAGCCCGGACGGCAAGACCTATACCTTCCATATCCGGCACGGCATCAAGTTCCACAACGGCCGGGAGTTGACTGCCCAGGACTTCAAATACAGCATGGAGCGCTGCTGCGACCCCAAGATGCAGTCGCCTACCGCGCCCACGTACCTCAAAGACATCGTCGGCGCGATGGACCGCATCAACGGCAAGGCATCCGAAGTCTCCGGCATCAAGGTCCTCGATCCCTATACCCTCCAGATCACTATCGACGCCTTTAAGCCCTACTGGCTCGGCAACATGACCTATCCCACGGGATACGCCGTGTGCAAGGAGGCCATCGATCAGACCGGCGGCAAAGTGGACGAGCACTCGGCCATCGGCACGGGGCCGTTCAAGCTGGTAAGCTTCCGGCGCGATTACCAGGTCACCCTGGAAGCCAACCCGGACTACCACGAGGGCCGGCCCAAGCTCGATGGCATCGAGCGGCCCGTCCTGCAGGACGGCACCACCCGCCTGAACAAGTACGCCGCCAACGAGCTCGACGACCTGATCATCTCGCCGCAGGACCTGGACCGCGTCAATAACGACCCTAATCTGAAGCCCGACCTGCACACCTTTCCGCGCGCCGAAATCTGGTATCTGGCGCTCAACCAGGCGGCGTCTGGCTCGCCCTTCGGCAATCGCGACGTGCGCCGAGCCTTTGCGATGGCCGTCGATAAGACCGAGGTGATCCGCGTCGCCTTGAAGGATACGGCAGACCTGGCGAACGGCATCGTGCCGCCCGAAATGCCCAACTACCACTCGGATGTCCGGCCGATCTCCTACGACCCCGCGCAAGCGCGGCAGTTGCTGGCAAAGGCGGGCTATCCCGGCGGCAAGGGCTTTCCCCTGCTCACCGTCTCGTTCCGCCAGGACCAGCCGGAGGTCGGAAAAGCCGCCGAGATCATGGTCGAGCAGTTGCGGACCAATCTCGGCATCAATCTCCAGTTGCGCCCCACGGAGTGGTCCCAGCTTCTTACCGAGCGGATGAACAAGTCGCTGCCGATCATCTTCCTGCGCTGGGCCGCCGACTACCTCGATCCCCAGGATTTCCTCTCGGTCATGCTGCATACCAGCCACAAAGTCAACGGCCAGGAAGACCATCCGGAGAACGGCGTCGGGTACAGCAACGCGCAGTTCGACACGCTCTGCGACCAGGCTGACGTGGAGCACGACCCACAGAAGCGCATGGCCCTCTACCGGCAGGCCGAGCAGATCGCCGTGGACGATGCGCCCTGGGTGCCAATCTACTTCAAGAAAGATGTCGAGTTGATTAAGCCGTGGGTCGGCGGGATTCGCGACAGCATGTTCGGCCATCTGCCCCACGTCACCACGACCGTATCCCGTTGATGCCCATGCCGAAAATAGACCTCACCCCCCTCCTCGCCACGGACCTTGCGGTCCTGCCTCTCCTTCGTAAGCAGAGGAGGAGATTTGCCGTAGGGATGCTGCTCCTCTTGGCGCTTGCGCTTTCCGGCTGCACGACCGGACGGCATGGCGAGCCCTCAGCCTCCGATCTGCACACGCTGCGCGAATCGCTCTATGTGGAGCCGACCACGCTCGAGCCGGCCAACATCCCGGACCAGCCCACAGCGGAGCTGCTCATGCATATCTTCGAGGGGCTGGTCCGCATCAACCAGAACAATCAGGTCGAGCCTGCCCTGGCGGAGACATGGGAGATCAGCAAGGACGGCAAGGCCTACACCTTCCATCTGCGTAAAGGCGTCACCTTCTCCAATGGGCGTCCGCTGGCCGCCGCCGACTTCAAGTACAGTTGGGAGCACGCGCTCTCGCCGCAGACCGCCTCGCCCGTCGCCGCCAACTACCTGGACGGCATCCTGGGCGTTAAAGACGTGGTCGCCGGCCGGCGCAAGGACCTGCCCGGCGTCAAAGCCCTCGACGACCAGACCCTTCAGGTGCAGATCGACCGGCCGCGCGCCTACTTCTTAGATATGCTCACCTATCCCACCGGCTGGGTGATCTGCAAGGAGGCGGTCGAAAAGAATGGCGGCGTCGTGAATCAGAACTCCCTGATCGGAACGGGGCCGTATACCCTCGAATCCTACCGGCCGGGCAACGACCTGACCCTCGCCGCCAACCCCAGCTACTGGGGCGGCAGGCCCAAACTGGACCGGATCGAGATGCCCATCATCCTCGATCGGGATACCATCTACAACAACTTCGTCACCGGCCGACTGGACTTCGTCGCCCTCATATCTCCCATCCGCTACGCGCAGGACCGCGACGCGCATAAGCTGACCGACGAATACAAGCTCGTTCCGGAAGCGGTCGTGGATTACGTCTCCATGAACGAGGCGATTCCCGCGTTCGCGAACAAGCTGGTACGGCAGGCGATCCTCCTGGCGATCGACCGCGATCAGATCTACCGGGTCGCCTACAAGAACGTCGGCGCCATCGCAGAAGGCATGCTTCCGCCGGAGCTGCCCGACGCCGGCCCGCCCCCTCCGCATATTCCCTACGATCCGGCCAGGGCGCGGCAGTTGCTGTCCCAGGCGGGCTATCCTGGCGGCAAGGACTTCCCTCCGATCACGCTCACGTTTCAGCAGCACGAGCCCACGTATGCTGCGGTCGCGCAGATCATCATGGCGAACTTGCGCGACAACCTGGGCCTGACGGTCAACCCGCAGGTATTGGAGTTCGGAGAGTTCATCAACGCCGAGACCAGGCATGCGCTGCAGTTATATATCTCGAACTGGGTGGCAGACTACCCGGACCCGCAGGATTTCCTTTCCACCCTGTTCGTGTCTACCGCGCCCCTGGACCGCACCGGCCACAAGAATCCGGCCTTCGATGCTCTGTGCGCGCGGGCCGACGCAGAGTCCAATCATGCCCTTCGGGCCAGTCTCTACTCCCAGGCCAATCGAATCCTGATGGACGATGCGGCCGTCCTGCCGCTGGTCTTCTCGCCGCGCATCATCCTCGTCCAGCCCAACGTGCAGGGCTGGCGAGCGAACCTGTGCAACCTTCTGCCCCACACGCAGACGGTAAAAACAAGCAACCGGGGTTAAAACCCCGGTCTGAAATACGAGACCCGCCTTCGCGGGTTAAAGCCTTCACCTCCATCCCCTCCCACGAATCGGGGAGGAGGTTAGGGGATGAGGTCTCTAACCTCCGCTTAAAAAGTCCGCCCGTGAGGGCGGTTGGCAGCAACGCTGCCTTCCAGACGGGTCGTTCACGGCCCGGCGAAAACCCGTGTCAAAAAGCTCATGCTACCCTTCATCCTAAAACGCATCGCGCTGGCGATCCCGACACTGATCGCCGTCTCGTTCCTGGTGTTCGTCGCCGCCCGGCTGGCGCCGGCCAGCCCCGTCGAGATCATCCTGGGCGAGAAGGCCACGCCCGAAGCGGTCGCGCGTCTCAAGCATGAGTACGGACTGGACAAGCCGTTCCTGATCCAGTACGTGGATTACGTCTGGAACATCGTGGCGCACGGCGATTTCGGAAGGTCCTTCTCGCGCGGACAGGAGCCGATCTCCGAGATGATCGCCACCGACTTTCCGGTCACGGCGCAGTTGGCGATCATGGCGCTGCTGTTCGCGATGGTCCTGGGGCTGTCGATGGGCACGCTAGCCGCGCTCTACCACAACTCCTGGTTCGATCGGGCGGCGATGGCGGTTGTCGTCGGGCTGGTCTCGATCCCCAGCATCGTGCTGGGGCCGGTGCTGGTGCTGTTCCTGGCCATCCGGCTGCGCGCGTGGACGCATCTGCCCGTTAGTGGCTGGGATGCGCCCATCTACACGGTCCTCCCCACGGTGACGCTGGGCGCGCGTACCGCTGCCCTGCTGGCCCGCTTCCAGCGCGCCTCGCTGCTGGAGGTCTTGCGGCAGGACTATATACGCACGGCCATGGCCAAAGGCCTATCGCGCGGCAAGGCGGTCTGGCGGCACGCCCTCAAGAACGCGTTCCTGCCCGTCCTGACGGTCATCGGGACCAACTTCGGCGCGCTCCTGACCGGCTCGTTCGTCGTGGAGACCATCTTTCAGGTGCCCGGCATCGGCTACGAGTCGATCAACTCTATCACCAAGCGCGACTATCCGGTGATCCAGGGCATGGCCTTGCTGGTCGCGGTCATCTACATCCTGGTCAACCTGGGGGTGGACATCCTCTACGGCGTGGTGGATCCGCGCGTGCGCTCGCAGGAGGCGCGCTCGTGACCGAGGTCCCCCTGCCGGAAGTCCGCGAAGCCGCCGGAGCCGCGTTCCGCCCGGCGGAGCTGCCGCCGCCGGTCAGTCCCGGCGCCGATGCCTGGCGGCGCCTGCGCCGCAATCCCGTTGCCGTGGCCTGCATGCTCTACATCGGGCTTCTCCTGCTGGCGGCCCTGTTCGCCAATTTCCTCGCCCCGTATCGCTACGATTTTCAGGACCTCCAGCGCTACACCTCCCTGCCCGCGCCGCCCGATCGCCATCACCTCCTCGGCACGGACGATCTCGGCCAGGATGTCCTCAGCCGCCTGCTCTACGGGGCGCGCGTCTCGCTCGGCGTGACCGTGGTCGTGGTGGGCATCGAGGTGCTCATCGGCGTGCCGCTGGGGCTGGCCGCCGGCTACTTCAGCGGCCGGATCGACCTGTTTCTCATGCGGATCACCGACGTGATGTTCGCCTTCCCGGACATCCTTCTGGCGATCCTGCTCACGGCCATCATCCGGGCGGGCAGCCAGGCATTGCCTCCCATCTATAGCCTGCTCACGCTCTTTGCGGCGCTGGGGGTCGTCGGCTGGCCGGGCATCGCGCGCCTGGTGCGCGGCCAGGCGCTCTCGCTGCGGGAGAAAGAGTTCATGGAAGCCGCCCGCGCGATGGGCGTCCGCAACAGCACGATCATCCGCCGCCATCTCCTTCCCAACCTGCTCAGCCCCATCATCGTGCAGGTGACCCAGGATGTGGCGGGGGTCATCCTCGCCGAGGCCACCCTCTCCTTCCTCGGCCTGGGCGTGCAGCCGCCCTTCCCCAGTTGGGGCCGCATGATCCAGGACGCTCTGCCCTACAAGGAAGCCTATCCCCTCTTGCTGCTCCTGCCCAGCCTCGTCCTCGCCCTGACCGTCATGGCCTTCAACTTCTTCGGCGACGCCCTCCGCGACGCCCTCGATCCCCGCCTCCGTTCCTAGCCTTTCTCTGCGCTCGGCTGCGAGGGTGTCGCGTGAACGAAAGATAGTAGAGTCCCGTATTGTATGTTGACTTTTGCTGAGAAAAGGAAATGGCAGGGCGCAGCGATAGCAAGATGGTACAGAAAGCAGCTCCCCTCTCGATTCAAGAACGGCAGTTGACTGTCACGCGCTATCTTCGCGCCTCGACGCGGGCGGCCGAGCAGATGGCCCTGATATTCGATCTGGACGGTCTGCTGGAAAAGGTCGCCACCACGCTCGTAGACGATTTTGATGCGGTCCTGGCGCGCGTGTGGCTCTATGAGCCGGAGACCCGCGCGCTGCGCCTGACGGCCGGCGCCGGGATTTCGAACCAGAAACTGGACGCCCTGCACGCGCAGATCGACGTAGCCTCCTATCCGCACCCGGCCGGCGAGGCGGCCCGTACCCTCCGGCCGGTCGTGCAGAACGCTCTGGCAGGCGACTCGCCGCTTCCGGAGTGGGCGCGGCACGCGGGGATCGTCTCCCTGGCGGCGTTTCCGCTGGTCATCGGCAGGACGCTGCGCGGCGTACTGGCCTTCTTCTCTCGCCAGACACTCTACGACGAGGTCATGGAGGCGCTGGCAAACTTCGCCGCCATCGTCACCGCCGCCGTCAGCGACATCGACCAACTGGAGCGCGAGCGCGCCGCCCGCGAGGAGCTGGAGCGGAAGGAGCAGGCATTGCGGGAGACCGAAGAGCGCTTCCGGATCATGGCCGACAGCGCTCCGGTCCTGCTCTGGATGTCGGATACGGAGGGAAGCTGCACCTTCCTGAACGAGGGCTGGCTGAAATTCACCGGCCGCGCGATGGAGCAGGAGATGGGAGACGGCTGGAAGGAATCCATCCATCCGGAAGACCTCAAGTTCGTGATAGACACCTATCGACAAGCGCTGCAGACTCGGCAAGGTTACCAGATCGAATACCGCCTGCGCCGCGCCGACGGCGGCTATCGCTGGCTTTTCAGCAGCGCCGCGCCGCGCTTCCTGCCGGATGGGCAGTTTGCCGGCTTTATCGGCTCCTGCGTCGACATCACCGAGCGCAAGGAGACGGAAGAGGCGCAGTTGCGTACTCAGCGAGAGATCGAATCGCTCAACGCGCGGCTGCAGCGGGCGATGACGGAAACGCACCATCGGGTTAAAAACAGCCTGCAGATCGTGGCGGCGATGGTGGACATGCAGAGGATGGAGGAAGACAACGCCCTTCGGGCCGAGAGCCTCAAGCAGTTGGGCATGCATATCCATACGCTGGCCGTCGTCCATGACATCCTGACGGAGCAGGCCAAGCAAGACGGCCTGGCGCACAGCGTCTCCGCGCAGGCCGTCCTGGAGCGGCTGCTGCCCGCGCTGCAAAACATGGCCGGCGCGCGCCCGATCCGCTTCTCGCTGGCGGACGCGCATCTCTCCTCCCAGCAAGGCACGTCCCTGGCGCTGGTCGCCAACGAGCTGGTCAACAACGCGCTCAAATACGGCCAGGGCGCCGTCGAAGTCCATCTCAGCGTCCAGGATCACCACGCCCTGCTGAAGGTGCGGGACCACGGCCCTGGCTTCCCGCCGGACTTCGATTCGCGTCAGGCGGCCAACACGGGCCTGGAACTGGTTCAGAACCTGGTCCGCTCCGACCTCTCCGGTCAGATCCAATTCGCCAACCAGCCGGAGGGCGGCGCCTGCGTCACCGTCTCCTTCCCCATCAAAAGCTAGTCCAAATGAGACCCCCCGCTCGCTAAAAGCGAGCGGGGGGTTCCTTCTTCGAGCCAGTACGTAAACGCCGATACGCTCACGAATATCAAAAGCTTTTCCGTCCGCTTCCTTAAAATTCCCCCTCTCCTTACGATGGAGAGGGGCAGGGGTGAGGTCTATGGGTGAGGTCCGTCCGCAGGACGGTTGTCCGAAGGCCCTCCAGACGGGTATTTCAATGCCCGGCTATATGGGTCATTCATGGCCCGGCTAAGAAGCCTTAGAGGAGAGCGTAGGGACGGACGCGGCCGGCGAGGTCGCGCGTGATGCGCGCCTCCACATAGATGCCGTCTTCGCGGTAGTCTGCTTTGAGGACCCGGCCATACTCATAGCACTGCGCGACGAGGTCGCTGCGGTCGTAGGGGACTCGCAGGCGCACCTCCACCAGCAGGCTCTCGATGGTGGACACCACCCGGTCCATCAGGTCCGGGATGCCCTCGGCGGTCCGGGCGGAGATCGCCGTCGAATTCTCCGTGTTGGCGACCAGCTCCCGTAGCGCGTACTGGTCTTTGACCAGATCGGCTTTGTTGAAGGCGGTGATCATCGGCTTGTCTGCGGCCCCCAGCTCCTCCAGTACCTCCATCACCGCCTCTTGCTGCACCTCCCGGTGCGGGTGATTGGCGTCCACGATATGGATCAGGAAGTCCGCCTCGATGGTCTCCTCCAACGTCGCGCGGAAGGCGGCGACCAGATTGGTAGGCAGGTTGCGGATAAAGCCGACCGTGTCGGTGAGCAGGATCGCCCAGCCGTCGGGCAGGACCACGCGGCGCGTCGTCGGGTCCAACGTGGCGAACAGCTTGGGATCGGCGTAGACCTCGCTGCCGGAGAGCGTGTTGAGCAGGGTCGATTTGCCGGCGCTGGTGTAGCCGACGAGCGCGGCGGTCGGGAAGGGCAGGCGGCGCCGCTGCGCCCGCTGCTGCTGGCGTGTGCTGCGCACCTCCGCCAACTGCGCCTCCAGGTCGCTGATGGTCTCGCGGACCTTGCGCCGGTCGGTCTCCAGCTTCGTCTCACCCGCGCCGCCGCGCACCCCGATGCCGCCCTGCTGGCGCTCGAATTTCGTGTAGAGGTTAGAGAGCCGCGGCAGCAGATAAGTCAGCTGCGCCAACGAGACCTGCAGCTTGCCTTCGCGGGTGTGCGCTCGCTGCGCGAAGATGTCGAGGATAAGCTGCGTGC
Source organism: Chthonomonadaceae bacterium (assembly GCA_035653075.1). GTDB lineage: Bacteria > Armatimonadota > Chthonomonadetes > Chthonomonadales > Chthonomonadaceae > DASRCN01. The sequence continues at coordinate 43,762 of DASRCN010000015.1, read as the reverse complement.
GGTCGATGACGCGGCACTTGATCGCCTCTTCGAGGTTGCGCGCCTGCACCGGCGACAGCTCACTGTCCACGATGACCAGGTTCGCGCGGGCATCCTGCACGCCGGCAAAAAGGTCCTGCGTCTTACCCGGCCCGATATAGTAGGCGGGGTCCGGACGGTCGCGCCGCTGGTAGAACTCGCCGACCACCTCGGCGCCGGCCGTCTCGGCCAGCGCGGTCAATTCCTGCTGGGCGTAAGGCCGAATCTCCTCGTCCGGCTCAACGGAAACCAGTACGGCCCGCTCGCTATCAGTGACTTCATGCATAATGGGCGTTCTAGACATACTCTATTGTCCCAGACGGAAACCCACCTGTCAAGCGGGCTAATTCTCTATTGATAGACGGGCTGGCGGCGAAAACCCGCCAACGGATCAAGGCGAAGGGGTGGACCCAGACTCAAGCAGCCCGGGTATTAGGCGCCAGGGCCATCGCATTTGGAATTTCCGCCCGCCAGGGCGGTGGGCCGCCCACCTTAAGTTCCCCCTCTCCTTACGAAGGAGAGGGGGAGGGGTGCCGAACCATTGAGGCACCGATGGCGATTGGACAGGGGTGAGGTCCGCCCGCCAGGGCGGTTGGCCGAAGGCCTGCCAGACGGGTCGTTCACGGCCCGGCCAAAACCAGGGACGCGTTTCCGATGTCATGACGGGTAAAATGGGTGGCATGGCCTATGATCGCCTCCTGTGGTTCCTCAAGCGGCTCGAAGGCAACATACGCATTATCGTGGAGGAGCCCAACGAGGATCACTCGCAAGGGCGCATCTTCGTCGGATCGCTAAACTATTAAATCCCTGTAGATAGGAAACGCTATGCTTCTGGGAGGACTGCTGATGACCGCGATAGCCGGCGTGATGGCGCTGGGCGCCTTGCATCCGGCGACACTGCGCTGCGAATACCGGACCGACCCGCTCGGCATCGACGTGGCCGCGCCGCGCCTGAGCTGGACGCTCGAAGCCAAGCCGCGCGGCCAGATGCAGGCGGCCTATCAGGTGCTCGTTGCCAGCAGTCCGGGGACACTTCGGCACGACCAGGGCGACCTCTGGGACAGCGGCAAAGTCGCCTCCGACCGGTCGGTCCAGATCGTGTACGGAGGCCAGCCGCTCGCCTCCCGGCAACGGGTCTGGTGGAAAGTGCGCGTCTGGGACCAGCAGGACCATCCTTCCGACTACAGCGCGCCCGCCTGGTGGGAGATGGGCCTGCTCCAGCCGGCGGACTGGAAGGCGCAGTGGATCGGCTTCCAGACCGTTCCCGACACCAGCCAGTCCGGCCCCGCTCCCTATCTGCGCCAGACCTTCGCGGTGCAAAAGGGCGTGCGCCAGGCGCGCCTCTACGCCAGTGCCATGGGCCTCTACAAAGCGTTCCTCAATGGCAGGCGCGTCGGAGACGACATCTTCACGCCCGGCTGGACCGACTACCACAAGCGCATCCAGGTTCAGACCTACGACGTGACGGACCTGATCCGATCCGGACAGAATGCCATCGGCGTGATTCTGGGAGATGGCTGGTACTGCGGGAACGTCGGCTGGACCGGCCGCAACCACTACGGCCCGATGCCCCGCGCGCTCGTCCAGTTGGAGATCACCTACCGGGACGGCACGACCCAGACGCTCGTCTCCGACAGCTCCTGGAAAGGCGCCGCCGGCCCCATTCTCGCCTCGGACCTGCTCATGGGCGAGACCTACGACGCCCGCAAGGAGATGCCCGGCTGGGATAGACCCCGCTTCAACGACGCCGGCTGGGACAACGTCACCGCGCTGCCGCGAGAAAGCCGGGAGGATTTCCCCGGCGGCGTTCCGCTCGTCGCCCAGTACGCCCCGACCGTCCAGCAGGTGGACGAGATTCATCCTATCGGCATCGCGGAGCATCCGCAAGGCGCCTACGTGTTCGACCTGGGGCAGAATATGGTCGGCTGGGCGCGCCTGCGGGTGAGCGGCCCGGCGGGAACGACGGTCACGCTGCGCTTTGCAGAGATGCTCAACCCGGACGGCACTATCTACACGGCCAACCTGCGCCGCGCCAAATGCACCGACCACTATACCCTCAAGGGCCAGGGCGAAGAGGTCTACGAGCCCAGCTTCACCTTCCACGGCTTCCGCTACGTCGAGGTGACCGGCTATCCGGGCACGCCCGGCCTCGACGCCATCACCGGCATCGTGGTCCACTCCAATACGCCGCCCTCCGGCACCTTCGCCTGCTCCAACCCGATGGTCAATCAGTTGCAGCACAACATCGTCTGGGGCCAGCGCGGCAACTATCTCGAAGTCCCCACCGACTGCCCGCAGCGCGACGAGCGGCTGGGCTGGATGGGCGACGCGCAGATCTTCGCCCGCACCGGCACCTACAACATGGACATCGCCGCCTTTATGACCAAGTGGATCCAGGACGTGGAGGACGCACAGTCGCCGGAAGGAGCCTATTCGGACATCTCGCCGCGCGTCAAAGACGACATGGCCGACGGCGCGCCGGGGTGGGGCGATGCCGGCGTCATCGTGCCCTGGACGCTCTATGCCGTCTATGACGACACGCGGCTGATTGAGCGGCACTACGAGTCGATGGCGAAGTGGATCGACTATATCCATGCCGCCAACCCGAACCTGTTATGGGAGAACCGCCGCAACCACGATTTCGGCGACTGGCTCAACATCGACGCCGACATTCCCCGCGACGTGATGGCGACGGCCTACTTCGCCTACGACGCCCACCTGCTCGCGCAGATGGCGCAGGCGCTCGGCAAAGCGGACGACGCGCAAAAGTACCAGCAGCTCTTCGAGGGCATCCGGGACGCCTTCGATACCGCCTTCGTCAGCCCGGACGGGCGCATCAAGGGCGATACGCAGACCTGCTACGTGCTGGCCCTGCGCTTCGATCTGCTGCCGGAGAATCTGCGTCCCTTAGCGGCGCAGCATCTGGTCGAGAACATCCAGAAACGCGACGGGCACCTCTCCACCGGCTTCATCGGCGTCGGCTACCTGCTGCCCACGCTCACCCGGACCGGCCATCTCGACGTCGCCTACCGCTTGCTCAACAACGACACGTTCCCCTCCTGGGGTTACTCCATCAAGCACGGCGCGACGACCATCTGGGAGCGCTGGGACGGTTGGACCGAGGAGAAGGGCTTCCAGAACCCCGGCATGAACTCCTTCAACCACTACTCCCTCGGCTCGGTGGGCGAATGGCTGTACGAGACGGTCGCAGGCATCGACCTCGATCCCACTCAGCCGGGCTATAAGCACATGATCCTGCACCCACAGCCGGGCGGCGGCCTGACCTGGGCGCAGGCCACCTACGACTCGCTCTACGGTCCCATCACCAGCGACTGGAAGCTCGATAACGGCGCCTTCTCCTGGAAAGTGACCGTGCCCGCCAACACCACCGCTACCGTTTACGTTCCCGCCAAAGACGCCGCTGGCGTCACCGAAAGCGGCCATCCCGCCAATCAGGCCGAAGGCGTCAAATTCTTACGCATGGAGGCCGGCTTCGCCGTCTACGCGATCGGCTCCGGCGACTACACCTTCACCTCGCCCCAATAGAGGTCACGAAAAAAGCCTTTCTGTTTTCTCGTCCGGGCATTAAAACTGCAGCCCCTGAGACCCCTGCTCGAACCTCTTTCACGGTGAATGCACACACTCCCTCTATCATCCTGAAGAAGGGGCCAGACCAGTTTAGAATTGGTTTAGACTTGCCCCTATACTCCCATCGACGATAGCGCTTGTTCCCACCTCCCTTCGGAAGGGAACCGTGCAGGTCTGTGAAAGGATTCTGAAAGGCCCAGTTCTGTATACTCGGCACAGACCTGCGAAAGGCAGCCATGCAAGACCCATGATCCGGCCAGGAAGGAAGGCCTCAAGATGAAGCTCTCGCGTGAAAGCTGGATACTCATACTCCTCGGTAGCGCCGATCTGGCGACCACCATCCTCTGGATCGATCGCGGGATGGCCCAGGAAGCCAACCCCCTCTTCCATTTCTTTTGGAACCAGGGACTGCTGGCCTTCATCGCCGCCAAGTACCTCTTTCTACTGGGGCCGATCCTCATCCTGGAATGGGCGCGCTGGCGCAGACCCCGATTTGCGCTTATGGGATTACGCACCGGAGTGCTGGCTTATGTCCTGCTGTATGGGGCTGGAGTCACCGGTATCAACTAAAGGAGAACTCGGATGAGCAATACATCGCTGCTCAGGCGCGAAGTGATGCGCGCCGCCTGCTCGGAGCTGATCTTCGACAGTGAAAGCCGGGAGTTTTTCGGCACCGTCACCGTTACCAACATAAGCCCGCAAGCCGTCGCCGGACCGATCCGGGTCCGTCTGGGCGGCCTGGGAATGGGCTTACGCCTCGTACAGCCCGGCGGCCGCCAGACGCAGGAGCCCCAGGTGCTCACCTGCCTGGAAAACGGCCAGTTGCTGCCCGGCGGCTCCGTAGACGTTCCGATCCGCGTGCGAGCATCCTTCTGGCGGTTGGGCCTGGTACGCTTGACCGCCTGCGCGTCCGGAGCCGGATATGGTCTTACCCACGCCGCCCGACCGGTCTACGACGCCGCATGAACATAGAAAGAAAAAGGCCGCCGAGCATTCCGGTGCTCGGCGGCCTTTTCTCCCTGCGGCCAGGGAGTTCGGTTCACTGCGGAGGCTAGGGCTTGACGGTCAGCTTGGCGGATTTGCTGATGGTCGCGGTTCCTGTAATGCTCACCGTCGTCTGCGCCGCCACCGTCTTGGTCTTGACCGTGAAGGTCGCCGCGCTCTGCCCCGCCGAGATCGTGACGCTGGCCGGGACCGTGGCGATCGCCGTGTTGCTGCTCGTGAGCGTGACCGTCACGCTGGCGCCGCTGGCTACCGGCCCGGTCAAGGTCGCCGTGCCCGTGGACGACTGCCCGCCCGTAACAGTAGTCGGATTGAGCTTGACCGACGACATCTCCGGAGCTTTGACGGTCAGCTTGGCGGTCTTCTTGATGCCGTTATAGCTGGCCGTGATGGTGGCGGAGGTCGTCGTCGCGACCGGCGTCGTCGCGATCGTGAAGGAGCCGGAAGACGAGCCGGCCGGGATGGTGATGCTGTTGACCGTCGGATGCGCCACGGAGGCGTTGCTGCTGGAGAGGCTGACTGTGACGCCGCCGGACGGCGCCGGGCCGTTCAGGGACACGATGCCGGTCGAGCTCTTGCTGCCGGTCACCGCCGCCGGACTCAGCTTTTCGCTGTAAAGGCTGGGCGCGTCTACGGTGACCGTGCCCGCCTTGGTCACCTGATTGTAAGTCGCCGTGACGGTGACGGGCGTATTCGTGGAGACCGTACCGGTGAGGATTTCGATGGCCGCGTTCGAGTAGCCCTGCGCTACCGTGATCGTACCGGGCACGGACAAGACGCTCGAATCGCTCGAAGACAGTGAGAGGGTGATATCCGAGGGCGCGGGCCGGTCGAGCGTGACGATCAGCTCGGTATAGGCGCCGCCCACGACCGTGGTCGGACTGAACGTGACGCTCGCGACCACGGCGTCTGCCGCCACCTGCCGGTCCCAGAACCCGCGACCGTAGGTGCCGATGTGCAGCAGGGCCGGGCTGGCGTCGTCGTAGTTGAGCTCCAGGCCCACCACGCTTTCGACAGCCGGCAGGCCGTTCATGAAGCTATACCAGTTGACGCCGCCGTTGTCACTGCGGTAGATGCCCGTGTCCGTCGCCAGGAAAAGCTGGGTCTGATCGTTGGGATTGGCAACGAGCTTCCAGTAGTTGCCGTCCGGCAGCTTGCTCTTCAGGTCTCCGGTCACGTCCGTCCAGTGAAGACCGCGATCGTTGGAAAGGAACGCGCGGGAGGGCCGCGAAGCGCCGGTAGTGTAGGTGATGGTATAGGGCCGCAGGCTGGAGCGGTCCGCGGCGATCTGGCAGTCGTTGTCCCAGGAGCCGGCAGGTAAGGGCGGCGTGCGCACTTCCCAGCCCATGTTGCCCAGGGCGCCGTCGCTGTAGCCGTCCATCACGTACAGCTCGCCGCTGCCCCAGCTTTCGATGTAGAACACATAGTTGTAGGGATCGTTGCTGGCATCCATGCCGCGCGGGCTGTAGCCGCTGGGCAGAGGCGTCGAGTTGGCCGCCTGCCAGTCGTCGCTGTTATCGACCGGCTTGTACCAGACGTACACGTCCGAGTAGGTGTAGATGTAGGGCGTGAAGCCGGCGGGCGGGGTCTGATCGATCATGACCGTCGGCACCCAGTTGTTGGGCAGGAAGTAGTTGATGCCGGTCCAATTGGCGCCCTGGTTCGTGGAGTAGTAGCGGTTATAGGCGGTCCCGGAGCTGAAGATGAACGTGTTTGGGTCGCCCGGCGCAATGCTGGCGGCGCCGCCGTCTCCACCCCCCAATTCCAGAATCTCCGGATCGTCGTTGCGGTCGATACGGATCATCCCGTTGTCTTGAAGTCCGGCCAGCAGAAGGTCGGGCACGGTGCGCGCTCCGGCCAGGCAATCGACCGGCCCCATGGTCTGCTGGCAGTCCAGGCCAAGCTCGTTGAGGACCCCACTGACCGAGCTGGAAGAGTAGTCGAACACGTAGACGCCGCCATCGTTGGTGATGATGACGTTGGTGGTGCCCGGCTCGAAATTGAAGGACGTGAAGTCGGCGTGGCCGCCGTCGCTGTTGTAGTTCCAGGAGGGGGAGCTGGCGGTGGCGTTCTGGGTCCACTGCAGGCCGCCCATGCCCACGAACAGCCGGTCCGCGTCGCTCGGATCGACGCCGATGGCGCAGGTATGCATAGCCTGCCCCCAACTGATGTGGTCTGTGCTCTCGATCGCGTGCCACGTGCCGTCGCCATAGTCGTCCGAGCGCCAGATACCGCCCAGAGCGCCGAAGGTGCCTTCCGTAAGGGCGTAGACATGCCAGGATGCCGCCGCGCTCACGGCCACCGAGACCCGGCCGATCGGGCTGGAGATGCCGGTGCCGATGGGCGCAAACGAGGTGCCGTAGCTGGTCGAGCGCAGCACGCCGGTTCCTGGAGCGCCTGCGTACCAGATCCAGGGATAGTTGGGGTCCTGCACCAGATCGGACGCGCTGCCGGCGTAGACCTGGGTCCAGGTGCTGCCGAAGTCGGTCGAGCGCCAGATACCGGAGTCGCCTTCGGCCAGAACGGTATTGCCGCTCGAATCGTTATAGTCGTCGATGATCTTCTGGAAGGCGCTGGGCCAGTAACTACCGTCCGTGGGATTGACTTCCGTCCAGGTGCTGCCGCCGTCGGTGGACTTGTAGAGGCCCGAGCCGCCATAGCGATAGGAATCGCCGGATCCGATGAGGATTTTGCTGGAATCGCCCGGATGCACCAGGAAGGCGCCGACCGAGGGCGAGCCGGGCAGCGTGTCGCTGACGGGAACGAAGACGGCGCCGAAGATGCCCAGCAGGACCGCCTTCCACAGCCCACCCCCTGAGGAGCCGACCCAGAGGACGGAATTTCCCTGGCTGTTGTCGTAGGCGTAAGCCGAGCCGCGCTCCCGCCCGGATTGGTGGTGGACGCCATCGTTATTGATGTCGCCCGCGCCGATCTGCGACCAGCCGCTGGAAATGGCAGCCGCCGCCAGTTGAGCCTGCCCGCTCGACGGTGCGGTCGTGTGCGGCTCCCGTGGCATGGTCAGGGCCTGGCCGACCACGGACTGGAGTTGCTGGGGAGTGCGGCGGTGTTTCCACATCTCCACCAGATGGCGCGTGTCCTCCAGCTCGGCGTCGGCTGGGAAATTCTCAGGCAAGGCCCCTAGGGCGGGACCGGGACGGTAGGGGACTTTGGAACCGGCGCCTGGAGCGGGCGGCGGATGGGCCATGTCCCCGGAAGGTCTGGGCCTGGCGGCCACAGCGGGGGGCCGCAGATACGGAATCGCTTCGCTATGCGCCTGATTCGCCTGCGCAAAGGCGGCTGCCGGCAGGCTGCTTATTCCGGCGCACAGCGCGGCGAGGCGCAGAGTCTTGGATACGCTCGTTCGCATGGGATTCTCCTTGCAGCGGATCGGCCCTGCCGATCCGAAATACGCGGTTGTCGAACACATGGGACCGTTGAGAGCCTGTACGTAAACACCGATATGCTCACGAATATCAAAAGCGTTTCCGTCCGCAGGACGGTTGGCCGAAGGCCCTCCAGACGGGTAATTCATTGCCCGGCTAAAAAGCCTGCAGGTTTCCGTACAAGCTCTGACAGTCTCAGTCTACAGAGAGGGCGTAAAAAAATCGTAAAATCAGCGCAAATTCTCAGCACGCCTGGGAAGGAATCCGCCGGACGCCCTGCGAAACGCTCTGATGGTGAGACTATTGTAAGGTCGAGCCATTCCGAAGGTTCAAGCGACGATGGCGATTGGAAAGAGGTGGGGGCCAATGCCCAACAAACAAGATTTAAAAATTAACGGAAGCCTGCATACCATTCAGGCGGATCCGGAGCGCAGCCTGCTCGGCGTCCTGCGCGATGACCTGGACCTGACCGGGACCAAATACGGCTGTGGAGAGGGGCAGTGCGCCGCCTGCACCGTGCTGATCGACGGGCAGCCGGCTCCCTCCTGCATCACGCCGGTGGGATCCGTGATAGGCCGGCAGATCGTGACCATCGAAGGGCTGGAAAAAGATGGCAAGCTGCATCCGGTCCAGGAGGCCTTTCTGGCGGAAGATGCGCTTCAGTGCGCCTACTGCACGCCGGGCATGATCCTGGGCGCCGCCGCGCTGCTGCAGGAGAATCCGAACCCCTCCGACGCCGAGATCGCGCAGGCCATGCAGAACCATATCTGCCGCTGCGGCACCTATCCCCGAATCCTTCGGGCGGTGCGTAAAGCCGCCCAGATGCAGACATCACGGAGGAGCAGCCGATGAGCCGATCCGATTCTCCGGAAGAGCTTGCCGAGCCGGAGCGCTACGAGCTCCAGGCCGGGCCTCTCTACCAATTCGACTTGACCCGCCGCGATCTGTTCCGCTTGCTGGGCGCGGGCCTGGTCATCCTCGTTCTCCTGCCGGACACGGACCCCTTGAAAGCGGCCGCCCAGGAATCGGGCGGCAGGCGGTTCATGGGCCGGGAGCTGCCCCAGGAGATCGGCGCCTGGCTGCATATCGCCGAAGACGGCAGCGTCACGGTCTACACCGGCAAGGTGGAAGTCGGCCAGAACATTCGAACGTCGCTGTCCCAGGCCGCCGCCGAGGAGCTGCGTGTGCCGACCGCCTACATTCAGATGGTGATGGGCGACACGCAGCTCACGCCCTTCGACATGGGCACGTTCGGCAGCCGTACCACGCCCACGATGGCGCCGCAAATCCGCCGGGCCGCTGCCGCCGCTCGTGACGTGGTGGTCGGACTGGCCGCGAAGCAGTGGCAGCTCGATCCAGCTTCTCTGACCGTCGCGGACGGCAGGGTCCTCGATCCAGCCTCCCACCGCTCGCTCGGCTATGGCGAGATCCTCAAAGGGCAGAAGCTGATGCAGACCATCGGCGCGGGCGTCGCCCTGACGCCGGCGGACCGGTGGAAAGTGGCGGGGACCTCGGTGCCCAAAGTCGATGGCCGCGCGTTCGTCACCGGCCGCCATCGCTACACCTCCGACTTCAAGCGCGACGGGATGCTTCACGGCAAGGTGCTGCGACCCGCCGCCTTCAACGCGGAGCTGAAATCGCTCAACACCCGTAATGCCGAGGCGATGCCCGGCGTCACCGTCGTCCATGACGGCAACTTCGTGGGCGTTGCCGCGCCCACGCTGCACGACGCCGAGCGGGCACTGGCGGCGATCGAGGCGGAGTGGCAGGCGCCGGACCAACCCGCGGACCGCGACCTCGTCGCCGTATTGCGGCCCCATCCAACCGCGTTTCAGGGCGCGCCTTCCGCCTCCCGCCTGCAGGCCACCTACACGGTTCCCTACATCGCCCACGCGCCGCTGGAGCCGCGCGCCGCCGTGGCCGAGTGGAAGGACGGCCGCCTGACCGTCTGGACCGGCACACAGCGCCCGTTCGGCGTGCGCGGCGAGCTGGCGGCGGCGTTCCACCTGCCGGAAGACCAGATTCGCGTCATCGTGCCGGACACAGGTTCGGGCTATGGCGGCAAGCACACCGGCGAAGCCGCCGTCGAGGCAGCCCGGCTGGCCAAAGCCGCCGGCAAGCCGGTCAAGATCGTCTGGACGCGCGAAGAGGAGTTTACCTGGGCCTACTTCCGTCCCGGCGGCGTTATCGACGTCTCCGCCGTCATCCGCCCGGACGGAACTATATCTGAATGGGAGTTTCACAACTACAATTCCGGCGGCGCCGGCATCCGCTCCCCCTACGACATTCCGGGCCAGCAGACCGAATTCCACGAAGCGCCCTCGCCGCTTCGCCAGGGCTCCTATCGCGCGCTCGCCGCCACGGCCAACCATTTCGCCCGCGAATCCCACATGGACGATCTGGCCCGTGTCGCAAAAATGGACCCGCTCGCCTTCCGCCTCAAGAATCTCAAAGACGAGCGGCTGCGCGCCGTCTTCCAGGCGGCAGCCCAACACTTCGGCTGGGAGGGCCGCAAGGCGGCTCCCGATCGCGGTTTCGGGATCGCGGGCGGAACGGAGAAAGGCGGCTATGTGGCCTGCTGCGCGGAGGTCGCGGTGGACCGCGCCGGCGGCAAGGTTTCGGTGATTCGCGCGGTCGAAGCCTTCGAGTGCGGCGCGATCGTCAATCCGGCCCATCTCGAAAATCAGGTGGAGGGCGCCATCGTCATGGGGTTGGGCGGCGCGCTCTGGGAGGCGATCCACTTCGACCAGGGCCGTATCCTCAACCCGCATTTTTCCGGCTACCGCGTGCCGCGCTTCACCGACGTGCCTCAGATCGAAGTGGTCCTCCTCGACCGCAAGGACCTGCCCTCCGCCGGCGCCGGAGAGTCACCGATCGTCGCCATCGCCCCGGCCATCCGCAACGCCATCCTCGACGCGACCGGCATCGCCCTCCGCTCCCTGCCCCTAGAAAAACTGAGCGGGTGAAAAACGAAATCCCCTCTCTCCGTCACGAGGAGAGAGGGGATTTAATGTAAGGGCACTGCAGGCAGCGCCCAAATCTCCCCCTCTCCTTCGTAAGGAGAGGGGGATTAAGGGGGTGAGGTTTCACCCGTTCACCAGGTCAGAATTAGTCGCCACCGCCGCCCGGTCCCCCAGGACCGCGTTCCCGAACGATGGTGAACGGCGTGCCGAGCATCTGTTTCCAGTGCGCTCTCTGCTCGCCGGTAAGCACGGCGGCCATTTTCTCGCCGGTAGCCTTCTGCATGGACTGGAAGCGCTGCCGCATCTGCTGGCGCTCTTCCTGCGACATGTTTCGTGGATCAACACCCTGCATGCTGTTGCGCATCTGGTTCTCAGCATCCGTCCGGATGCTGTCGATGCTCTGCCGCTGGGATGCAGTGAGATGGAGCGCATCCTGAACGTCCTTGCGCATGAGCGCACCGGGTCCCATCTGCTGCAGCTCGATCTGCCGGAATCGGTGCAGTTGCCGGCTGTCGAGAATGTCGGCGACCGCCTGTTCCTGCGCCTGCTGCATCTTCTGGAAATTGGCGCGCATAGCTTCCGGATTCGGCTGTCCGCCCTGCTGTCCCTGCTGGAACATCTGGCGCATCTGCTCGCGCAGCTCCTGCGATTTGGCTTGCGCCTTATCGATCTGCGGCTGGGTCATGTGCAGTTCCTCCTGCACGGATTTGTTGTCTAGGAGCATCAGGCCGCCCCCGCGGCCACGTCCCATCATGCCAAACATCATGCCGCCGCGCCGGCCCTGAGCGGATGCCGCGCCGACGGACAGGATGAGCAGTGCCGCCCCGACGAGGGCGAGGCCGGTCTTGCTTCTCAAGATCATCCTAAATTCTCCTTTGGATCAGACTGGGCGATCTATTTCACTGAATCGCCCCGATGAAAGCTAGAAGGCCGGGGAATGTCTTGCCTGGCGCCGGCCGGAATCGGGAGCGCGTATCCTTGCCGTCCTGGTAAGGCATCTGAACTTGCATCGAATTGATTATAGAAGCAATACATGAGGAAAGCATGTGCGAAATGGGGGTTAGGTGTTGCGTATTCGGAGAAGCCTATTCCCAGGACCCGATCCAGCAAGAGGGCAGCCCTCAACGGGCCGCCCTCTTGCTGGATTCACGGAGTAGATGTCGAGGCGCCTGTCGCCTCAGCTTTTATCCCCGCACAAACTGATAGTATGTTTGTCCGTTCCTGTGAACGGTCCGGCGGTGATACCGCACGCCGTTGCGGTAGAAGTACGGCCGGCTGAAATAGGCGGCGCGCGCTCTCTGCATCTGGCTCTGGCTGTGCCGGTCGTGCTCGTACCGGGAGAGCGAGTAGAGGGCGCCGGCCCCGCCGACAATAGCCAGGGTCGGATCGTGCCTCAGCAGTCCATAGACGCCAAGCGCGCCCGCGCCGATGGCGACATTGCGCCACGTATTCTTGGTCTGCTGGCGATGATGAATCTGATTGTTCAGCCAGCTCTGCGCGCCCGCCGTGGCAGGCATCACCACGCAGGGAGCGATCATAGTCGCGGCCAGAAGGCCGGCGGAAATCATCTTGCTTCTCATTCTGAACTCCTTTGCCTTTTGGCGCGAACGCCAAAGTAAAGTTGTCTTTCCCTTTCCTAACGAACGCCGGGGTTCGCTGTGACCGCGTTGCGATCCGGTCGTAAGCTCATTATTGACCGGTACCAGCCTCAGGCTTACAGTTAGGCTTTCCGGTTCGTATAAAGGCGCCAACTACAAGACGAGTGGCGAGTGGAAAAGTTCCGAGAGAATGGCCGTCTCCTTCATAGCCGTGATGCTTCCCGTTTCACAGCTTGCCAAAGGGGGTCGCCTACGGTAGAGTAGACCGGATGCTTCCCCACGGTATAAACCGCGATCTGCGCGTCTGCCTATGTCAGACCGGAGGCCGGGAGCATCAGCGGTCCCAGGAGTTACGTTTCTCCAGAAACTCACGCAGGTTATCCGCCGGAACTGGAATCGGGTGAGACGGCATCATGGTTGCCGAGGCGCAAAATCTGCGGCTCGCCGAGATCGTCGCTCCAGGGGAGGGTGTAGGGAATACCCGGCAGCAGGTCGAAACAGTTGTCCGCGAGCGCCCGCTCTCCGTCCAAATCCAGGCAGACGCCCCAGGCAAAAGCATCCGATGTGAGGGTTAGCCGGCCGTTTTCACGCTTAAGCTGGATCGTAGGCTCGATGAAGCGCAGGTCTTTGAACCTCCCCACAAAGAGCCGGTGCTGCGCGACCGTCTGGCCGTTCTGCGTGAGAAGGGCGAAAGCGCCACTTCGGGTCGTTCCCAATGCTTCCCACTCCGCGTAGTCGAGTTGCGCCAGGAGGGTGGAGGCGTTGGCGGGCAGCGTGATCGGCACTTGTGTGTCCCCAGGCAGGCCGCCCGCAAGGTCGAACAGCCCGAAGCGCAGGTCGCCTTTCCAGTCCACCGGCGTGTCGTTGATGCCATAGACGGAAATCATTCTTGAGCGTTCCGACGGTTCGACGCTCACTCCCGGCTCTTCCTCTTTTCCCTTTTCCCTTTTCCCTTTTCGCTCTTCCCTTTCCCCTTTTCCCTCCTCTTCTGCAACGACCACGACGGTGATCGGCTGGAAGGCGCGGCGGACCGGATGATACGCCAACCGCTTGCGCAGATAGGTGTCCACGATGGCCCAGGTGTGGGTCGTGGGCCACGAGTCGTTGTACATCCAGAAGATGGCGGAGGCGCTGCTGAACATGCGTCGCCGGTAGTTGTGGATATACTCGCATACCCCTTCGGCATGGAGCAGGGCGCTCACGAAGGCGTACTCTTCCCAGTCCATCGCCAGCGGGTCGCGGCCCGTCCAGAGCTCGATCGTCTGGTAGGCGTGGCCCAAATGGCCGCGCCGGGTATCGAATCGAGCGTTCTCGTTGTCGTGGTGCTGCCAGCTTGGGGAATTCAGGTACCGCTCGTTTTCCGGCAGGAACTGGCGCAGCGTGGCGGGCGTGGAAGCGCCCAGCACGCCCCCCTCGTTGGGAAAGCGGTCTACGTAGTCGCGGTAGTGCCACCAGTCCGCGCCGCCCGGCTCCTGGAGCGAGACCTTCCAGGGATGCTGGTCGCCGACCGTAGGATCGCGCGGGCTCTTATAGTCCGGCGACCAGGGCGAACTGATCCAGTAGAGCTTGGAGGGGTCCTCTTCGGTGACGATTTTGGGGAAATCGTGATGGAAGAGCGCGTAGTGCGGATGCGTCCGGTAATGGCCGTCATAACCCCAATGCCAGTCGCCTTCCTCGATCTCGTTGTTGCCGCACCAGACGACAAGCGCGGGGTGATGCGCCATCTCGCGCACGCCCCAGGCCACTTCGCGCCGCGCTTCCCGCGCCCACTCCGGAAAGTCGCCGGGATATTTGGAGCAGGCGAAGAGCAGGTCGTGCCAGAGCATCATGCCGGTCGCGTCGCAGGCGTCGCACAGCGCCTCGTCCGCATAGAGCCCACCGCCCCAGATGCGCAGCATGTTGAAGTTGGCCTCCACCGCAAGGTCCACCAGTTGCCGCGTGCGCTCGGGGGAAACAGTGCTGTAGAGCATGTCCGCCGGGACCCAGTTGGCCCCTTTGCAGAAGATCGGGCGGTTGTTGATCTTGAGGATGCAGTATTGCCCCTCGACCGGATGCGGGGACTGGTCCATCTCCACGCGCCGCACGCCGGTCCGCCGCGTCCGCGTCTGTGATTCGCCTGCCGTCTCCAGCGTCACCTCGACCTTATACAGAGCCTGCTCGCCGTGGCCGCGCGGCCACCAGAGGCGCGGATTCGGCAGGACCAGATGCGCTTCGCGATGCGAGCGGCCGGGAGGCAGCCGAACGGGCAGGGCCACCTCCTGCCCCGTCTCTATCACGCGAGCGCGCAGCGTGCCCTCCACGTCGGCGTTCCCTGGATGGTCCACGTAGACACGCGCCGTCACGGTCGCCTGCGTGAGGTCTTCGATCGGGATCGCGAAGACCATCGCCTGCTCTAGCAGCGGCCCCGGCGTCCACTCCAGGCGCGCGTCGCCCAGAATCCCGACATTCATCAGCCGCTCCTGCCAGTCCCATCCGCACTGGTAAGCCGGCTTACGGGACCAGGGCCGACCGGTCAGCTTGGCGCGCGGCTCCCGGTGATACTCCCCGACCGGTCTGTCGATCACGTCGTAGAGGCCCGACTCGATCTTGACGACCAGCAGGTTCTCGCCTGCCTTCAGCTTGCCGGTCACCAAAAAGCGCGCAGGGCGCTGCGCGTTGGCGTGGGTTCCCACCTCCTGGCCGTTCAGCCAGACCGTCGCGTTCAGCTCCAGCCGGTCGAAGCAGAGCCAGATGTTCTGCTGGGCGGCTTCTTTCGGCGCCGTGAAGGTGTGCCGGTAGACCCAGAACTGCTCCTCGACCCAGCGCGCTTTGAGCGAGTTCAGTCCGATGCGCGGGTCCTCCACCAGTCCAAGATCCATCAACACCTGATGGATCGGTGCAGGCACGGCAGCCGGAAACATCCGGCGCCCATGCAGAGTCGGGGCGGTATAGTAATCAGGGTCGAATTCCGTGTGCGTCAGCTCCCAGGTCCCGTTCAACGACAATACTCCGCCCATCCCCGCTCCTTTTCTTTTCTAGGCTGCGCCAGGTCCCATAGGCTCTCGGCGTAACATAAGATTACCCGGCAAGCCTCTTTTTTCTAAACCCTGGAAAGAGCCAGAGGTTTCCAGTCTCTGGCTAGACAAAAAGCGTTCTTGCGGCCGCACCAGCCTCCTGAAGATTCCCCCTCTCCTTCGTAAGGAGAGGGGGATTAAGGGGGTGAGGTCTTCTGCCGGGTGTTTTCAACACCCGGTAAAGAGAAGGGTTTCGGCGGCCAAAAAAAGAGGGAGGCGGATTCCCAGCCGCGTCTCCCTCAACGTTTGATCGAGTTGCTATGCAGTCAAGGGCCATTATAAGGAGCGAGCGTTCAAAAATCGTTCAAGAAAGGGTAACGCGAAAATAAATTTAAGCGCTAGACAAGGAATTGCTTGCCATATGGCGAACAAACAGTCATGGCAGTACGTAAGCCCCTGTTGGCCTGCAGTCATGATCAATGCCTCCACGCCGCAGCCGCCACGATGTCTACCTCTATACGCAGCATCCTCCCGACGAGCACATCATAATGAGGCCACAATGAGGACTATCCATCGCTGGGAGCGAACGGGGCTAATTCGTATACTATCGCTCTAAAAAATATTCGTTATTTGGTTGCTCCCAATATCATCCTCGCCAAAGCCACCCCCGGCGCTGCCGCCACTTCCACCACCCTGCCTATCAATGTCGGCTCCGTGGATGCCGGCTCGACCGCCAATAGCACGCTCACCTTCCCTGTCTCGGCAGGCGCCTCCGGCGCCGTCGTTTCCCTGAAAGTCTCCGGCGCCTTCACCGGAGGCAAGTTCAGCGACTCCTTCAAAGTCACCCTACCCTGAAGGCGCGCTGGGACTTCGTGTCAGGTTCCGATACCGAACGGGCATTAACGTCTACCTACCCGTTACGTGCGGACCAGGGCAGTATCAAATAGCACCATTTTATGCGTGGACGGCCTGACGCCCCACGCAGAGACCTCCCATCAAAATGTTCCGGCTGGCGCTCTCAAAGCAGGTAAGAGCCTGGTCATCCCTGGCTGGAAGGTACGGGATGGGTCTCGGGAGCGGGCAGCATGGGCGGCTGCGGCGCGAGCACCCGATAAGGCTGCACGGGCACGGAGACGCCCTTCACCCGCACCGGCTCGCCGCCCTCCATCCGGAACGCAGACGCCACCTCCTGATAGATGGCGTCGCTGACCACCACCTCGCCGCCCGCCGCCAGCGTCTGCAGCCGCGCGCTGATCACCACCGTGTAGCCGAGCGCGGTATAGTTGATCTGCCGCACCGGGTTGCCCACGATGCCCAAGACCGCCTCGCCGTAGTGCATTCCGATACCGACGTTCAGCGGCAGCTTGCCCTCCTTCGTCCGCTGCTCGGAGAGCGTCTGGGCGGCATCGCGCATTGCCAGCGCCGCCCAGACCGCCCGCTCCACTTCCTCGCGCGGCGCTTCATGGGTCACCGGGAAGAGCGCCATCAATCCGTCCCCGGTGTACTTGTCCAGGATGCCTCCGTAGCGGTCCAGCGCGTCGGTCATCGCGGTCATATAAAGGTTCGTCACGCCGATCACCTCTTCCGGCGTGTGCTGCTCCGCGAAGCCGGTGAAGTTGCGCACGTCCGCGAACAGCACGCAGACCCGGCGCCGCACGCCTCCCAGCCCCAGCTTCTCCGGCGAGTCCAGGAACTCTTCCACCACCTGCGGCGCGACGAACCGCTGCAGCAGCGCCCGGTTGCGCTCGCGCTCGCCGTGCTCCAGCGCAAACGTAAGCTGGGTCGCCAGCAGAAACGCCGCGCCGATGGTCACCGCCGGCACGATCGGGTCGAGCCATTCGCCCAACCCTATGAAAATACTGAAGGCGTAGGCGACGACACAGAACAGCACGATGGAGACACGCCATAGCCCGTCCAGCGGCGGACGGCGCGTGCAGACCGCGCCGGTAACCGCTCCCAGCAGCAGCACCCACAAAACCCACAACTGCGGGTCCGGCCGCGCAATGGTATCGCCCGCCAGGAGGGCCGCCGTCACCCCGGCGACGATCTCCGCGCGCGGCAGCACGCCCGCCGACGTCTCGTGCCGGTCCGGCAGCAGCGTATCCAGAAACACGATCTTGTCCTTGAAGAACGCTTTCGGCGGCATCCAGCGCGCCGTCTTTCGCGAAGTCCCTGTCCCGGTGACCGGCTGGCCGTAGACCAGATCGCCGTGCAGCACGCTGCTATAGGGCACGTGCGGGAAAGGAGAGGTCGCCTGGCCCTCCAGCAGCTCGGGCAGAACCGTATCCGGCGCGATCCGCGGCATGGAGACCCCGGCGATCTGAACTCGGTCGCCCGGCAGCGTGCGGACACTCAGCGCCGTTCCCCTGGCGCCGGAGGCGAGCAGAATAGGCAGAGGGGGATCGTGCGTCCAGCGTGTCGGAACCGCGATCAACTGGGAAGTGTGGAAGGTGGTCAGATCCGCATTCCCGACTTCGCGCGCGGCGCCTTCGAGCTTGCCCACGACGGCGCTCACGTCTACCGGCGTTACGGGCTTCGCCGGTTGGCCTGGAACCACATCGGAATGCGTATCGGCCAGAGTCACATTTCCGGCAGACCGCATCGCCGCCAGGAGAGCGGGCAGGTCGTGCGCCGTGCGCGCGGCCTCCTCGGCATCCGGCAAAGGCGTTCCCTGCAGCCAGGCGCCGGTCATCGTCATCGAATCTCTGTTGGGAGGCGTCAGCAGGGGGACCGGCAGCACGATGCGCGTCACCCCCCACGCGCTCAGGCGGTGAATCATCGCCGCCTGGAGGGCGGCTTCCGAGCGGGAAGTCAGCGCGTCCCGACGGACGGAATCGTCCATCTCCAGCAGGACGAACCGGTCTCGCGGGATCGCCCGCGAGAGAGAGCCTTGCGGCCCGGCCTCGCGCGTGATCGCCGTATTTTCGCCGAGCATCGTGCTCTGAAAGGTGGCGAGCGACCGGATCGCCGCCCGGACACGCAGCAGCGAGCCCAGAGTGGCGGTCCGCATCGGCATGAGCAGGGCCTGGCTATTGAGCACGAGCAGCAGCGCCGCCGCTGCCAGCCCCAGCGCCATGCCGCGCAGGTCTAGCCGGCGCGCGTTTCCCCGCCATTTCACCCGCCATACCAGCTTTCTTCCCCAGGCGTCGAGCCAGTCCATGACCGGCGAGCGCGTGCGCCCAGGAGACCGCTGCGCCAGCCGAAACAGCCCCACCGTAAAGAACGGTATGCCCAGAAAGAGCGCCGGAAGAACAGCGTCGCTCGGTCCTGCCGAGGATAGCAGCCAGACGGCCACACCGGCGCCCATGCAGACGACCCACCAGGCACGCACGCCGCTGCGCGCCGTCGCCTCCGAAGGAGCTTCCTTGCGGCTCGCAAACACCACCAGCGCCGCGCCGAATAAGCCCAGCAGAAAAAACGTCACAAACAGCAGCGGCCAGGTCCCCAGCGCCACCAAACCGATTAGGAAGGAGGAGGGAATCGGCAGGGCGCCGGGCAGTCCTGCCAGGGCGCGGTCCGTTTGAGAATAGGCCCATAACGTGCCGAACAGCGCCAACCAGAACGCCGCCTTCAGCGCCGATTCTCGCCCGCGTCCCACCATGCGCGGATGGAAAAGCGCCCAGCCCCAGGCCGCCAGCGCGAAGAATACATTGGCCGCCGCCCAGCAAGCAAACGTGATCGGGCGGAGGGCCGGAGAAACCACCGCTAATGTGAGCAGCGCCAGCACGACAGCCCACCATCCGAACCGCTCGATCCGGCGCGGACTGCGGCGCATATTCCACAACAGGCGCATCCAGTTACGCATATAATTTACGGTATCCTATGAAACGAGGCGGCAGTTGCTGCCGTCCGTATTATACCTTTGCCCTCACCCCTGACCCCCTCTCCCACGCTGTGAAAGAGGGGGAGATTTGGGGGATGAACCGCGAAGGCGGGTCTCGTATTTCAGCACGGGGTTTTAAACCCGTCGAAGGAGGACACGATGGAGGGTTTGCGGCCGTTTCGGATGGAAGATGTCGAGGCTTTGATCCCGCTGATTGCCGCCTGCGAGGAGGAGGACCGGAGCGGTTTCAGGCCCAGCGTGGAGTCGCTGCGCCATCAGATCGCCTTTCCGGGCATCGATGTCGAGAATCACTGCTTTGTCCTGCCGGACTCTACCGGCGCGCTGATCGCCTCTGCGGGAGCCATACCGATCCCTGGCCCGGACCACCTTACCTTCCAGATGATTCTAAGCGTACATCCGGAATATCGCCCGCGCGGGCTGGAAGACGAGCTGCTGGGCATGATCGAGGCGCATGCGGCGGAATACTGTGCGCAGACGCAAAGCCAGGGCGTGCTGCACACCGGCGTGCAGGCGCAGCAGCAGCGCTTCATCGACCTGTACACGCGCCACGGCTATCACGTGATCCGGTGGTTCCTGGAGCTGGAGCGCGACCTGTCCGAACCGATCCTGGACGCCCCACTGCCTCCTGATATCCGCATCCGCCGGATGGATCCGGAAAGGGACATCCAGGCCTACTATCTTGCGATGACCGACTCCTTCCAGGACCACTGGGACCCGCACGACCTGACCCTGGAGCAGATCACGCACATGGTCTTCTCCCCCTCCTTCCGTCCGGACCTGACGCTGCTGGCGTTCGGGGAGGATGGCGAGCCGGCAGGCTTGTGCGCGGGCCAGGGCCGCGAAGAGCGCAACCGGCAGAACGGCACGCAAGAAGGCTATATCAGCACCGTCGGCGTCCGGCGTCCCTTCCGCCGTCGGGGGCTGGCGCGCGCCCTGCTGACGCAGTCGATGCGCCTGCTGCAGGAGGCAGGCAGGACCATGGCCGTGCTGCATGTCGACGCGGACAGCCCCACGGGTGCCACGCGACTCTATGAGTCCGTCGGGTTTCGGGAGCGGAAGCGCAGCCTGGTTTTCGAGAAGCCGGTCGGGGCGCCTGCAGCGGCGAAGGGCGTGTAGGCGCCCGCGCATCCCTTTCGACCCTGATTACTCCTTAAACACCTCGCAGCCCTTATGCTGCTCGCGCTTGGCAAACTTGTCGAAAAAGCCCAGCGGCTTGCCGCACATGACGCATACGCCCTTCTCGCGACGCGTCTTTCGGAGATCCCGCAGCCGTTTCTCCTCCGCTTCCCAGGGAAATACTTTCTCGGTCGTCTGTTGGGTCTCCTCGGCACTCGTATCGGACATCGTGATTCTCCTTTGGCGCGCTTCCGGCATCTGTAAAGACTACAATAACAGAATCATTACTTCGATACCAACGCGATTTATCCTGCCTCCCTGCCTTTTCAAAAAAGAACCGCCTCCGGAAAAGCTCCGGAGGCGGTTTGCATTCTCGCTTCCCTCTTTACGGAGAGAAACGGGAGATCATTTGAAGATGACCAGGTAGGCCTGCTGCGTCACGTTGTTGTAGGTAGCGCCGATGGTCGCTTCCTGGTTGACGCTGGGCAGCGTTGTTGTAATGGTGAAGCTGGCGCTGGTGGCCCCGCCGGAAACGAACACCTTCGATGGGACCGAAGCGTAGCTGTTGTTGCTGGACAACACCACGTAGATACCGTTGGAAGGCGCGGGACTGTTGAGCGTGACCGTGCCTTTGGCGGAGCCTCCACCGGTCACGCTGGACGGGCTGATCGCCAGCGAGCTCGGCGTGGGCGCCAGAACCGACAGTGCCGTCTGCTTGGAGCCGCCGTTGTAGCCGGCTGTGATCGTCACGTTCGTGTTCTGTGCGACGCCGTAGGTCTTGATCGTGAAGGTGGCGCTCGTCTGGCCGGCCGGGACGGTGATACTGGATGGCACCGATGCCGCGCTCGAATCGCTGCTGGACAGCGAGACGGCCAGCCCGCCGGACGGCGCCGGCATGCTGATGAACACCGTGCCCGTTACCGATGTCGTCCCCTGGACGGTCGAGGGATTGACGGCGATCGAGTTGACCTGCTCTGTGGTGGCCAGGGTGATGCGCCAGATGCCGCGTCCCCAGGTCGCCGCGAAGAGGTAGTTGCTGCCGGGCACGGCCTTCAGGTCGTTGACCTGTACGTTGGGCAGGCCCAGCGGTCCGGTCGCGTTGCTCCAGCTCGTACCGCCGTTGGTCGTCTGGAAGACGCCGATGTCGGTGCCGATGTAGTAGGTGGTCGCGTAGTTGGCCGGATCGAGCGCGATGGTATTGACCGGAATGTCGGGCAGAGCGCCCGTGCCGGAGCCGCTCAAATTGGCCCAGATACGCGAGCCCGCCGTCGTGTTGTTGCACGCCCAGACGTGAGCGCTGCCGGTGCCGGAAAGTCCGACCAGAATGGCGTTCTCGTTGGACGGATTGACGGCGATGCTGGTCACGGCGCGGGCGGGCAGCGAGGGAGAACCCGAATTGATCTGGGTCCAGATGCTGCCGCCGTTGGAGGTCATCCAGACCTCGCCGTCGTCCGAGCCGGTGTAGATGCGGCTGCTGTCCGAAGGCGCGACCGCGATGCAGAGCACGACGCCCTGCGCGGTGCCCACCTTGGTAGCCAAACGCTTGCCGCCCAGGTTGGCCGTCCACGACCAGTTGTTGTCGTTCCAGCGGTACAGGTAGTTGGTCGCCGCATAGATGGTGGAGGAATTGTTCGGATCCATCACCATCGGGGCGATATAGGCCATAGGCTGTCCGTTGGTGGTGGGCGTAAAGTCGTACTGCGAAACCCACGCATCACTGGTGCGGCGGAAGCCCAGATAGGCAAAGGTGAGGAACTGGACAGCGTCGTTGCTGGGATTGATCGCGCTGCACCCACCGTCCCCGGTATTCTGAGACAGCCAGGCATTCAGCGTATCGAAGGAGTAGATGGTCGAGGCTCCCTGCGAGCCGGAGAGAATATAGTTGGGATCGGTCGGATGGTAACTTGCCCTGTAAATCTGGCCGATCGGCAGATGGGTGCTGAGCGAAGTAAACACACACGCGCCCGTCGAGGGATTGTAGGCCAGCCGGTAGACGCCGCCATCATTGCAGATGAGCAGGTCGTTGGGGTTGTTCGGATCGACCGCTACATAGTGCTGGTGGATGTGGATGAGCGCGTTGGGGCCATTGGCCGGTCCGCCGATCGCATGCCAGCTGCTGCCGCCATTGGTCGACTGCGTCAGGTCGGTAATGCCGACGTAAAGCACGTCCGCCCCGTTATGGCTCGCGCACTGCAGAGCATAGCAGGTGAGCACCGGACGCCAGTCGTCCGTGAAGTTGCTGGTGATGCTGGTCCAACTGCTGCCGGCGTTGGTGCTGGCCCAGATCTTGCGGTCGTGGCCGGACAGAAGGTAGACAGCAGCCGGGTTGGTCGGCGAGGTGGCGATGCAGAGGCCCTTCTGATAGTAGCTGGTCGTCGGCAAGGTGAGCCGGGTCCAGGTCGCGCCATAGTCGCCGGAGCGCCATACTTCGCCGCCGTTATCCTGCCCACTGGCGTAGAGCCAGCGGCCATTGGTGCTGGAGTTGTAGGCGCCGTAAGTGACGACGCTCCACTCCGCCGAAGTGCCGATCATCTTGGTCCAGGTGCTGCCCCCGTTCGTAGAACGCCAGACATACCCGGCGCCGGCCGTGCCGTTCCCGGTGGCCACCGTGATGATGGAGCTGTTCTCCGGCGCGATGGCAATGGAGCTGACGGCGCAGTTGCCGAACTGGGACGCGCCCAGGTTCGTCCAGGAGTTGCCGCCATCGGTGCTCTTCATCAGGCCGAAGCCGTAGATCCCGAAGCTCGGGAAGTCGCCCGTGCCCACATAGACGTTATTGTGGTTGTTAGGATCGATGGCGATGCTGCTGACCTGAAGGGAAGGCCAGGAATCGCTCAGGGGAGTCCAGGTCGCTCCGCCATTGGTGGTCTTCCAGAGACCGCCCGTTGCGGCAGCGACGTAGATGGTGTTGCCGGTGCTGTCGGCCGGGTCGAAGGCGGCGGCGTTGACCCGCCCGCTGAGCTGGCCGGGGCCGTTATAGGTGTTATCCGTGGCGAGCAGGTCGTTGGGGCCGAGATAGCTCCACGTGGACGACAGGCCCGACGAATCGGGGAGAATGCCACCGGTGAGAGTGCTACTGGCAAGTGCAGATCCCATTCTTGCGGGCGCCATACGCTCCCTCTGAGCCAGGGCGCGCGCAAACGCGCTGGAATCGATCCCGTTATAGGGAAAAGCGCGCTGGGTGTACTGATACTGAAGAGCGCCGTAAGGGTCGCTCTCCTGGGCCTTCGCCACTCCGAAGGCGCCGATCAGAAGCAGGCTTGGCCACAACCATCCCATGGTGCGGCGCAAGCGCGCGGGGGACAAACAAGACAACATCATGTTCTCCTCTGTTGTTGACGGCGCTGAGAAGCCTGCCTGGGAAACGGTGGGGCGCTGCGCCGCTGAGGCCACTGGCCCTCAGCAGGCTCGCTTTCCTGTTCGTCCGGTTCTCAGCGTGCAGCAGACTCATAGTTTGGACATTGACAGCACGACATGTCTGGCCGGCACATCGGCCGGCCGAGCCATTGCGGTGCATGGAACCCTGTAACGAGAGAACGTTAGATGGCCTTGTGGGAATCAGCAGGAGGTAAGGCGAGGATATGGGTTCGCAGCCTGGGCACCGACTTAGCCCTTGCTTGCTCAGGCGGAAGATAGCTGCCCCGACATGGGGACAACGGCAAGGTAGATTGCCTGGACCTGCAGTTCGGTAGCGAGGTGCCGGGTCGTATCGTCTTCGGCGAAGACCGGTCGCTACGTACAGGCTCCGATCCAGATTCCCGGATGGCTCAACGTCGCATGCCTGTTGACCATCGGGCGACTGAGTGCAATCTGATCGCTTTCTGGCCAAGTATACCTCCCGGCAGCCATGCTGTCAATACTACGGTGGTAAACCATAGTTAGAAAAAAACGGACGCCGGTAGAGATTATTGGCCGAATCGTTATGGGTTGCAGGGCTGGAGAATCAATCCCGCATCTTTACGGGTGGTTTTCAAACGAGGAAAACGTCGAGAGCACGATCTTTCGTTGTATAGCAGCAAGGCAATGGCGGCAAGGCCTTGAATGGCTTCTACGCAGCCGAATCCTGTCATAGTTCCCAGCTTCTTTAGGTTTTACCACTTTCCTCCTCTTCTGTCAAGCGCATGCTCTCCAGGAGGGGCCGGCAGCCCAGGGCGACCGCCAGGGCGTAGAGGCCCGCGATCAGCGCGCTGCAGACGGTGGCCCGGTTCACGCCGAACCGGTCGGCAGCCCAGCTCAGGGGCAGCGCGCCGAGCGGCGAGAGGCCGATCATGCAGATGGTGAACAGGCTCATCACCCGCCCGCGCATCTGGTCGGAGGTGATCTGCTGCAGGAGCGTCAGCACCGTCGAGGTGAATACCGTGGTGAACAGACCCACGACGAAGAGCAGCGCGACGGCGCCGGGCAGCCAGCCGGTGAAGCAGAAGGCGATGAGGGCCGCGCAGAACCCGATCCCACCGCCCACGGCCAGGCGGCCTTTGTGCCGGATACTGGAAAAGTGCGCCAGCAGAAAGCCGCCCACCCGCTCCTCCCCCTGGCGCGGCGGCGCCGGGGGCAGCCGCAGGGCGTAGACCGCCCAGATGACGGCGAAGAAGCTGGCGGCGTTGACGTAGAAGCTGCCCGCAAGCCCTACCGCCCGCACGACCGGGCCGGCCCGATGGCCGCGGCCCCCGTAAAGGTGACCGATTGGAGCGCAATGGCGTTGAACAGGTCCCGGCGGGGCACTAGCTGGGGTAAAAGGGCCTGTCGCGCCGGCTGATCGACCGCCAGGATCACGGCATTGAAAAAGGAAAGGGCGATAATGTGCCAGACCTGCACGACCCGCCACTGCACCAGCAGGCCGAGCAGGGCGGCGGAGAGGGTAAAGAGGGTCTGCGTGACCAGGAGCAGCCGCCGCTTATCGACCCGATCGACGATCGCGCCGCCCAGGAACGACAGCGAGATCAGCGCGATCGCCCGCGCGGCGTTCACGTAACCCAGATCCAGGGCGCGGCCCGTCAGCCGGTAGACCAGCCAGTCCTGCGCGACGCTCTGCAGCCAGGTTCCGCTATTGGAGACGATCAGGCTGATCCACATCAGCCGGAAGTTGCGGTGCCGCAGCGCGGCGAAGGTGCCGGGACGGGAAGGGGACGGGGATTCCTGGGCGCCGGACAACAGCCTTTCTCCTTACGAAAGAGAGGGGGATAAAGGGGGTGAGGTCCGCAGCGTTTGGAGCAGCCAGACATAGGTGGCGGGCATCCAGGGGCTGAGAGACATGCCCTGGCTTTCGCCGGTGTCGCCGTCGAGCCATTCCGGGAACTGGCCCGGCACGCTCACGCCGGGCGCAGCCCAGGTCTCCGGCCAGAGCGCGCTGGCGATCTCCTCGGCCAGCTCCCAGGCCAGGTCCGGCCGGTAGGGGGCCAGCGCGGCGGCGGCCCAGGCCGTAGCGTTGGGCCAGCTTCCGCCCATGAGTCCGAATCCGAAGCGCGGATGGTAGGCCGGGTCGTTCTCGCTCATCGTGCGCAGGCCGTGCGGGCCGCGAAAGTCTTTCTCGACGAGCCGCAGGAGCGTGCGCACGCGTGCCTCCTCCGGGCCTGCCCGCAGGAGCGCGGGAAAGACGAGATCGATCGTCAGCAGGGGGTTGGGGCCGTTCTCGTCGCGGGTCAGGATGAAATAGCCGGTCTCCGGGTCTACCAGTTGCGCCATCGCCGCGTCCAAGTCGGCGGCGGCTTCGGCGAAGCGCGAGACGTTTTGCGTATCCTCGAACGCTGCTGCCAGCTCTGCGGCGCCTCGCAGCGCCGCCACGCACTCGGCGTTCAATTCCGTCAGCGCGCCTGCCAGGCGATAGCCGGGAATGATGTTGCGCCAGCCGCCAATGCCGAACACGTTGGTCCCGCGCCCATCGCACCAGACGAGACCGTCTTCTTTCCGCTGCCGGAGAATCCAGTCGGCGGCGTCCCGCGCGGCCGGATAGAAGCGCTGAAGCGCGTTCCTGTCGCCGGTCGTCTGCCAGTGATGCGCGACGGCCATAACGAACAGCGAGGTGGCATCGTTGATGTTCAGGCCGTAATCGTTGCGCTCGACACCGGACGGAGAGAGGCGCACGTACTCGGCGATCTTGCCGCCGGGATAGGGGGCATGGCGCGCCAGCGTCTCCAGCAGCACCCGCGACCATTCCGGCGCGAAATGATCCGCCCCGAAGAGAAACCACGTCGCATCCCGCGTCACGACGATGCTGCCGGGCGGATCGTTCGTAAAGCCCCGGTCCCCGGTCGCGTAGCGATGCCAGACGCGCCGGCTGCCGATCTTGCCCCAGGCCGCTGCCCGCGCTATCGGCAGCGGAACACCTTCCGGCCTGGGACCGGCGATGGCGGCGACCGCCTGCTCCGCTTCCGTAAAGGCGGTTTCGGCAGGCGGAGCCGCCCCCTCGGAGCCGAGACTCCAGCGCAGCCAGAAGTCCAGCGTGCCGTCCTCCCGGACAGGCACGGCGAACCGCATCTGCGCCCTGGCCGGCAGCGACCATACGCGCTCTATTGCAGCATGACTGGCCTGCAGCGTCTGGGGGTCTGTATCCCCATCGCAAGGGCTGACGCGCAGGTCAGCCGGAAGCTCCTCCGCGCGCTGCCACTGCCGCTCGCAGTCGACGCCCGGTTGCCGGCGGTGCATTCCACTTCCGGCCGCGCCCACCCGCCAGCGACATTCTGTTTCGACCGGGGAAGCCTGCTCTTTAGAGCCAGAAGCAAAGCCCTCGCCACGGACCCACAGGTACGCCTGCGCCCCCTCCGCCGCGACGAACAGCCGCTTCTCCAATGTCGCCCCCGCCGCATCGGCATAGATCGCGGCCTGATAGGCCGGCGCATAGACCACCCGCTGCAGTATCAGGCCCTTCGGCCGGACGGCGCGCAGGCTGAGCTCCCCGGTGTACCAGCGGTCCGTGGCGGCAACCCAGATGCCGTCAATGTTTGCCTCGGCATCCGCGCGCAGAAAGCAGTCCGGATTGCCCAGGCTGCTTCCCCGCCGCGCCTGCTCCGGCGATCCTTCCCATGTCAGCCAATCCAAAGGCCCCCACCCCCGACCCCTCCCCCAATTCTAGGGGAGGGGGGACTAAATTGGAAGCGAATACTGCTTGCTAAAGCTCCTCTTGCCTCCAGGCAGAGGCGCAAAAGGTCTATAGGCTGCTTCCCTGTCGCCTAATTATATCCTGTAAAGGGCGATGGAGAGGGCTTGGAATAGAATCTCCCCTCCCCTAAAATTGGGGGAGGGGTCGGGGGTGGGGGCCTCTAAAAACTGCCGGTGAGCGAGAAGAGGACGCGCCGTCCCTGCATGAAGCGCGTGCCGCTGAAGCCGGACAGGAAGTTGAGGACGTCCCGCGCGTCGAACACGTTGAGGATGCTCAGGCCCAGGCCGGCATGCCCGTGGAAAAGACGCGGGCCGGTCTCGAAGTTCAGATCGACGCGCGTGTTCGGAGTGCGTTTGTCGCCGGGCGGCACGATACTGCTCGCCAGACCGCTGCCGTGGTAGAGAGTCAGCCCGGCCAGCCCGCCGCCTTTGAAGTCGTAGTTCAAATCCATGCCCACGGTGTTGCGCTGATCGTGGTCGTTGAAATCCGGGGCGGGCGCGCCGGTGTTGTCCATGCCGTTGGGAGCGGCGATGGAGTAGGTATAGTTCAGATCGGCGTCCCAGCCGACGCCGCGCCGGGGCGTGACCTCGTATGCGAACTCGATGCCATGCACGGCGCCGATCTCGAAGTTGACCGCCGAGTAGAGGCCGATCCAGCTTCCGGGAACGAGCAGGCCGGTATCCACCTGGTTGTGCATCTGCTTGACGTAGTAGGCGATGTCGATGGTCTGGCTGGGCGCGATCTGCCGCTCCATGCTCACGTCGTACTGATCGAGGATTTCCGGCTGGATGGGCGATCCGACGATCGCCCCCTGCGCCAGCGGCGGCGTGTTGAGCAGGTGGTTGTAGGACCAGCGCAGGACGGTCAGCCGGTCCAGATTATAGGAGAAGTTGAGGCGTGGAGAGATCACTTTGACATCCACGACCGGCTGGCCCAGGTTCAGGGACTGCTTGTACCAGTCGAAGCGCAGACCGTAGTTGACGGTCAGCCGGTGGGAGGCATGCCAGGTATCCTGAAGGTAGGCGGCCCGATAGAATCCGGAGCGGTGGACGCTGAGCGTCGGTGTGACGCCCGACGTGGGAATATAGACCGGGTTGCCGTTCACGTCCAGGACCGGCTTTCCCTGGGCGTTCATCTGCACGCTGCCCGCCGGAACCAGCCTGGAATCGAGCGCCGCCAGCTCGTCCAGGGCCAACTGGCTGGCCGGAGTGATATTGTAGCTCTCATTCCCGAACTGATCGTCCAGCAGGAAGCCTGTTTTGACCTCGTGCCGCCCGCGCGTATAGGTCAGGCTGCCGGTCTCCTGGACGTGGTGGATGTTGCGCGCCGCCGTCGGGTTGTATTCGATGGAGTTGTCGATGGGCAGGTGCAGCAGATCGACCGCCGGATTGTGATTATGCACGTCCTGGCCGGCATGCAGCAGTGTGAGCGCCAGCAGGCCGGAGGTGCTGGCGGACAACTGCCGCTGCCAGGAGAGCGTGCCGAACTCATTGGCCTCGCGGATATAGATGTCCTGTCCTTCGGCTTCCTGAGACGGCAGTGGGATCACTTCCGAGCCGAGTCCGCCGGGATTGATCTGGTTGGTATCCGGGATCACGCCGTTGGCATCGCGCAGGCCCAGAAAGCCAAAGCCCTGTCCTGCCGCGGCAAAAGAGGCGGGCAGCCCGGTTCGATTCGAGACCTGAAAGGCGTCCGGATTGCTGCTCAGGGTCAACTGAAGCACGTCCCGATGGCTGGGCTCGTAGCGGAGCTTGGAGAAGTAGTTTTCGGTGACGCCGGAATTATGGGCCGTCTGATCGCCCGGCTGCTGAGGCTCGATGTAGTTGCGCGTGCGGGTGGCGCCCAGGTCGAACACATAGCCCAGACGCGTGCCCACCGGGCCGACCGCCGTAAAATCGCCGCTGGAAGTGTCGTAGGCGCCGATCTCTCCCGCCAGGTCGTTACTGCGGCGACGGGGGACGGGCAGGGTGATCACGTTCAGGATCGCCGCCGTCTGTCCGCCGAATTCCGGCGCAAAGCCGCCGGTGAGAATCTCCAGCCGCTGGATGGTCGAGGGCACGACCACAGAGCCCTGCCGCCCGGAGAGCGTATCGGGCAGCGGCACGCCGTCCACCACGTAGCTGATGTCGGCGTGCTCGCCGCGCACGTGGACCTGGCCGGCCGAGTCGGAGGCCGCGCCCGTCGTGCCGGAGATCACCTTGTTGAGGTTGCCGCCGACGCCGGCCTTGTTCTCGATCTGCTGCCGGTTGACGGTCGTGCCGGGCGCAATGGGATTGGCGTGCTGCGGAATGAGGCGCGTGGCCGTGACCTTGACATAGATCTCCCGGACAGGCGGCTGGGGTTGCGCCTGCGGTGTCGTCGTCGCCTGCAGCGTCACCGTCGCGCCCAGAGGAACGGTGACAAGGACCGGTGTCTCTCCCGGCAGCGGAGTCTCTTCGCACGCCCAGGTACGCAGATCCAACTCGGCCGTCGGGGAGGCCGTCAGAAGGCCCGTAGAGAGCGCCCGCGCGGCGTGAAGGCCACTCGGGTCTTCCACGCGCACCAAAGCTCCGGCCACCGGCTGATGCGTCACCGGGTCCACGACCAGAAATCGCACGTGCTCCAGATCAACGCCTCGTAGGGAGGGCAGCAGATTGCCGCCGCTTTCGCTGAGGCGGCTTGCCACCGCTGGTATAGAAGGCGCGGTTAACAGCAGCCCCAGCATGAAAGCCAGGAAGACCTCACCCCCTGTGCCACCACAGGCCTTGCGGCCCTGCCTCTCCTTCGTAAGGAGAGGGGGAATTCTTTGAATTTGGAGTCCCCGGAGGGGACTTGGGGCCCTGGTTGCCGCAGTTTTAACTGCCCGCAATCGGCTGAGGGCGGCCCGGTTAGCCATCGTGTGGGAAAACATGTGTCAACTCACCTGGAATTCGATGTGCAGGCGGACCTGGCTCTGGACCGGCTGGCCGTCGCGTGTGGCGGGCTTGAAGCGCCACTGCCGCGCGGTGTCCAGCGCGATCCGGTCCAGCTCGTCATAGCCCGTGGATTGCACGATCTTGACGTCGCTGGGCGTGCCGTCCGGCTCGACGGTGAATTCGGCGGTGCAGCTTTTATCCAGCGCATCGCCGCGCAGATCGTCCGGAATGGTCGGCTGTGGCGAGTGGTTCGGGAGCGGCTCCGCCTCCGTGAATACGGGCGCTTTGGAAGCGGGCAGGGCAGGCTTCGTTATCGGCGGCGCGGGCTTTGTCTCGGCCGGGGGCGGAGTCACCGGCGGAGTCGGCTGCGTCGCTTTCGGCTGCGGCTGGACTGGCGGCGGGGCTGCAGGCGCCGTCGCATTTTTCGGCCCGCCTCCGCCGAGCGCCTGCGGCAGTTGCCCGGCCTTTCCGGTCCCGTTCGCGTCTACGGTCGGCCCGTTATCGTTTCCGCCGCCGAGGCCGCCGGCAGAGGCGATCACCTTCGGTTGAGAAAGGTGCGGCTGCGACGCCATCTGGCGGGGATGGGACGTAGGAGCCGGGCTCTTATGGGCCGCCGCATGGTGCGCGATATGATGCGGCTGCGGTCTCTTGACCTCGGTCTTCTCTTTTTCCGGCGGCGGCAGCTTGATAAGCTCCGTCTGGATGGGCGTGCTGAACTCCCGCTGAATCTTCTTGAAGGCGCCGTAGTGGGCCAGGACCGGCAGCGCGATAAGATGCAGCAGGATCGAGATGCCGATGATCCGCATGAGCAGGGGATTGCGCTGGTGTCTGCGTCGCATCGTGTCCTCCTTATCCCTGGTCCGTCGCAATCGCGAAGCGCGTCACGCCGGCCTTACGCGCCTCGTCCATCGCCGAGACGACGTAGCCGTGCTCCACGTGCTTGTCCGCGTTGATGATGACCAGATTGTTCGGGCCGACCTTCAGGGCTTCCAGGCCGTTCTTGATCTGGTCCAGCGTGGTCGGAGTCGTGTTCAGAAAGATGCGGTTGTCCCGCATGATCGTGATGGTCACGTTCTGCGAGGAGTGCTGGCTGGCCGTCGAGGCTTTCGGCAGATCGACCGGCAGGCCGGCCTGAACCACCATCGCCAGCGAGGCGACCATGAAGAAGAAGAGCAGGAACATCATGACGTCGATCATCGGAATGACGATGATCTCCGCCTCTTCGATCGGCTTGCGCCCGGCGATCCGGACGCGCTTTCGCATTGCCATCGGCCGGCCTCCTTCTAGTCCACGCGCCCGGTCAGGTAGTTGACCAGCTCGGAGCCGTAGTATTCCATGTCCTCGATGATCTTCCGGGAAAGGTTGGCGAAGTAGTTGTAACAGACGAAGCCGATGACGGCCAGGGAGATGCCCGTCGCGGTCGAGATCAGCGCCTCGGCGATCCCGCCCAGGATCTGGGTCGGATTGGAGAGACCGACCTGCGAGGCCGCGCGGAAGGAGGTGATCATACCGGCGATGGTGCCCAGCAATCCCAGCAGGGGCGAGATATTGACGATGGTCTTGAGCACCGACAGGTTGGCTTCCAGGGCCGGCTGCTCGTTGGCGGCTTCCTGCTCCATCGCCATCTCGATGGCGTCTGCCGAGCGGTGCGCGTTCTTCAGGCCGCGCGCAAACATTCTGCCGACCGGCCCGCCGGTCTGCGTAGCGAGCGCGATGGCGCCGGTCGGATCGGCGTCTTTGCCGGGTTTATAGGCGGTCTTGACTTCGTCCAGAAGCGTGTCGCCGTCTACCGCGGCCCTGCGCAGGGAGATCGCCCGCTCGATGGCCACGGCGATCAAGATGATAGAACAGAGGATCAGCGGGTACATCATAAACCCGCCACCATGAATAAATCGCATTACCTCAGACATGATGAATCGTTTCTCCTCAGAAATTCAGAAAGGACACAGGATGGCAGGCAGATCCACGAACGTTTTCCTGGCCGCCGCCCGGAAAAGGCGACCGGCAGGCAGGCATAAAGGCATGCCGATTTCAGCCCGGGTCATCGCCTTACAAGGAGAGCTTCAGGAAACGTTGGAGATGCGTAACAGGAGGATCAGGCGCAGGGAGGCGCGCGTGAGGAGAAGCGCGCAAGGAAAGCCGTGTGGATGCCGCCGGTCCGCCCGACGGGCGCTTCCGGGGCCGCAGCCGTATAGAGGATGTGGAAGGGCGGCAGAGCCGCCGAGACACTGTTGGCCTGCCAGTCGCAGAAGGGGCAGTCTTTGAGCGTGGAGACATGCCCCTGGAACAGGGCCGCGTGGCGCAAGGCGCCATGCGCCGTGGTCGATGCCATTGCGACAAGCCCATGATCGCCTTCCGGCCCGGCGTGCGAATGCGTTAGCATGCCGACCGTACTGAGGAACAGATACAGCACGGCGACAAGCAGCGCCTGCGCGCGGACGGATTTTCGGTTGGCAAGCCTGAAAATGCGCACGACCGGCAACCCTCTGCGGCTTTCTCTGCCTCTATTGTAGGCAAAGAAGGCAAAAGCCTGAAGTGTTTACGGAAAGCCCTCGGAAGGGCGGCAAAAGCATTATAGCATACATTCCATCGGCGTGCATGAGGATGGGCGACTGCATCCGACAACCGCCCATCCATCTAGGTTCGCCTGTGCGGCAGGCAGAATGGCGAGCAGGAAGGTCAGAGTCGCGCCGCCGCGCGTGGCTGCGCGTCGAAGCCTATTGAATTCCCCCGGTTCATCAGGGCATGCTCTGATTCTACACGATCTGCCTCCCTTCTGTTCAGCGGTCGAGCTTTCGACAAGTGTGGGTTAAAACCCCGTGTGAACCGGTTGTTAGCGCCTGCGGCGCCACGTGGCACGGCCTCCCTGGCGGGCGCGATAGCGCGGCAGGCGCTGTCGGATCACCCGAACGTCCCGAGACAGCCATCGGGACAGCACGCGCCCCAGGCGCAGTGGAAGAGAGCTATGGCGCCCCGGATGCACGGCGCGATAACACGCCAGCGCCAGCCAGGCTGCCGTGAAGAGGCAAGCCCCCATTCCCAAGAATGACTGCGCCAGGGTCGGCGCCTCGCCAGCCTGCCATCTGCGCAGGCCCAGGCTGGCGAGCAGCAGCGTCAGAGAGGCGACGCCGTGCATGGCCGGACGCCGAAGCGGCTTTAATTGATCTCGAATTTGAAGAGCTCCACGCTCTTGACCGGAATCCCGTTTTTGACAGTCGGCTTCCACTTTATTTCCTCAGCGCCTCCATAACGAGGTTAACGTTGCCGATATTTCTGAAGAGGCGCGTAGGAGCGGGATGAAGCGGCCGTCCGCGCGCCGGTTCATCAGTGCATGGTTCATATCTGGGACGACCGTTTCCGACTTCAGGAGGGTCGTCTGCATTCCAGGCTCGACGACCAATACGACGAGCACACAATAGCCGTCAGTGAGACAAACCCGAACGTATGTGCTTCTATCGTCTGTACCTGCGGCCATAATGGCTGCGCGCATGAGCGGGTCCCACATGGCGATCATGAGGACTTCCTTGTCGATGGGCGTCTGCACTATCGCCATGGCGACCATTGTGACGACCACGGGCCTCTGACACTGGCCTGAGAGGAACGGCACACTGTCGGGTCGTGACTCGCCCGACAGCGCGCGTGCCTTATCAGATGCCGGTTGTCTTCCTAATGCAGGTCCCACATATTGTCGTCCGGCTGCGCCGGCAAATTCGCCGCGCGATAGGTGGCTGCGAACGACATCACCTTCACGTGACCGTCCACAAAGGAGTAGGGCGCCTGGTTGACGTATCGGCCCGTGTCCACAAGTGGCTGCCAATCGGTGCAGTAGGGATTCGTTGGGAAGAGCGAGCAGGGCGGAAAGATATTGCCGTGACTCCACCAGTAGGGGCTGTTCGGATCGTTCTTCTCGTACGGGTCGATGCCGAAGTCGAAGTATTCCGAGGTCCAGAACGGATCGGTAGCGGGCGGCGCGGGAACGGGGAGCGGCGCGGTGCCTGTCACCACGTCCCAGTCTTTGGCGCGTAAGCCGCTGAAGATGGTCGATGAAGGCTGGGAAATAGAGACCTCGCTGGTGTTGTTGCAGGTGAGCAGCCCGTTGTTGATGAAGGAACCCCACATGTAGGGCATGCTTTTGGAGGGATCGGAAGGGTCCCACCAGACGTTCTGCTTGTCTACCGTGCCGCGACCCATCTTGATGTACGGGTCCAGTGCCTGCTGATAGAAGTGAACGGCCCACCAACTGATGACCGTCCAGTTGCCGTTCCCATCGCTGGCTTGAATGCGGGGGAAATATCCGTCGTAATCGTCGCTGTACATGCGGGTCGCCAGGACGATCTGCTTCATGTTGGACATGCAGACGGCCTTCCGGGCAGCGGATCGCGCCTGAGCAAAGACAGGAAACAGGAGCGCCGCCAGGATCGCGATAATGGCGATCACGACGAGCAGCTCGATGAGCGTAAAGCCGTTCTTGTTGGCTTTCATGTGTGTAAACCCTTTCGTGTTTGAGATAGGGCGCAGCCGCGCTTTCCGGCTTAACAGCAGGCCGGCAGCGTGTAATGCGCCTGGTTGTTGCTTCGGGAGTAGACGAAAGGGCAATAGCGTGCTACAATCACAGAAGACGCGGGTATGATTGCATCATGCTCGCCCGGCGCATGGGTGTTCGCAGCACCCGTGCGCCTTTTTGTCGTCGGTCCCTTTTCACCCCTCACCCCCGTCCCCTCCCCCTCAAGGGGAGAGGGGAGCTATTGCCTTAGCTTATGCTGCTACTTGCAGGTTGGAGATGCTTCAGGGAGAGCACTCCAGCTTTCAGCCAAGTCCCCCTCCTCTGTTATTGGGGGAGGGGGCGGGGGTGAGGGTCTTTTGTTAGCGCCTGCGGCGCGATATGTCGCGACCTCCCTGGCGCGCTCGATAGTGCGCCAGGCGCTGCCGGATCGCCGGAGTGTCCCGAGACAGCCATCGGGACAGCACGCGCCCCAGGCGCAGTGGAAGAGAGCTATGGCGCCCCGGATGCACGGCGCGATAACACGCCAGCGCCAGCCAGGCTGCCGTGAAGAGGCAAGCCCCCATTCCCCAGAAGACTTGCGCCGGGGACGGCGCATCGTCATCCTGTGCCTGCGCGGCCGGCAGGACGGCCAGCAGAAAGGCCAGCGAGGTGACGCCGTTCAAGGTCGCGCGCCAGCCGTCTAATTCACCTCGAACTCGAACTTGAATAGCTGCGTGCTCTTGACTGGAATCCCATCTTTGAGGGCCGGCTTCCACTTCCATTTCTTAAGCGCCTCCAGAACGAGGTTATCGATCTCGGTATTCCCGGACGAGGTGCGCAGGGCCGGCGTGAAGCTGCCGTCCGCATCGACCTCCACCTTGACCCGCACGAACGTTTTGAAGTCGCCGTTTTTCAGATCGTCGGGTATCGTCGGCTGGGCCTGATTTTCCGGCTCCGCATCTTTGGTCGGCCCTTTGGGCTTGGGTGGCTCCGGCGGCGGCGCAGGCTTGACCTCCGGCGGCGGCGCGGGTTTGGTTTCCTCCTTATGGACTGGCGCAGGCGCCGGCTGCGGTTGCGGCTGCGGCGGTGGGTTTGGATTCGGCTCAGGCTGTGTTTTGACCGGCTGCGCTGGATTCGTCGTCGCATTGCCGGGATTCTGCTGGGCTATCGGCACCCCTGGTTTCGCGTTGCCGCCCGCCTGAGCCTGGAAGTCGTCCGGCTGCGGCGGCGCGTTCTTATCCGGCTTGGCCGTGATCACCCTGTTATGCGCGCCTTGCGGCGGCGGCCTCTGCGCTATCCGAATGGGCTTTGGCGGCTGCGCGCGGCGCACCTCTTTGCGGGGCAGCGGCTTGGGTTCCGATTTCGGCCTCTGGCGGCGGATCTGCGCGATCTTCTTCTCGATCTGCTTTTTGGTCACTATCTTGGGGATCTTGCGCCCTTGCTTGTCGATGACCACCCGCGTGATCTCCACCGGTCGGGGCGGGATGAAGGCCGGATGCTTCGCAATGGCCGCCACCGCCCGCCAGAGCAGCAGGTTCAGAAGCAGCGACGCGAACACCGCCCAGCGCAGGCGCTTGCCGATCTCGTCCACGAAGACCGGCCTAATAGCGGTCGTCGTATGGCTCATGATGGACCTCCTCGCGAAGCCTGCACTACTTGCCCCCATTCTCCGGGGCCGTCGCGATGGCGAAGCGAGTAATGCCGACCCCGCGCGCCTCGTCGATGCAGTTGACCACCAAGCCGTGCGGCACGCTGCGGTCCGCATTGATGATCACCGAAGCCGTGGAAAGGTCCACGTTCGGTCCACCCGCCTTCTGCAGCAGCGTCTCCGGCAAATCCGCCAGCGTCACGGCCTCTTTGTTGACGTAGACCCGCTGGTTCTTATCGATGGTGATCGTCAGGTCGGTCGCCGCCTGCTTGGGCGCGGTGCTGGCGCGCGGCAGGTTCACGGGCAGGCCGTTGAGGCGGGTCAGCGCCAGAGACGAGAGCATAAAGAACACGAGCAGGAAGAACATCGTGTCGATCATCGGAATGATCTCGATCTTGGTGCGTTTAAGTTCGCGATGTCGCTTGAATTCCACGATGTTCTTGCTCCTCGATTACCGGGCCGGCATGATGGTTTTGCCCATGCTCGACGCGCTCCTGATGGTGCAGGTCGGTCAGGACATTGATCAGCTTGGTCGCGGCCTGCTCCGTCTCCGAAGTGATCGTGCGCAGGCGGGCGGAGAAGTAGTTGTAGGCGATAAAGCAGATGACCGCGATGGTCAACCCCGTCGCCGTCGCGTACAGCGCCTCGCCGACTCCGGCCAGAACCGCGTCGCTGTTGCCCCGGTTCTGCTGCACGGCGATGGCATTGAACGTGCCGACCATGCCGATGATGGTCCCCAAAAGACCCAGCAGCGGGGAGATGGTCGTGGTCGTATCCAGAACGGGCAGCAGCCGTTCCAGCCGGATGAAGTAGTCCTGTCCGGTCTCTTCGACTAGCCGCTCCACTTCCCGCGTGGGCTGGTTGCGATGCCGCAGGATCACGGCGAGGCAGGCCGCCAGCGGGCCGGAGCGTCCGGCGCAGAGCTTGCGGGCATCCTCAAAGCGCCCGTGCCGGCACAGGGCGATCGTCTCCGGCAGCAGATCGGACGAGATGCCGCCGATCTGGCGGTAGGCCAGCGCCCGCTCGACGATGACGACGATGGCGGTCAGAGAGAGCAGCAGGAGCGGATACATCACCACGCCACCTGCCTTGATGAAATGCAAGATACTGGACATGTTTCTTTCCTTGACGATTCCGAAGCGGAGCGGAAAGCCCAGCTTCCCGCTCCGCGCCGGTGATTAGAACTTGGCGAACCCTTGCAGCAGGATGCGCCGCCCCTGATCGAAGCGGGTCCCACTGAATCCGGAGTTGAAGTTGATGACACTGCGGTCGTTGTAGATATTTTCGATGATGAGCGTCAGGCCGCCGTGGCCGTTGGGGCCGTGGCCGCCGAACAGGCCGGGACCCGTAGACAGGGACACGTTCAACCGGCTGTGTGACGAGCGCGTGTTGTCGACGACGATGCTCGAGGCAACGCCGCTGCCGTAGTAGAAATCGAGGCCCATATTCGCGCCCGACTTCCAACCGTAGTAGAGGCCGGTGCTGATCGTGTTGAGCTGGTCGTGGTCGTTGAAGTCGGGAGCATTCGAGCCGGGAACGCCGTTGACGAGGCCATTCGGCTTGGCTAGGCTGTTAGTGTAGGAGAGATAGTAGCCGAGGCCGACGTTGTTGCGCGGTGTCAGGTCGTAGGTGAGCTCGACGCCGTGGACGTTGCCGTCGGTGAAGTTCACGGACGAGAAGATGCCGGTCTGCGTGTTGGGCACGAGCAGGCCGGTGTCGATCTGATTGCGGATGTTCTTGGCGTAATAGGCGATCTTTACCGTCTGGTTCGTGCCGATCTGCTTTTCGAGGCTGGTGTCGTACTGGCTGAGCGTTTCCGGCTGGATGGCCTGGCCGACGATGGCGCCGGTCGCCAGCGGCGGCTGGATGAACAGCCGGTTGAAGGAGACGCGCCAGATGGCGCGCTTCCCGAGCAGGTAAGCTAGGTTGATGCGCGGCGAGAGGTTGGCCTGATTGACCGGCGTCCTCGCCAGGCTCGTCGAGATGAGCGGAGTCTGTGTCAGGGTCTGCTTCTGGTCGTACCAGTCTAGGCGTAGGCCATAGTTGGCAGTGAAGCGTCGCGAGACGTTCCATGTGTCTTGAATATAGCCCGCGCTGTAGAACCCGGAGCGATGCACTTTCAGGACCGGCGCCACCGCGCCGGGAGCGGCGGTATAGACCTGATAGCCGTTCACATCGAGGACGGGATTGCCCTGCGCGTCCACCTGCGCCGTTCCGGCGGGAGCTAGGTCCGGGTCGGCGGCGTTGAGGGCATCTAGGGCGAGCTGGCTGGCTGGTATGAGCTGATAGGACTCGTCTCCCTCCTGCTCGTCGTACAGGAGGCCACCTTTGAGGGTGTGCGTGCCGGCCGTTAAGTTCAGGCTGCCTTGCCCCTGCAGATGGTGGTAGTTGCGGTAGACGGCAGGATTGTATTCGATGGAGTTGTCCAGGGGCAGGCTATTGAGGGAGGGCGCGGCCGGGTTCCCGTTGAGAATATTCTGGCCGGTATGCACGATGCCGAACGAGGCCAGCGCAAACAGGTTCGGGTTGAGGGTGTGCCGCCAGTTGAGCACGCCGAAGTCGTTGACGTCCCGCACGTAATCGTTCTGTCCTTCCGCCTGCTGGGACGGCAGCGCGAGCGTCGTATCGCCTAAGCCGCCGGGATTGACCGGAGCCCCGATCATGCCGTTAGCATCCCGCTCGCCGCCGAATCCATAGCCCTGCCCATACGGGGCATAGAAAGCCGGAAGACCGGTCCGATTGGCGACCTGCGTGTAGGCGGGCGCGCTGTTGAGCATCAGGGAGAAGTCGTCGCGCGAGCCGGCGTTGAGGGTGAAGTTGCCGAAATAG
Source organism: Chthonomonadaceae bacterium (assembly GCA_035653075.1). Classification (GTDB taxonomy): domain Bacteria; phylum Armatimonadota; class Chthonomonadetes; order Chthonomonadales; family Chthonomonadaceae; genus DASRCN01. Next base: position 4,307 of record DASRCN010000015.1, on the reverse strand, counting down.
CCCTGCGATTCGCCGTGGTTATGCGCCGTCTGGTTGTCCGGTTGGGGCGGCTCCAGGACGTTGTCGGTCGTGCGGGCGTTGAGATCCACGAAGTAGCCGAATTTACGGGCGACATGGCCCTCGGCATCGGGCAGGCCGATCGGGCGGCCCCCCTGGCCGCCAAAGGTGAGCGCGCCATCGACGGTGCCGAACTCGCCGCCCTCAAGGTATGCCTGGCGCAAAGGCACGATGGGGCCGGCGCGCAGCGTCAGGTTGAGAATAGCGGCCGTCTCGCCGCCGTACTCCGGCGCATAGCCGCCGGTGAGGATGTCCAGGTTCTGGATCGTCTCCGGGACCAGAAACGCGCCGGCCCTACCCTGCAGCACGTCCGGCAGCTCAAAACCGTTGATGAAGAAGGTCGTCGAGGCATGCTCGCCGCGCGGATGCGCCTGGTTTACGGAGTCCTCGACAAATCCAGGCGCGGTAAGAAGGACTTTCTGCATGCTCTGCGGATTGCCGCCGGAAGATGGATAGTTTTGTAGCTTCTGCTGGTTGATCTGCGTGACGTTGTTGGTCTGGCTCTTGTTGACCAGGCTTCTCTGGCCGGTGATTCGGATGACCTTCTCTTTGAGAGGCTCCATCAGGATTTCGACGTCGGTGGTGGTGTCGGCTACCACGGTCACCTGCCGGGTATCCGTCTGGAAGGTGTCGGCTTTTTCGGCGTTGGTCGTCGCCTGCCAGGCGCGCACTTCCAGTTGGGGGCTGGCGGCCATGCCCTGCGCGTCGGTAGTCAGCGTGATGTCGGGGCGCACTCCTGCCGTGTCATGCAGCACGATCTTCGCATTGGGAAGCGGTTTTTCGTCGTCCGCGTTCTTGACGCTGAAGCGCAGACGCCCGTAGACGTCGGCGCGTGCCATGCCGGTAGTCAGCAGGCCGAGCGCTCCGATCATTGCCACTAGAACGAGCAGGCGCGGGATCGGGATGAGCCGATCTCTCATCTTAGCAGTCCTCCCTTTCGTCGGCGCGCGGCAGGGCTATCCGACGACCATTCCTGTCAGAGAATGGCAGCAGGCAGCCGTAGAGCGCGCCAGGTTGAGTAGTAACGGGGTGGACGAAAGGGCGAGGACGTGCTACAATCACGGTGGTCCACGAGTGTGACTCGTCACGCTCGCCCGGCGCATGGGTGTTCCAGCACCCATGCGCTTTTTTGTCGCCGACCCGGTGGTACGAGTCGTCTTCAGCCGAGCCCTGCAGGCGGCACGCGCGCTTTACGGCGAAGGTGCGGCAAGATGGCTCGGAACGAAGCGACGGAAAGCCGTTCGAGAACGTATAGCAGACGCAAAGAGAGCGTCAGGTTATGCGATGTTGGAATGGTAGTGCAAAAGATACCGAAAGGCGAAAAGAGGTCAGGCGAGCGGAGGAGCGCGAGCAGAGGTGGAGAGAGCGAGCAGGCGCAGATAGCGCGGGAAGGTAGTGATGACGCGCGGAGTTGCTGGCGGGATAAGCGCGACCCGGAAGACCGGCAGCGCCGGCGAGACGTTGGCGGCCTGCCACTCGCAGGCGGCGCAGTCCTGTACCGGCTGCACCGTCGTGGCGACCAGTCGGGTCTGCAGCGGAGCAGGCGCGGGCGCGCTGACCGATACGCCCATGGCTTTCAGCAGCGTCTCCGCATCGTGCGCCAGATGGTCTTTGTGCTGAAAGGGAATGACCGCGCTTACCCAGCAGTAGCACAGCAGAACCAGCGCCGCGAACAGGCGCTGGGGCCGCCGTTTGTCCGACCCTATGAGCACGGGCTGGTCTCCTTTCTGGACATTGCCTACTTGGCTCCCATTATAGCACAGTCTTGCAGGGGAAGCAATCTTTTGTAATTATTGGTAAACCGTTTGGCAAAATAGAGTTGGCGGCGAAACTCTCCGGAAAATAGGCCGATAAAGAAGCGATGCTGCATTTAAAGAAGGTTTTCCGGGAGAGACGGCGAATGTAAGCTACAATAGAGTTTGCACGCTGCTGCGCGTTGTTCTTGCGGCCATCCTGCGCAGAGAATAACGCATGAGGTGAAGGGCCGCACGGTCACCTCAGGGATACCAACATGAAAATTCTCGGACTGTTCCAGAAAAACAAACCGGTCCCCTTCGGTCAGTTCCGTGATATGGTGCGCCTGGAAGTTCGGCGGAATTCGCCGGGTATCCGGGTGGAGAATACCGAAAACGGGTTCATTATCAGCCTGGACGGCGCGCCGATCGCCTGCAACCTGCGCAACCTGTATGCCTCCTACTGTAAAACCCCCTCCGACCGCAATGCGCTTATCAACCGCTGGCTGAATTCGCTGATCACGGAGGTGCCGGAGCAGACCTGGGTCGAGGCCCGCATGACCCTGCGCCCGGTGCTCAAAAGCGAAGAGAACCTGGAGCGGGCGCGCAAATCGCTGCAGAAGGCCGAAACGCCGGACAGCCTGCCGGCCGAGCCTTTCGCCGGAGACGTCTCCGCGATCGTCATGCGGGAAGTCAGCGGCACGCTGACCGGCGTGACGCAGAACCAGTTGGAGAGCTGGGGCGTTTCGTTCGAGGAGGCCATGCACGAAGCGCTCAACAACATGAACATGCTCAGCTTTCCGCCCATCGTCAACGTGCTGGTGGCGGGCGGATCGGGGAAGGACAAGGGGCCTGAAGTGGGCCTGGTCTTCGAGGGCGACCACCTGACGGCGACCTGGCTGCGCATGGACCGGTTCCGCGATCACCTGGCCATGCGGCTGGAAAGCGATTACGTCGTCTCCATGCCGGCGCGCAACCGCCTGGTGGCCGTGCGCTCCGACGAGCCAGGCTTGATCTCCTCACTGCAGATGTCGAACCGCAACTACTACACGCTGCCCTATGCGCTGACCGGCAAGCTGTTCCACGTGAGCGTGGCCACGACGGGCGGGGTGGTCACGGTCTACGATCTCGGCAGCAGAGTGGGCGCGGGCCGTGCCCAGGCCGTCGTGGCCAAAGCGGCCGAGGCCACGACCTTTTTCCCCAATACCCCGGCTCCCGCCAAGAACCTGGCCCGCGATCTGAACAACTACTGGGGCCTGACCGAGCCGACCGGCGCGGAGGTGATGGACTCCGGCGAACCCAAGCGCAAAGGGTAGAAAGGAGGCCGCGAAGATGCCCCAGCACGCGCTCAAAAAGATCGTCGCCGGCCACCACCTGACGCGCGAAGAGGCGGAAGAGGTCGCCACGCTTATCATGGACGGCCAGGCCACGCCCGCGCAGATCGGCGCGATCCTGATCGCGCTGCGCATGAAGGGCGAGACGGTCGAGGAGGTGGCGGGGTTCGCGCGGGGAATGCGCGCCCGTGTCGTGGCCGTTCCGGCGCGCCGCCGGCCGCTGCTGGATACGTGTGGCACGGGTGGCAGCGCCTTCCGCACGTTCAACGTCTCGACGGCGGTAGCCTTCGTAGCGGCGGCGGCGGGCGTGGCGGTGGCCAAACACGGCAACCGCGCGATAACGGGCATCTGCGGCAGCGCGGACGTGCTGGAGGCGCTTGGCGTGCGCGTGGGCCTGTCGCCCGAGGCGTGCGCCGCCTGCATCGACGACGTCGGGGTGGGCTTTCTCTTCGCGCCCGCGCATCATCTGGCGATGAAGCAGGTGGGCGGCCCGCGCCGCGAGGTCGGCGTGCGCACGATCTTCAATCTGCTCGGGCCGCTGACCAATCCCGCCGGCGCCACGCATCAGGTCATGGGCGTCTACGACGCGGCCCTCATTCCATTAGCGGTCGGCGCCTTGCGGGATCTGGGCAGCAGCGGCGCGATCGTCCTGCACGCGCAGATCGGCCTCGACGAGATTTCCACCATCGGCCCCACGCGCATCTGCGAGCTGCGCGACGGGCAGATCACGGAAACCACCTTAACGCCGCGCGACCTGGGCCTGGAAGGGCCGGAACCCTGCCCGGAGGACCTGGCGCCCGCCGCAACGCCGGAAGAGAATGCCGCGCTGGTGCGCGAGGTCCTGGCCGGTCAGGCGGACGACCGCCCCGCCCGCGCGCGGCGCGATCTGGTGGCGGTCAACGCGGCGGCAGCCCTGCGGGTCTGCGGCCTGGCCGGCTCCTGGCCGGAGGCCGTGCGTCTGGCCCGCCAGGTGATCGCCTCCGGCGACGCCCTGGTCCTTCTGGACCGCCTGGCCGCGTTTACGGCTTCCCTGGAATGATTTGACCAAAGCCGGGCCGATAAACGACCCGGCTGCAAAGACTCACCGTCCTACCGGACGGAAAAGCTTGGAACCGATTGGCGTCCGTGAGATACTGTGTTGTCAAGCAGCGGCTTGCTCGGCTGGCACACAGAATTTCTTACG
>DASRCN010000014.1:0-26576 GCA_035653075.1 Chthonomonadaceae bacterium | reverse complement strand
CGGTCGGTTCCTGGATGAGGTCTATCAGCACAAGCGCATCCACTCGTCGTTAGGCTACCTGACGCCCGCTGAGTTCGAGAGCCAGTGGCTTCGAGAGCAGACCCAAAGCGTCAGGCTTCAAAATCAAACGCCCTAAAGGTGTCCAACTTTAGGGGACAAGTACAGGTTTCGGCCTCAAACAGGCGCCGCAAGTGCTTATGCAAGGCCGCCTGCTGGCTTTGCGGACAGGCCGAAAGGAGGTTGCGTGTCAGATGGGTCTGGCACTGCTGCCAAGTGGCGCCTTGAAACTGTTGGTGGAGCGCCTTGACCAGGCCCTTGTGGTTGTCGGAGACGACCAAGTCCACGCCGGCCAACCCCCGCTGCTTCAGCGCTTGGAAGAAAGCCGACCAGCTGGCTTCACTCTCGCTGTCGCCTAGAAACAAACCCAGGATTTCCCGATAGCCCTCCTGGTTAATTCCCGTGGCGATCAGCAGGCTCTGCGGACGCACCCGCGCGTCTTTGCGCACCCGGATGACGATGGCATCCACGACCACAAACGGATAGGCGCACCCGCTCAGGTCACGCTCCCGCCAAGCCGCCACCTGCGCATCGAGCCGCTGGCATAAGGCCGAAACCTGGGACTTGGACACCTCCTGGCCGCAGAGTTCTTCGACAATGGCCCAGACTTTGCGAGTGGAGACGCCCCGAACCACCATTTCGCTCAAGCACAGCAACAGAGCTTGCTCGCTTCTCTGATAGCGATCAAACAGGTCGGTCGTGAAGGTGCCTTGCCGCAGGCGGGGCACCTGCAACGTGAGGGCCCGATGCGTGTGGTCAGGGTTCGCGCCCGACTGCCATTGCGGTAAGCGGTGCGTTCCTCGGTACGCTGATGCGGAGCCGCTCCAATCTGGTCGGTGACTTGGGCTTACAGCACTTGATTGAGCAGGGTTTCCAGCAGCGATTTGAGACCGTCACTGGCAAACAGGCGCTGCAAAAGCGCCTCATCCAGGGTAATCTGATACTGGCTCACTCTCTCCTCTTGGCGATGTGTGTTTGGCGGCGTACATCTACCAGTGAGAGAGGGGCCATTCCTGCTTTAGGCGGGGCAGGATGCCGATTTTACACCAGTATACTGGACACTACTCGCCTGAGGATGTCGTCACCGACTACCATGAGTTCAAGAAGGCTGTGGACCTCGCTCTTGGACTGGAGGATGCTGAACAAGCCGCTCTGCGGCTATGCTCGGAAAGAAGCCGGTCGCATACCCAGGGCAGAAGCGCTGCGGCGGGGTCGCCTGGCCTCTCGCGTGTCGAAGCAAAAACGCGAGTGAGGAGTTGAGCGAGCGCCTTGCGAATGCCGGCCTCCAGCGCATGGATCAGCGCACTGACTGGATTATGGACAGCGCTCGTGTAGCGCGCCCGGCTTTGGTTGCTGCGGTTCCAGTCCTCCGACAGCGCCCGCGCCAGGTCGGTATCGAGGATGCGTCCGTTGCGGCAGCGGTAGGCGCGCAGTGAGGCGGCGAGGTCCTGCTGGAGCTGCGCCGCGAACTGCTGCTCGATGCGGCGCTCGGCGGGAGTGAGGTTGGTGTTTTTCCAGATACCTAGTAGTCCATCCAGGTAGAACGTTGGCATAGCCTTGAGATAGACCGAATGCTAGGCTTATCTCATTACCCATACAAACTTTCTACCTTGAAGGAGTACTAGAGGGCCTGTGCTATAATATTTTGTGGTTATCTGCGCGGGAACCCCTTTGACGGCCTCAGACGACGTTTTGAATTTGCCAACAAGGTCGAAGCTAGTTCAAATCCCAAGACCGTCGTCTCCGAGGTTCCCGTTACGTTCGGCGCGACCGCCGCGCCGTTCTGGACATCCGGTCGAAACCATCCTTCAGGAGGAGCCGTCATGCCCTATCTCACCGCCGACGACAAAGCCTTCTTCCGAGAAAATGGCTATCTGATCAAGCGCGATGTTCTCAGCCAGGCCCAGATCCAGGCGGCCCAGGACGCGCTCTGGTCCGGAATCGAGGCCGATCGCAACGATCCGGCTACCTGGGTCAATGCCGGCCCGCGCGTCCCGGTCCCCAGCAGCCATCCGGCGATCATGGCCACCCTGCACGAAGCGCCGGTCTTCGCGATGGCCGAGGAAATGGTCGGCACGGGGCAGCTCAACCCCAACACCGGGCCGGGACCGCATCTGGTCTTTCCCAGCGGCGACCGGGAGTGGAAGCTGCCCCGGGTCGGCCACCTCGACGGTTACTACACGCCCACCAACGGAGTGCCCGAAGGCACGGTCGTTGTCTGGCAAATCTGCGCAACGATCTATGTTGATGAGGTACGGCCGTGCGGGGCAGGCTTCACGCTCTGGCCGGGAACCCACCGCACAGCCACCGAGTTTTTCCGAACCCACTCGCTGCTCAGCCTCAAGGGGGGTGTCCCGGAAGGGCATTTCCCCATCGGCGAGCCGCTGGAGGTCACCGGGCCCGCGGGGACGGTCTGTTTCTGGCACGGGCAGCTTGTGCATTCCGGCAGTAAGAACGTCAACGACACGATCCGCATGGCGCTGATCGCCCGATTGGCGCGCAAGGATGTCGCCGATATTCTCTTCGAATCCCCCGACGACATGTGGGAGTACTGGGACGGGATGAAATGATGACCCTGAGCTGCCGCACGATGGTCTGCCCGCAGCTGCGCCTGCCCGAGGCGCTCGCCCTGGTCAAAGAGGCTGGCTACGACGGGATCGATCTGGTGCGTTTGGGCGCCGAGAGCACGCCCGTGCATCCGGAGACCTCGGTGCGGGGGGCGCGCGAGGCGATCCAGGCGTCCGGCCTTTCTCTCACCGGCTTCGAGATCCGACCCCTCACCGGCCGCAAAGCCGACTCCGACCAGCGCAATCTGGCCTATAACCTGCGTCAATTGGAATGGGATATCCACCTGGCGCGGGCGCTGGGCTGCCGTGAAATCGCCGTCTTCGGCGGCGCCCCCAACGACGAAGCCCGCGCGGATCTCGCCGCCGGCATCGGGCAGCTTCTGGAGAAGATCCCCGATATCCGGTTAAACGTCGGAAGCCGCCCCGAAACGTGCCTGGTCACGCTGGCCGATTACCAGGCCATATTGCCCCAGCTGCCCGAACGCGCCCGCCTTCTACTCGACACCGGCGCCCTGCGCGCGGCGGGCGAGGACCCGCTGGCCGTCGCCCGGGCGTTTCCCGGCCGGATCGGCTCGGTGCGCCTGGACCCGTCGGCGCCGGATACCGCCGCCTTGATCGAAACGCTGCACGCGTGCGGCTACGAGGGTCCGCTGACCATCGATCTGCCCCCCGCCCTTGATCCGCTCGCCGCCGCCACCGCCGCCCGAAAATACTGGCCCTGACGGTGTGGCAAGATGAGCAGCACGAGACCAGCGGAAACCCTGCTTCCGACGCTTTCATCAAAACAGGCAGGCAAGATCGGGATTCCCACCCAATAGTAGACGGCTAGGCGCTCGCCGTCCTCTACTCGGCAGCATCGCACGCGTGAGGAGATCATTGGTCCAGGATCCACTATACCGCAGGCTACCGCGATGCAGAAACGGACCGCCGCCTTCCCCCAGATCAGTTTTATAGTTCACTCCCATAAGAAGCGGTGACTGTAGATATCCGCTCGCATCCCTACAGTCCCTTTCTTGGAAGAAATGAATGCTGCGAGAGCAAACAAGTAGACAAATATACATAGAACTATTGACACGTTCGGGAATATATGTTACAGTGTGAACGCGCCCATCACTAAGCCCACCCACGATGGGGTTGAGAGAGGCATTTACCGAAGGATAGTGGGATGAGCAGGTCTGGCGGAACGCACATCGCCATTTACCTCCTTTCTTAGAGTACCTATCATGTCCAAGTTCATCGTTTCCGAAGTGCGCGGTATGCCCCGCGAATGGGAGAGCCAGAACGGCCCCATGCTCACCTACACGCTGGTAGGAATCTTAGACGGCTCCCCGGCCCAGGTGCAGATCCATACCACCAAGGCCAAGCCTAGGACCCCCGTGGTCGGGGAAGAGATTGACTGCGAGGTAGTCAAAGACCACCCCACCTACGGTAAGACCATCAAGCGCCTCGCCCGCGTCGCCCAGGGCGGCGGGAGCGGTAAAGGCGCCTCCGAGAGCCCGGAGCGCCAGGCCAGCATCGAGCGCCAGAATAGCCTCAGCAATGCCATCGCCTACTGCAAGGCCAAAGCCGACCTTCTCTTGGCCGCCAAGCGGCCTGAGGAAGCTTTGCAAGCGCTCACCGGCACCCATGTCCTGCAAGTGGCTCTCTATTTCCAGCACTATAATTCCGGCAAGCTGACCCTGAGGATGGGGCCGGAAGAGATCGCCAGGCTGTTCGGCTACGAGCCCCCCAGGCAAGAGGAACGCGATCCCTTTGAGGATGCGGCTGAGTACCTGGAATAGGAAGGGGCATGAACCAAGGATTTGCAGGCGCGCGATGCGAGGGGCGAGGATGTTCATGGCCTGTAGGCGCCCGGCCAACTCCCGGTTCCCTAAGCCAGGGCCGCAGATAAACTCTTCGCGAAAGCAGACCGAGGAGACGCCCATGGAGCAAGACGATCTCACCCGATCGAGAAGGCAGGGTAATACGGCTATGGCGGAGATAGATCGGAGAAAGTTCCTGGCAAGCGCAACCTGGGCAGCCGGGGGTGTTCTTCTGGGCTTGCAGGAGGCTGCGTGGGCATCCCTGGAGAGGGCCACTGGAACCACGGAGCGCGCGGGCCGGCCTCGCGGAAAGGACGTTGTGATTCTTTGCGATCTGGCGGATGCAGCCGCCTCCTCGCCTCCGGCACAGTGGGCTCTTGGACAGATCCAGAGGGCGCTGGCGGCGCGAGGACTTTCCGCACGCCGGTGTGAGCGCTTGGAGCAGACACGGGCAGGGGAGATCGTTCTTGCGGCGGCCGGTCCTGCCTCAGCGCTGGCCCGTGACGTGCTCGGAAGTGTGGGGCTTACCGTTCCGAGGGAGCCGGAAGCGCTGGCGCTGGCGCGCGGCAAGGCGCTGGGGCGCTCCGTTCTGCTGGCCTGCGGAAGCGAACTCCGGGGCCTGGTCTATGCGCTCCTGGAGGTGGCCGACCGGGTTACTTATACGGAGGCGCCGGAAGCAGCCCTCGATCTGCGCCGCCCGGTCCTCGAGCGCCCGGCCAACGCCGTCCGCTCTATCGCCCGGATCTTCTCCAGCGAGGTGGAGGATAAGCCCTGGTTCTATGACCGCAAGTTCTGGGAAGCGTACCTTTCGATGCTGGCCGCGCAGCGGTTCAACCGCTTCAGCCTGATGCTGGGCATGGCCTACGATTTCCTCCAGGAAGTGACCGACGCCTATTTCCACTTCGCCTATCCGTTCCTGGTCTCGGTCCCCGGCCACGACGTCCGCGTCGTCGGCCTGCCGGAGGGAGAACGCGAGCGCAACCTGGAGATGCTGCGCTTTATCAGCGAGGCGGCCTCCCAACGCGGGTTAGATTTCCACCTCGGTATCTGGACGCACGGCTACGACTGGTCCCGCAATCCCAGCGTCAACTATACCATCGCGGGGCTGACCCCCGAAACGCTTCCCGCCTACTGCCGGGACGCCCTCCGGACTCTGCTCCAGGGCTGCCCGGCGATCCAGGGCGTGGTCTTCCGCATCCATGGCGAGAGCGGCATCCCCGAAGCCTCCTACGCCTTCTGGCAGACGGTTTTTGACGGCGTGGCGCAGTGCGGGCGTCGGGTTGAGATCAATCTGCATACCAAGGGGCTGGATCAGGCGCTGCTCTCTAAGGCGCTTGCGACGGGCATGCCCGTGACCGTCGCGCCCAAGTTCTGGGCCGAGCACCTGGGCCTGCCCTACCAGCAGGCTTCGATACGTGCCCTGGAGATGCCGCCTCGCGACCATTCGGATCAGGGCTTCTTTGCCAAAAGCGAGGGATCGCGCCGCTTCCTGCGCTATGGCTATGGCGATCTGCTGACGGAAGACCGCCGGTACGGCGTCTTCTATCGCATCTGGCCGGGGACGCAGCGGCTTCTGCTCTGGGGCGACCCGACGTTCGCCGCCGGATACGCCCGCGCCGCCGCCTTTTGCGGCAGCCAGGGCATGGAGCTGTGTGAGCCACTCTCCTTCAAGGGCAGGAAAGGATCGGGCCTGCCAGGCGGGCGCGACGCCTATGCGGACCCGGCCTTGAAACCGGCAGGCGGCGACTTTGAGAAATATCTCTACACGTACCGGCTGTGGGGACGGCTGCTCTACAACCCCGATGCAGCTCCGGATACCTGGCGGCGTTTTCTGAAGCGGGAGCTTGGCGCGAGCGCGGGGCCGTCCGAAGCGGCGCTGTCTCAGGCAAGCCGTATCCTGCCCCTCGTGACCACGGCGCACCTGCCCTCGGCAGCCAATAACGGCTTTTGGCCCGAAATCTATACCAATATGCCGATTGTCAACGAGAAGCGCCCGCATCCCTACGGCGATACCCCCTCGCCAAAACGGTTCGGGACGGTCAGCGCGCTGGACCCGGTCCTGTTCTCCTCCATCGAAGAGTTCGCCGATGCGCTGCTGAAGGGGCAGCCGGACGGCAGGTATTCGCCCGTCGAAGTCGCACACTGGCTGGAGGGCTTTGCCGACCGGGCGGCGCATCATCTGACCGACGCCCAGGCGAGGCGCGGCGGCAATCCTTCCCCCGCGTTTCGGCGGCTGGCGGTAGATGTGGAGATCCAGAGCGGACTGGGCTATTTCTTCGCCCGAAAGCTGCGGGCCGGGACGCTGTATGCGCTATATAGGGCCAGCGGGGATCCGAGCGCGCTGCGGGAAGCCATCCAAGCGTATCAGGGGGCGCGTGAGGCGTGGACGCAGCTGACCGCGCAGGCGCAGGGCGTTTATGTTCCCGACATCACCTTTGGGCGGGCCGCCCATCTGCGCGGCCACTGGCAGGATAGGCTCAAGGCCATCGAGCAGGATATTGCCGATATGGAGGCGGAGGCCGCGCAGCCAACCGTACAGGCTTCCCCCCTCTATACACCCCAGCAGATCCAGGGCGCGGTTCGCGCTGTCCTGGCCCGGCCCTCGCGCCCGCGCCTGTCTCTAACGCACACGCCGCCGGCTCCCTTTCGCCGGGGGGAACCACTGGTGGTCACGGCGCGCTGCGCAGCGGAGGAGAGCGGGGGCCTCCGTCTGTTCCGGCTGCGCTATCGGCGGGTGAACCAGGCCGAGCCGTATCGGACGCTGGAGATGGAGCGGCACGACGATCACTATCAGGCCGTCCTCCCCGGCGAAGTTACCGACTCGCCCTTCCCCTTGCAGTACTTCTTCGAGCTGCGGCGCACGTCCGGGCCGGCGTGGTTCTATCCCGGATTTAATGCCGACCTCTCCAACCAGCCCTATTTCGTCGTGCGTCAGGCACATTCATTCGACGGGTGAAGGGGCATTCATCTCGCTTGTTGCGGTAGGAGTTCCCGAAGTTGAAATCCCGCCTAACCTGGCAGAGCGCGTAGGCGCGGTTCAGCCACTCCTGTATTTCCGTGTGGCCGCTCAGGACTTCGTCCGCCGCTTACGCACGCTCTTGCTTGGCTCCTCCGGTCGTTCCGTCGGTTCCGCGTGTATGTGTGCGTCCTCTTCAGACCGCTCCATGACCGCGACAAAGCCGGTTCCCTGAGCATAGGTGAATCCGCGCAACACCAAACAGGGATCCTCCTTTACGATACGGTTCAGTTCCGCATCCAATGCGGAGAGGCTTACTCCGACGACGAATTGGTATCTCTGCATCTTGGCCCCCGTTGTATGTAAAAACGTCAGCAGGCATCCGACTCTTGCCTGATGAGACGCATCGTCTCGCAACACACTTCTATTGCCTCATAGCGACACAGCACAAACGCTCGGGCGAGCGCGCAGAAAGTGTCATCGAAGGTCAGCGTCATCGAATGAGGTTTGCGATGTTTGCCGATTGGCCCGATATTGAGGTTGCCGATACCCTGGTAAAGGTTCGGCCTGTCTGCGCTTGAGGTACAGAGGATCTCCACTTCGTCCGTGTCATCGCGATCCTCATCCGGGTGGTCCACGGTGACTTCCACAAGATGGGTGGCGCGAATGTCTTTGTGTGCGCACGCGCAGCCGTCGATCTTCGGACAGGAAGGCTCATAACAGTCGTCTGTCTCAAACAACACGGCCAGCTGCGTGATCCTGAGAGCGGGATCTCCCGGCAGGAAGGGGAACAACTTCCGGCTCATTTTTAGCGTCATACTGCGCTCAGCTTCACGACTTTTGCGCATGTGCCGGAACTGTTCCCAGACGTCTGGAAACTCTTTTCGCAGGTCGAGGAGGATCCAGCCGTTCCCTGGAAGTTTGTTGCGGGACGCGGCTCGCGCGGCTTCCCGTAGTGGCTCGCCTCCCTCGCGCGCCGTGTAATCCATTTGCAAAATGACGTCGGAAAGGCTATCCAGGTCAAAGTAGTTGTTCTCCGGCGGAATCTCGATGCGCCAGCAGCTAACCGCCCCGAAGTACTCAAAAGGCAGATGCCGCTCGTCCTGGAAGTTCAACTCGAACAGGCCGGAATCGTTGCGCCCGGAGGAGGTGGCAATGGCTTCTAACGCGCCATACTGCCTTACCACCCTGGGATCACCCGGCCCCGCGTCATAATGTTCGTGCGGCCCGTGACCACATTGGCAGGGATTGCGCGGATGATCCTCGCAGCACGCAGCGGTCGGACAGGGCAGGCACGGGTCGACCCGTGTGCGGCTGCTCAGCAGCGTTAGCCGACAATGCACGCCGGTATAGGGACCGGTCACGCAGGGGATGGTAAGGCTGACGTGCTTGATTCGACGCATATACTGGCCCGGATAGTCCATGTCAAACATCCACTCCGGGATCTCGATTTCGCAGCAGCCGGTAATCTTCAGCCGCAGAAATTGCAGCGGGAAATGCGCGGCCAGCGATATGTGCTTGGTGAGCTCGTATTCGCGCCGATTGCAAGCGATATATTCGGCCTCCATGCGCTGTAGCGCCAGCTGCAATCTTTCTCCCGCCAGAAGTCCCTCATGCAGATTGTCCCAATCCTCGCAGCCAAGGAAGTTTAGTCTGGAGTAGCCTAGCTCAAAGTTGAGAGCTTGCTGGGCCTGCAACGCCAGATGACGCGCCAGCTCGTACATCTGCCAATAAAGCGCGGCGGTCTCTTTTTGGAGGAACAGGCAGAGCGCGTCGTTAGTAAACTTATCGCGAAGCCAATCCAGCATCTCCCGCGACTGTTCGCGTTGGCGCTGCTGGATATTGAGCTCTTCTAACGCTTGATTCCGCCGCCGCTCCGCCGCCAGGATCTGGACTTCGATCTGGTCGATCTCGATGTCCAATATCTCGACTTGATGTACCCATTCCTCGATACGGCGCTGCCAGCTTGCCTGGGTCAAATCGAGGGACGCATTGACGCTGGCAATTTCTGCAAATTCATTTGTGATCCGGGCGATCGCCTGGAACATCTCGCCGATTTTTGTGCCTAGCGGCAGCCACATCTCCTCGCAGGGGAACCCGACAAACAGGTCGGGAATGAGCCGCATCACCTCGCCGGTCACCTCAATGGGGATAGCAGACGACCGCAGACTGATGGAGGTGTTTGTGTTGCTCTGGTAATTAAGCTCTTCGTTGTCGAGGCCGGCATCAATGAGATGCTTGAAATACCGGCGATTGGTCTGGCTGATTTCCTTGGTTTTGCCAAGCGCCTTGACCTGCCAATCGGCTTCGCGCCACTGGTCCTGCCGCACTTTGACGGTCATATCGGCCAATTGGGTTTCGTGGCGCTGCCGCATGGAAGCAAGGTATTCGGCGTCGCCGCGATCGAAGGCGGCCAGCAGCGCGCTGCCTAATTCGCGCACCCTGGCCGCCGCCTCCTGTGCTTTCTGCATCAGGACAACAAAGCGATAAGGGCTATGGGGACGGCACCATGCGTCCTCCTCGCAACATGGCTCCGTCGAGTCGCAGTTGCAGGGATGATCGAACGGTCCGCAGTGACAGGGATCCTGCCCCCAGTACGGCGCGCGGCAGTCTTGCGCCGTATTACGCAAGCGGGCGTCGCTCAAGCAGCGGTGGACCAGAGCGAGCCCATCCTCGACATGGCAATAGAGCTGCATCAGCCGCGGGTTGAGCGGGGGGATGAAGGGCGCAAAGCTCGCGACGGTTTGTGCGGTTGCGGGAGGCTCGTAGTTCACCACGGTCTGTGGGCATGGTCCGAGAATCATTGCGGCCGTGTCCAGAACGAGGCGTGCCTGCTGGGCCGATTCGCGGGAATTCTGCCGCATCAGCGCGCGCGACCATTCCAGCAGCGTCTCCAGGTAGTGCAGGAGGATGGCGCGATTGCGGGCGTCTGCGGCGGAGATCTTGGTGCTGTCGCAGCACATCGCCGGCGGCAAGACGCTGCCGGTTCCGCGACCATCCTCGCCGGGCTCCACGCTGGTGGAAGAATCGACCAGAGGGCCGGCGGCGATTGCCGGCGCCGGTGTTGGCGGCGGCTCCTCGCCATCCGGCGGCGGAGGCAGCGGATTATCCTCCTCGCAATGAACCCAGGTGTTATCTACCGACAGAGGGTTTCGAACCAGCTGATACCATTTCAGCGCCGGCTCGAACCGGCAGTGGCAGCGCAGCACGCCCGCCACGGACACCGCCGGGCTGAACAGCGAATCGGGAAAGAGCCGATCTCCGGGCTCGACGAAGGCGAAATAGGGATATACCGGAAGGCCGGCAGGGTACGGGCTGGGCAATGATGGCGGATCGGCCACCAGAGGCAGCGAGACGGCGGAGTCCGCCGCCATGTCATAGCGGAACCCCGGAGCGTCCGTTCCCTGGTAGCCTACCGGTGCGATGCCGCCGGCCACCGAGAAGGTCAGCGAATCACCGACGCGTCCCTTATAGGTTAGATCGGGAACGATGCCGGGAGTCACCTGAACGACCGCATCGGAACACCGAGGCTGCTTGAACTCGCCGTTATGGACCCGGCACCACTCCAGCCGCACCGCCGGCGCCGACTTCCAATCGAGGAGCGCTGGAAGGGCCTGCGGATCGGCCGGATTCGGGTCGTGCCAGTGGATCGAGACCTGGCTTATAGGGTCGTAATATTCCTCTTGATCCTCCGCGTTGAAGACTTGAGAGCCGACCAGCCAGAAGTAGTATTCGTCCACCAGCGGCGGATGCACGCAGCCGCACTCATTGCAGCATCCCGGCTCTTCGTGGAAATCGCTCGGATGGAATTCCGCGGCAGCGGGAGGCACCCCCGCAGCGGCGACACGGACAAACTTGACGCCAAGCCGAATCGCCGCCTGAGTCCAGAAAGGCAGCCCGGCGGCGTCCTCGACCGTTGTGCCGCCTGCGGCGGCGTCTTCAGCCGCCGGGCCGGGCGCGATGGCGGCGATAGGATGGTCCAGATCCGGCCCTTCGGGCGGCGGCTGTTCGATTTCCGGCTGCCCGTTGGGCGCCAGCCAGGAAGGCCGTCCGTCCCGTTCCGGCGTTCCCAGCACGCCGAGACCCTCTCTGGACGGGTCAAGCAGCCGCAAGGCCGAGGGGTCCCGCTTCTGCAACAGCTTCACCGCCGGATGCACGGGGGGAAGCGTTTCCGGCCAGTATTCCAGGCCGCCCGGAGCGGCGATGGTCAAGGTGCAGCGCCGCAGCTCTGCCTCAAGGAACTGGAACGCCTCGATCTTACGTGCCTTGCTTAACTCGTCCCACTCAATCCAGTTTTCCTTGTAGAGCGAGCGGCATTTGCATTTCTCCCAGACGCGGAAGGTCTCGAATTCGTGTTTCCAGAGGCGCGCGAATTCCGCCGTGATCGTCCAGCCAGGCTCGAGGCCCAGCCTTGCGCGCTGAATAAAATGTTGCACGGCGGTAATCGCCTCTTCCATTCGGCTCGCCCTTTCGCAAAGCCCCGTTTCCACATCCAGCAGGAGCAGCGCGCTGAGGTCTTTGGCGGACCGGGCCGTGCCGCCCCACGGCAGGGGCACGCGATCCCTTCCGCAGAGATAAGCCAGCAGAGCGGACCGGGCGTTTACCCGCAGCCGATCATTCAAGCGCTTGACGTCGGCGTATCGCCGCGGTTCTCCATTCTCAAAGCAGCCGTCGCACAGGAAACGCGACAGGTTGGCGTTGCCCGTCGCCGTTTCGCCGGCCGCGAGACTGCCGGGATCATCCGAGGCCCAGAGATCGGGCCGGGCAGAGGAGATATCCAGCGGATTGAAATGGCGCATCAGGCGGCGGGTCCACCGGTCGCCGTGCCAGACACGTACGGCCCAACGGTCGTCCTCCAGATCGGTACTGGAAACCTTATAGACGGGGGCAGTCTGATTTTGGAAATAGCTCAGCACCAGGCCGGCATAGTCAAAGTCCACGTCGAGATGGCGCAATAGCTGAGCCGGGTTGTCGGGCTGCTTCTCCAGGGCTTCCTCGAAGAGCAGCCAGACCGGCCGCTCGATAGCTCTCTCCCTATCGCGGCGCATGCGTGTGTAATCAAACGTCCGCTCCCACCAGTCGAACAGCGCCTGCTCGCGCCTGGGCGTAGGCTGGACGCGCTGATCCTGGGCCGGCGCCGGAGGATGGTACGGGTCCCTCAAAGGCAAGAAATTGAAATCAAAGTTTGCGGCATGGCGCGCAAACGGAACCGGATTGCGGAAGTAGCTGACGCCGGCAAACAGATCGGCGTGATCGAGCATATAGCCGAGCTCCGACTGCCGGTAGGGCATCAACGGGTGCCCGGAGAGTCCAACTCGGTGCGCGAACAACAGCGCTTTGAAGGCACGCTGATAGGTTCGGCGGATATCGCGCAGGGTACTCGTATAGTGCAGTTTCAGGAAATTCGCCGCAACGCTGCCTTCCGGGAACGGGATGCCGATGTCGAGCGTGTCGTCCTGGAGGTCACGGTAAAGCCTGCGCAGCGGCAGCGTTGCCAGCCCCGAACCTGTGTCGGGGCCTTTATACTTGACCTGGAACCCGGTATGCTGCGCGTAGATGTCGTCCACACCCGAGAAGTCCGGCGGCGGCTGCTCAAACTCCACCTCAATGCCGTAAGCGCCGCGTTTCAAGGCCAGGGAAGATTCGAGCAGGCCGTGCTCGCCGGGCCGGCGGTGGCTGAGGACAACCCAGGTTTTTTGTCCCCGCGTGAGCGTCACGCGCCAACGGCAATGTTCGGCGCGCTCAAAGTTTGGCGCTTCACCTTCCGGCGTGGGCGCACCCGCCATGAACTCATACTGGCCCTCTTCCTCAACGAGCAGTACGCCGGACCACTTCACGACAAAGCTTTCCCCGCCGCCCAATTCCCTGCCGGTTGTATCCTCAATCGCGAAGCCGTTACGCAGCTCGACGTATTTGAGCTGATCGGGCGTAAAGGCCAGGTCCATCGCCGGCAGTATGGTCGGCACCGGAGCGTTGTGCTCGTTCTTTGCGTGCCCGAAAGCGCGCATCGGCCCGCACACTTCCCGCCATGCGAGCGCCCCGCCAGCGCGCTGAAACTCGCCCAACAGCCCTGTGCCGGTCAGGCCGAGCAGCGCCGCAAAAGCGCCGCCGCCGGGCAGCGGTCTCCAGGTCACATCCGGCATCGCGCCGGAATCGTCTTCCCAGGAGCTCTTCGCCCGGTTCTCGTCGGCGAACAGGCGCTTCAGGATCAGCCAGGCCGTGGAATGTCCTTCGTTCCACTTGGAATCCGTTGCGGCGGCGACATGCTTGGCGAGATGATCCGCAATCATCTGACAGCGCTTATAGGCCAGCGCGAACTGCTGACGGAACCAGTCCCAGCGTTTCTCTTCCTCCGGCTCCTCAATTAAGTGCTGCTCAGCGGAAGCGAAGCTGGGGAAGAAGCAGGCGAAGGGGGCCAGATCCAGCCTCGGCATGTAATAGAGGTTTTGTACCGCTGCCTGTTCCGCCGGCGTGAGATCGCGCAGATGCTCGAGCTTCTCGACCACCGCTTCGTCGCGCAGTGGAAGCTGAGTCCAGAGCTGGTTGGCCGCAGAATCGAAGCGGAACGGCCCGTCCGGCGGGATGTTCCACATGTCCGGCGACGGCGCGGCAAGATTCACCCTGTACTGCCGGTCTTGCACGCTCACAGGCACGCCGTCGCGCTCAAGAACCGTGGGAAAGAAGTGCTGCATCAGCGACTGCCAGTAGTCGGCGCCGCCGGGCGGGACTTCGTAGCCGAAATCGTGACGCAGCGCGGCCTCGATCCGGTGTCGGCTCCATTCACGGGCCTCCTCTTCGGACACTTTGGTCTCAAGAAGCTCTTGCCGCAGCCTCCAGAGGGAGTGCGCCGTGTCGTCCTCGGGCGAATTGAGCGGGTCGTCGAGCGCCTCGTTATGATCCTGCAACGGGAACGGGTCATCGCCGTCCAGATGCTCGTCGACGGTAAAGAGGTACAGCACCTCGCCAACTCCGAAAGGCGATGCGTAGATCTTGGCCAGGACCTCGGCGAAGCGCAAGGTGTTGGTGGGCCTTGTATGCCAGGTATCGGTCGGAACCGCCGGGTCGAAGCCCGCCAGGACCGACAACGGCTCCAGATTATCCCGAAGCAGTTTGATGAAGCGCGCAGAGCGGTCGCCGCATTGATGCCGCTTCCTGGCATAGTGTTGGAGCCGGTGCAGGAGGTGCTCGACCGCCCAGCCCCATTTTGCCGCGCCGGGGCCGACCCATAAGGCGAGAATGTGAGTGCGGTCGGCGCCGTGGGCTCCAGGGGCCGTGGTGCCGTCGGTCAGCTTCAACTCAAACTGGTCCTTCAGAATCTGAAAAGCGGCCAGTTGGCGCATGAAGTCCGGATTGATGGATGCGCCGCTAAAGAGTTGGAGCACTTCGCAGATGTCGCAGAGTTGAGCAAACGTGTATCTTGCCCCGCAAACATCCTGAAGCTTGCGCCACAGCCGAAGGTAGACGGCCAGTTTCCTCAACGCCTCCTTCTGGTCTGGCGGCTGGAGGAAATGGATCACGTAGTGTTCCAGGCAGCAGGGCTCACAGTCCGGGAGGGGTTCCCTTCGACCTTCCCCTTCCGGTTCATTCGGGGCCGCTTCATTCGGTTCCCGCTTTCGCTGGACGATGAAATCAAAGCAGCCGGACTTTTGGAGTTGTACCAGCTCGCAATAGGTAAGGCCGGTACGCTTCAGGAATTCGGGCAGCAGCAGAACGATATTGACCCAATCGATTCCGCCGGGGTTAGGCACATCAAAGCCATAGAGTTCATACAGGACCAGGTGTCCGGGCGTCGGGACATCGGCGATGTCCTTCTGGAACAACAGATCATACTCTTCGGGATTGATGCCCAGGTATTCGACCGCGATATCAATGTGCACCGGATAGCGCCATAAATGGCTCTGGAACGTTGGCGCAGGCAGGCTCGGATCGAGAGCGAACTCGGTGATCTCCTTTCGGAACGTCCGCATAGCCTCGAAGCGGCAAGTCCCGAGGGGATCCAAATACGTCCGGCAGAGATCCAGCGGTTGGGAATAGGGAAGCGTTGGCGCGGAGAAGTCCAGCTTAAGCTTGTCGTAGGCCGCGGGCTGCCCTACGGGAACCGCCGGCGAGGAGTGTTCGGGAAGCACCTCGAACAGGGTGTTCGGTTCATGACAGCTATCCGCAGCCTGTGCCTGCTGCGCGCAAAGCTTATGCCCGCTGAGCGTGTCGGTGGCCGTGTCGTAAACGATCCCCTGCGGAGGCGCAGGCAGCGTCGCGGCCAGATGCTCTAGGTTCTCATTGACGATATCGATCAACGGAAGCTGCGTGTCTGCGTTGGCCTGCGTCACGGCGAGATTTCCCAGGGGGCCGCGGCGCACGGCGACCGCATCGCCGAGCGTCGTTTTGCCGGCGGGCGATGGGGCGAACGGGTCCTTGCAGGTCGAGGCTTCGGAAAGCGCAAGCAGCTCGTGCAGATATTCCACGGGCCCGAGCGGAGAGAGGTAGCAGGGCGGAATACAGTTGACCAGCGAGCCGGGATTGACCGGCTGGAACGGTCCCGGCGGAGGCTGGGTCTGGGGTCCAACGGCCCCCGCCCTCGCATAGATCGCGCTCGCCTGGGAAAACGCGACGGTGCCGCGCAGCGCTTCGGTGAAATCGGCGAGGCTGAGCGCCTGGATATCCTCCGGGCCGGTGAATCCACGAGCGTACAGGGCTTCCGCGACCGAGAACGCCAGGCTCAGCGCCGGCGGCAGCGTTGTGCTGGACACGACGCCCGCCAGCAGGCAGAGATCGTTGATCACCTGCACGCGCTGCTTGAGCCAGGATTGCGCGGCGGGGTCCCCTGGAAAGACTGTCTGGGCCGCTGCCTCGACTTGTGACGCGTTGAGGGGACCTGTGCCGAACGCGAACGGCGCGCCGATCAAAACTTCATAGGCTGCTACGAACTGCGCAATGACGTCTACGGCAGGCAGGTCCAGCGTGGGCGGCGCCTCGGCTACGGCAGGCGGAACTGCCGTCAAGCCAAACGCCATTGCGAAGAATTTCTGGACATGACGCAGGAAAGCCCTCAGGCGTGCCTCGGGCGTACCGGGCGCCGTGAACGGGGGCAGCAGCGCAATGTTGATGGGAGTCCCGAACAGGCTCCGCCACTGGGCTTCGGTCATCGCGGCGAGCGCCGCTACCGTACTGATCGGAAACGCGAGGATCGCGTTCATGAGCGGCTGGAAAGCGCCCGTGAGCGCGCACAGCACGAGATTCAGATAGGCGGACGGCTGTGCCGCCAGTTCCGGGGTCCAGAACTTTACGGGGTCATCTCCGGGTTGATAGCTGCGCCAGGTCGCGGCGTTGGGAAAGCCGAGCCAGTCGTTCACCAGCGGCTGCACCACTGCATCGAGCTTACACTGTGGGGCAACGGCATCGGATTCGGGATTCAGGGCGGTCAGCCTGCGTACCGCCTGTGCGGGGTTAACGGCAGGGACGGGACTGATCGTTCCGTCATCGAAGGCGGCGGTAAGAACGGGGAGCAGGCGCTCCTGATTATCGCGGCAGGCCATCTGGAAACGCTGCTCGGCCCCGATCTGTACCGGTAACTGGGCGCCAAGCACATAGAAATACTCGGCGGGAACCGTAAACGCCGGTACGAGCGGGCCGCCGCCCCCGGTCCCATCCACCAGCACCACCTCCGTCGCGCTGATAGTGGTCTGCGTACTGCTCGCTCCCGGATTCACCGGAAACTGCAGCAGCGCCGATGTGGCGTTGGTGCTGAGGTCCTCGCAGGCGACCGCAGTGCTAAGGGCAAAGACATATCGCGCCAGCCTGTCAACCTCGGCATTAGGATTGGCGTAATAGCTGTTCAGGTTGCCTTCAAACTGTTGGCGGTTCTGTTCCAGCGTATTTGAGATCGTGCCATCATTGGGCGGATTGGTGTAGATGGCCCCAATATCATCAAAGCCTGGAGCCCCTACCGCCGGCGGCGGTTTCGGAAGCAGATCGTGGGGGTCCCAGACGATTTCGTAGGCGATATGCCGGGCTTGTGCCGGGCTCAACGCTCCCAGAAGCGGTGTAGGCCCCTGATCTTGGGCCAGGACGGCCTGGACTGCCGTTTTCAACAGATTGTAATTGGGCGGCGAGCCGTCATCGCTCAGGTTCAGCGTGACCAGGCCGGCAGTAGCTGGGCGCGGCAGTTTGAGATAAAAACCGACCTGCTCCGCCGAAAAGGTCGGGAAGGAAGAGGTCGGCGGTACCGGCCCCGACACGACCGTGACATCATAGTAGAGGTTCTTGTCGGATATCGTGTCGGCGCCTCGGGTGATCTCGATGCGGAGATCAGAGGTGACGTACTCTTTGTAACCGGGAGGCAGCGTGACCACGATCACCGCCGTCGCCGCCGCTTCGGGCAGAAAGAGGGGGGAGGCGAAGGATTGAGTCTAAAGTGCTGCACGATCCTCGTCGCCGGGTCGGGAATCCAGGGAGTGGCCGGGTTCGGCGGCGGCAGGTAGGTTGCGGTGCCGATGCTGGCGCCGACCTTGGGATCTCCTGTCGAAAGGTCGTAGGCGGTAAGGGTCAGCCCGTTGAGGTAGTTTGTGAAATCCGCCCCGCCGATGGGCTTATCCGGATGCAGCCGGATGACGATCATGTCAGCCATGACTTATTCCTCCTTCGGCTCGGTTGCGTAGTATCATTCCTTATCGAAATTCTGCTGTTTGCGGTTGGTCGGGCGGTACTGCGTGGTACTCGATGCGTTGCTTGTTATGGTTTCACAAGAGGCAGGCAAAGTCCACGGTGGCCGCCTTCCTGGCGCCGTGATACATCTCCAGTTATGGTTTCACAAGAGGGCCAAGATAATTCACGTTTGGAGTCAGGAACCAGCAATTCGGACATCTGGACATCAATTGCGGTCCGCTTTTTCCCAGCCATACGGAAACCATATCGAAGTCAGCCAAATCGGCCGTCGTGAGTAACGTCCCCGATGGGTCCCGCGCCCAGAGCGCCTGATTCAAGGCGTTAATCTCGGCATGGGCTCCCGGCGGTCCATAACGTTCCAGTTCGGGAGAGGCTTCTATCAGTTGTCGATACGGTTCCAGCTCTTCACTCAAGGCGGGGTAGAGCTCTTCAGGCGCCGTAGGCGCATTGCGGGCGAAGAAGCGCTGGCCTGTCAGCGTATCTTCAACGCCGGCCAGTACCTGGTTCCCCGGCCTGATGGCTGCTTCCCCAGAAAGCTCGCCAGCCACGTTTAGTTGTCTCAGGTACTCAGCTTGCTCAAGTGTTTGCTCAATGAGACTGCCCTCATTTCCTATGCTTGCCAGCGGGTTGCTGACCGGTAGCGGTTCGCCACCTCCAATGGGAGGTTCGCCACCTCCAATGGGAGGTTCGCCACCTCCGAACCAGCCGAACCAACCGCCGTTGGTAGGCGGAGGAGCAGGGCCAGAAATAATGCGAGAGCCAAGGCCGAAAGCTCCCCCTAGCGCCGCCCCCCCCCACAAGGCCGCCCAGGGCACGCGCGCCGTATTCGGCTCCCGAACTCATGTCCCAACGAAACAGATCCGAGACCAAAAGATCACCGGGCGCTCCTATCAGGCCGCCGAATCCGCCCCCACCGATGCCCGCGAGGACCTTCGAGCCCGTTCCTCGAAGGATTGCTCCGCCGGTGCCGGCGCCAGCAAAAAAGGATACTCCGATCATGGCAGTCCGGGCGGCAAATTCGCCTTCGGAGATGCTAGGTTTGGCCCTGCGCGCTTCTTCCTCGTTTGCGGGCGCATTCGCGTCTGACTCTATCGTCACGGTGGCAATGACCACAATGGCGGCGACAGCGAACCAGATAATGCCGCCATCCGGATCGAGGGCGACGAGAGGTCTATTTTCGGCGTATTGATAGGGCTGATCAAATCGTTGCCCGCCTATGGCGGATACAATGGCGGGATCGATACTTGCCCATCGTCCAAGCCACGGCACGTAATACCGTTTGCCGTGGTAATCGAAGCCGCTTTCCTCATCCCGCTCCTTACCGGTGTAGCGGTAGCGCTTCGGCGTTTCGGTTCGGCTGCGGACGGCCTGATAGGATGTGCTGCCGTAGGGCGTGTACTCTTCGTAGGAGAGGATCTGCGCCTGGTCGTCCAACTCCAGGCTGACCGAGCCGAGGTGGTTGCCCAACTGGTAGCGGGTAAGCTGCTGCGGCGCGGGATCGCTGCCCTCGGTGCGGGTCTCTACCAGGGCGATGCGCTGCTTGCCATCCATGAGGTGCAGCGTCTCGCGCACGAGCGGGTTCACCCCATTCTTACGGTAGATCTCGAAGCCGCCGAGGTAGATGCGCGCGTCTTTCACCTGGCCCGTACCCAGCTCAGTTACCTTGCGAACGCGCTGCCCGGCGGCGTCATAGACGTAATAGGTGCGCTCGCCCTGGTGCGACAGACCGTCCGTATCCTCCGCGTTCACGGCCTGGCGCCGGGTCATCTGGAGTTGATCCTTGGAGTCCCACTGCATCTCTTGCAGGTGCGGCATGCGCAGCATGTTGCCGTGGGCATCGTAACCGTTGCCGTCGGCGCTGTAGGTCTCTGTTATGCCGCCGATGGTCGTGCTGCTCAGTCGGTTGCTCTGCTGGCCCGGTTCGAGCAGGCTGGCCTCGTTGTAGGCGTAGCGGCGCTTCCAGCCAGGGCTTGCGGGGTCGCTGCCGCGATGCTGCATTTCCAGGAAATTGCCGACGGCATCGTAGACGTAGCGCTCTAAGTACGTCCCCATGGCGCCGCCGTCGTTCGGATGCGGCAAGCCGATGCGTGGGGCGTCGTTGTAAGAGGGGGGAATGGGAGCGCCGCCCACCTGGCCCAGATGTTCGCGGCCCGTAGCCTCGATCAGCCGGTAGATGGCGTCATAGGTGTAGTCGGCGCTCGGCTCGACCCGTTTGTTGCGGCAGAAGATCGTCTGCTGCGCCTCGTCGCGGATATGGATGATGTTGCCCGCCGGGTCGTAGGTATAGCGCAGATCCTGAAGCCTGGCCCGATCCGATGCGCGAGTTGTTTTCATGCGGGCCAGGCGGAACGTATTCGGATCGTATTCATACGTGGTGCGCGCGCCGTTGCCGTACTCGATCCGCTCCCTCTGGCCCCTGGCGTTGTAATCTATGTTGGCGACCGCGTGTAGGCTGGCTGTGTTGGGATCGAGCCGTTCCGCCGGCTCTGCGCTCTGGTTCAGCCACGCATGGACTTGCTCCAGCAGGTTGGCTTCGTTGTAGAGGGGCTGAATAACGTTGACTCCGGTTCCCGGTCCGCCGCTGTGCGGCGCAATCACCTGGATAGGCCGATTGAGAGCGTCATAACGGGTGCGGCTCGTGTAGGTCTCGGCTTCCAGCGGCACGGCGGCGGACCAGTCCAGCGTGCTCTTGTAGTCTTGCGCAAGCTGACGCTGCATGTGCAGCAGGTTGCCTTTGAAGTCGTAGGCGTCGCTGATGACCACGCCGGCCTGATCATAGACCTGGACCGCCTTCCCGCGCTGATTGCTCGCCTCGGGATTCGGGCGGGTTTCGCCGTAATCGGTACGGCCAACCAACAGCTCGGCTCCCGCGCCTTCGCGCAGGAAGGAAGCCGTCGGCCTCCGCAGAGGGTCATAGGCGGTGCGGAACCGATGGTCACGGCTGTCCCAGGCATAGAGCGGCTTGCCGGCGGCGTCGTCTAGCATCCAGCGCTCGCCCGCTTCCATGCTGGCCTGATGGATGCGATTGCCGAGCAAGTCGTAATCGTAGCGCATGACAACGCGGCCCCTGGCATCTACGAGCTCGCGCTGGTTGCCCTCGATATCGAAGCGAATGCGGGTGCGGTGGAACTCCTCGACGGGCGGCTCGGTCGGGAGCGTATTGCTGTACTTGAGCTTATTGTGGGCGACGGTGAGGAAGGTCCGTCCAAGCGTGTCGGCGCAGGCGACCGTGGGCGTGGCCGCATGGATGGCCGCCTTGCGCGCCGCCTCCTGTTCCTGAGCGCCTTGCGCGCCGCCCTGCCGCTGAGCATGCCAGGTAGGCAGGTAGTCGGCTTCCGGCAGCCGGCGGAAGAAATCACCCACGTCGGCATCGGTCCTGGGGTCGGCTGTCAAGACGGTATCATTGACGTCCCAGGTCTCCTGCCGCCACGGATCAAAGACCACCTTCTCCCAGGTATGGTCAGGGTGCAGCGTCGCGACCACGCGCCCGACGGGATCGTAGCAGAGCACCGGGCTGACACCGATGCGCACGTCGAACTCGAAGCGGTGGGTATCGGTGAAGAACGGCTCGTACTGGCGGACGGGCTTGCCCTTGTTGTTGAACACCGTCCAGCCGCTGCCCACCCAGCGCGGCGCGACATCGTTGGCCGTCATCACCGGCCGGCCGTCTGTGCCCACGGTAATCTCGCCGTCGGCATCGCGCGTGGGAACCGGCCCCGGCTCGACCTGGATCTTCTTCTGTATCTCGCGGCCGAAGCCGTCCGAGTAGGAGAATCGGGGCTGGATCTTCGTCTTTTGTCCGGGCGCCAGGTCGGCGGCGTGGGTTTCGCGGGCCAGGGTGTAGACGACGGAAGGCTCGGGATTTGGTTGGCCCTGCGTGCGCCGGTAGGCAAAGAGGTCATAGACCAGCCGCGTCGTGGCGCCTCCGAGAATGGCGTGCGGGTCGGCCAGCGGATCGGCAAGATGGTCGCGGACGGCCGCTTCGGTCAGGTCGGCCTCAAAGCTGGCGAGCGTGTCGCCCAGGTCCTCTTCGGGCTTGCCCATCACCGCCGTGCCCGTCACCATGCCCAGAGCGTCGAAGGCGGCGGCAGAGCGATTGCGGTTGGCATCCATCACGAGGCAGGGCTGGAGCACCCGGTAATCGTTGCCGGGCTTGCCGGCGTCAATGCTGCCGTCCGGTCGGCGCTCGCCGACCGTAACGCGGTTGCCGAGCGGATCGCGGGTTTCGAGCAGCAGCAGGTCGTGGCCGTCGTAGGTGACGATGCTCTCGGTGGGGACCTGCGGGGTATGGAACGGGTCGCGGTAGCGATGCGGCAGGAAGAAGTGTCGGCGGGCGTATTCCAGTTCCTGCGCGGCGGTATCGCTGCTGCCGGGGGACAGAAACACGCGGCCCGAGGGAATCCACCAGTGGCCGTTGCCGTCCAGGTCCACGTACCCGCCGCGGTCGCCGCCCTGCCCGCCGAGCACGCCCGCCGGGTTCGGCAGCAGCGCCTGGCCGCCGCGTCGGCAGACCTGCGCCAGCAGCCCCGGCGTGAAGGCGAGCTTATAGCTCTCGCCCGCGATGGCGCGCGACTCCAGACGCCCCAGGCTGAGCAGCGCCGTCAGGTCGTCCTTGCGGTAGAGCGTGCGCCTCTGATCGATCAGGCGCTTCTGACGGGAGACGTTGTCTGCCTGCCGCTCGTAGGGAATTTCCACTGCCGACGCCGGCAAAGCAAAACTATCGCGCGTCCATACCTCAAAGCTGAAACGAGCGGCGTTGTTCCCCGGCTTGAAACCGGTCAACTCATAGGTGCGCGTTTCGGCCGGCAAAGGCGTGCGGTAGTCATTGGCGGCGTCTATGGCGTTGGTGACGCGGTTTTCGGCATAGGTGATGAGCGCGCGGGCCTGTTGCTCCTGGTCTTCATCCGAGAGCTGCGTATCCGTCCCACGGCGTCCATAGCCGATCACGGCGGACTTCAGAACGTTGCCGAAGCGGTCCACTTCCAGCGTAAGGGCGTGTTGTATGCGCGGGTCCGCCGGGCTGCGTTCATAGTGGTAGGTGATCGCTTCACGGGCATGAGGGAAGAAGACCGCATGACGGTTGTCGCCTCTGGGCTGCAATCGCTTTAGCGTGAAGTTTTGCTCGCCGATGGTGTAAGGATGCGGCTCCCTGTCCGTGCCGTCCAGCGCGTAAACCTCCTGGCGCAGCATCAAGCCTTTGAGAGCGCGGCAGGCCTCGCGCTCTTCGTCCGGGGTTCGTCCTGCCGGCAGCATGGTATCGGGCAACAACAGCGCCCGGAACTGTGCGGAGGTCAGCCCCGGCTCCCGGTAGTACTCGCTCTCAAACAGGCGCGAGATATGTCCCCTATCTAGATAGAACCCGGTATGAAACCAGGTCTTCGTCAGAACAGGAGGCACATGCGAGGCGGCATCGAGATTCTCCGACCGGGACAGCGCGCCGCTTGCGGTCAGCGCCGCGAACTCTTCCGTGTCCCACTGCTCCACCAGGCCGAAACCGCGGAACTCTCTTTCAAAGCCGTCAAAGTAGCCGTGATGGTAGGCAAAGCGCGTGAGGAAGCGGTTGCGGCTAATACGGTCGTAGATTTCGATGCGCTCGACCACATGCACGGGGAACGGCAGCCGGGTGGCCCAGGGTTTGCCGACGCGCTTGTCTTCCAGGTAGAACCGGGTCGAGGGCGCGTAATGCACTCTTGTCTGAGCGCCGAGGTTGTTGTTGACGCCGATCAGTAAGTGAGGCTTTTCCTCCATCAGCGCAAGGTAACGCATTGGCCGGCGCGCGGCGTCGGGCAGCGGCGACGACCAGACCAGGCAAGCCGTGCCGTTGCCGAGCAGGTCAACCGCCTGGACCGAGGAGAGGTCATCTATGGCCGGGAACTGCGGCAGGGCGACCGCATCACTCCAGCGGTTGCCGCTCTGATTGAAATAGATCTGCACGCCCTCGCGCCCCAGGTAGAGAATGTCCGTGGTTCCCGATCCGTCGGTATCGGCCAGGCGGATGCGCTGTGGGTCGAACTGGTCTGCGTTGTCGAACCGCGGAGCATTGTCCATCATCACCTTAGCGCCAAAGCGACCGTATCCCAAGTTGGGCCAATAGCAGACTTCCCCGTTGCGGATGCGGACGAGGTCACTCAATCCGTCCCCCGACAGATCCGCTAGGTAGATAGAATCCGTGCCATCATCGAAAATAGTGCGCGGGCCTTTCTCTTCGTCCAGCGGCAGGCGCACCCGGACAGCCGGCCCGAAACCCTCCTTTGCCAGCGAAGGGTGCCAGGTCAGCGCCTCCTCCTCGGTGATCAGGATGTCGGCCAGGCCGTCGCCGGTCAGGTCAACAAACCTCAAGTCCGGGTCGTGCATGTCCCGGTTGGGCCAGGAAGGAAAGGGCCGAAAAGGCGACCAGTCGGCATCGTCGGTGCGCTCGTAAAAGCCCTGCACGGCGCCTTCCATCTGCACCAGGTCCAGCTGATAATCGCCGGCGAGATCGAGAAATTGCCCGCCGGCGGCCAGGTCGGCTGCGGGCCTGGGGGAGACAACTTCTGTGGGGCCAAATCGGGCGGCGGCGCGCTGATGGCCGTTCTCGGATACCAGGTTGTCCGCGCTGAGGTTGCGCTTGTAGTACCAGCCGCCCGCCTGTTCGGTAAAGATGCCGGAAGCGCCTTCGCCGTCCAGGTCTATCCACTGGTAGTTGGCGCCGTCCAGGCCGACGGGCAGGTTTTCTAGGCTCTCGGAATCCACCTCGCGAATGGGCTGTTGCGCCAGCGCCTCGGCATCCGGCACCGGGCTGTATTCAAACTCCAGAGGCGGCAAGGACTTTTTTAAATACCGATTGGGTTGGTTCGGGGCGGGCCGGCGGACATAGCCGGATTGGGTGATGCCGGTGAGAAAAGACGCGATGGGGCTTTCGGAATAAGTAAACTCCGTGGAGCGCACCAGGCAATCGTGGATACCTAGCTCCTGCGGGAAATGATGGAACATGAGCACGCGCCGGCAAAGGCGATAGGTCCGCACCTCGAAGCCGGCGCGGTAAGTGGAAAAGGAGTCCTGCCGCACGGGCCAGTGGGAGCCGGCGGGAGGATCGATCCGGGCCAGGGCGAAGACCTGCCCCTGAGCATCCGGCGCTTCTTCCGCATAGTGGCCTTCCCCGTAGTCGAATATGACCTCGAACATCCAGGTATCGGCGGGAAGCTGAGTCGGGTCGAAGGCTTGCCAGGTTACGAGGTCGCGATTCGGCTGGCGATTGCCGTATCGGACGCGCTTGAGATAACGGTTGGCCGACCGACTTGCCGGAGTGCGATTGCGTTCGTGGGCCGAGGCAGCGAAGCGGCCCTTCTGATCCTCGAATACGCACTGCGAGTCCTCTCTCTGGTACTCGTAGACAATGGCGTTGCCCTTGTCATCGTAGCTCTGACAGATCAGCCAGCTAAAGATGCGCGTGGGGTGCTTCGGATCGGGGTCCTCCGGGTCGAAGATCCGGGACTCATTTGTCTGGCCGTAGAGTGTGGTAACGTTGTCGCGAGAGATCGAGCGCCAGTGGATCTCGCCGGTCGCGGCATGGGTCCAGCGCTCGATTCTGGAGAATAACCCCTCGATGCGCGGGCGATAGCGATGGATGATGTAGCCCGGGACGGTGGTACCGTCCTGGAACCGGCTGCCGTCGGGCTGGAGTACCGGCACGAGATCCTCGGCGCCTGAGAGGATGTAGACGTCGGACTCCTCGGCATCCCGATATTGCGGCAGCCCCTTGTCGGTTTTGCGGGTGATGGCGGGAAGGGAAAGGTTCCATCCCAGGCCCAGGGGACCGTTGCCCGCGCCGGAGTCGTAGGAGAGCGAGAGTTGGGGATTGAAGCGCCCGGAGCTTGCCGCCAGAGTCACGGACAGAGAGCCCGTGCCGGTGACCGGATTGGCGGCGAACTTCTCCCCCATCCCTCGAATCGCGCCGCCGCCTTTAGGGAGCGAGATAACGGGTGCAGCAGGGCGACCAGGCTCTGCCTCCGTCTGATCGGTTCCACCATTACGCGCTTGACGGTCCAGCATAGAGGCTTCCTTAGAGCATAGCGTGAACTTTACGTTCTTGTTTCAATGAGAACCATATAGCAGCACACTTCCGGCGCTATAGAGGAAATTCCGGTTTTTGGCTGGGTCGGATCGCTTGCTTTTCGCCTGCGCCGGTAGGGAAATCGGCGATAGATGGCTACTGATTCGGTGGTAAAAACGTGGCGGGCAGGAAAGCGCCGTGCTCGTCACAGGGACAGGATAACCGCGCCAAGAGGGTGTAACCTGTAGCAGCATGCCGTCTCAGGCGGGGCCATAAGTGGTAAGAAAAATCGGCGGATAGGTAGTTAGATTAATAGAAGTCTAACATAGGTACTATCAATCATGCAACACTTTTTTGCTTGGTTGTGTCAAGCTCATTCTGTAAAATTGCAGGTGGCTCCCTTCGGATGCCGTTGGTTTAGTCCTCGAAAGTCAGGTAGGCTTTGCCTGTCTCCCATTCCTCGCTGATCTCCATCAGCACGGCCTCACCAGCCGAAGACA
>DASRCN010000013.1:0-107104 GCA_035653075.1 Chthonomonadaceae bacterium | reverse complement strand
AACGCAACACAGAAGTCATCGACATGGCAGAAGAGTTCGAGTAAACTCATGGTGCGGGTTCTCCTGGGTAGGTAGTTGAGTGTCGGGTAACCTCAAGATACCTCAACCAGAAGACCCGCCCTTATCCCGAACTCACGTTATGTTATACTATAAGCGGAGGTGAGTTGAATGGAAGACAACGTTCATGTTACGCCTGAACCGATCCCGACTGCCACCGCAGAGGAAACCAAAACCCTGGAAGGGTATCTTGCCGAGATGGTGCGCCTGCGTACTCTAATAGATGCCGAGCAGGAAGAAATCGAGCGGCTAAAGGTCGAAAATCGAGAACTGAAAGCGGAGACCCGCGCCCTGTTAGCTACATTGAAGGCGACCATACGGACATGATGAAGCCTGTGATTGACTTCGCCAAGCAAATCGTCTCTCTAGCGAGTGACATGCGACAGTCCAAGGCAGACATCAAAGAACTAGAACAAGAGCAAAAAGAGATCCGGCAAGAATTGCGCGAGCTGACCCTTATTGTGCAGCGATTGGCGTATGAAGTTCAGCGTAACCATGAAAATGAGCAGCACGAGCGCGAAAAGATGCTGCTACGCTTGGAGAACACTCTGTTGCGCTTCGAGCGCGGTCTGCCTCCCAGCGGACAGAAAGAAGAGCCACAAGATTAGCGGTAGGACATAATGAGACAATAAGACTTGCTGGTTAGGTTCCTTGATTGTCTTTACCTTCCCCTGTGCTCTCTTGAAATATTCCCAAGCGATGGATGGCGGAAGAGATGGCGCTGGCGGCGGTCTGGCCGAGGCCGCAGATGGAGGCATCCTTCATGACCAGGTCCAGCTCGGCGAGCAGGGCGATCTCGGCGTCGTGGGAGCCGTTGGAGGCGATCAGGCGGCGCAGGGTCTCCTCCTGGCGGACGGTCCCCACGCGGCACGGCACGCACTGCCCGCACGACTCGTCGCGGAAGAAGGCGGCGATCCGCAGCAGAATGCTCTTCATGTCCACCGTGTCGTCGAAGACCAGGATGACACCGGAGCCGAGGGTGGCGTTGGCGGCCCGCGCGCCTTCCAGAGTGAGCGGAATATCCAGCTCGTCGGGCCGGACGAAGACGCCGGCCGCGCCGCCAAGAAGGATCGCCTGCAGCGGCCGACCCCCGCGCACGCCGCCGGCCAGCGCCAGCAGGTCGCGCAGCGTGCCGCCATAAGGGACTTCGTACACGCCGGGCCGCTCGACACAGCCGGAGAGGCAGAAGAGGCGGGTACCGGTCGAGGTCGCCGTGCCGGTAGCCGCGTAAGCAGGACCGCCTTCGGTCAGGATGGGCAGCACGCTGATGAGCGTCTCGACGTTGTTGATGGCGGTCGGCTTGCCGAACAGCCCGACGTGGACCGGGAAGGGAGGCTTGTTGCGCGGCTCCCCGCGATAGCCCTCGATGGAGTTGAGCAGGGCGGTCTCTTCGCCGCAGATGTAGGCGCCGGCGCCCCGGCGGATCTCGATGTCGAAAGTAAAGCCGCGCCCCTGGATGTCTTCGCCGAGGACGCCGCGCGTGCGGGCCTGCTCGATGGCCGCCTGCAGGCGGCGGGTCGCTTCTGGATACTCGCCGCGAATGTAGATGTAGCCCCTTTCCGCGCTGCAGGCGAAGCCCGCGATGGTGATGGCCTCAATGAGCGAGAAGGGGTCCTCCTCCATAATGACGCGGTCTTTGAAGGTGCCTGGCTCCGACTCGTCGGCGTTGCAGACGATGTAGTGCGGGCGGGCGGGCGCCTCGGCGACGGCCTTCCACTTGGTTCCCGTGGGGAACGCGGCGCCGCCGCGACCGGTGAGCTTCGCATCCGTCAACTCCCGGATCGTCTCGACCGGCCCAATTTCGAGGGCGCGGCGCAGCGCCGCATAGCCGCCGTGCGCCCGGTAGTCGTCCAGGCTTTCAGGATCGACCACGCCGACGCGGGCCAGCATCCGCAGGCCCGGCTGTCCGGTCTGTGGTGTCGAGCCGCCCGGCACGCGCCCGGCCGGTGTCTCGCCCTGCAGCACGCTAAGGACCTGTTCGGCATCCACCGGCGCGAGGGAGACGTCCGCGCCGCCCGCGAGCTGGCAGAGCGCCGCCGGCGCCTTCTCACACAATCCGAGGCACGGGCCGCGCTTCCAGGTCGTGCGGCCATCCGCGCCGGGCGCGGCTTCGGGGCCGAACTGCGCGGCAAGCGCGGTGCAAAGCGTGTCCGTGCCGCGCGTCTTGCAGGCGATGTCGTCGCAGACATGGACGACCACAGGCGGCTGCTCCTCGGTGGAGAACATGGCGTAGAAAGAGGCGACGCCGTAGGCTTCGGCCGGAGGAATGACCAGCCGCTCGCAGACGTAGTTCAGCGCGCCCGGACTGATCCAGCCGATGCGGCCCTGCACGGCATGCAGCGTGGGCAGAAGCAGGTGACGCTGGGCGCGCTGCCGGTGACCGCCTTCGGCCAGGTGATGCGAGCGCGATGAGCGCTCGCCGCCGCGCCAGCCCGAATCCGGCGCGCCGAGAATCGCATCGACCGCCACCCGCTCCTCCGGCGTAGCGGTTGCATTTGTGAAGTGTAGGTCCAATGTGTATATCCTGAATACGTCTTGATGAGTGGTGATATGCGGCTGGTTCCTTCCGAAAGGAATAGTCGATACGGATCATAATAGTCTGACGAGCAACTCACCGGAAGATCCCATCCTCCCTGCGCTTAACGCGCGGTTTGCTTCTTCCTCGACTTCCCGCCAGTTGTCACGAGGTGCTTGTTCGAGACTATGCTCGTCCCTTGCTGCGAATCTGTGCTTAAGGATATAGTCCTAGTCTCGTCCAATGCCTTCGAGCGCGGAGCTGAAAGGCTGAGTTCATCCTTAATCGGGCCACTGTGACACGGCCTATAGCTGTTCTTCCTTGTATCTCGCCAGTCTCGCTGTCGAAGCGGAAATGATCGTCCCAGCGGTGGTGACGTGGATCGAATAAGGGACTTTCCTGTGCTGCCATCTCGTCCCGGCCCGTGGTAGCGTCAGACTTGTATAGGGTACACGATTCGCAAGCGAGCGCAAGATTGTCTATAGAATCATCTCCACCAGCGGCACGAGGCAAGATATGCTCGACCTCAAAAGCGAAATTGAAGACCTGTTCCGGAGCACGACAGTATTCGCACCGCTCCCCGGCACGTTCAGCGACCAGGGGATAAAGCGGGTTCACGATTTCACCAGTGGCAGCGTCTGTGTGCGGGCGATAGTAGCCTCAAACGACGCCTCAATCAGCCTCTCCAACTCCTCCCGTTCCGAGTCGGTGAGCGTATTACGGCGGCTATTCAGTTCTTGCAGACGTGCCTGCTGGGCATCGGTGAAAAAGGCGTCGCCCCGATTGTAAGGCCAGATCACGATCGGAGTAGGCACATCGTCAGGCAGGACAGACATCAGGGCGTTGAGGGCTTCCTGTGGTGTCGCACCAAAACCCTGCTGTGCGCCTGCGGTGGCGCGAAACTGAGCTTTTTCCCGATGACTCATGGCTTAATCTCCCAGGCCGATTGTATGTTTGTGTCTGACATCTGTTTACTTGCGGGAGGCGTGGCCGTTGCCGGGGAGCTTTTCGATGCGGACGGCGGCGGCTTTGAACTCGGCGGTGCCGGACTTGGGGTCGTTGGCCTCGACCGTCAGACGGTTGGCGTCCACTTCATCGGGGAAGTGGAACGTCATGAAGACCAGCCCCGGACGCAGGCCCGAATCGTAGCGCACGGGCGCTTCGACGGCGCCACGACGGGAGACGACCCGCACGATCTCGCCGTCCACCACGCCGTAGCGCGCGCCATCTTCGGGAGAAATGTCCAGCGTCTCGCCGCGCCGCATCGGAGAGGCGAATTCGCGGCTCTGCACGCCGGTGTTGAACGAGTCGAGCCGCCGCCCGGTAGTCAGCCGGAGTGGGAACGCTTCATTCAATGTATCCACCGGCGGCTCGTCCACGACCACGAAGAACGGCGCCGGCCGGCCGCGCCTGGCCGGGTCCGTCTCCCACAGGCGGCCGTGCAGGAACGGGGAGCCGGGATGGTCTTCGCTCGGACACGGCCACTGGATGCCGCCGAGCGCTTCCAGGCGCGCGTAGCTCATACCCCGATGGATCGGGGAGAGGGAGCGTAGCTCGTCCCAGACCTGCTCCGCCGTCGGCTGGCCCCAATCGAAGCCCATGCGGTTGGCGATGTCGCAGATAATGCCAATATCGTCGCGTGCGTTGCCCGGCGGATCGAGCGCCTTGCGGACCCGCTGCACGCGCCGCTCGGAGCTGGTCACCGTTCCCTCCGACTCGCACCACGAGGCGCTTGCCGGAAGGACCACGTCCGCCATCTCGCCGGTTTTGGTCAGGAAGATGTCCTGCACCACCAGGAAGTCGAGGTTTTCCAGCAGATGGCGGGCATGAAGGACGTCGGCCTCAGACTGGGCGGGATTTTCGCCGATCACGTAGAGGGTCGTCAGCTTGCCGCGCTCCATCGCCTCGAACATCTGCGTCAGGTGCCATCCGGATTCGGGCAGGATCGGCGCGCCCCAGGCGGCCTCGAATCGGGCGCGCGCCTCGGCGTCCTTCTCGATGTCCTGGAAGCCCGGCAGCTTGTTGGGGATGGCGCCCATGTCGCCGCCACCCTGGACGTTGTTCTGGCCGCGCAGGGGTACGACGCCCGAGCCCCAGCGCCCGATGTGCCCGGTGAGCAGCGAAAGATTGATGAGGGCCAGCACGTTATCGACCGCGTTGTGGTGCTCGGTGATGCCGAGCGTCCAGCACAACTGCGCGCGGTCCGCGCGGGCATAGTCGTGAGCCAGCGATCGGATCGCGTCGGCAGGCACGCCGGTGACGGCCTCGCCGCGCTCCAGCGTCCACTCCTCCACGCTGGCCGCATACTCCTCGAAGCAGACGGTCGCGTTCTCGATGAACGCCCGGTTCGTCAGGCCCGCGTGGATGATCTCGCGCGCGATCGTGTTCGCCAGCGCGATGTCCGTGCCGACGTGCAGGCCGAGCCAGCGGTCGGCCCACTGCGCGGACGACGTGCGCCGGGGATCGACGACGTAGAGCTTCGCGCCGCTGTGGATGCCTTTGAGGACGTGATGGAAGAAGATCGGATGCGCTTCCCGCGCGTTGGATCCCCATAGTATGATGAGGTCCGTCTCTTCCGCCTCCCGATAGGAGCTGGTGCCGCCCCCCGCACCGAAGACCGCCGCCAGACCGACGACGCTAGGAGCGTGTCAAGTGCGGTTGCAGCTATCGATATTGTTGGTCCCCATGACCTGGCGCGCGAACTTCTGCGCCGCGAAATTCATCTCGTTCGAGGCTTTGGAGCAACTGAAGATGCCGAAGGCGTGCGGCCCCCGTGCCCGCGCGGCGGCAAACCCCGCGGCGACCCGGTCCAGGGCCTCCTCCCAGGTTGCCACCCGCAGCTTCCCGTTCTCGCGGATCATGGGCTCGGTCAGGCGTGCATGCTGTCGTTTCATGGCTGCGTCTCCTTACAAGCAAATTCTAACACGAGCCGACGGCCTCTGTCAAACGGAACCGACCTTTCCGGCGCAGGGACGGAAGCAGGGAAGGTGAATGCGAGGAACATTGCCCTCTCTCGCCCAGTCCTGATAGCGAAGCAACGGTAAAGTCTCGAAAGGAGGGATTCGTCTATGGTGGTCGATCCCGTTTGCGGCATGCACGTCGATCCGGAAAATGCGCCCGCGTTCACGGAGATGGGGGAGCATACGTTCTACTTCTGCAGCGACACCTGCAAGCAGAAGTTCGATGCCAATCCGCAGCAGTACATTCCCAACGCGGTCGCGATGAATCCGGAGGGCTACGGTCAGCCGGTAGGCAACCGATAAGCCCCAACCAACAGCCGGCGTACCCTTACGGTACGCCGGCCTCTTTTGGTGCGGTTTGGGACTATACAAGGTCCTAAAAATCTATTGATTGCCCGGCAATTTTCGTATGCCTGCCTCGTACCTTTTTATGTGGGAAAGCGTCTTGCCGCCGGCCCTACCGGCGAGGCGCTTGCCGCCAATCCGCGCGCCTTGTCGCGCGCCATCAAGGAAGAAGGAGGAACCACTTATGCTACGCCGCAACAACCAGGGAGGCGGCCTGATGCGCCGGCCGCAGGGAACGCTGGCCCGCCCGTATGGCTTCGGCGCGATGGGCGGCTGGGATCCCTGGAGCGAGATGGAGGAGATGCAGCGCCGTATGGACGACCTGTTCAGCAACTTCTTCGGCACGCCGGCGTTCTCGATGCCGTCGGGTTTCGGCATGGCCGGTCTCGAAGCGGAGCCGGATGTCGATGTCATGGAGAACGACAAGGAGTATACGATCCGCGCCGCGCTGCCGGGAATCGAGCCGCAGGACATCCACGTCGAGGCCACGGAGAACAGCATCACGCTCTGGGCGGAAAGCCGCGCGCCCTTCGAGGGGCAGGATCAGCAGAGCAACATGCAGGACCAGGGTCAGCAAGTGAACGTCCAGGGCGCTACGCAGTCCACCCCCGGACAGACGACTGCCGGACAGACCGGCACCTCTCAACTATCTAACCAGACGCAGAGTTCCACAGGACAATCCAGCCAGCAGCCCCACACGGTGCATCGGCAGGGCCGCTATTCGCGCGTGACCCGATTCCAGTTCGCCTACACGTTCCCCAACGAGTTCGATCCCAACAACGTGCAGGCCAATTTCAAGAACGGGATGCTGGAGCTGCACCTGCCCAAGCGGCAGCCGACGACCAATCGCGTGCCGATCTCGATCCAGGCGGGAGGGCAGCAGGGAACACAGCCTTCCCTGCAGTCGCAGTCCGGCAGCCAGCAGCAAGGGACGGGAGCGACTTCGGGGTTTAGCTCCGGCGAATCGCCGGGGGAGGCCTGGGCAGCCGATCAGCAGCATCAGCCTCGGGCCGAGACCAGCAATACGGCAGCCTCGGCGCCTGCCACGGAAAATCAGCCGGCCACCGGCAGCAAGACCAGCGGCCCGTAGGGAGCCCCATTGTTTCCAGGCCGGAGAGGCGAAGCCGCGAAGGCAGCCCAGCGGCCAAGACCATAAGCGCCACCGGCGGCGTCTGCAATGGCGCCGCCGGTCCCGTTTCTACGGTCCGCAGGAGAAAACGATGGCAAAAGACCCGGTTTGCGGCAAGGTCGTAGATCCCACGCAGACGGCAATACAGAGCACCTATGAGGGCAAAACGTATTGCTTCTGCTCGGCGGCTTGCAAGGAGCGATTCGACCAGCATCCGGAGCGCTACGCCGGGCCGGAAGTCGCCCAGCACTGAAGAGCAGGTAAAGAGGGAAAGCGAAACGAGAGAAACTCGTTAATCTGTCACCGATTCGAGAGGGTGCGGCAGTAGAGCTCGTTCACATCGCAGCCCCGGCACTCGGTCTCAATAGTCGAGTGGTAGACGCCGTATTCGGCGGCGAGCCTCTCTTTGATGGTCTGCAGGATCGCGGCGGCGTGGGGCGCTTCCGCGTCCTGGATCTGCAGATGGCAGGAGAGCGCGTTCATTCCTTCCGCAATCGCCCAGACGTGCAGATCATGGACGTCGGCGACGCCGGGCATGGAGCGGATCGCTTCGGCCATCGCTTCGACATCCAGTCCGCGCGGCGTGCCTTCCAGCAGGATGTTGACGGTATCGATGAGGATTCCCCACGAGGAGGCGACGATGAAGAGGCCGATCAGTATGGAGACGAGGGGATCGGCGTAGACCCAGCCGGTGTAGTGGATGACGGCGCCGGCCACGACGACTCCGGCGGCCGAGAGAGCGTCTCCGACCATGTGGAGAAAGGCGCTGCGGATATTGACGTCGTGCGCCGCCTCGCCGCGCAGCCCCAGCGCAATCCCGCCGTTCAGGAGCAGCGCGACGGTAGCCACGCCGATCATCCAGAGGCTTTCGATATGTTGCGGGGGATGAACGAACAGTCCGATGGCCTCGCGGAAGATCAGCGCGGCGATGACGAGCAGGAGAGTGGCATTGAACAGAGCCGTCAGGATGCCGACCCGGTGGTAGCCGTAGGTCTTGGTGGAGCTGGCGGGCTTGCGAGCGATCCAAACAGCATACCCGGAGAGGGCCAGGGCAAAGGCATCGGTGAAGTTGTGTCCGGCGTCCGAGAGCAGCGCCAGGCTATGCGCGCGCACGGCGACGATCGTTTCCAGGAGGACGAAACCCAGCGTGAGCGCCAGCGACAGGCGCAGCCGTCCCGCGCTTATCTCTCCTGCATGATGGTGATGACAGGAGTGCCCGTGGTGTCCCGCCATGATTCCTCTCTTCGCTGGATTTACCGCCGATCTCGGGGCTATCCTTGTTCGTTTTGAAGGCCCGTTACGCTGATGCTTCTTCGACTCTCGCTACCATTCCTCTATCGGCTTTCCCAACAGATCGCTAGCCCTATGTCAATACGAAACAGCATGTGGAGGAGTGCCCTGGACACGGGGTTTTAACCCTGTGCTGAAATGCAAAGTCGAGCCTTCGGGCCTTCGCGGGCTAAACCAAATCTCCCCTCTCCTTGGGAAGGAGAGGGGCAGGGGGTGAGGTTTTCTCCCTCTCCCCTTCCGAAGGTTCTAGGAGAGGCAGAGCCGCAAGGCCCGTGGTGAGGAAGGGTTTCTTAGTCTGTGAGCGGCAGCGTCAGCGTCGGGGTGGCGATGGCCTGTGCGACGGGCATGGGAGCGACCGCCGTCCCGACGGCAAAGTACTCGATGACGTGGCT
This sequence comes from Chthonomonadaceae bacterium, assembly GCA_035653075.1. GTDB lineage: Bacteria > Armatimonadota > Chthonomonadetes > Chthonomonadales > Chthonomonadaceae > DASRCN01. Next base: position 98,416 of record DASRCN010000013.1, on the reverse strand, counting down.
GCCCCAGCCGTGATTGCTCTCCTGGACTCGCGCGCCGACGATGCCTTCCGCCTGCTCGGACTCGGCTTCCGCCTGCATGCGGGAGAGCGCCAACTCGCGCGCGTCGTAGAGCGCCTGCGTGTAGTTCTGCATCTCCGTATTGCGGCCCACCTGCTTGAGCGACTGGAGCAGGCCCTGGTGCGCCACGTGATAAACGCAGGTGCCCATGACCAGCGAGATCGGGCGATAGCCGGCGCGCAGCAGCGTCCAGAAGTCCTGGCCGCTCAGGTCGGAGGTAAAGGGGCGGTTGTCGGGCGTGCGGTAGTGCTCGCCCTGGCGGTGGCGTATGGCCGTCCCGATCGCCATGAACTCGGCCAGACTCTCGCCCCATTCGTAGCGGGTGACATCCAGGCGCACGCCCACGATCCCGTCGGCGCCCAGCACATCGGCCTCTTCTTCCATGCGCGTCATCGCCAGCTCGCGCGCGTGGTACATCGCCTGGGTGAGTACGTCCATCTCCTGGCTCTGGTAGAAGCCGGAGAACTGGAAGCCGATATGGTAGATGGAGCTGCCCATGACCAGCCCGACCGGGTCGAAACCGGCCTCGCGCACGAGCAGAAATTCGTTGATAGAGAGATCGCTGGTGAACAGGCCGCGCTTGCCCTCGCCGCCGCGCATCTCGACCAGACGCCGCCGGGCGGCCTCCGGCAGTCCTTCCTGTGAACCGGGTGTGTATGGCATCGTTTTCTTCTCCGCTTGCCTGGCTGTTGGGCGCCGGCCTCTATGGCCGAAGCCCGATCGCTCAGGAAATGATTTTGTCTTTCAGGGGGACCGTGTTCTCGACCTTGAAGACCGGCCACCGGCCCGTGTAGGGGGCGATGGCGGTGCCGATCGCCGTGAAATGGTAGATCATGTCGATCCGCTTGGAGTTGTTGACTTCGACCTCGCGCGGCTCCGATTCGATCTCGACGTCGGCTCCGACGATTCCTTCCGCTCCGACGGCGCGCGCCTCGGACTCCATGCGCTCCATCGCCAGGGAGCGGGCGTCGTAGAGGGCATAAGTGAAGTCGCTCAGCTCCTGGTTTTGCCAGCCCCCGCCGAAGAAACCGCCGGTGGTCGCGTTCTGGGTGCGCCAGGTGGGGATCTGATAATAGGTGCAGTTGCCGAGCGCGAAGCCGACCGGACGGTAGCCCGCCTGCCGGAGCATCCAGAACTCCTGGCCGGAGAGATCGCTCACGAACGGCGCCACGCCCGATTCGCCGGGGTGGGGCATCCCCTCCTCGCGAATGGCCGTGCCGATGGCGATAAACTCCAGCAGACCCTGGCCCCAATCGTAGCCTTTGCGCTCCAGGCGCACGCCGACCACGCCGGTCGCGCCCAGAATGGCGGCCTCCTGCTGCAGGCGGCCGATCGCCAGATGCCGCGCGTGATAGTTGGCTTCGGTGAGCACCGTCAGCTCGGCCGAGGCGCCGCTCCAACTGTTCCAGTTGGGCATCCACTGCCAGCCGATCTGATAGATAGAGCTGCCCATCACCTGGCCCAGCGGCACATAGCCTGCTTCGCGGACCAGGGCCAGCTCGTTGATGCTCAGATCGCTGGTGAAGAGCTGGTCGGGCGTACCCTGCCGGCGCGCCTGTTCCGCCAGACGCTCTCGCGCCTCGAGGGGCAAGCCGCCCGACTCCAGGCTGTGCAGGCTCGATTCCTGGCGGAAGCGCGCTGCGGCGTCCCCCTGCTTGTCTTTCCCGCCTCCCGATCTGAAGATTGGCATCCCGTTTCGATCCTTTCGCTGCGTACCGTCCTGTGTGTCTGCATTTATTATCATCGGTAATTCATCCGCATATTTTTCAGGTTATTCTCGTTCGGTCCCTTCTCTGACGCTTTAGAGACATCGAAAACAGTCTGGCTAGGGCATTCCGATCATGCGAGACAGCGCCTCGCGGGCTGCCGCGTTCGTGCGGGCATGCGCATCCAGCGCTGCGCCCAGCTCTTCCAGCCACGTCTGCACCGGAATCGGCTCTGTCTTGAGGGCGATGCCGCGCACGATGTGCGTGCGAGTGGCCTGCAGCGGTCCGCGTCCGGGGTCTTCCAGCGTGTAGCGGTTGTCGCCCATCTGGACCGTTACCCGCTGCACGGTCTTTTTGGAGAACAGTCCGCCGCGCCGTCCGATCTCGGTCTCATTCGGCAAGGCGCTTTCCAGCATCTGCGCCAGCAGGTCCAGAAAGACGCGCTGATCGGCGGCATACTGCTTGGAGAGCGCCGCTGCTACCCCGAACCGCACCCAGTCCTGCTGCTCGAAATCGTCCGCCATATAGCCTTTCTCCGGAAATGTAAGGCTCCCAGAAAACCTCACCCCTGTCCCCTCTCCTTCGTAAGGAGAGGGGGATTCCATTCGAAGCTCTCCACCTTGCCCCTCGGGGATACGGAGTGATGGGTGAGTAGGCGATGGGGAGGTAACCCACTTCCGCTTAAAGTCCGCCCGTGAGGGCGGTTGGCGGCGTAGCCGCCTAAGAGACGGGCCGTTCACGGCCCGGCAACTGAAATCAGATTGTCTTTGCCATTGGCTTTTTCCTGCGTTCGCTGTTGTTTGAGCTATGCGATGGAGGGCTGAGTGAACTTGCCTGCCCGTCAATGCGTCTGCGATTCTAGGGAATGCGAACAGGCACAAGAGGTAAGGAGAGTTTGACGATGATACGAATATCCGTAGGGATAGGCATAATCTCAATAGTTTTGATGGCTTCTGGTTGCCTTCCTCGTGGGCTGGCCGTACGGCAGGCGATCCGTGCCCAATTCGAGCGGCGGCTGGCGCAAGATTCGGGCCATTCCCAGGCCGCGCCGCCGCAGAGCGGGAGCTATACCAGCGGAGGCAAGACCATTGCTTACGAGCGTTTTACCCCCGCATTGCCCGGCAAGCGCCCAGCCCTTCTTTTGGTTCATGGCGCGGATGGTCTGCAAAATGCGCTCCTGGCCGACGGCTATCGCCGCTATGCGCAGAACCTGGCACGCGCCGGCTATGATGTCTTCCTCATTCACTACTTCGATCGCACCAATACAAAAGAATCCAACCGGGAGCTGGACGCCCGCAACTTCGTCCCCTGGTTTCAGACTCTGACCGACGGCATTAGCTACGTCTCCCAACAGCCGAATATCGACTCCCAGCATATTGGTCTGCTCGGTTTCTCGCTGGGCGCGGCGCTCTCTATCGCGCTGGCGGCCCACGATCCGCGAGTCGGGGCGCTGGTAGAGTATTTCGGCGGGCTGCCGGACTGGATGGAGAACCGTATCCAGCGCATGCCGCCGACCCTGATCCTGCACGGCGATCACGATCCGCTCGTCTCGGTCCAATACGCCTACAAACTGCAGGCGGTGCTTCAGAAGAAACATCTGCCGGTGGAGATGAAGGTCTATCCGGGGCAGGGGCACGGCTTTGTGGGGGACGCTCGCGCCGACTCTGCGCGCCGCACGCAAGCCTTCTTCGATCGCTATCTCCAGCCCTGAACGGTTCTGGCTGCTCAGACTGCCAATCGAAAGAAGTTCGCCAGAATCTGTTTCCCATCGGGGAAGCGGTCGGAGTAGTCTTCGGGATGGAACTGCAGGCCGTAGAGCAGACGATCGCGGTGGCGCATGGCCTGGATGCGGCATTCGGGCGTGGAGGCCAGGAGGTCGAAGCCGGGCGGCAGGGCCTTGATCTCGCAGTAGTGGGATTCGTAGACGGTGGGGGTAGGTCCCAGGCCGGCAAAAAGGGGATCGTTCCGGCCGGCCGGCGTCAGCTCCAGCGGGTAGAATCCGCGCTCCATGAAGTAGTCGGGGTGGAAATCCGGGTTGGTGACCGGCTCGCCGGGACGCAGGCGGCGCATCGGCTCGTCGCACAACTGGGCGACCTGCCGGAGGTCCGAGTTGAAGAGGAAACCGAGTAACTGGTGGCTGCCGCAGAGCGCCAGGATCGGGGTGCGGGTCGAGAGCAGCCAATCGGTCACGCCGAAGAAGCTCTTTACCGCGTACTGCTCGAAGGAGCGCGCGAAGCCGCTCATCACGACCGCCTGCGGCTCCAGGCGGGCCATCCGCTCCGGCGTCACATGAGTAAACGGCACGACCAGGCAGGGCGTCCCGCCGCTCGCCTGCTCGAAGCGTTGCGCATGGCGCGCATAAGTCCCGGCCCAGCCTTCCCACTCGTCCGGCTGCGCAAAGCCGATGTAGACGATCATTCCCTTCTCCCCTCCCCGATAATACCCCAGAACTGAATTTCCGGCACGCTGGCGATTGGAGGCAAAGTTGAGGACGCGGACTGTTGCGCATCCGAACGTTTGCTTGGAACGGGGAACGAGGGGGCAGGGAACTCCGTCCAATAGGCAACACACATTTCTGCCCGGCAGGGCGGCAGCAACAGGAGGGACGGAATGGGCAAAGTCTATCTCTATGAGGACAGCAGCGGCAGCCTCTATCTGCACAAGCACGGCGACGATATCGTCTACGCCCATATCGAGCTGAACGTGCCGTACGGCGCCCGGTTCGATCTGGATGCTTCGGAGCTGGATGGCGGCGTCAAGGGTACGTTGGATGTCGAGAAGATTCCATATTCCCAGCTCGAATCGTCCGGCAACGATCCGGAGATCAAGCGGGTCGCCGTGTGGGAGGATGGGAAGGTGAGCCTGCTCGCGCATCCCGGCCCCGATACGCTGCTCTACCTGGGATATGGCGAAGAGCTGCCTCAGCAGCCCAGCAATATAGACCGGGAGGTCTGAGCGCGCTGCCGGCTCCCAGGAAGGAACCGGACGGAGGAGCGGTGAAACTGGTTGCCGAGCGCCGCGCCGCCGGAATCTGGCGGACGCAGGCAGCGATGCACATAGAAGGATAGGCGTCTCATGCAACCAGTCAAAGTCGGCATCATCGGATGCGGCAACATCAGCGGAATCTATTTCAAGGCGGGCCAGACGTTTCGCATTCTCGATATCGTGGCGTGCGCGGACCTCATCATGGAGCGGGCGCGGGCCAAGGCGGAGGAGCACGGGATTCGCGCCCTGACCGTGGATCAGTTGCTGGCGGACCCGGAGGTCCAGATCGTCATCAATCTGACCATCCCCAACGCCCACTACGAGGTCTGCAAGGCGGCGCTGGAGGCGGGCAAGCACGTCCACGTCGAAAAGCCGCTCTCGATCACGCGGGAGCAGGGCCAGGACCTGCTGGAGACGGCCCGCGCCCGCAACCTGCGCGTCGGCGCGGCCCCGGACACCTTTCTGGGCGGCGGCCTGCAGACCTGCCGCAAACTGATCGACGACGGCTGGATCGGCGAGCCGGTCGGGGCGACGGCCTTCATGCTCTGCCACGGCCACGAGAGCTGGCATCCCGATCCGGAGTTCTATTATAAAGCCGGCGGCGGCCCGATGTTCGACATGGGGCCTTACTACCTGACCGCGCTTATCTCCCTGATCGGTCCCATCCGGCGCGTCACCGGCTCGACCCGCGTCTCGTTTCCCGAGCGCACCATTACCAGCGCGCCCAAGTACGGCACCAAAGTCAAGGTAGACGTGCCGACCCACGTCGCCGGCATCATGGACTTTGCCAACGGCGCCATCGGGACCATCCTCACGACCTTCGACGTCTGGGCCTCCCAACTGCCGCGCATCGAGATTTACGGCACGGAAGGCTCCCTGGACGTGCCGGACCCGAACGGCTTTGGCGGCCCGGTGCGCGTGCAGCGAATGGGCGCTTCCGGCTGGAGCGAGGTTCCGCTCACGCACGGCTTCGCGGAGAACAGCCGGGGCATTGGCGTGGCCGATATGGCTTATGCCATCCAGTCCGGCCGGCCCCATCGCGCCAACGGCCAGATGGGCTATCACGTCCTGGAGACCATGCACGGCTTCCACGACGCTTCCGACATGGGCAAGCACTACGTCATGGAGAGCGTGTGCGAGCGACCGGCGCCCCTGCCTCTGGGTCTGCCCAAAGACGCCCTCGACGCCTAGCTTTGGCAAGCACAAACCAGCCATACGTTCCCGTCTACGCCGGCGATCTGCAAGGCATGTCGCAGCTAAAGGAATATGCCTCCTTTTCCCTGAGCGCTCTTACAAGTGTACGGCATATTCCGTATAATGGTGAAGGATGATTTTTCGTTCTGGGTTGGCAAGCAACAACCGACCAGGCTTAAGACGTAGAATATAATTGGGGTACAAGCGCAAGAAAGTGAGAAGAATACGATGTCTGAGAATAAGATACAAGCACGACGCGCAAATAGTACCACAGGCTGCTCAGCTTCTAAGGATGGAGAATTCAAGCAGTTGTTCAAAAAGAAGCTGAAGCCGTGCTATTTGACACCGGGCAAGTATGACAACAACGGTGGGCGTATGTCTACTCACGAGGACTTCAAGGAAGCCGAATGGCACGGTGAAGAGGAGTTGAATGGCGACTAAGTATGTCATTGATGCGCATACACTCATCTGGTATATCGAAAAAAACCTAAACTAGGCAGTAACACTCATGCGGTTATGAGTGATCGCATGAGCCTTTTATTGCTCCCTGCAATCGCTTTTACGGAGGCTTGTTGGGTGGTTGAGAAAAAGAGGAGCAAAATCCCGTCTGTTCTCGACCTAGTAAACGACATAGTGGCTGATCCCCGTATCGAAATCGCCCCATTAGACGAGGATGTGCTAAACATTCTCCCAATTTTTGATGACTTCATCAATACTAAACTCTTCTCCAATCAAATTCAATCATCCAGGGGATCAGACGACGCCTTGCGTGAGGAAACGCTCACGGTCGCGGGCGGTCTGCTCGACCTTCTGCAGAAGCGCGCGGGCCTCGGCGGCCTGCGCCTCGGTCCAGTCCTCGGCCGTCAGGTTCTGAACGTACTGCAGGACGGCCTCGGACTGGGTGATGAGGAAATAGTCGCAACTGAGCAGGTAGTGAAGAGTGCTGGCCTCCTCGCGGAATCGGGCCCAGGTGCGGTCTTGAGTTGGCGCGGAGAGGCCGCGGATGCGCGAGGACAACTGCGAGACGTCGCTGCGCAGGCTCTCGATCTGGCGCAGAGCCGCCATCTTCTCCGGCGGAGGAAACGGCTGCTCCCGCGTCGAGGGAGGAATAGAGCGCGCCGTGTAGTCGCTCGCCAGCCGGGTCAGCGCGTTGACCGCCTCGCCCAGATACCCGCTGGCGCGCTCCCGCACCAGCAGGTCGTCGGCGCGGGCCCGGTTCACGCTGTTGTACAGGTTGTAGCCGTAAGCCGTCAGCAGCAGATGCAACTGCTGGGCGATCCAGTCGCTGTCCGGCATGGCGCGCTCCTTCTGTTAACCTTGTTGCCTCGGCGTGGGCGGGACCGGCGGCGCAGCCGAGGGCGCCAGCGGGCCGACCGGGGTCGTCGGGACGGCGCCGCCGATGTTAAACGGCGCGCCGATCGCCATGTTCGGCGCCGAGACTACTCCGCGCTCCGCCAGAATCATGGCGATGTAGTGGCGGACGGCGTCCAGCTCGGAGAGCCCGAACGCCTTGAGCGAGATCAACGCCTTCATGCGCTCGTCGCGAGGCATCACCAGCAGCTTGACTGTGTCCAGATGGATGCCGTAGCCCGCCAGGAATTCCTGCAGGTGCTGGCTGACCAGGGCTGTCAGATCATGGATCTTCTCGTTGACCGCTTCCAGCGGAGTCACCTGAATGATCTGGTTGATCGCCTGCTCGATGACCGGACCGGCGTAGTTGTTCACCTGATCGGCGGTCAGCGAGTGGCCGGAGTAGGGCATGTGCTGGGTGAGCAGCACGGCATCGTCCTTCGTTTCCACATGGATGTAGTAGTCCACGGCATAGGACATCTCCGCCATCTCCCGCGAGAGCGCCAGGCCGTTGGTGCTCAGGACGATCTTGGCGCGGTTGATGTAGAGCGCCTCATACTGCCAGGGGCTCTGCCCGCCGTAGAACGCCTGCTGGATCGAGCCGAGCAGGGGATGCTGGGGCGTCTCTACCGTGTACTGCCCGGTCTCATAGACGCTGAGGATGGCGCCCCGGCTTTTGAGCACGCAGAACTGATTGGTCTCCACCGTGAGCAGCGAGCCGTTCATGATGTCGTTGTTGGGATAGTGCCACATGAGCACGTTAGGTCCCATGACTTCCTGGCCATCGGGCAGCAAAGTCGAGATGACACTGCGAATACCGGGCATCACGTTTTTCTCCTTCTTGGGATATAAGGGCTGGAGGCCCTGGGGTGTCAGCGCCTTCGGTTAATGGCGCATCGTGAACCATAAGGCGGCGAAGGCGGAGCCGTTGTTGACGGCGTGCATCAAGATTGTGACCCACAGCGAGCGGGTGCGCTCGTAGGTAAAAGCCAGCAGGCTGCCCATCAGCCAGATCGGAACAAGGGCCAGCGGGTTGAAATGCGCCAGGGCGAAGATCAGGCCGCTGAGGACAATGGCGATGGGCACGTTCAGACGCGCCTTGAGCGCGTTGTAGACGAAGCCGCGGAAGAAGACTTCCTCTCCGATCGGCGCGGCGACCGCGCCGGTCAGAATGAACGCGATCTTCAGCCAGACGGACGGCATGTGCGGGAAGAGAGAGCCGGCATCCACCGTGTCGCTGAACTTCTCGAGGTGCTGCAGGGTACTCGCCGGCAGGGCGTGCTTCAGCACGACCAGGAGGCCCGCTTCGATCCCGTTCGCCAGGGAGAGGAGCGCAAATCCCAGGACCACGCCCAGCACGATCCGCATCCATCCAGGCCAGGCCAATCCGATGCGCTTCAGCGACGTGCCGTAGCGATAGAAGAAGAAGGCCGGCACCCCGACGAAGAAGACGTTCTGCACGACCAACATCAGGATGGTCATGTCCGGGGGAAACGTTCCGGAAGCCATCAGGGACACATAGTTGTGGGGATGCAGCGTCACGAGGAGGGCCATCGTTATCAGGGTGATAAGGACCATGGCGACCTGAAAACCGACGAACGGATGAACCAGGCTCCAGGTGGGCGCAAACGGCGGTCGCGGCAGACCGTTGGCAAGCGCGGGCACAGGCGGCAAAAGGGGCGGGGGAAGATCCATCCGCTCTTCCGCTTCGGAAACAGGCCGCGCCTCGCCGTCCGGCTCAGCGGCTGGAGGCGCGCCGACGGTCGCGTACTGCGGAACGGGGAGGGGCTCCGCTGCCTGCTGTTCGGGCAGCGGCGGCACGACAGGCACGGGAGCAAGCTGTCCTTCCGCATTGTTCAGCTGCACCTGGTAGATGAGCCAGCGGACCAGCAGGACCACGTCGACGATGATGACCAGCGCCATGATGAGCAGAGTCACAAGGTACAGAGCGGACTGGTCGGCTTTATCGATTGGCGGCACGTCTTTTACTCCCTGAGCCCGGCCGGCAGAACCCGCAGCGCTGCCGGATAGGAGGGATCAGCCCAGATACTGGATCAGGTTCGCGTACTCCGCGCCGCCCGTCAGCTCCAGGAAGATGTCCTCCAGGCTCTTTTTATCGGTATTATCGGGACCGGATGTATCCCCGTTCCGGTGGGCGCCGCTCGCATTGGCGGCGACGGCGGCGCGCAGCTCCTCCATCGTTCCCGAAGCGACCAGCCGGCCCTTGTTGACGATGGCGACGCGGTCGCACATCTGCTCGGCGATCTCCAGGATATGCGTGGAGACAAACACCGTCGTGCCGCGCCGGCACAGTTCCCGCAGGATGTCCTTCATCGTCCGCGCGCTTTTGGGGTCCAGTCCCACGGTCGGCTCGTCCAGAAAGATCACTTTCGGCTCATGGAGGAGCGCCCCGGCCAGGGAAATCTTCTGGCGCATCCCGCGCGAATAGCCCTGAATCAGGTCGTTGCCCTTCTCTTCCAGCTCGAAGAGGCGCAGCAGGTCCTCGATGCGGCGGGCGCGGTCCTTATGGCCGACGGAGTAGAGGTCGGCCATGAAGTGCAGGTACTCGCGTCCCGTCAGCTTCTCATAAAGGAAGGGATTATCCGGAATATAGCCCAGGATGCTTTTGGCCTGGAGCGTGTGCTGCTGGATGTCGTAGCCGCCGACGATGGCCGTGCCGGAGGTCGGCTTGAGCAGGCCGGTGATCATCTTGATGGTCGTGGTCTTGCCCGCTCCATTGGGGCCGAGGAAGCCGAACAGCTCTCCCGCGCCCACGCACAGGCTCAGGTTGTCTACGGCTACCAGATCGCCGAATCGCTTGGTCAGGTTATGGCAGACGATCATATCCATGGAGGTGGCTTCATTCGCACCGGGCCGTGAACGACCCGCCTGGCAGGCCGCTACGCAGCCAACCGCCCGGCAGGGCGGACCAGAGCGGATTTTTACCCGGTCATTGACCCTTCGGAGCCAGCTTTGCCGCTACGACACGCTCGATACCGGCCAGGTCCTGCCGGATCGCGATCGACGTCAGGCCGGCCTGGCGGAAAAGCGCGGCCACGACCGGCGCCTGGCCCATCGCCACTTCGACCGCCAGCCAGCCGCCGGGCCGTAAGGCCCGCATGGCGCCCGTGACAAGTCCCCGGTGGAAATCCAGCCCGTCCGCGCCGCCATCCAGAGCCAGCTCGGGCTCGAATGCGCGCACCTCTTCCTGTAGTTTCGGAATTTCCGAGGTCGGGATATAGGGCGGATTGGAGACCACCAGATCAAAATGTGCCGTCGCCAGGCCGGTCAGCAGGCCGGCACGTGCAAAGCGTATGCGTTCCGTTACGCCGTTTCGCGCGGCATTGGTTCCGGCCACGGCCAGCGCCGCCGCGGAGATGTCTACGGCGAGCGCCCTGGCCGGAGGGCAGTGCGCCAGCACGGCGATGGCGATGCAGCCGCTCCCCGTGCCCACGTCCGCCAGCACGGGTGAGGGCGTCTCCGCCGCCCGCAGCGTCTCCAGGGCAAAATCCACCAGCAGCTCGGTCTCCGGGCGGGGAATCAGCACCTCCGGCGTCACCGTAAACGGCAGGCCGTAGAACTCCTGCGAGCCGCGCAGATAGGCCAGAGGCACGCGGCGGGCGCGCTCCTGGACCAGAGAGAGGAACGCCTGCCGCTGCGCTTCGGTCGGCGGCGGCGCCAGCCCGGCCACGACCTGAGAACGCGAGACGCCGAGCGCGAGGGCAAGCAGGATCTGCGCCTCGAAGCGCGGATCCTCGATCCCGGCGGCGGCCAGCGTCGCGATCGCCTCCGCCAGATCGGGGATCATGCCTCTTCCGTGCTCTCCCGCAGCTTCTCCGCCTGGTCGGCGGTGGTGAGCTGATCGATGAAGGGCTGAATGTCGCCGTCCAGCACCGCCGGGACATTGTGAATCGTCAGATTGATCCGGTGGTCGGTCACGCGGCCATCCGGGAAGTTGTAGGTGCGTATCTTTTCGGAGCGCTCGCCCGAGCCGACCTGGGAGCGGCGCGCGCTGGTGACGGCCGCCGCCTGCTGCTGCCGCTCAAGCTCGTAGAGGCGCGCCCGCAGCACCACCCAGGCTTTGGTCTTGTTCTGCAACTGGCTGCGCTCGTCCTGGCAGGCGACCACGATACCGGTGGGCAGGTGGGTCAGGCGCACGGCGGTAGCGACTTTCTGCACGTTCTGGCCGCCCGCGCTGGAGGAGTGGTAGATGTCCTCCTTCACGTCGTTCGGGCTGATCTCCACGTCCACGTCGTCGGCCTCCGGCAGCACGGCCACGGTGACGGTGGACGTCTGGATGCGCCCGCTCGATTCGGTGATAGGCACGCGCTGCACGCGATGGACGCCGCCTTCGTACTTGAGCTGGCTGTAGGCGCCTTTGCCCTCGATCTCGAACGTCACCCGCTCGACTCCGCCGATGCCCGTCTCCTCCAGGTCCAGCACCTCGACTTTCCATTTGCGGCGCTCGGCGTAGCGGCTGTACATGCGGAACAGCTCGCCGGCAAACAGCTCGGCCTCCTTGCCGCCCGCCGCCGGCCGGATCTCGACGATGACGTTGCGCTCGTCGTTGGGGTCTTGGGGCAGCAGCAGCAGGCGGATTTTCTCCTCCAGCTCGTCGCGCTGGCGCTTGTTGTCCTCCAGCTCCTGCAGGAAGAAGTCCTTCTCCTCGCCTTCGGCCATCTCGGCCATCTCTTCGGCCACCTGGATGTTGTCGAGCGTGCGCTTGTACTCCTTGTAGGCGCAAGCGACATCCTCGATCTCCGATTTGGCTTTGGCCGCCTGCATGTAGCGCTGGTAGTCGCTGCTAAATTCGGGATCGTTCATCTGCGCGATGAGCGTGTCGTAGCGCTTCTCGATCTCATTCAGTTTGGCCTGGGCCTGCTGCGGCAGAGACACCGTTGCCACCACCTTCCCTAGATCGGGCGTTGGGCGTTGGGCCCTGGGCGTTGGGAAAAGTCCCACCGCCTAACGCCTAATGCCCAACGCCTCCTTCCTCAAGAGACAGCGGCGGGATCGCCGGCTGTCCGGCCCGTCCCACCGCCTGTATGCTATTGTACTGGATTCGCTCGAACTTTGCAATGTCGGCCTCGGAAGGGAAGCGGATCGAAAGGGGTAAATATCGGGCGGGCAAAAAATTTTAGCACGCAATGGAGGACTTTCCATCCAAAAAAAGGAACTCTAGGCCCGGTACGTGTCTTGGAGGATGAACCGAGGCTTTGGAATATCCAAAGAAGGAGGTTACGTCGCTATGCTGTCCGACACGCGGACATGCCCTCAATGCCAGGCCACCGTGCCTGCGGACGCGACCGAGTGCCCGGAATGCGGCCATCGGCTCGATAGTCCACTCTCGATGCAAACGGAGCCTGCCGATACCGCTCCGCCCGCCGAATCTCCGGCGTTTACGCCACCAGAGCCGGCGGCTGCCTCCACGCCAGCCCCGGATATGTCACTATCGCAAGAGCCGGCAGTCGCTTCCGGCCCCTCGCTCGACACATCGTCCACTCCCCTGGATATATCGCCGGCTTCCGCCGTCGAATCCACTCCGCCGCCCGCTACAGCGCCTTCGCCTGCCACCGCCCCGCCGCCCCCACCGAGTTACACGCCGTCTGCTCCTACCGCCCCACCGTCCTACACAGCGCCGGTAGCAGCGACCGGGGATAAAAACAAAATCGTGGCGGCGATCCTGGCGCTCTTGTTCGGCGGGCTGGGAATCCACGGCTTCTATCTGGGCAATAACACCATGGGCATCACACTCCTCGCTGCAACAATCATCAGCTTCGTGCTGATGTTTGTCATTATCGGGGTGTTCCTTCTCCCGATCATCGGAGTGATCTGTCTCGTCCAGGCTATTCTGTACCTGGTCGCCAGCGATCAGGACTTCTACCAGAAGTACGTGGTGGAGAAACGCTGGTTTTAAGGCGTTCGCTCCAATCGGAAGAAGCAAAAGGAGCCGGCGGCATGCCGCCGGCTCCCTGTGTTTGTGACTCCCCTCTAAGAAAGGGACGGCTATTTTTTCTTCAGCACGATCTGGTCGCCGGTGGCCTTGATGATGGCATCATAGTAGGATTTCACCTTCGGGTAGTCCTCCGGCGCGACTTTGCCGGGATGCTCGATAGTCGTGTCCGTGATCGTGATCGTCTTGCCGTCGGCGGAGGGCGAGATCGTTCGATGATACTCCTGGATCGGGCAGGAGAGATCGACGTTGGATGGCAGATCCTCCACAGAATAGCCGTCCGGCAGGGTAATGATGGTCTGGCTGCGGGTCAGGGAGGCATCGTCCTGGACGATAGGCCAGACGCGCTTGTCCTTGACATAGGGGTTGCGATCGTTGCCGGAGCTGCTGGAGACGGGGATCAGCAGCAGCTTGCCGACCTGCCGGGCGTAGTTGGGCGCCCGCATGTTCATGTCCATGACGAACGGCCCGATCTTGTCCAGACCGTCGGGCAGATCGTATTTATTGAGGCTGGCCCCGCTGGAGAATACCTGCGTGAGGTGCTGCATCATCTCCTGCCGCTGCTCCGGCGTTCGGGCGCGGACCGCGGCGCGCATCATCTGGCCGGTGCTGCCGCGCATCTTGATCTCGGCCTGCGTCTGCGCGCTGCCGTCGGGCTGCACGGCCACGTGGGTCGCCAGGTCCATGCCGTTGTCGTCCGGATTATAGGTGGGGATCGTCTCGAACGTGCCCTTGCCGTCGCGCACGACCAGCGCTTCTACGCCGCGATCCGCTTCCGGGATGTCGCCGTAGGCGCAGGTCTCGGCAGTGGCGTCCAGCCAGACCTCCTTGCCCCCCACGTCGGCTAAGGCGATGCAATGGTTGAAGTCTTCGAGCGTCGGCAAATCCTGCACAACGGGCCGCCGCTCCTCGGCGTGCAGCAGCACCGGATTCGCCTTGATGCCCGCCAGGCCCAGCATCGTGATGAGCAGCGTGGCCTTGTCCTTGCAGTCGCCGTAGAGCTTGTCGTGGACCTCGCTGGCGGCGTGCGGCTTAAAGGCGGACAGCCCGAACTCCAGGCCGACGTAGCGCGTATGGTTGGCGACCCAATCGTAGATGGCGCGGGCCTTCTCCTCCTCGGTCTGCTTACCGGCGATCAATTTGGCGACTGTGGCGCGGATAGCGTCGGTGGCTTTGGCCTGGGGCTGCTCCAGCCCCCAGAACCAGTGGGCGACATCCTGCCAGGCGTTGAGCGAGGAGACCTGCATCCAGACCTGCACGTCCTTGATGGGCGGCATAGACGGCTCGATCTCCAGCGGCTTGAGGTCCTTGCACTCCCAGGTATAGGTCTTCGTGCGCCCGTCTGCGGAGGTCGTGATGGCAGGCTTGAGCGCGTCGTCGTTCGCGATCTTGTACTTGATGGGCTTGTCGGCGGGTACGTGCAGCGTGTAGCGGCTCATGCGCACCGGCTCCGGGCCGGAGAAGTACCAGTTGGCCCAGAACTGGCCGGGCATGAGGAGCGGGCGGGTGATCTCCTGCCAGGTGTAGTCGATGATGCAGTCGTCCTCGACGGCGGGCATAGAGAAGCTGACGGCCATGGCGTCATCGTACATGAGGTACTCGCTGTACGGGGAGGAGGTGCGAATATCGTCGGGCTTGACGTTGACGATGGCGCCGTCCTTCTTGATGGTACGCGCCTGCACCACGTGGAGGCTTTCGTAGCTGGAGTTGTAGGGCAGGTCGACCTCCGCCAGCGTGCGCGCACGCTCGTTGAACAGCTTGTAGGTCTCCCGGTAAGTGGCGACGACGGTGCCGTCCGGCTTGACGGTGACATCGCCGATGTCGATCAGGCGCGCATAGTCGCTGTTGGGCCACTGGCTGGCCGATGGCGCCGACTGGAGGGCGGCCTGCATCTCCGGATCGAGCGCGTTGGAATGCGAATGGGCGGCCTTTGCCTTGCCGGCCTGGCCGGAAGGCTTGGGCGGCGCAGCCAGGGCCATCGTGGCCGATACGCCGAGAGAGAGGGCGGCGAGCGCCGCGAGGAACGCGCCGTGAAGGCGCTGTCGGTGGAGGTTCATCCTTGCAATACTCCTACAGGGTCCTTTAAAACCCCTCAGGCGGGAAGGCTCCACCAAGAGAGTTGCCGCCTGCTATTGAATGGCTGTCAAGATATGCGCGAACCCAGGAAGTTCTCATAGCGAGATTATTGCTATTATCCATCGTTTCCGCAGTTTTTGCAACGAAGGCCCCCACCCCCTTCCCCTCCCCCAATTTTAGGGGAGGGGGGACTAAATTGGAAGCGAATACTGCTTGCTAAAGCCCTCTTGCCTCCAGGCAGAGGCAGAAACTAAACATTATAGCTCCCCTTCGCCGCTTAGGTGAGATGGAATTCGTGGTAGTGAGGGGAGATGCGATTAAAAAGCCCTCCTCCTCGCCTCTTAGGGAAATTGCTGCGGTGGCTTCTGCTTGCAAGCAAGAGAAGCTTTAGAGAAAGATACAAGAGAACAGCCTAGTCCCCCCTCCCCTAGAATTGGGGGAGGGGAAGGGGGTGGGGGCCTATTAACCTTGACTTTCGGCTTTCCTGCGGTTAGAATCAGATTAACCCCCGGTAAATTCCTATGGAGAGCATCCGTTATGTTCGTAGGTTCTTCGCGATCGCTGCTCTATGGAGCGACCGCGCTGTTCTTGATAGCTGCGCCGGCTTGCCTTCTCGCTCAGGGAACGGGCGCGCCGGCGCACGCCGCGCCGCCGGCAAATAGCAAGGCGAGTAAAAGCGCTCCGGTGATCGTCCGGCCCACCGTGCCGCCTGAGGTGCAAAAAGCGGCGGCGCAGTTTATGCGCGCTGTGGCGCTGCACAAGGCCGGTAAAGTCAAAGAGGCGATCCCGGCTTATCAGCAGTTTTTGCGCCTGGCCGCGGCGGCGCACATGACCCCGCAGCAGACGCTGCCGGCTTATCAGAATCTGACGTCCCTTTATGAATTTCAGGGCGACCGGAAAGGCCTGGAGGATGCGCTGCAGCATATCGTCGCCGCCGATCCGAAGAATGTCCGCGCGTACATCGGCCTGGCGACCCTGACCAGCGGGCAGCGCCGCTTCGCGGAGGCCGAGCGCTACGCCAGAAAGGCGCTGGCGTTGTCGCCCCCGGCCAATCTGGCCGCTCCCGCCCACTTCGTGCTGGGGACCGCCGCCGCCGTGCGCGGCGATAATGCCACGGCCGAGACCGAATATGCCGCCTCCACGCGTCTGGCGCCCACGAACGCGCAGGCCCAGTTCGACTATGCCATCATCCTGGGACGCCGCCACAAGTTCCGGCAGGCCCTGGCCGTCGCCGAAAAGGTCCACACGCTCGCGCCGGATCTGACGGCGGCGTTGCTCTATATCGGGGACTTGAAAACACAGCTCAAGGACTATCCCGGCGCGCTGGCCGTCTATCAGGCGGCGTTGAAAAAAGAGCCGCACAATCCCATCGCGCTGTTCAACGATGCCATGCTGCTGCAGCGGCTGGCCCATATTCAGGAGGCGATCTCTGCCTACCTGGACGTGATCCGGGTGGCTCCCAACAACGAGGCGGCCTATCTCAATCTCGGCCAGCTCTACGATGCCATCCTGAACTTCCCCGCCGCCAAACGCAACTTCACGTCCGCGCTGAAGCTCGCCCCGAAAGACGGGCGCGCCCTGGCGGGTCTGGCGTTCAGCGAGACGCAGGACGCCTTCACGCTGATCGACACCAACCAGCGGAGCGCGGAGCTGAAGCAGGCGGAGGCGCACTACAAGCAGGCCATCGCCCTCAAGCCCATCAATATTCCACTGGAGAACGAGCTGGGCAATCTGTACGAGCGGGCCGGCCGCTACGTGGAGGCGCTGGCTATCTATAAGCGCCACCAGGCCGCCGACCCCGACAATATCGAGCCGTATCGCCAGATGGCGCGCGTCTACACGATGCAGCACGATGCCGGCAAGGTCCTGGAAACCTGGCATGCATACCGCCAGCGCCGTCCGGACGATCCCAACTCCTATATGGGCGCGGCGCGCATCCTGGAGGCGGAGACAAAATACGAGGAGGCCGCCGCCGAGTGGAAAGCGCTGCTGGCCCGGCAGCCCAAAGACGGCAATGCGATGGTCGCCCTGGGGCAGGATCTGGCGCTGCTCAAGCGCCGGGATGAGGCGCGGGCGCAGTTCAGCGCGGTCCTGGCGCTCGATGCCACCGGCGCGGATGTGCCCGATCCGAAGGCGCGCCCGATGGTGACCGCCGCGATTCAGGCTGAGCAGTTGGACGCCATGCGCGGTCTGGCGGACCTGGCGGATGCCGAGGGGAAGACCGACGAGGCGATCTCCTGGTGGAGCAAAGTGCAGGCTAAGGAGGCCGCTGCGGCCGGGCCGTCCGGCCATTCCGAGGATCCCAAGACCTATCAGGCGATCGCCCGCCTCTACGAGAAGGCCAAACAGCCGGACAAGGCCCTCCAGGAATACCAGGCGATGGCGCAGGCGCTGCCCAAAGACCCCACGCCCTACGACGAGATCGCCCGCATCGACGAGGCGCAGGGCCGTTTCGAGCCGGCCGCCGACGCCTACCGTCAGGCAGCGACGCGGGCCGAGGACCCACTGGGCGAGCGGATAAAGGCCGCCGAGCTCTACCGGCGTCACAACATGCTCGACAAGGCGCTGGCGGAATACGAGCAACTGGAGCGCAGCAATCCCAGCGCCGATCCCAACGATAGCCGCATCTACGGGCCGATGGCCCAGATCTACGAGCAGTCGGGCCAGGATGAGAAAGCGCTGGCCGCGTACGACACCCTGCTCAAGCGCGATCCGAGCGCCGGCTGGGCGCAGGACCGCAAGGCGATCGTGCTGAGCCGCCTGAAGCGTTACGATGACGCGCGGGCGCTCTACGAAAAGGAGATCGATCGCACGCCGGAGACGTACCAGACCTATGCGGATCTGGCGCGAATCTATGAGCTGGAGGGCAAGCCGGACGCCTATCTGGCCTGGCTGCAGGCCCGCCTGGAGAAGACGCCCGATAACGCCACCCTGATGGCCGCTCTCATCGACGCGTACACGCGCCAGAAGCGCGAGGAGGCCGGCTGGGCTGTCGTCAAGGGCATCGTGGACAAGCACAAAGATCAGCGCTCGCTTCAAGAGGCGTACGCGACGCTGCTGGCGCGCAAAGACCGCAACGCCGAGGCTCTGGAAGTCTTCCGCCAGATCGCCGCCGCCCATCCCGACGACCTGGACGCGCAGACCACGCTGGCAGCCGAGCTGGATCGCAACAACAAGCCGGAGGAGGCCAACGCGCTCTTCGAGCAGATGATCGCCCGGCCAGCCCTATCGGTGAGCCAGCGCGTGGGCTTGCGGCGCCTGCTGGCGCAGCGCTACGTACAGCAGGGCAAGCTGCCGCAGGCCATCGCGCAGCTACAGGAGGCGCACAAAGCCGACCCGAACGACTTCCTGGTGTCGGCGGGGCTGGCTAAGATGCTCGTACAGACGGGAAAGGAAAGCGAGGCGCTGCCGCTCTATACCGAACTGCTTCAGCATACGGACTATCCGGAAGCCATGCGCGCCCAAATCCGCGACGATATCGCCGCCATCTACGAGAAGCAGGGCCGCAAAGCAGAGGCCATCGGCCAGTTCAAGGAAGCCCTCAAGCTCAACCCGGATGATACGGATGCCGCCGCCGGCCTCAAGCGCCTCGGCGCACAGTAATTCCTCTCCTTCGTGGATAATGATTTATATGGCCTATTCGGGATAGGGTACCATATCGGCAGACAAACCTGGAAAGGGATTGCTATGAGTGAACCTGCCTTTGACTTACACCGGCTTACTCAGACTGAGGAGACAACTCTGCGTAAACGCTTTGAGGAACTCACGGCTCAATGGCGTGCCGCGACTCGATTTCTTTCCTCCACGACGGCCATCGCGATGCACCCGGCCTATCAACAGATCATTGGCATGGGGCCAGCAGCCCTGCCATTCATTTTGCGAGAGTTGGATCAAGGATCGGATCATTGGTATTGGGCCTTAAGTTGTATTACTGGTGCGAACCCTGTGCCGCCGGAGCAGAAGGGACAGCATCAAAAGATGCGTGAAGCCTGGTTGCAGTGGGCAAGGGAGCAGGGATATACGTGGTAAGCCGGGAGATAGAGGCTTTTATGCTGGCCTATCAAGCCCTGGGCTACGCGCCTCGCGTGGATGCAGAACAGGAATCGGGTTTTGAGAAGGTAACGCTCCAACGCCTGAATTCGTCTTATCGGCAGTGAAGGAGCCATCATGGGCATAGTAAGCCGTAAGCTCTCCCGTCTGACGCTTCCCCTCTTCCTGATGTTCCTGTGGCAGACTGTTGGGGCCGCTCAGCAGCCGAACCGGCTGGATGCTGCCCTTATAGCTGCGATCCAGAAGGCAGATGTCGCCGCTGCCAGAACCTTGCTCGATCAGGGAGCGAGCCCCAATGCCCGCGATATACCGGAAAATAAGTGGGAACGCGCCCGATCTCCGCATCCGCCAACAGCCCTGATGCTGGCCGCAAAAGAGGGAAACGTGGCCCTTGTTAAGCTTCTGCTGGATCGCGGCGCGGACGTCAATGCCTGGGGCGATGACGGCTATTCGATAAGCGGAACGCCGTTGATTCTAGCCGAAGCAGAGCATCATACGGAAATCGCCCAACTCCTCCTTATGCATGGCGCGAATGTAAATGCGAGGGATCGAGACGGGGAGACCGCTTTATGCAAGGCGGCCTTTAGTGACGATACTATTCTGGAGAAGCTCTTGCTGGCTAGAGGTGCCAGAGTTGATGCCAGAACGAAGGATGGCCGTACGCCTCTAGCGGTGGCCGCAATAAGCGGGAACGTGGACCTCGCCCGCCTCTTATTGGATGATGGCGCCGATGTGAACACCAGGGATGACTCCGGCTATACACCGTTGATTGCGGCTGCGAGCGAGGGAAAAGCCGATATTATCTCGTTGCTGGTGGAGCAGGGCGCGGACGTCAATGCGCGCAGCCCTACCGGCGAAACGGCGTTGCTGCTGGCGGCGCGTATCGGTCAAACGGGGTCGATCCGATTCCTGTTGAATCACGGCGCTAATATCAACGCCGGCGATAAAAGCGGCTGGACGCCTTTGATGGAGGCTGCTGCCAATGAACACCTGGATGCTGTGACGCTCTTTATAGAACGCGGCGCCAATGTCTATGCCCGAGATAACCGGGGAAGAACCGTTCTCATAGCGGCTGCCATGCTTCCGTTCGGCCCGCCCTTCAATGCCGATCCTGGAGAGGAAGCTTTCAAGATCGTCAAGATGGCGCTGGAGCGCGGAGTTAACGTCAATAGCGCGGATCGGGATGGCCGGACGGCCTTAATGGAGGCGGTACAGATAGGCAGCCCTGCCATCGTTCGCTTATTGCTGGATCACGGCGCTGACGTCAATGCAAGAGACAGGGACGGCGATACCCCGCTCCTGAGCGCAGCCTTCCTGAACCAGACCGATAACATCCGGCTTCTTCTCGATCGTGGCACGAGGGTCAACGTGCGCGACAAGGATGGCTGGACGCCATTGCTACGCGCAGCTTATGGGACATATATCCGTCCGCAACAGAAAGATGAAAGCATTCAAAGCGATATTTCCCTTCTCGTGCAGCATGGGGCTGATGTGAAGGCCAGGGACAAGAGCGGCGTGACCGCCTTGATGTGGACCGCACAGAGGGGAAGCCTGGATAGCGTGCGCCTTCTGCTGGAGAGGGGCGCCGACCCGAATGTGAAAGATAACGAGGGATGGCCGGTCCTCAAGTGGGCCATTCAATCTGATAACGTCGAGGTCGTTCGCGCCTTGTTGGATAAAGGAGCGGATATCGAGGAGCAGGATGGAGCGGGCCGGGCCGCTCTAATGCTTGCGGCTGCTGGCAAACCGGCGGGCAATCTGAATGAGTCAGATCAATCCCTCGACATCGTTCGCCTGCTGTTGGAGCGCGGCGCAAACATCGCTGCCAGGGATAAAGAGGGCAAGACCCCCTTAATGCAGGCGGCGGACTACGGAAGCGTAGACATCGTGCGGATGTTGCTTCGTCATGGCGCTGTTGTCCATGCGAAAGATAAAGATGGCTGGACAGCCCTGACTTATGCCAGAGGACGCCAGGAGATCGTGCAGGCGTTACAGCAGGCAGGGGCGCGCGAGGAGAAAGAATCGCTCTCTTCGCGGCCTGTGGGAACATCTGCCACGTTTTATGTCCTGCGGCACACCGGCACGCAGATCCATCTTCTTCATTTCGCGCAGGCTGACGGAGTGCATTTTGCTCTGACCGCAGACGATCCCATACTCAATCTGGAACGAGATCACCTGGAAGGCCAGACGCTGCAGCGAGCCGTCCTCTCTCCGCAGGGAACCTGGCTCGCCATAGGCACGGATAACAGCGATCCCGGGTATCCGCTGAAGGATAACCTTCTCATCCTGACGGTCTTAAATATGGCAAACCATCGGATCGCCTATCAAATGCAGCAGCATGGATGGGCCAATATGGACTGGTTTCGCTGGCGTAGCGATAACAGGCTGAACTTCGTCCGGTTTCCGGACCGAGGCGATAGCTCCAGATCTCTCTTTTCGCTCTCCGGGCCCGCCTGGAAAGGATCCGAACGCCGAGTTCAAGCGGACACGGACTATCCCGAGGCGCTGATATTGAGCAGGGCCGCCCAGCATCGAATCGATACGGCAGAAAAACGTATCCAGGCCGCCGGCCGGAAATATCCGTTTGTCTCCCTGGGTATCCATGGCGGTGAGAGTTATTTTCCTATGGAGGGATATGAGGGCGCCATTGCGGAGGATGGCAGAGCGCTTGCCGCTATGGTAGCCATGAATGATGCCCGCTCTCCAGACCGATCTGCTATCCACCTGCTCCTCATGCAGGCCGCCCATAAATGGGCGCTGCAGCTCGTTCCCGAAGACGCCCAGAAGCGGTTTGTCGATCGGGTCTGGTTTTGGAACCACCAGCTCGTCATGCGCACCCGGCTGCTCAAACTGACGCCCGGCTCGGCAGCCGAATACATGCCGGATACAGAGCGTATCTGTATGTTTCGTTTGGATGATCTGACGCCATCGTTCAAAGTCGTCGCCGACCTGCTGGTGGAATATACCCATTGAATGGCAACACAAGATTTAGACAGTAACCCGAGAGGATCATACCAGGCTTTATGAAGGGAGGAAAGAGGCCGCCGGATTGCCAATTTGATAGGCAGCACTAGGCGAGGAGGAGACGGCGATGCGGCGGCTGGCTATCAGCGAAGAAGAGAAGCAGTTTTTCCTGGAGAACGGCTATCTGATCGTGCGGGGGGCGCTGGAAGAGGAGGAGCTGCGGCGCGTGCGCGCGGCGATGGACGAGCTGACCGAATATGGCCGCGCTACCGTCCGCGACGATCCGGACTATATGTACGGGACCGGCCACCGCAGCGGCCGGCCGGTATTACGGCGCATCGAGTACGTCGTCGATAAGCGCGAGGCGTGCAAGGTCCTGCTCGGCAACCCGTTCATCCTGCGCTCGACCGAAATGCTCATGGGCAAGGACCTGATCCCCACCTGGGACGCGATGGTCCTCAAGCTGCCGGGCGAAGGCATCGTCGTGCCCTGGCACCGGGACGCGGGCACCGGATGCGTCGGCGATCGGCCGATCTTTAACGTCGATTTCTATCTGGACGAAGCCGATGAGGACACCTGCGTCTGGGTGATTCCCGGCAGCCACCTCTGGAGCGAGGAGCGGACGCGGGAGTGGCTGGCGGCGCAGTCCAAAGAGCCGGCAAGCCGCGCGGAGTTCGCGCTGCCGGAAGCCGTCCCGGCCTTAATGCAGCCGGGCGACGTGCTCTTCCACAACATTCTTCTCGTCCACGGCTCCCCGGCCAACGACTCCGAGAAGCTGCGCCGCGTGATCTACTACGAGTTTCGCCCCGCCCACGTCGAGGAGGCGCTGGGGCCGCACGTCCCCGCCTACATCCCCCTCAAGCAGAAAGAGCTGCTGGCCTGCATCGCCAGACGCAAGGCGGCGGACTATCTTCCTCAAGACGAAGTTCCTTACGCCTACGAGCCGCCCGCCCCCTACGACACGGTCTCCCTGCTGCCCGGCGAGGAGCTTGCCACCTATCGCTACCCGCACGGCGACTACTGGCGGCCCGGCGTCTGGACGCCGCAACTGAGCTTACAGGTCAAAGGCGTCGGGCAGGTACGGCCCTCGCCGGACGGCAAGCGCGTAGCCTATACGGTCACGACGGCAGTGATGACCGACGAGAAGAGCGAGTACGTGACGCAGATCCATCTGGCGAACGCGGACGGCGGCGCTTCCTTTCAGGCCACCTTCGATGACAAGTCCTCGCGCGACCCGCAGTGGTCGCCGGACGGGCGCTGGATCGCCTTCACATCCAATCGCGCAGAAAAGTTTAACCTCTACCGAATGCGCGCCGATGGCGGCGAGGCGGAGAAGCTCACGGACGCGAAGGCCGACATAGGCGGCTTCGCCTGGTCGCCGGACGGCCGTTGGATCGCCTTCGTGATGCCGGAGACGAAGGACGAGACGGAAGAGAAGCGCGACAAGGGCAAGGACGACTGGCGCTGGGTGAATGAGAACCACAAGCGCAACCGGCTCTATCTGCTGCCGGTCGAAAAGGATTTGGCCGGAAAGCGTGAGCCGCGCCTGCTCACGCCCGCCATCATGCACGTCGCAGGGTCGTTCGACTGGTCGCCGGACGGCAAAGAGATCGCCTTCTCCCACCAGAAGACGCCGAGCGAGAACGACTGGCCCACTGCCGACGTCTCCATCGTCAACGTAACGACCGGGGAGATACGGCCTCTGGCCGCGACCTCGGCGGCGGAGTCGCAGCCGCACTATTCGCCCGACGGGAAATGGATCGCCCTGGACATCAGCGACGACCCACCCAATTGGGCTTTTCACAGCACGATCCACGTCGTTCCGACGGAGGGTGGCACGCCCCGGCCGCTCGGCCCGACGCACGATGGGCAGCCGGGTCTGGTGGGCTGGTCGGCGGACGGCAAGCGGATCTACTTCAGCGAGGCGCACGGCACGCATACGCGCCTGTGCGCAATGGACGTGGAGACGGGCGCCGTGACGGAGTTAAACTTCGGCGAGGGGCTGGAGTGGGAGTTTTCGCTCAACTTCTCGCGGAACGCATTTGGCTTTACGCGCCAGGCCCTGGAGATACCTGTAGAAGCCTGCGTCACGCCGGCAAGCCGCTTCGCGCCCGTTCAGATCAGCCGCGAGAACGCCGGCCTGCCGCCACTGCCTGTGGGCAAAACGGAGGTCCTGCGCTGGCCGAGCGCCGGCGGGCTGGAGATCGAGGGGCTGCTCACTTATTCGGTGGGCTACGAGCCGGGCCAGCGCGTGCCGCTGCTGCTGGTGATCCACGGCGGGCCGGCGGGCGTGTTCCAGCAGAACTTCCTCGGCGCGCCCATGCTCTACCCGGCTGCCACGTTCGCGGCGCGCGGCTACGCGGTGCTGCGCTGCAATCCGCGCGGCTCGTCCGGCTACGGCAAGGAGTTCCGATTCGCCAATAAGAAAGACTGGGGTGGCGGCGACTATCAGGACTTGATGCGCGGCGTGGATAAGGTCATCGAAATGGGCGTGGCCGATCCCGACCGCCTGGGCGTGATGGGCTGGAGCTACGGCGGGTACATGACCTCCTGGATCCTCACGCAGACCACGCGGTTCAAGGCCGCTTCGGTCGGCGCGGGCGTCACCAACCTGATGAGCTTCACCGGCACTGCCGACATCCCCGGCTTCCTGCCCGACTACTTCGGCGCGCAGCCCTGGGACGACCCGGACATCTACCGCGACCACTCGGCGATGTTCAACGTCCAGGGCGTCACGACGCCCACGCTGATCCAGCATCCGGAAGCGGACGTGCGCGTGCCTATCTCACAGGGCTACGAGCTTTACAACGCGCTTCGCATGCAGGGGGTGGAGACGCGCATGCTCGTGCTGCCCCGCCAGCCGCACGGGCCGGTCGAGCCGAAGATGATGCTCAAGGTGATGGAGACGAACCTGGAGTGGTTCGGCAAGCATCTTAACTCCTAACCCTCTCACAAGGGGCGAGGGAAGGTTTTTGTAGGGGCGCTGCTTGCTGCGTCTTAATTTCCCCCTCTCCTTACGAAGGAGAGGGGGATTAAGGGGGTGAGGTCCGTCCGGAGGACGGGCGAATTTAAAGCCGGGTCGTTTATCGGCCCGGCTTTAGAACGTGTTCGGCTAGTGTTTCTTGATGGTGAATGTCAGCGCCCCGGATGTGCCGCCTCCGGGCGCCGGATTGACCACGGTAACGCTGGCCGTACCCCGGTTGGCGACCAGAGAGCTGGGAACCACGGCCGTCAAGGTCGTTCCGGACACATAGGTGGTCGTGAGCACGGTCGTCGTGCCCCCTGCCGTCCAGCGGACCGTCGAGCTGCTGATGAAGTTGCTGCCCGTGCAGGTGAGCGTGAAGGTTGCGCTTCCCGCCCGGCACGACGACGGGCTGATGGAGCTGAGCGCCGGCGCGGGGTTGTTGCTCGTGATGGTGAAGGTCTGGGCGTTGGACGTGCCGCCACCCGGTCCCGGATTGACCACGGTGACGTTGGCGGTTCCCGCCGTAGCGACATCCGAGGTCGGCACGATGGCCGTCAGTTGGGTGCTGGAAACGAAAGTGGTCGAGAGCGCCGTGCCGTTCCAGTCGACCGTCGAGGCGCTGACGAAGTTGGCGCCGTTGACCGTCAGGGTGAACTGGGCGCTTCCGGCGGCGATCGAGCTGGGCGAGAGGCTGGTCGTGGTCGGGACCGGGTTGTTGATGGTGAAGGTGGCCGTGTTGGAGGTCTGGCCGCTCTCCGTAACGGTGACGCTGGCGCTGCCGGCCGTGGCGATGTCACTGGAAGGCACGGAAGCGGTCAACTGGCTGGCGGAGACGAAGGAAGTGGTTAATGCCGATCCGTTCCAGTCGACGGTCGCGCCGTTGACGAAGTTGCTGCCGTTCACCGTGAGCGTGAAGGCTGCGCCGCCGGCCGTCGCGGAACTGGGAGAGAGGCTGGAGATCACCGGCGCGGAGCTGCTGGCGCCATTGAGGCCGCTCAGCCCCTGCACGGTGCCGACGCCGGTGGCGAAGTCCCAGCCTGCTGCCGCGGCATAGCCGTTGTTGCCGGTAGTGATGTCGCGGAAGTTAGAGGTACCCAGGTTGCTGTAGATGGTCGTCAGCTCTGCCTGCGTTCCGGCGGCGAACGTGCCGGCGCTCGTATTCGCCAGATTCATGATGCCGGCCAGCGCGGGCGAAGACCAGCTCGTGCCGCCGACCTCAAGCCAGCCGTAGGTAAATCCGTTATAAGGCGTGGTGTCGTAGACGGAAGCGCCGGAGTTAGGATCGGCATCGTAGGAGATGTCGGGCGTTCCACGGAACGAGCCGACGATGCTCTGGATCGCGTTCTGGAAGGAGGGACGCGCCTCCTGCGTGCTGGGTCCGCCGCCCCCGCTGGACCAGGCGCTTTCACTGACAAAATTGCCGCTGCTGTTGGTGGTGACCGTCGTGCCGCCGGCAGCGACCACGTAGGGCGAGGTGCTCGGATAGCCGGCCGGTGCGCCGCTGTCGCCGGTGGAGGCAAAGTAGACGACGCTGCCGCTGGTGAAGTAGCTGTCGTAGCTGGTTTCGCCGGAGAACTCGCCGCTGGACCAGCTCATGGAAGCTTCCTTCGTAGAAAGTCCGTTGGCATCGGTGAAGCTGGTCGCCACGCTCACCGCATTGAATAGATCGGTGAAACTGTTGGAGTTGGCTTCGACGAGCACGATTTTGGCACTGGGAGCCATGGCGTGCGCCCATTCGATATCTAAGGACTCTTCCAGCTCCCAGCCGCCGCTCGAATCCTGGGGAGGCTGGCTGCCGCCGGCATAGACGACCTGGAAGACCTTATTGGTGGAGGCGGTCACATTCGTGGAAGTCTCCGTGGGCAGGCCGAACTGGCTGGAGAAGGTGTTGAAATCATTGAGGGCGGTGGCATCGTGATAGGCGTCTACGATGGCGACGATCTGGCTGCCGCCGGAAGACGGCAGATTGTAGAACGAGCGCATCTGCGCCGGAGTCATGCCGCCGGCCGGCCCCAATCCGCCGTCCGGATGGAACCCGCTGGCCGGATCGACCAGGACGATGTTGGTGTGCGCGCGCAGGCCCGCGTCCTCCGCCCTTTCGATACTGCTTGCGGGGACGATCACATGGCCGACTCGATAGCCTTGCGCCAGGGTGGGAAGTGATGGCGCTGCCAGGAGCAGGGCAAGAACGCCCATCGTGACACGAGAGAGAGATCGCATGCTCGCTTTCCTTTCCGCCCGCTGATCTTCAAGGATCGTGATGGGAAACGGCATCAGCCGGGCACGAGGGGGATGCTGAATAAGCAGCCTTCCAGCCCTTTTTTCTCAAACGGCGTTGAGCCGAAGCTGCTTGAAATCTATAATTCGCTTCTGAATGACGGATTCCTGCCATTATTAGCACTTGCTTTTTGCCGGTGGGGGCGAGACCCGAAAGCGGCGGATTGGATGCCGGGGAATACCGGAAGCTCTTTGCGTTGCTTGCCGCGCGAGAGCACGAGGGATGACCTTGAGATGCGTATTGACGACCCCCTCCCGGCCTTTTCTTTTGCTCGGCGATGGAGGAGGAAACTCCAGCGTAGAGCCAGAACAGCCGGATGATGTCACCTCCAGACCCGCCACCTCAACCTCTTTCGTCCCGCTCCTTGCCGGCGCGCTCTTCCCGCAGGCAGCCGGGGATCACGATACGCGTGCTTCTTCTGGGCGGGCTGCTGATTCCCTTGACCAGCTTCTGGATCATTCAACTGGAGCGGGTGATGTTCGGCCCGTATCCTTCCACGATCTCCCTGTTCGCCAACGTCGTGTTCGTGTTGTTCCTGCTGGCCGGCGTCAACGCGGGGCTGAAGCGATTCGCGCCGCGTTTTGCCTTCTCGCAGGGGGAACTGCTTACGCTCTATACCATGCTCGCCATCGCGACCGGCCTGGCGGGATCGGACGGCATTCCTATCCTGACGGAGATCATTCCGCATGGCGCCTGGTTCGGTCCCACCAGCCATTGGGATGCGTTTCTGGGCGCTTTTCCCTCCTGGCTGGTGGTGCGGGACCGGGCGATTCTGCGTGGTCACTACCTCGGCAACTCCAGTTTCTATCAGGTGGCTGTGCTGCGCGCCTGGATCACGCCGATTCTGTGCTGGACTCTTTTCATCACGCTGCTGCTATTGGTGGCGCAGTGTACCAACGTGCTGATCCGCCGGCAATGGGCGGACCGGGAACGGCTGACCTTCCCCATCGTCTGGCTGCCCATCGAGATGACCGAGGAGGGCGCCGGCGCCGTCTTCTTTGCCAATCGGTTGATGTGGGCCGGATTTGCGGTCGCGGCGCTGCTAGGGCTGTGGAACGGGATCGCCTTCCTCTATCCCTCCCTGCCGATGCTGCCTATCGGCATCACGGACCTCAAGCCGCTCTTTACCGCCAAGCCCTGGAAGGCCATCGACTGGTTTCCCATCACCTTCTATCCTCTGGTGATCGGCCTGGGATTCCTGCTGCCGCTCGATCTGCTGTTTAGCTGCTGGTTCTTCTTCCTGCTCTGGAAGGCGCAGGTGGTCATCTCCAGTGCGGAGGGTTGGGACGCTACTCCGGATTTTCCGTTCATTAAGGAGCAGGGCTTTGGCGCGGCCATGGGCCTGTTCGCGGTGTATCTCTGGACGGGGCGCCGTTATCTCGCCGATATCTGGCGGCGCGCCTGGCGCAGGCCGTCTCCTCGCGCTTCGGAGGACCCGGACACTCCGCAGGCTCCGGAAGCCCTGAGCGAGCGATGGGCGCTGATCGGCCTGGGGATCGGTGTGTTGGCATTGCTGGGTTTCTGCCGGGCCGCCGGCGTAGCCTGGTGGGTCGCCGCGGCCTTTCTGGCGCTCTATCTGCCGATGCTGGTGGTCGTCACAAGGATTCGCGCGGAGCTGGGCTCGCCGGTCCACGATTTCCATTTTATGGGGCCGGACAATATGCTGCCGCGGGCGCTGGGGACCACGCCGCTGCAGTCGCATGACCTGGCCTTCTTCACGTTCAGTTACAGCTTCACCCGTGCGCATCGCAGCGATACCATGCCGATCGGCCTGGAGGGCCTGCAGATGGCGAAACTGCGGCAGATAGACATGCGCCGGATGTTCGGCGCGATCCTGCTGGCTACGGTTTTGGGGACGCTGAGCAGCTTCTGGGCGTTCGAGCATCAGGCCTATCATCTGGGAGCGGCGGGAAAGTTCAGTGAAGGCTACTGGATGGCGCAGGAGAGTTTCGAGCGCATGGCAAACTGGACGGACGGAACCCTGGCAAGGCGGCCCAACTTCGGAGCGGTCACCGCGATGGGGTTCAGCGCGCTCGTCACGATAGGACTCTTCAGCCTGCGCATGCGGTTCTTCGGTTTCCCCCTGCATCCCATTGGCTATGCGGTCTCCTCCTCCTGGGCGATCCACCTGGTATGGATGCCGCTGCTCATCGCCTGGCTGCTCAAAGGATCGGCGCTGCGTTATGGCGGGCTGCGCGCCTATCGCCGCTTTCTGCCGTTCTTCCTGGGGCTGATTCTGGGCGATTGCGTCGTCGGGAGTATGTGGGCCTTGCTGAGCCTGCTATGGCACATGCGGACCTATAACTTCTTCGGCGCCTAGAGAGCTGACTCGTTCTCCTGCTGGGGTAATCTAAACGGTAAGTAGGCACGAAACGCTTTTAAAGGTGTCAGGAGCACGACTTTCCATGTTAAAAAATTCCCGAAAACGCTTCTTGCCGGTCGGCGGAAGGCCAGGTGGCCCGCTTCTAACCTGCCTTCTGGTCGTGCTGCTAGGCGTGCTGGGTTTAGGGCCGGCGAGGGCGGATCGGGTTCGGCTGGTGGTCTGGGGCATGGAGTCCAGCTCCGAAACCAAGGACATGGACGCCAAGATCGCTGCTTTCGAGCAGCGCCATCCCGAAATCGAGGTCGCCGTGCTCTCGATGGGCGCGGGCGCCATGAACCCGCAGAAGCTAATGACCGCCATTGTCGGCGGCGTGCCTCCCGACCTGGTGCGCCAGGACCGCTTCACCATCGGCGACTGGGCCAGTCGGGACACCTTCCGCCCGCTCGACGATCTGCTCGCCGCCGATGCCCGCTCGAACGATCCGCTGGCCGTCCGCCAGAAAGATTACGTGCCCGCCACGTGGGCGGAGACGATCTATCAGGGCCACGTCTACGCCATTCCGGACACTACGGACGACCGCGTTCTTTACTACAACCGCGCCTTGTTTCGGGAGGCCGGGCTGAATCCGGACCGGCCGCCGCAGACCTGGGATGAGCTGATCGCGGACGCCAAACAGCTCACGAAGCGCGCCCCGAGCGGCGGCTTCGAGAATCTTGGCTTCGTGCCGCTCTTCAGCCAGGGCTGGCTCTATTTGTGGTCGTGGCAGGAGGACGGCGAGGCCATGTCGCCCGACGGCCGCCACTGCACGCTGGACAACCCGCAGACGGTCCAGGCGCTCACGGCCCTGGTCTCCTGGTACGATGCGCTCGGCGGCGTGGACGCGGTCAACGCCTTTGCGGGCGGCTTCGGCGACAACGCGCAGGACCCGTTTATATTGGGCAAGCTCGCCATGCGGGTCGATACCGACGGGTTCCTCAATAGCATCGCCCGCTACAAGCCGGACCTCGACTTCGGGGTCTGCCCGGCGCCGGTTCCGGCGGAGCGGCTGCATCACGAGGGCCTTTTTAAGCGCGATCCGACGTGGGTGACCTGGTCGGGCGGCTTCTCGTTCGCCATTCCGCGCGGGGCGCGCCACGTTCGCGAGGCCTGGGAGTTCATCCAGTGGATGAATTCACCGGAGGCGGCGCTGATCGGCGCGCGGGCGCAGGCCGCCTACACGCACAGCCTGAACCGGCAGTACGTGCCCCGGCTGTTCGCCAACGTTCAGGCCAATAAGGTCGTCTTCGCCGCGTATAAGAACACCCTGCCGCCGCGATTCCTGCGCGCCCGGCAGCTCTGCATGGACCTGCTGCCGTTCACCAAGTTCCGTCCGGTCACCTTCGTGGGCCAGCGGCTCTGGGACGAGCAGGTGCGCGCGGTCGATCGGGCGCTGCGGCATACGCAGACGCCGGAGCAGTCGCTGGCCGCCGCGCAGAAAGTGGTGAATCTGGAGCTGGACGCGGTCTACACGCGCGACCGGCATCCCTTGCTGCCGTCCGGGGCGGTGGCGGCCGGTCTCGCGCTGCTGGCGCTGGCCGGGTTTCTCGCGCTGGGGGTAGGGGCGGCGCGCTGGATGAAAGCGCGCGGGGCGCAGGCACGGTCCGAGGCGCGCTCGGGCTTTCTGTTCGTCCTGCCCTGGGTGATCGGGTTCCTGGTGTTCACGGCGGGACCGATTCTGGCGTCGCTGGTGCTCTCTTTCTGCGACTACGACGTGCTGCACCCGGCGCGCTGGGCGGGGCTGTCGAACTACGTGGCGCTCGGCACGATGGACCGCCCGCTCATTCTGAAGAGTCTTTATAACGCTGCCTATCTGGCCGTCATCGGCATCCCGCTCGGCATGATGACCAGCCTGGCGATGGCGCTGCTCTTGAATACGGATCTACGCGGCCAGCGCTGGTACCGGACCTTCTTCTACATGCCGAGCATCGTCCCGGTCGTGGCGACCTCGGTCTTGTGGAGCTTCATTCTGAACTCCGATCCCAACCGCGGCCTCATCAATGCGGCCTGGCAGGCGACCCTCTCCGCCTGGTTCCATATTCCGCCGCCGGGCTGGCTGGCCGTGCCTTCGTGGGCGAAGCCGGGCCTGATCGTCATGGGACTGTGGGGCGCGGGCGGCGGCATGATCCTCTGGCTGGCGGGCCTGCAGTCGATTCCGAGCACGCTCTACGAGGCGGCCTCGCTGGATGGCGCGGGCTGGTGGGCGCAGTTCCGTCACGTCACCCTGCCCATGCTCTCGCCCTACATCTTCTTCAACCTCATCATGAGCACCATCGGCGCCCTGCAGACCTTCGAGACGGCCTACATCCTGGGCGGCACGAGCGGCGGCCAGAGCACCGGGCCGGACGACAGCCTGCTGGTCCCGGTGGTGTATCTGTTTAATAACGCCTTTCAGTACTTCAAGATGGGGTACGCCAGCGCGCTGGCCTGGATTCTGTTTATCCTCATTCTGGGGCTGACGCTGGGGCAGTTGAAGCTCGCGCCGCACTGGGTGCATTACGAAGTGGAGAACAAGTGACGATGGCGGAGCGCAAAGGCAAACGGGCTTTACTGCATCTGGCGCTGATTTTCGGATCGACGCTGTTTCTGGTGCCGTTCGCCTGGATGGTGGTCACCTCGCTCAAGACCGACGCGCAGACCAACGCCTATCCGCCCGTCTGGATCCCGCATCCGGTCTTGTGGCGCAACTATCCGGAGGCGCTGCGCTTCCTGCCGCCGGACAGCGGTTTCGGATTGCTCAATGTGGCGAACACGCTCATCATCGCGGTCATGGCCGTCATCGGGACGCTGCTCTCGTCGAGCCTGGTCGCCTACGGCTTTGCGCGGCTGCGCTGGCCGGGCCGCGACTGGCTGTTCGGGCTGCTGCTGGCGACGATGATGCTGCCGGACGCGGTGACGATGATGCCCCGCTTCCTGATCTTTCGCGGCCTGCACTGGGTGGATACGCTGCTGCCGCTGTGGGTGCCTGCCTTCTTCGCCTCCGCCTTCAACGTCTTCCTGCTGCGCCAGTTCTTTTTAGGCATCCCGCAGGAGCTGGAGGACGCTTCCAAGATCGACGGCTGCGGCCCGCTGGGAACCTGGTGGCGCGTGATGCTGCCGATGGTCAAGCCGGCGCTGGCTGCCGTCACGATCATGACGTTTCTGGGCGCCTGGCGGGACTTTATGGGGCCGTTGATCTACATCTCCTCGCCGGAGAAGATGCCCGTCTCCTACGTGCTGCAGCTCTACAACGACGCCCACGGCGGTGAGCCAGCCCTTCTTATGGCCGCGACGACGCTGGTGGTCTTGCCGGTCATCGTGCTCTTCTTCTTCACTCAGCGCTACTTCATCGAAGGCATCTCCCTGACTGGCCTGGGAGGTCGTTAACGTGCCTCCGATACGCCATTGGCTTATTCGCGTCATCAAAGGCTGAGAGAAGCTCCTTGAGTTATGGTACAATGGCGGCAAGTTCCGCAATGCCAAAGGAGCAAACAATTATGGAAGCGTCAGGGGAGAATGAAAAAGCTTTGCTTGGCACGGTCAACCGATAGACGACCCCTTCGATCCCGCTACTTCTCCGGGAGACTGGGAAGCGCTACGCCTGGAGATACAAAAAGGCACTAACAGCCTGGAGCGTGGTGAGACTAAGGTCTTTCATTCGGTTGAGGAGTTGGCAGCTCATATTGAAGCGGAAGGCCGAAAGCTCCTCGCGGACCGCAAGGGATACAAGTGATCCGCAGGCTGGTCATGATGAAGGCGAGAAGGGAGAAAGATACGATGGCGATTACAATTGAACTGCCCAGGGAGATCGAGCAGCAATTGCAGGCTCAATGGACCGACCTTGCCCGTCATGCCCTGGAAGGACTCGTTACCGAAGCGTTCCGCCAGGGCAAGCTCAGCAGTCACGAGGTTGCGCTGGCGCTTGGAATGGGAAGCCGGTGGGAAGCGATAGCGTTCTTGAGCGAGCGGGGAGCCTATCCTGGCTATGATCTGGAAGAGTTAGAGCAGGATCGACACACATTTGAGGGAGCCGCGAAACCGAAGGCGTCATGATTGTCGTCTCCGATACCAGTCCTATCAACTACCTCGTCTGGATCGGTGCGATCGGTCTGCTGCCTCGTCTGTATGACAGTGTCATTTTGCCACAGGCGGTTTATGAGGAACTGACCAGACCGGAAGCGCCTGCCCCGGTACGCGCTTGGGCCACGCAACTGCCGGAGTGGGCAACAGTCAGCAAGGCAGAAACGCTGTTGACGTTACCAGGGCTTGGGCTTATGATCGTTCACCCGGTGTATCTACTTTACCCGCTAACAGGCGGCCACAGGGAAGAAAGCCTGCCTTCTGTAGGGTTCGGCGGGAAGCGAGATTGGCAGGATTGCACCGCGCCGCAGGCTTCTTACCGGATTCGTAACAGATCCGTTTGAGTTCCTGCACCAGATAACTGCCGAAACCCTTCCGTCGGGCCTGCTCCCAGACTTCCATAAAGATGTCCCCGTAGGGCGGGTTGTAATGGCAGAGGAAGCCGCCGGTCGCTACGATGGCGCCGTCCGCTTCGACCAGCCACTCGCCGGTAGGCTCTTCGTGAGGCGGAAACATCTTCGCGGAGTCTTCGGGCGTAGTGCGACGGAATAGGCCGTTGGGGCAGACCTGATTCGTGGTGAACGCATCCTCAAAGAGGATCGCTTCCTCGATAATGTCTGTTGCGCAGTCGTAGAGCAGGGTCAGCATCAATGGCATATTGGTCTGCGCTTCGATCCCGGTTGCCTGGCTGACGGCCAGAAGCTCCCGGAACATCGGGAGAGCCTGCGGGCGCATCGAAGGCAGCGTATAGAACTCCATGAGCCGGCCGACATAATATTTGTTCCAGACGCCCCCACAGCCCGCCGTCCGGCCATCCATCAGGATCAGGTAGGGATCGGCCAGGCCTCGGGACAAAGCGGAGTCATGAATGATCTGGCAGTTCGCTTCCTGGCGATACAGGCCCCGCAGAGCTTCGATCTCCTGGTATTCCGTTCGATGCACCTGGAGTTTCATTGTCCCCTTCGTTCCTTTCGGCGCACAGAGAACTGCGACGGCTACCCGCCATTGATATAACGGGAGACGCCCCACCTCTTGCAAGTCTCGGTGACGGGTCCGCTCTTATCCTGGCTTAAGTGTCCTTCGCGGAGGCGACCTTTGCGATCCATTGGCGACTGACGTCGCCAATCTCCCGGAAGACATCTTCGTCGGTTCGGCCCGAGCGCTTCTGAACGTGAAAGCCATGATCTGCCGCTTCGAGCCAATGCATGGTGAAGGTCGGAGGGAGTTTCTCCACTACGTTCTGCATCAACTCCTGCTGGCACAACTCGTCGCGCGTCCCGTTGAAACACAGCACCGGCCTTTGAATATGTGCCAGGTGCGCGTCGCGCAGTTTCTCCGGCTGACCGGCAGGATGCAGCGGGTAGGCGAGCAGCAGGAGGCCCTCACAGGCGAATCCCTCTGCAGCCAGCATCAAGGCGGTGCGTCCGCCCAGCGAGTGTCCTCCGATGAAAAGATGGCCGGGCGTATGCTCCTGCCGGACTTTCTCGACGACGGCGGCAAAGCATTCCATCAAGCGCGGCATCCGATCTGGCGGGCTTTTCTTCTTTTCCGTGTAGAGAAAGTTGAACCGCACGACCGAGAGGCCCTGCCCGAGAAACGCGGCCGCCAGACTCTCCATCGTACGGTGTTGCATGTGCGTGCTGGCGCCATGTCCCAGCACCAGTACGATCTCGGGCCGGGCTGGTTCCGCGCGCTGTAGCAGAGCGGAAGTCTCTTCCTCCCCGACTTTCACGCGCCAGCGCTCTGCCGACTTCGTTTGCAAGTTATCCATTCTGTGTCCTTCTGGATGCTTCCTGACTTCACCAAGATGACTCCCAGCACAGGGCGCGATGCGGAAACCTGTGCTACGACTTGCCTGGAGTAAGCGGCCAGGAGAAGGAGACAAGGGCGAGAACATCCCTGCTGGAGAGAGCGAAAGCGCTCCTGCCGACCCTCTAAGCAAGCAGGCGCCTAAAACGTTCCGTAAAGGCGGTCGCCGAAATCGCCGAGGCCGGGGAGGATGTACTTGCGGTCGTTGAGGTCACGGTCGAGAGAGGCGGTGATGATCTGCAGAGTAGGGAAGCTTTCGGCCAGCCGCGCCACCCCCTGCGGAGCCGCCACGACACAGAGCAGAAAGACCTGGGCTGCCCCGGCGCTGGTGAGCTGGTGGGCGGCCCAGGCCGCCGAGCCGCCGGTAGCCAGCATCGGGTCCAGAAGCAGGGCCGTCTTGCCCTCCAGCGTGGGCAGCTTGCAATAATAGGAGGTGGCGATGGCGGTAATCTCGTCGCGCTCCAGCCCGACGTAGCCGACCGCCGCGTTCGGCAGCATCTCCAGCACGGCATCGAGCATTCCCAGCCCAGCGCGCAGCACCGGCACGGCGACGATTTCGCCGATAAGCGCCACTC
Organism: Chthonomonadaceae bacterium; assembly: GCA_035653075.1. Lineage (GTDB taxonomy): Bacteria > Armatimonadota > Chthonomonadetes > Chthonomonadales > Chthonomonadaceae > DASRCN01. Next base: position 62,036 of record DASRCN010000013.1, on the reverse strand, counting down.
CCTCTGTCTCTTCCAGGGGCGTCCGGACGATGACCGGCTGCGTGGGGAGGCGACGCGTCGCCTCCGTGATCAGGATGCGTGTCAGGGCACGCGTCAGCGGCCGGAACTGCTCCGGCGGCGTCTCCTGGTCGCGCAGGCGGGTGACCAGATGCGCCGCGAGGGCGTGATCCAGAACGGTCAGGGGCATGGAGCGGCCTCCACAGACTCTACAGGCGGCTCGGTCGGCTGGCCGTGGGCCGTCATCAGGGCGGCGATGGTCTGCATGATCGTTGCGGTCACCTCGTCTCGCTCCGCTTTGGCGCTGAAGGTCAGGGGTGCGCCGAAGACGACTTTCAGCGGGGCGTGCCGCAGCGACTTGCGATGGGAGGGCAGCATAACGTATGTCCCCAGGAGGGCCACAGGCACTACCGGCGCGCCGCTCTTCTGCGCCAGCAGCGCGATGCCCGGCTGCGCCGGCTGGAGATGGCCGGTGCGCGTCCGCTCGCCTTCCGGAAACATCGCCACCGCCTCTCCCTTTGCCAGCCATTCCAGCGCCTGCTTCAACGTGGCGCGGTCTGCCGAATGGCGCTGGATGGGCCGGGCCATCATGTGGGCAAGCAGGGCGGCCAGGGCCGGGTTCTTCCACAATTCGCTCTTGGCGAGGAACCAGACGCGCCGGATACGATAAAGCGAGGCGCCCAGAAGCGGCGGATCGAGATAGCTGGCGTGGTTGGCAACCAGCAGGGCGCCGCCTTCTCGCGGCACGTTTTCCAACCCCACGATCTGCCAGCGTCCGTACACGCGGAAAAACAGGCGCAGCACCCGGCCGGTCAGGTGATACAGGAAGGTATGCCCGGCGCGAGGGTGCGGGCGCCATTCTCGTTCCTGTGCCATGCTTTTACCCGGTCCGTTTTTCACGACAGAGGGACAGGATCCGCGCCACCGCTTCATCGACCGTCAGGCGGTCCGTGTCGAGCCGCGCCGCATCCGGAGCGGCCACGAGCGGCGAGGCGGCACGCCGGCTGTCGCGCTCGTCGCGCTCGCGCTGATCGGCCAGGATGCGCGCATAATCCACCGGGAGACCTAACTGCTCCAGCTCCGCCGCGCGGCGGCGGGCGCGCTCTTCCGGGCTGGCCGTCAGGAAGACCTTCACCTGGGCCTGTGGGAAGACGACCGTGCCGGTATCCCGTCCTTCCACTACCACGCCCTTCGGGCTGCCCAGGCCGATCTGCCGTTGTTGCGCGACCAGCACCCGCCGCACGGCGGGCAGCGTAGAGATGGCCGAGGTCAAATTGGAGACGGCGGGCGCGCGGATTTCCGTCGTCACGTCCTCGCCGTCCACCCACACGCGCTGCGTGCCATCCGGCACAACCGGCGAGAAGGCGATCTCCGTCTGCTGCGCCAGATCCGCCAGCGCCGCCTCATCGGTCGTGTCCACGCCGGCCCGCAGGGCTTTCCAGGCGACCGCGCGATACATGGCGCCGGTATCCAGATAGGTCAGGCCCAGCGCGGCGGCTACCTGCCGCGCGACCGTGCTCTTGCCCGCGCCGGCAGGCCCGTCAATGGCGACGATAAACGGCTTCGCGGTCGTCTCTTCCACGCCCGCTCTGTTCGCCGCCCTTATCCCCATTTCCTGCGCCGGGAGGAAACGTGACCTTATCGCACGAACACTTCCTAGTACATGTCTTCTGGATGCGGCTGCACGGAGGATTTTAACCACAATGAGTTACCTGTTATTCCTGGACGAGAGCGGACACGACCACCACAACATGCCCTATGAAGTTCGTGGTGGAATCGCGCTCCACGCCGGACGTGTCTGGTCATTCGTTCAGGGAATGCGAGAACTCGAGCAGGATGCTTTTGGGGAGGAATTGCATAGGTTCGGAACAGAGTTGAAAGGACATAAGCTCCTGGACAAAGATCGCTTCAAATGGGCGGCACAAGAATCTCCCCTGCCTGCTATTGCCCGCCGTGAGCACGCGGCAGCATTTCTGCGAAAAAAGCATACGGGACAGCCGCCCACGCGCAACGAATTCACCGCTTACGGACAGGCCAGCCTTATAGCGGCACGAGGGATTTTCCGACTGCTGCGCGAGCATGAGGCCGCGTTGTTTGCCAGTGCCGTTCCAAAGGGAGCTGCCAAACCGCCACCGACCCATAACCCGGAAGACCTTCGTAAGGATTATGTCTTCCTTCTTGAGTGGTATTTCTATTTTCTGGCAGATAAGCAGCAGTCTGGACTGCTAATTATGGATGCCATCGATCAGAGTGATGATCGCCGGTTGGTCCGGCGGTTAGAGCGGTACTTCACACTGACGCAGACAGGAAGAGAGCGAGTACGATGGATTGTGCCATCACCGCTATTCGTAGCTTCTGCAATGGCCTATCCCATTCAGGCGGCAGACGTGGTTATCTACTGCGTGAACTATGGTTTTCGGCTGCCAGCACGCGGCATGGATGCTCCCGTTCGTCAGGGAATAGCAGATGAGTTTGGATCTTTATTGGCTGGTATTCAGTGGATAGGGCAGGGGCAGGGTGGAAGCTATACGAGTTATGGTATCGTCTATGTGCCTGATCTGTTCCAATCCCGGTAGCAGGCATAAAAAAGGAGGTAATGATTGCAGACTCGCCACAGCGAGACCACAAACCGAACCTCCACTATTATTATACTACTACTTTATTAAAAATCAAGGGGATTTTCTAAAACGGGAGAAGATGTAGCCCCAATATTCTCTTGCATTCACAAGGATGGGCAGGACCTAAAAGGAAATCAGGCTGGTTTTATGGAATGTTGATTTGCCTGCCCATCGAGGGCAAGGGTTAAGGGGCGCCACGCCGCGCTGTCGCATCATCGAAATGCAGCCTGGCTTTAAGCCGGGAAGTTACTGGAGTACACCGTATGCGACCATTACTCACTCCCTCGCAGCGCGTTGCGAGCGCCTTGAGACGCACCGAAAAGGCCCTGCGCAGTTGGCAGGACGATCCCGACAGTCCGCGCCACGACGTGGATAAGATGCTGACCGTCATCAGCGATCTGCGCGTCTGGGTGCAGGGCCATGTCCTGGCAGACATCGAGCGCGCGGAGCGCCTTCTGCGCTCACGCCCTCCTACCGAACCACCAACGTCTTTACCACCTCCACCCCCGGAAAGCTGAAGGGTGAAAACGAGGTGTTGCTATGTCGGATACCATTCCGCAGGACTTTTTGCAGAAACCTGCTGGCTTCTTATCCGGGCCTTGAAAGACCCGTCTAGGGGTCCTTCGGACAACCGTCCTGCGGACGGGAAAGCTGGGAGGCTCGTAGTTCCCGGACAGGCTCTTAAACGGCTTTCAAGGGACCTGGAGGAACACCAGATCGCCTACAGCGTTATTGAAGCGGTTGCGCTCAATCAGCCTGGCTATCAGCGATTTACGCACGACATCGATCTGGTGACTCCAGACGGACTCGATCGCATAGTAAAGCCCTCCCATCCACACTCGGAAAGGAGGGCTTGGTTTTGCATCCAGGCCGATAAATAGCCTGGCTGAACGTAGGGCATACGATCTATCGAGTTCCCTGAGCGGATTGGGAGCCTGTCGCACTGCGCGGATAGCGGTCCGGCATCTCCGCTGCATTGTAAGCCAGGATAGCCAGCACGCAGGCGCCCTGCTTCAGATCGTCCGGGCGGATCATGTCGAAGGTATCGGCCTGCGAGTGGTGCGTCAGGCTGTATTCGGCCGGCTCCTGGTTGAACGCAAAGGCGGGCACGCCGGCATCGTCGAACGAGGCGTGATCCGTGCCGTTCATCTTGCCGGGCAGCAGCGTGACCGGGTCCGTCAGCAGGCCCAGGTCGTTCAGCGCGGCAAACTGATCGTCCAGCACCAGCTTGGCCTCCGCCCGATCCTGCAGCCACAGTCCTTTTACGCGCCCGGTACCGGTATCGTGGACGAACACCACGTCGTAGTTCGCCATATCCTGCTTGTGCGCTTCCACGTAGGCCTTCGAGCCCATCAGGCCCTCTTCTTCACCGGTGAACATCACGACGCGAATAGTGCGCGCCGGCCTCACGCCGGATGCCTTGAGCAGGCGAGCCGCCTCCAGCGCCGCCATAGAGCCGGTGCCGTTGTCGGTCGTGCCCGTGCCCAGGTCCCACGAGTCCAGGTGCCCCCCGATCAGGACGATCTCGTTAGGCTTTTCCGAGCCGCGGATCTCGCCGACCGTGTTGTAGACGGTGAGGGGACCGCGCGTGAAGCGCCCATCTGCCTTGACCGACATGGTGACGTGCGCGCCATGCTCGATCTGACGCTTGAGCATGAGGGCGTCCGCATGGGCGATGAACAGCGTCGTGAACGGCGAATTAGAGGTCCAACTGCCGGTCATGTTGAGCAGGTCGTAGGGCTTGGCGGCGTCCCGCATGATCACGGCGACGCCCTCTTTCTGCAGGAAGGTATTGATCTTCTGCTGCAGCTCGCGGAATCGCTGGAAATTGCCCTGCGGCCCGCCTTGCTGCCTTCGGGGCTGGCTCTCCTCCTCAGACGGTGTCTGCGCCGTGGAGGAGGACAAGGCCGGAATCGGAGGGGGGGCCTTCTCCGAGGAATAGTCCATCATGCCGCCACCGCCCAGCCGGTCGGAAATCCGGCCCGTCAGGACGATGGCGCCGTGAAGCTTGCCCTCGTATTGGGCGAAGTCGGCCTCGGATGTCGGATTGAACATGACGACCGGACCCACCACCGTGCCGTGTGTGCCCGGCGTCCAGGCCATCTGCGCCGCCTGGACCCACGCCCCGTTCGGCTCGACGATGCGCGCGACCACCGGCCCGCGCTCCCATCCGCGCGGAATCGTGTAAGGCTCCAGGTGAACATTCTCCAGCCCGTACTGTTTCATCTTCTCCGCCGTCCAGTCGTTGGCGCGGCGCAGGTTCTCCGACCCGGTCAGGCGGGGACCAATGATATCGCTCAGGTACTCCAGGTTGTCCAGGACTTCGGTCGAGCCGCGCTCTTCGCTGATGAGAGTCCGGTCTACCGCGAGCACCTTCTCCGGCACGGAAGGGCGCGGCGCGGCGGCGAGACAGACGGCCGCCAGGCCGAGGGAAAGGCCGGCCAGGACGCCGGCATGCGCGCGCGAGAGAGAAATCAGCATGGTTACATCTCCTGTACTTCTTATCGCTTAGAAGTTTAACTGGTCTACGTTCTCTTTGGTGATTCGCAGGCGAAGCGGCAAGGTGACGAGCGGGCCATTGACCGTGATCTTGCCGACATTGGGAATCTCCTGGCCGTTCTGCGGAGGATGACCGTCCAGGTCGTTTTTGACCAGCATGGCCGTCAGATAGGTCAGCTCCTTCGGGTCCCAGAGATAGAGGCCGGTCACGGAGCCGTCCTGGAGATAGGTCTTGTTCTCGCTGGGCAGCCCCAGTCCCCAGACATTGACCTTGCCGATCAGGTGCAGTTTCCGGATCGCCTCACCGGCCGCAGGAGGGCTGACCGAGTTGGAGCAGGCGATTCCAGTCACGTCAGGATGGGCCTGCAGCGCCTGATAGGCCATTGAGGTCGCGGTGGCCTTGTCGTCGTTATTGTAGATGTACGGCTGGACGATGGTGATGCCCGGATATTTCTTCAGCGCCTGCTCGATGCCCTGGACGTGCTTGTTCAGGTTCTCGGCGGTGCGCTGCCCGCTGAAGATGAGGACCTTGCCCTTGCCACCGATCGACTTCGCCAGCGCGTCGCCGACATCCACGCCGATCTGCACGTCATCGACAGCGGCCACGTAGAAGATGCGCTTGCTGTCGGGCGCGTCCGAATCCCAGGTATAGGGCTTAACGTTCTGATCGGCGGCCTTTTTGATGGAGGGCACGATGGCTTTGGCGTCTACCGGAGAGACGACAATCGCATCGGCGTGGCCGACGATCTGCTGATTGATGATGTCCGCTTGCTTTTCGGAGGTGCCTTCGGAGGAGGCTTCGTATTCCACGTCGGCGTTGATCTTGGGATCGGTGTTGGCCTGCTCCGCTCCCTCCTTGCACGCCTCGCTGTAGGAGATGCCGCCGATCTTGAACACGAAGACGATCTTTTTCTTGCCTCCCGCAGCATTGCCTCCACCGCTGCTACTGTTGGACCCCGCCTGCTCCTTGGAGCATCCAGCCATAACCATGAGAGCAAGCAGGCACGCCGCCGCAAACCAAAGACCTCTTTTCCCTGCAGGCATCGAAATCCCTCCTCGGAAACACATAACGCCGTTGTTACTCTTCCATCCCTTCGAGCATAGCGGTAGCCTCTTCGACCGCCTCACGGAAGGCGACGATGGCCTGCTCGACCTGTTCTGCAGAGACGACGAGCGGCGGCTCGAAACGGATGACTTTCGGGTTGTTGAGCGTGTAGGCGGCGATGACGCCGCGGCGGGCCATGCCGTTGATGGCGATCTCCGCCACGTCCTTGACCTCGAACTCCACGCCGACCAGCAGGCCGCGCCCGCGCACGGCGCGCAGGACGCCGGGCAGCGCGCTCTGCACCGACCGCAGGCCGGCAAGCAACTGCTCGCCGCGCTCCAGGGCGCGGCGCGGAAGGTCCTCCTCCAGGATCGTCTCGATGGTCGCCAGGCCGACCGCGCAGGCCAGCGGGTTGCCGCCGAAGGTGCTGGTATGGATGAGCGGGTTCTCGCCGAACGCTTTCTGCCAGATGGCGGGCGTGGCCATGGTCGCCCCGATCGGGATGACCCCGCCGCCCAGCGCCTTGGCCAGCGTCAGGATGTCCGGGACCACGTCCGAGTCCTCGACGGCGAACATCTTGCCGGTGCGTCCGAGGCCGGTCTGCACCTCGTCCACGATCAGCAGAATGCCCCGCTCGTCGCAGAGGCGGCGCAGGCCGGGCAGGTAGCCGGGCGACGGCGTGTTGATGCCGCCTTCGCCCTGGATCGGCTCGACGATAAGGGCCGCCGTATGCTCGTTGACGGCGGCAGTAGCCGCTTCCAGGTCGTCGAAGGGGACGTAGGTGTAGCCGGGGATGAGCGGCTCGAAGGGCTTGCGGTAGCTCTCGCGCCCGGTAGCGGTGAGGCTGCCCATGCTCTTGCCGTGGAAGCCGCCGATGGTGCTGATGAAGTCCGTCTTGCCGGTGGCGACGCGGGCGATCTTGAGCGCCGCCTCGACGGCCTCCGTGCCGCTGTTCGAGAAGAACGTATAGCGCAGATCGCCGGGCGCGATGGAGGCCAGCTTCTCGGCCAGAAGGGCCTGCTGCGCGTTGAAGAAGGTGCGCGTCGAGAGCGGCATCCGGTCGAGCTGGCGGTGCGCCGCGGCGACCACGCGCGGATGCCGGTGGCCCAGCGAGAACACGCCGAACCCGCCGACGAAATCCAGGTACTGTGCGCCGCCGGCCGTTGTCACCACGCAGCCCTGCGCGCTCTCCTCGACATCGCCGAACCCGGCAAACTCCATCAGACGGGCCAGGCCCGGATTGACATACTCGCGGTACTTCTCGATAATACTCTCGATATACCCTTGCGGCGCCGTCGTCTCCTGCGCTTGGGAGGGTGTCTGCGTGGTCGTCATGGGATGCGTGCTCCAGCCTCCTGCCTGTGCCTCTGCCCTATCCATTCACCATCTCCCCGCCCGACTCCTGCCTCTCTTGATCCCTTTCGACACACTCCCCTGCTGTCCCGATTAAGAAATCCTGGTTCTACCTTTATTGCCAGCTTGACACATGCCCTACAGCGACCGTACAATGAAAGCTATCCGACCATTGGAAGGAAGCAAGGCTATGGTTACAGCGCCAATCAATCATATCGCTCTGGATGAGCGCGGCATCGCCTATATCAGCGGCACGCGAATCAAGGTCAGCCATATCTCCATTGAGAAGAATGTATGGGACAAGACGCCCGAGGAGATTCAGCAAGATTATCCCCATCTTTCCTTAGCGCAAATCCATGCTGCCCTGGCCTATTACTATGACCATCAGGTGGAGATAGAGGCGGAAATCAAGGCGGCAGATCAGTACGCCCAGGAGATGCACACCCAACAGAGTGATTCCCTGACACGCAAAATACTCGAGGAGCGTTTACAGCGTAAGCGGTTGGACAAGAAAGCGGGATGATACGGCTCTATATGGATGAGAACGTTCAAGGAGATATTGTCCGAGGCTTGCGCGAACGTGGTGTAGAGATTCTGACCGTTCAGGAAGATGGCCGAGCAAGTAGTTCAGATCCTGAGGTGCTGAATCGCGCTACAGAACTGGGTCGCGTGCTATTCTCACGCGATACCGATCTGATAGCAGAAGCAACGCGTCGCCAAAGGAGCGGGGAGAAGTTTACCGGCGTGATCTACGCCCGCCAAAATGTCCTTTCTGTCGGCAAGTGCATTGAAGACCTGGAATTACTGGCTCTGGCGGGTCTCCCGGAAGACTTTGCCAATCAGGTTCAGTATCTACCCCTATAGGCGGAAAAAATCATTTACAGTTTCTTCCGGCCAAAGGAGGTCGCTTTGTAGTCTGTCAAGCAGGTGGTTGAGCTGATCCGCGATGACCAGAGAGGCTAGGAGAACATGCCATCAATCGACGGGCTGAAATAAGTATCAGCGGAGGTACATACAAATGGATGAGACTGTCCAAAGCCAACCCAAAACGGCTGCTGACTATAAAACTGCCTTTTCCCATCTACTTGCTGAGATGGATCGTGTAGGCGAACGGATTGACAAAGACCGTGCTGAGATAGATCGGTTGAAAATCGAAACGCAGGTCATCAAGGCAAGAATAAGCGAGAACCTTTCACGCTTGCAGGAGCAGATTAACAATCTGGATGACCCGCATCGGTTGCGGTTATATCAGGCGCTTCGGCGTAGGGCGCGTTCGGAAAACGGCATGACATAGAATGCTGTTACCGCAGACAGAAAAGCTGTGGAGGATTATGTGATGTTGCCATTCGACGCCTATCCACAACAAGGGCGTGTCCTTCTTGGTAGAGCATATGGAAGCACATGCCGCCGGGGATATGGGCTACAGTTTATGAAGAAGACAGGCCAGACATCATGTGCCTACTGTGGTGCAGAATTTACCTTGTCTTATGAGATGTGGCTAACAATGGAGATGGATCATGTCGTACCGGTGAACATATGCAAGGAGCTTGGGGTAGCCTTTGAATGGACGCATGATTGCGCAAATCTAGTGTTGGCTTGTGGTGCTTGTAATCGTTTCAATAACCGCTATCGGCCATCAGTCGATCAGATATGTCCGACATCGCTTAGCGAATTTTTCGATCTGCGTGATCGCATCTTTGCCGAGCGGAAGGAGTTAATTGCAAATAGCCATCAGCAGGAACGTGAATTTTTCCTGACGAAGGTTTATCGAGTACAGCCATCCGAATAAACAAGGAAGGTGAAAGGCAATGGATACGGGACGCATGTGGGAGGATTTTGCAGCTTTACCTGCCGAAGCTCAGAAGCAAGTAGCTGACTTTGTCGCGTTCCTGCGGCAGCGCTACCAGAAACAGCAAACAAAGAAGCCAGCTAAGATAACCCCGTTGGAGCAGGAACCCTTCATCGGAATGTGGAGCAACCGGGCGGATATGAACGAGGAAATCGCCCGACGCGGTAAGGAACTCTACGAGCAACAGATTCGCGCTCTAGTCGATAATGAGGAAAATCGCGGCAAAATCGTTTCCATAGACATTGAAACCGGAGACTTTAGCATTGATGACGATCTATTCGAGCGGCAGAAAGTCTACACACCAAGCACCCCGGCGCAGCAGTCTGGAGCGAACGTATTGGCTATGATGCCGTCTACGCCCTGGGAAGTGGTTCGATTGCAAGGCTGGAAAAGTGATACAGAGATTTGTGAAGTTGCAGCGCTCTTGACAATTCCACTCTTTGGATATACAATGTAATTACGTTTCGTATAAGGCAGGTATATCGTTATGAATATGCTCGTCAAAACGCGGCTCGTCAAGATCGGCAATTCGCAGGGTATTCGGATTCCCAAGTGGCTCCTGGAGCAAGCCGGCTTGACGGGCGAGATCGAAGTTGAAGCCCAATCCGGCCAGTTGGTCATTCGTCCGGCGCAGTCTGCCCGCCAGGGATGGGACGCGCAGTTTCAAGCTATGGCGCAAGCGAGCGACGATCGCCTGCTGGATGGGGAGCCGCTGGCTCTGACCGAATGGGAGGCCGGTGAGTGGGAGTGGTAGTCAAACGGTTCGAGGTTTACCTTGTCAACCTCGATCCGACCATTGGCAGTGAGATCCAAAAAACCCGCCCCTGTCTGATCGTCTCACCGGACGAGATGAACCGGCATATTGCTACCGTGATTATCGCCCCAATGACGACGAGAGGGAAGGAATATCCAACCCGGATCGCCTGTGAGTTTCAAGGTAAAGCCGGTCATGTCGTTCTGGACCAACTCCGGACGGTCGATAAAATCCGCCTGGTCAAGCAGCTTGGTCGGTTGAGCGATGAGGAGCAAAAAGCGGTCTTGCAGGCGTTAGCCGACCTCTTTGCCGAGTAAGCAGCCCATTCGATGTTTGCGTGTGGGGGGCAATTCAACGGCAGAAGGGCAGGAGGCTCTGATAGCAGCGGCGGGCGGCCTCGACGGCGGGCAACTGCCAGAGGTCCGCGTTGAACATCTCGATGGAGTAAAAGCCTTCGTAGCCATGTCGCTCCAGGCGCGCAAGAATCTCCGGCAGGTCGATAATCCCTTCGCCAGGCAGCACGCGGTCGTCGTTACAGTGGCTCAAATCGCCCGGCTTGTCGCGCATGTCGTCCAGGTGAACGTGCTTGATCCAGGGGACCGTGCGGGCGTTGAGATGCTCCATTTTGCTGGGCGCGCAGTGGTAATGCGCGGGATCGAACAGGACCCCGATCTGCGGATGATTCACCTTCTCGGCGACGAGGACGGCGCTCTGCAGGCTCTTGATTAAAGGCGACCAGTTGAACTCGATGGCGATCCGCGCGTTGCGTCCTTCGATCTGCCGGGCTAAATCGCGAAAGGTGGCGGCGACCGTGTCGAGCGCTTCGAGCGAGGGCTGCGGCGGGCCGTCCGTGCCGACGACGAGCGTGCCGCCGCCCAACGCGTCGATCAGGGCGACATTCGCAAGGGCAAGATCGTGATTGGCGCGCCGGTCCTCTTCCGAGCCGAAACACTGTACGCCGCTCTCGAACCCGCCGATGGCGCGCAGATTATGCAAAGCGAGGAGGCTGCGCACATCCTCTACTGTGTGGCCCTGCGCCATCCAGTCTGTGACCAGCGGCAGGACGAACTCCACGTTGCGGAACCCGGCGGCGGCATAGGCTTGCAAGGCCTCTTCCAGCCCCGATTGCCGGGTCGAGACGGAATTGATGGCGATCTGGGAAAGGTTCATGGCTAGACGATCTCCGCGATCTGAATGATTTTCTCCATCGCGCGCACATCCCACAGACAGGTCTCGGCGGGCGCATGGAGCGGCTCCTGGCCGGCGAGCGCGCGAACAAAGCCCTCCGCCTGCCGATAGAACGACCAGGCGACGGGCGCGTGATATTGTTGGGTGGTGTATCCGCTCTGCCCTTTGCGCAGCACGGTCACGTCCGCCGATCGCTGCCGGTTCATGGGAGAGGGGGTTTTGATGCGGACCTCGCCCTGCGCGAAGACAAAGGTGGTCCACTCGCGCCAATCATGGGAGGCGCTGTTCGCGCCGCGCACGGTGACCAGCGTCTGGCCCGCGCGGGCTTCGCAGGTCATGGCGCGATCCCCGCGAAACTGCGCGAATCGCGGAGCCATCTCCTCGCCCAGCAGATAGTGGCAGAGGTTGATGTTGTGCGCGAAGATGTTGACCAGGTAGCCGTAGGCATCGCGCTGTTCGGGCGTATCGCAGCCGTCGGGATAGGTGGGCGCGGCGGAGGGAATCGGCGTGGTGACCGGCACGCTCAAGGGCATCTCGACGTTGTGCAGCCAGTCGCCGCCGTCGCACAGCGCGTCCACCGTAAGCAGTGGACCCAGCTCTAAGCTCTCCCGAAAGCCTGCGATCAGCTTCTGCGCCAATTCCACCCCGGTATCGTAGCGTTTCATAAACCCGATGGCATAGAGCACGCCTTGCTCTTTCGCCAGCGCGACCAGCTCCTCCGCCTCGTCCAGCCGCCCGACCATCGGCTTCTCCGTGATGACCGACTTGCCGGCCTGCAGGATGCGCTTGACGAGCGGATAGTTATCGCGCCACTGCTGAACGCACACGACGGCGTCCACGGTGGGATCGGCCAGCAATGCCTCGTCGCTGGGATAGACATGGGAAATCTGGTATTTGGCCGCCACCGCCTCGGCCAACCCCGGCTTGAGATCAGTCACGCCGGCGATCCGGCACTCGCCCAGATCGCGCAGCCGGGCGTAGTTAGCCAGATGCGCCAACTGCCCCATCATACCGGTCCCTAAAAAGCCTATCGTCGGTTTGGTCATTTACCGGATCCTCCTCTTTGCCGCTTTCTTTTGTTGTCTGAATCACGGATGACACAGATGACACGGATGGCACGGATAAAAACCTTCTCACTCGGTCTGAATCACGGATAGCACGGAGGGACACGGATGACCGCTTATAACACCAGCCGCTTGTAGGTCAGTCGCTTGCTGCCGAAGTTCAGCAGCAGGCCGACTTGCAGGCGATAGGCTTTCAGGTAGTTAAGCAACTGGGCATAATGCACGTCTTCCAGTTCTGTGAGCGCTTTGATCTCCACGAGGATTTTGCCCTCCACCACAAAATCGGCCCGCCTGGTACCGATCGGCTCAGGATGGTCCTTGTAGAAAATATCCTGTTCGATCTCACGGGCGAAGGCCAAACCAGCCTGGCGCATCTCATGGGCGAGTGCTCTCTGGTAGATGACTTCCTGAAAACCGTTGCCGAGGAACTTATGCACCTCGAACGCAGCACCCAGGATCTTCTCGGTAATAGCCGCATGTTTCAGCGCATCCACCTGATGCTCCTTATCCGTGTTATCCTGATTTAGACAGACTGAAGCATACCTTATCCGTGAAATCCGTGTCATCCGTGCGATCCGTGATTCAGATAGCAGCCAGCCACGAAACAAGGGCATTCTCCGTCATACGGCTCTTTTCCTGTCGAAAGGAGCGGGCTGCGCCAAGAGATTTATAAACCGTATCGATCCAGGCAGCGGCTGTGAAGTGATCGCCCGTGTCATGCAGGAGCAAGGGATGGGGAGCGACCAGAACGGCGGCGGTGGCGAAGTCTCCCAGGCGGCGCAGGCAGGGCGTGAACAGGTCGTCGGCCAGGAGCGCGTCGTCGGTGGTCAGGTCCAGGCGGGCGCAATCGGCAGCGACGGCATCGGCGACGGGCGCGGCCAGGAGCGCCCACAGGCCGGCTCTGCCCTGTCCGGCAATCGCAACGGAATGGACGTCCGGGCGCGATCTAAGATACGCGCAGGCGGTGATCAGATCCTGCACGCGCTCCTGCAGGTCCGTGCGGTTGTAGGTCGTAAAAAAGCGCTCGAACGGCTTGCGGGCCGCCTCCGCAGCGGCATCGGCGCGAGAGCCGGTCAGGAAAGCGTCCAGCAGCAGGACTGCCCGGCCTTTCTCCAACAGCGCGCGGACGAGCGGACCGGGCTGGCCGGTCCGGGTATCCATAAAGGGAGCCATTCCCTCCGGGTGGGCGAGCACGATGGCAGGATGCTTGCCGGTTCTTTCCGGCAGGAAGAGCGCGGCGGGGACATTGTCGCTGCGCCCGTTGCGTCCTAGATTTAAACGCGTGAGGGTATAGCCTTCGCCCGTCTCTCGCGGCGAGGCCGCGACCAGCAAGCGGTCCGGCGCCGGCATCTCGACGGCCAGCGTGTGCTGCCAGGCAGGCAGGAACGTCTTCTGGAACTGCGTCAGGCTGCGCCGGTCGTGCGGCTTATAGCGTTCGATTTCCGACTGGGCCAGCACAATCAGCGAGCGAGTCAGGGCTTCGGCGTCTTTGGCGTCCGGAGGCAGCGGCGTTCCGTCCGGAAAGACGCGTAAATTCTCGACCGGCTCCATGGTATAGGGCGGCTCGGCGAACTTCGCGCCATCATTTTGGTGCAGCAGCCACCGGCCGAAGAAGGCATAGACGGCTTCACGGCTGGTCTTGTTGATGTTGTGCCCGTAGTCGTAGATCACGTACTTCAGGTGATCCGGCGCGCCGTAGAGCTTGTACACGCTTTCGACCGCTGGCCCTTCTACCCTCATCATCGTTTTCGTCCAGTCGCCGGTGGCAGCCACCATGACCTGCGGGCGGGGCGCGGCGGCAGCGGCGATCTCCATATTGGAAAAGTCGATGCGCAGGCCCGGCGCGTTCTCGCACAGACAGCCGCCCTGCATGGTATGCGAGACCATGACGCACGGGCCGACTGCCGCCAGGCGGTCGTCGAGCGCGCCCAGGATCATCGTCTGCGTGCCGCCGCCCGATTCGCCGGTGATTGCCAGGCGGGAGGAATCCACGTCAGGCAGGGAAGCCAGGAAATCGAGCGCGCGGATGCTGTTCCAGGTCTGCAGGCCCATCAGGGTCACGCCCCAGAGCCAGTGCCGGCGGTCGTTGCCGAAGGCGTGATCGATCTGGCGCGTGTCGTTATAGCCGACCATGTCGTAAGTAAAAGCGACATAGCCCTGCCGGGCGAAGGTGATGGCGCGGGCGGGGATGGAGCCGTCGGGCGTGTCGGCCATCCGGCCCTGCGGCCAGTGCCCGTGCGCGACCAGCACGCCGGGGTAGGGCGGTTTCTGCGGGCCGGAGGGCCGGTAGAGGTTGCCCGCCAGGTAGAAGCCGGGATAGGTCTGTAGGGCGACCTTCTCGATGGTGTAGCCGTCCCGCTGTATCCGCCCGAAGATCTTTGCCTTCAACGGCGTGCGAGGCGGCAGGGGATAGAGGCCGCAGGAGACCAGGATCTGCGCGCGGATAAACGCGCGGCGCGCCTCCCACTCTGCCAGGGAATGAAAGGCCGGAAAGCCGCGCGGCGTATCCAGCGTGCTGGGCGGCACCACAGCGCGGGTATCGACGGTGGGCAAGGTCGGATGGGAGGGTATTTGGGATCGGGCAGGCATGGTCGGCGCTCCGGGCGCTCCCAGGACAAGGCCTGTGGCAGCCAGAAGCAGCGCAAGGCCAGAGCGCAGCGGCATGGCGTTTTTCCTCACGGATGAGTCTGTATGCCTACAAGGGTAGTCCATTCGCGATGTGTTGTCAAGCCTTTTTTCGCCGGCTTGCATGCAGGAACCGGCAGATGGAAAGATAATGCTGTTCTGAAACGTCCTATAGAATAGGAGAGAGGATATAGATGCCTGCTCTTCCGGAAGCAAGGAGACTCTTAGGGCTGTCGGTACGTGATGAGACAAAGGCAGTATCCATGCAGACTGAAAACGAAGCCTACGCCTTTCTTCTGCGCATGCACTTGCAGGAACTCATCGAGCGCCTGCGCCAGATCCCCCCGGACAAATGGGAGTGGCAGCCCGCGCTCCCGGCGCCCTCCGCGCGCCTGCTGGCCGAACACGCCTATGCCTGGCTGTTGGCGGACCGGCAGCACCTGCTGGAGCCGGACGCGACCCGGCATGCGCACACTCCGCAGCTCCCTGCCGGGCAACAAGCCCTCTGTGATGCGCTGGAGCAGGAAGAGAAGTGGTGGAGCGACTTCTTGCCTACCCTGACCGCAGAGCAGCTTGCGGAGAAGCGCAAACAGTTCGGAATGTCCCCGCGAACGGTCCGCTGGTTCGTCGGCCACACGCTCCAGAACGTGATCTACAAGAACGGCCAACTGGCGACGATCTACTTTGCGCTGGGCCTGGACGGCACAGAGCCGTATGTGGCCCCGATGCCCAACGATTATTACGCGCAACTGGACGCCATCCTGGCGCTGCCGCTCCACGCCGCCGCGTTCCGGGGAGACATCACCGGCCTGGAAGCGCTGCTGGAGTCGGGCGCCGATGTCGATGCCCGAGACGATCACGGCGTCACTCCCCTGATCGCCGCCATCACGCAAGGCCATCGTGAGGTCATTCGCCTCTTACTCGATCGCGGCGCCGACGTTCAAGCGCAGGATAAGGAGGGCTATACGGCCCTGCAGTATGCGGAGGCGTTCGGGCCACCGGAAGCCGTAGCGCTCCTGAGAAACCGCCTGCCGGAAGAAAGCGCTCGTTAGAAAAGCCTCGTTTCTCGCGCAGGAGTCAGGCAGCCGCAAGGCGAAATCTGTTGGGCGCGACTTATCCCCTGTAGGAACGAGGTCCCTGCTAGATGCCTTCGCACACGGCCGCGCCCGGCGCTCACAGCGCGGCGGCTCCGGCGGCGTTGCGCCGCGACTGGACGCTCTTTATCGGCTGTAATTTCCTGTTCGGATTCGGTTTTGCGGTCTACTCCGGGGTCTTTCAGAACTTTCTGCGCGACGTGCTCCACGCCGGTCCGCTGCAGCTAGGCCAGCTCGAATCGCTGCGGGAGATTCCCGGCCTGCTGGCCGCTCTCACTGCCGGATCGCTGGTCGCGTTGGCCGAGTCGCGGGTGGCGGCGCTGGGGCTATTCATCACGGCTATCGGCATCGGCGTAACAGGGATGGCGCCGGGCTACATGCAGTTGGTGGCGGTTACGGTCTTCTGGTCGGTGGGCTTTCATCTGTGGGCCTCGGTCTCGCCGGCCATCACGCTGACCCTGGCGCGTGGGCAGGAGGGCGGGCGGCATCTGGGCCGGATCACTTCCGTCGGGCAAGTGGCGACCCTGGGCGCGCTCGGCTTCGCCAGCCTTCTGGCCGCGTTCATGGGCAAGACGGCCTACGGAATCTACTTTTTCCTGGCGGGCGCCTGCATCCTGGTGTCGGCGCTGCTCTGCCTGCCGCTCTCCGCGTACGCCTCCGGCGCCCCTCGCGCGTCGATCATCCTCCGGCGCGAGTACGGCCTCTACTACCTGCTCACCTTCCTGGAAGGCTGTCGCCGGCAGATCTTTAGCATCTTCGCCTCTTTCGCCCTCATCCTGGTCTATCGCGTGCCGGTCGCGCACATGCTCGTGCTGCAGTTCGTCAACGCGATTCTCATCTCTATTACGGCGCCCTATATCGGCCGGCTCGTCGACCGGCGCGGGGAGCGCGGACCGCTGACCTTCTACAGCATCGGCCTGATCGTCGTCTTTCTCGGCTACGCTACGTTCGAGAACAAGGGCGCGCTCTACACGCTCTTTCTCATCGACAACGTCCTCTTCAGCTTCGGCGTCGGGTTCACAACCTACCTGCATCGCATCGTCCGGCCCAACGAGATGACGCCCTGCCTGGCGATGGGCACGACTATGAACCATATCGCCGCCGTGACGGTGCCTATCGGTGGGGCCTGGCTGTGGCAGCACTATCACAATTATCAATTGCCATTCTGGGTGGGCGTGACCATCGCCGCCGTCTCCCTGATCGCCACCCGCTGGCTGCCGCGCGAGAGCCGCCTGCCGGAACCGTTTCCGATTATGCCGTCGGGTATGCCGCCTCAGGAAGAAGTCGCCCCGACGATGGAGCCTGAAGCCGCCGATTAACGCCTTCCTTAGATTCCCCCTCTCCTTGGGAGGAGAGGGGGTTAGGGAGTGAGGGCTAGAAGGAGTTTTATGCGGGCAGCAAGCGAAGGCCCTCCACAAACGCACGATCCATACGCCGCGCTGCGCTACAACGATTTCCGGCTGCTGGTGACCGGCAGGTTCCTGACGACCTTAGGCGGGCAGATGGTGGACGTGGCCGTCGGGTGGCAGCTCTATGAGCAGACCCATTCCGCCCTGGCGCTGGGACTGGTCGGGCTGGTGGAGGTGATGCCCGTCATTCTCCTGGCCCTCTACGCCGGCCATCTGGCGGACCGCCTGGACCGCAAGCGGCTGGTGCTGGCGACGCGGACGGCAATGGTGGTCTGCTCGCTGGGCCTCGCGGCGCTGGCCTATCTGCACGGGCCTCCGGCGTGGGTCTACGCCTGCCTGCTGGGGATGGGGATCGCCAACGCCTTTAACGGCCCGGCCAGCTCAACCCTGCTTCCTCAGACCGTGCCGCCCGCGATCTTCTCGAACGCGGCGACCTGGAGCAGCAACACCTGGCAGTTGGCGGCGGCGCTTGGTCCGGCGCTGGGTGGGGGATTGATCGCCCTGTTCCGCTGGACGACCTGGAACTACCTGCTCAATGCCTTCATGGGGATCGCCTTCATCGTTCTGATCGCGCTCATGCGGGGACAGCAGACGGCGCGCGGGACCGAAGAGAACACCCTGGAGTCGCTGGCGGCCGGGATCCGCTTCCTGCGCAGCTCCCAGTTGATCCTGGCCGCCATCACGCTGGACATGTTCGCCGTGCTGCTGGGCGGCGCGACGACACTGCTGCCCATCTACGCCAAAGACATCCTGCACGTCGGCCCGGTGGGGCTGGGCTGGACGCGGACCGCGCCCTCGGTGGGAGCGGTCGTCACGGCGCTGATCCTGGCGCACCGCCCGCCTCTCCGCCGCGCGGGAAGAACCCTTATAGGGGCCGTCGCCGGCTTCGGCGCCGCCACCATCGTCTTCGGATTCTCCCGCTCCTTCCCGCTCTCGCTGGCGATGCTCTGCCTGATGGGCGCCTTCGACAATATCAGCGTCGTCGTCCGCAGCACATTGCTGCTGGTCCGCACGCCGGATGAGCTTCGAGGGCGTGTTTCCGCGATCAACAATATCTTTGTCGGAACGTCCAATGAGCTGGGAGGATTCGAGTCCGGGCTGGTGGCGCAGTGGCTCGGCCCCGTCATCTCTGTGGTGGCCGGGGGCGTCGGGACGATCCTGGTGGTCGTGCTGACGGCGTTGATCTGGCCCGAGCTGCGCCGCCTGGGTGCCTTGGATGAAAAGTGTGACCCGTCGATCTGAGGTGTCGTGATTGTGTCAGCCGTCGCGCTGCGTCAGATACTACGCCGCACGAAAAACGGAATCCGCTTGCAAGCGTGGAAAGGAGACACGGGAATGGATTTTGTCCACTTCGCGGAAAAATTGGCAGATCGCGCCCAGCGCTGGCAATGGCTGGAGGCGTATATGCATGCCTGGGGCCTGCCTACCGCCCGAAAGAGCCGGATCACAGAGCGAGCGTTAACGCAGGCCGAGGTCCGGCTGGGCCGCGCTCTCCCTGGGTCCTTACGGGAATGGTATCTCCTGCCCTGTCAGCCCTATCAACTCGAAAAGCCCATCACCTGCAACCAGATGATTCTGCCGGAGGAGCTTGAAATTCAAGACGATATCCTGATCTTTCATGGGGAGAACCAGTGGTGCTGCCAATGGGGCATTCTGGTGCAGGATATGGATCAGACAGACCCTCCGGTCTATTTCGGGGATGTGGATTGGAGCACGCAAGCTAAAGATTGGGTCTTCCAGAATGCAACCCTGTCTGAATTTGCGGTGCAGATGACGCTACTGGAAACTTACCGGCAAGGCGGTTTTACCGCGGACGCTTCGGCCAGGCCTTCGATCCTTGCGACCTTGGCGAGTCACTATTCCCCGACCGGATTGCCGGAGTGGCGCTGGCCGGACAATGCTTCCTATTTCTATGGCGGGGAGGACTTCGTTCTCGTAGCCACCGGGCAGAAGAGCAAGAAGGGGACATTTCGGGGGTCGCTGGATCTATCGCTGGGCGCCCGTACGCAGGCCCGATTGGGAGAGGCTATGAATCGGCTGAATGTAGGGTGGGAGAACATCAAGCAGGGAGATCGATTCCTCCGCTACACCGACATTCACGAAGAGCAATTGGCCGATCTGCGGCTGTGGGCCTGCGTCGCCTTTGCGGCCCGCTGTGCCCGGCGCGCGCAACGCCATTTCCGGGCGGTCTGGCCGAAAGCCCCCGCTTCGGCAGTGGAGACGTTAGAACGAGCGATCACGATTGCGGAAGCGTTCGCCGGACAAGCCGGAGGCTCCTCGGCTGAAGCCGCCAGCCTGGGTGCGGCAGCGTGGCAAGTGAAACTTAAGGCAGACAATTCATCCTTCAAACCCGCGCTGGCGGCCGCCTGTGCCACGACGGCTTCTGCCGCGGCTTACACGGCAGCCAGCGCGGCGAGCTTATCCAACGATCGTGTTACCTTATGCACGCGTAAAGGCGTGGGTCAAGACGGCTACCGCGCTGTGGATAATGCCGCGCGTTTTCCGGAAACACGCGAGGGCATCGGCAGGGATTTCGCCATGTTGCTCGACGCACAGGCGCGTGATCGCTGGGACGATCGGACGCCAGTGCCGGTTTCCTTCTTCCGTCCCCTGGATGCGGCCTAAAAACGTGCGGGTCTGTTCCGGTCGCTTCCTTCTATTTATGCCGGTTTCGTAGGGCAGGTTACGGACTTTGCGCTTCGATAGGATGGATCGGTCCTATCGCTTCCGGCAGTTGCGCCCTCTCCTGGCCGGTCAGGAAGGCGAGTGTTTCCGCGTTGAATATCTCCGCTTCCTCGTCGTGGGGCAGCAGTCCACTGTTCTCGAAAACGCGCAGCCGGGCGTTAGCGTTCATCTCCAGGAATCGTTTTGCGTTCTCCACGGGGGTCATGTGCGCCCTGGCTCCCCATGCGATCAAGATCGGCTGCGTGATCTTCGGATAGTCCGGCGTGATATCGCAGTTCAGCAGGTCGGCGAGGAAAGAGCGAAAGGCGTACTGAGCGCCCGGCTGGTGTGCGGAGACGTAGAAGTGCTCCACCAGGGCCGGGGTGACGAGCGTGGGATCGGCGTAGAGGTTGCGGCGCAGATATTCGTCCATGCGGTTGTAGGAGAGCATCGCATTGTAGAGGCTGAGGCCGAGCACCGGGAGACTGAAGGTGCCGTACACCATCTGGCTCCAGACCGGGGTCCGCAGCCGCAGTTGCCGAAGACCTGTTGGGCAGACGAGGACCAGCTTCTCGATCTCTTCCGGATGGGCGGCGGCCAGCTTGACGGCGTAGGCGCCACTCAAGGAGCTGGCGAGGAGCGCGGCGGGCTGACGGACCACATCGCGAAGGAAGTCCGTCAGCGCCAGGATCATGAGATCGTCCGTGTAATTGATGTTGGGCCGCGCGGACTTGCCGAAGCCCGGCAGGTCCAGGACAAAGACGCGGAAATGGTCGGAGAGCGGATCGAGGTTATGCCGCCATTCGTAGGAGGAGTTGCCCGCCCCGATGCCATGCACCAGCACGAGCGGCGGCCCTTCGCCCCGGACCTCGTAATAGATGTCGCCCATCGGCCACGGGTAGATGCCACTTTCGCCCGGCAAGGCTTTGAGCAGCTTTCCCTTCTGCCGGGCGATGGCTCGGTTGATGGCCGCAGGCACGGCGAAGGCGACGCCAGCCAGCAGGGCCGCTCTCCAGAGTCGGCTCATGGCAATATCCTCTCATTGGGGACTAGGGACTGGGGACTTCGGCGCTTCGCGCCTGGGGACTTGGAAAACCTGCATGCAAAGGTGTACGCCTTCGATACCGGCTTTTCCCCAGTCCCTAGTCCCGATTAGAACACCTCCGCCGAGGTGGCGCCGTACTTGTGGAGCAGGCGGATGATCTCCCCGGAAGGGACCGCGCCGGTGACATTGACGCTGAGCACCGGCCCGCCGGCGTCCAGACTGGCGCTCAACCGGCGCGCCGCCTCCGAAGGCAATCCCATCTCGTGCAGATAACCGTACATCCCGCCGGCCACCATACCGGCCGCGCCGGTCGCCGCCGCCAGCCCCGCCACCAGCGCGCCCGCGCCGGCGACCAGGCCGATACCCGGAATGGCGACGGCCGCCAGGCCCAGCAGGGCGCCTAAGCCCAGCCCGATGCCGCCGCCTTCCAGCGCGCCCTTGGCGGCATCGCCGCCCGTGGTGGTGCTGAGGCCGCTGGCCGCCACCGGCTCGACCCGGTTCTGGTCCACGATATGCGGGCGCGGCTCGTGATCCATCACGTCCAGCGGCGTGTTGGAAGGCACGGCCGGCGTAGCGGCGGGCGGCGTGATGACTTGCGCCGCCGGGGTCTCGACTCGCATCGCTCCCTGTTCCGGGTCCGGAATCACGTCGGTCACCGTATCGAAGGTGAAGCCAGGCGTCACCTGCATCCCATCCCGTTCGAAGATAGGATGGCCGTCCATTCCAGCCTGTTTGTTCATCCGCATCGGAGCCGTTATCTCCGGAACGTCGGGCGTTGGAATATCCGCAGGCGTCCCCGCGGGCGGCGCCTGAGCGGGCGCGCCGGCGCCGGCGACGTGGGCCTCTGCCGCCGCGCTTCGCTCTGCAGTCAATTCGCCGCGCACGGGCACGGGACCTTCCGGCAGGATAAAACTGATATCCTGCACCGCAACGCCGCTATCGAGCAGGGCGCCGGCCGCCCGCTCTGCGTCGTTCTCGGTGGTAAACGTGGCATAGATCGTATTGGGCATAGCCGCCTCCAGTCCCCGATCGGGGTAAAAAACGCTACCGTTCTGAAGGGGAGGACGGACGGCAGGCGAGCGAGGTTCCCGAAAGTCAGGGACCGCTCCCCGCGCCAGAGGCTGCGGCCCCCACAATGGGGAGATCGGCGCGACCGGCAAAGAGGCAAAAAGCCGTAGGGCAGACCCCGAGGCAGGAATACGGGCGAACAAAAAGGAACTTTCCCTCACATCCAAGCGTCTGTCGAATGCGAGCAGACAGGAAAACGGCAGACAACTATCGTATCGACCCATAATAGAGATGCGCGTAACACGAACGGAGCCCATGCCCATCGAAGAAAGGTCCGCCCCATGGAACATTCCTGGCTAGATACTTTCCAAGGTCAACACGTCACGGTACTCTCCGGCCCCGAAGATCGCAGCGATACCGGAACGATCCTGCGTATCGCTGACGGTTGGGTACAGATGATCAAAGATAACGGCGATATGATTCTGGTCCCCTACATGGCGATCCGTCTCATCAAGCTGCTGGACATGACGCAGGCCGTGCCGGCCACCGAGCGCTTATCGCCTTCCATGCTCTCCAACCTCGCTAACCTCCCTGAGCCAGGCACGGAACCGCCGCGCTGAAAAACAAATTCCCCTCTCCTTACGAGGGAGAGGGGGTAAGGGCGAGGTCCAGGACTGTTATTTCTATCGGCGCTAGTTGACTAGCTGCTGCCGAACCATATAACGGAAGATCGCGGCCCGCTCCTCTTCCGGGAACGGACGCATTGCGCCGCAGACCTGCAGCTTATGCTGCTTGCACCAGAGGACGAACTGCTCGTCCGAGAAGTAATATACCCACTCCGGAACCCGAATGCGTTTCTCCTGAGGGGCGCCGGAACCCATCTGAGTCATTGCCTTTCCTCGATCTTTCTGTACGACTCGATCTCTGTAAAATCTCTCCAACGCGGGCAGGCGCCGGCGCCTGCCCGCTGACCAGTGGCGTCAGTCCAGATTCAACTGCACCAGGAGAGTCTGGTCTCCATGCCGCACGACCACCGGGACGGACGTCCCGCTGGACAGGCCGCGCGCAATCTCAGACAACTGATTGGCGCTGGTGACAGGCCGATCGTTCAGCCGCGTTATGACATCACCCGGCGAGATACCGGCCTCCGCCGCCGGGCTGCCGGGGACCACGTCGGTGACCACCGCGCCCTGCGTCACGTTGCTTTTCAGGCTAAACTGCTGGCGGATGGTCGGGTCGCTGGCGTTGGCGGCGGAGATGCCGAGCTTGCCGGCCCGAACGCTCGGGTTGCTCGGCGTGTTGTCCGCGCCCTGGCCCGAAGGCGTTGTGTTCTGCGCGGCCTGCAGGTCCGGAGCGGAGCCGAGGGTCACGTGCAGAGTCTGCTCGGAGCCGCCACGCCGGATCACGACGGGCACGTCGGCGCCGGGCGCGGTGCGGGCCACTTTCTCGCGCAGATCGACCTCATCCTTGACGGGCTGGCCGTTAAAGCGCACGATCACGTCGCCAGGCTGGAACCCGGCTTTGGCCGCCGGGGTGCCGTCCTGCAGGCTTTCGACGAGCGCGCCCTCTTTGACGCCGTAGCGCTGCTGGTCCGCGTAGGTCAGGCTCTTGGGCGCCAGGCCCAGGAAGCCGCGCGTGACCGACCCACGGGTCATCAACTGCTCCATGATGTAGCGGGCGGTATTGGCCGGGATCGCAAAGCCGATGCCCGCGTTGGCGCCGCTGGGCGACTCGATCGCCACGTCGATGCCGAGAACGCGCCCGTAGATGTCTACCAGCGGGCCGCCGGAGTTACCCGGATTGATCGGCGCATCGGTCTGGAGCAGGCTGGGATAGTAGCGGCCCTGGCCTTCTTCCGTGATCTGCTCCGAGCGGTTCAGCGACGAGATGATGCCTACGGTCATCGTGTCGTTCAGGCCAAACGGGCTGCCGAAGGCGATGGCCCACTGGCCGACGCGGGCCTGGTCGGAGTTGGCGAACTGTGCGGTGGGCAGGTTGTGAGCGTCGATCTTGATCAGCGCCAGGTCGCTGCGGTAGTCGGGCCGCACTTTGCCGACGTATTCCCGCCCATCATGCAGCGTGACGGTCACCCGGTCGGCGCCGTTGACCACGTGGTCGTTGGTCAGGATCCAGCCGTCCGAGCTGACGATGACCCCGGAGCCACCGGCGCGGGAATACTGCGGAAACTGAGGCTGATCCGGCTGCTGGCGGAACTGCCGCTGTCCTCCGCCCGGCATATTCCGGAAGAAATACAGGAACGGGTCCTGGCCGCCCATGTCGGGCATCTGCATGCTGGTGTTGCGCACGGGCACCCGGCTGGTGATGGAGACCACCACCGGCTGCAGCTTTGTCGCCACCTGCTCGAAAGTCTCCTGCGTTCCCAGTACCTGCGCGGTCGGCTGCACCGGCGGCTCGGTCGTCAGCGACTGCCCGGCATTGCCTCGCAGTCCCACCGCCGCCACCGCGCCGATCACGAAGGCGGCAGGAATAACGGCCGCGCGGGCCATGCGCTTCTGCCATCGCGTTAACTTCATGTTGGTTGTTCTCCTCACTGCCTAGATAGTCAAGACGTCCTTACACCTGAGTTCGCTTACCGATGATCGGAACGAAAGCGTGCCTGGCCGTCAGAATGGTTGTGGTAAAGGTTCTGACTCTCCATACGGAATACGGCTAACGGCATGTTTCCGATCCAGCGTATTAACCCGCAAATTTTTACACTGTTTTTGCAGGTAAGGAAGGCGCCGAAACGAGATACGCCTTCTTTCAGACGCGCGAGACGGGCCGGCGTTATCTTTAGATGGACAGCCGCAGGGGGATTTCGACGCTCGCCCCCTTGCGTTTTTGTCAATATTGTGATATTCTTTCCTAACACGGAAAACAGATTTAATGTGACATACGGCCTTGTAACCTCCCTCGCCGGAGCAGCGTCGCCCCGGGCACGATCTCCCTTTTTCGCGCATCGACGGCCCTGCCGCCTCGACCCATACGCTTTCCGCAGCCCTGCCGCTCCGGTTGGGCGCTCCGGCGCCTCGCACGCTTTCCACGACGAAACGCTCTCGCTGCTCACTTTCCGGTCTCTCCCCCTCTGCTTCGCAAGGAGGGGCAGGGCCGCTAGGGCCGTGGTGAGACGGGAGATGAGGTCTTTCCAAAGTAAGCTGCCCGCCAGGAGGATGCGCCGATTTCACGGCAAACGGCAGAACCTTCTATGCGTATACGTTCTTGGAGCCGGCTCGTCGCCGGGACCCTCGCGCTGCTCGGCGTCCTGATCGCGCACCGGGCGGCGCTGGGAGTTCATCCCGCGCAGCTGCCGTCCCTGCACGAGGCGCGCGAGGTCCATCTGGCGAATGTTCGGCAGCTAACGTTCGGGGGCGAGAATGCCGAAGCTTATTTCAGCAACGATGGCACGCGCCTGACCTTTCAGGGGATTCGCGACGGTTATTCTTGCGACCAGCAGTTCATAATCCATAGCGATGGCGCCGGCCTGCGGCGGATCAGTACGGGAACCGGACGCACGACGTGCGGATGGTGGATGCCCGGCGACGAGCGCATTCTTTTCTCGTCCACCCACGCTTCCAGCCCGGACTGCCCGCCGAGACCCGACTATTCGCGCGGCTACGTCTGGCCCGTCTATCCGACGTACCGCATCTATACCGTCCGTCCGGACGGCAGCGATCTGCGCCCGCTGTATCCGCGCCACCTCCGGCCGGGCGAGGCGCCCGGCTACAACGCGGAGTCGGTGGTGTCACGCGACGGGAAGCGCATCGTTTTCACCAGTGATCGGGGCGGGGATCTGGACATCTGGGTCATGGACATCGACGGGCGGCATGCCCGCCAACTGACCCATACGCTCGGATACGATGGCGGTCCGTGGTGGTCGCCCGACGGGAAGATGATCTGCTTTCGAGCCTATCATCCGCAGACGCCCGCCGAGATCGCCGACTATAAGGCTTTGTTGAAAGCGCATCTGATCCGGCCGACGACGCTGGATCTCTATGTAATGGATGCCGACGGCTCGCACGTCCGGCAGCTTACCGACGATCGGGCGGCCAACATCGCCAATTTCGCGCCGAGCTGGACGCCCGACGGCAAAGCGCTGGTGTTCGCCTCGAACCGGGACGATCCCCAGCGGCGCAAGTTCGAAATCTATAAGATCAACCTGGACGGCACGGGACTGGAGCGCATCACCTACGGCGGCCAGTTCGACGGCTTTCCCTGCTTCAGCCCGGATGGCAAGCAGTTTGTCTGGGCCTCGAACCGCAACGGCAAGGCGGCGCACGAGACCAATATCTTCATCGCCGACTGGGTCCCGTAGCGGGAGGACCCGGACTAGAAGCGGCCCTTCGCTCCCGCAAACTAGAAGGAGGCACGCCGCGGAGCCATCGCGGAGAGCAATAGACGGCGCAAGCGCGCTTCGCCTGCATTTTCTCTCTTGACGACCCAGACCGGCCCGACAGGGCGGCTCCCCGGCAGGACGGACAACTATGCTGGAAGACATCAAAGCCTTGCTTATCGCACGCTATGGAGAACGCTGGCTCAACGGTGTGAACAACCAGAATGGGCTGGCCGAGGACCTGTCGATCCTGGAAAAGGACATTACCCGCGTCAGCCGCAAGTTCGGCCTGGTAGGCCGGGGCATGTTCCTCTCGACCGAGTCGGAGGTGGTGGCCCGCTATGAAGTCATCAAGCCGGTCAGCACGCTCTTCGACGTGGACTCGGTCTTCTACGGCTGGTGGGGCCATCGGGCCTCGGAGAACATCAGCTTCATCCAGCGCGAGATCGGCGACGACGAGGTGATCTATCACTTCATCACCGGCTCGCCCACCCACGGCCACAGCGGGCGCATCATCCTGATGGGCCGGGAAGTCAAAAACGTCATCCAGAAGCGCTGGGAGCGGCGGATGAAGCGGCTGGGCGGCTCCAGCGACTCGGTGGAGGGAGAGACCTCCTCCGTAGACCAGTCCTCCAATCCTTAGTCTGATCCGAAATCCAGGGCCGCCGATGCCGGCCGCCTCCTTCTTCTGCCTTGCCGCTTGCCCGGCCCTGTCGCCGCGCCCCCTTCTCCGACGCACACGCCTCCGGCGGTGCGTCGTTCTGCTATTTGGCCTGCTTCCTCTCCTCCTGTTTCGTTCGTGGCGTTCATGCTGCCCTTAACGGAGGTTTTCGAGACGGACCTGCTCGCCATAAGCGATCTGGCGGAACTGCTGGGCGTGCTGGATTATATCTGCGCCGAGTGCGCCAAGAACGCTCCTCATCTACCGCCTCCGGCCTCTTCCATTAAATTTCGCCCGTAACATTCACAGCAATGCCGTCCCTGGGGTATTCTCGTACCAAGATGGCAACCTATCCTTCTGTGCGGTCCCAGGAGATTTCCGATCGGACGGGCGTGATCTCCTGGCTCGCGCTGCTTCCCGCGCACCGGCGGCCCGTCCTGGCCAAGACGCCACTGCTGATCGCCCTGGGCGTCTATCTGGCCGGCGGGCGGCTGGAAACCCGTCCCGTTCTGCTAACGATGGCGCTGGCGACGGCGCTCTGGGCGGTCCTCTATGCTCTCAACGAGTCCACCGACCTCCAGCAGGAGAGCGGCATCCTGGTGGGGCGGCGCGTGCAGGCCCTCCTGTTCCTGTTGCCCGTCCTGATCTGCCTGGCTGCTGCGTGTCTCTCTCCCCACCTGGGGCTGCTTTTCGCCCTGATGACCGTTGGGCAGATCGCCTATTCGGCGCCGCCCTGGCGCGTGAAGCGCTGGTGGTGGGCGATCCTCCTGCTCAGCGGCGTGCTCAACCCGATCCTGCGGCTGGAATGTGGCGCGCTCTGGGGGCCGCGAGCCGTCCCCTTCCTGGCCTACGCCGTCCTGGTCAGCCTGCATCTCGGCTCCGCTATTCGAGCGCGCACGCTGCTTAAGGAGCGGGACCGCCGGCTCGCCTACGTCGCCGCGCCGAACGGGATCGGATGGCTTGGAATCGCCTGCACGGTGGGCGGACTCATTGGCGCCGGCTTCTTATGCGTGCAAGGCTTCCTGCCGCACGCGTTACTGGTCTTCTTGCTGCCGGCGGCCCTCTTCTCGCTGTATGCCTGGTCCGGCCGCATTCGCAGCATGGCGCAGCTCCGGCAGGGCTGGCTCGGCTTCGCCATCCTTTCGCTCCTGGCCCTGGCCGTGCTGCTAAGCCGCTAAGAAGGCCGGGTGTTTTCAACACCCATTTCTCCGGGGATTGAAAATCCCCGGCAGGAAAAAACGACCGTCCTGCGGACGGAAACTGTACTGCAATGGGATTGCGTCCGCAAGGACGCTTGTACTTGTTGCCGGGTGTTCTCAAGACCCGGTTCAGGAGTACGCTCATGCCCGAGGATTGCGTGTTCTGCAAGATCGGTTCCGGCCAGATCCCGGTCCAGCCGGTCTATGAGGACGAAGAGTTCGTGGCGTTTCGCGACCTCAATCCGCAGGCGCCCGTCCATGTCCTGCTCATCCCCCGCGCCCACTATCCCACTCTGATGGATATGCAGGATCCTAGCCTGATGGGCCGCGCGCTGCAGGTCGTGCAGCAGGTGGCGCGCGATCTGGGGCTGGAAGAGGAGGGCTTTCGGGTCGTCGTCAACTGTCGGGACAACGGCGGCCAGACGGTCTACCACGTCCATTTTCACGTCCTCGGCGGCCGGTTTATGCAGTGGCCTCCCGGTTAAAAGGACAGGCAATTTCCCTTTGAGCTTGACAGCCGAATCCTGTTTTTGGTATAGTGGCAGTACCTCAAGCGGCCTGGCCGCCACTTGGATCTGCTCAGCCCCGTTTCCGCTGTGACGAGCGCGCCGTCAAGCCGCCACTCCCGCTGGTATCTCTGCTTCCCGTATCTGCCTGCCTCTACAAGGCAGGAACTGTTCTTTAGCTCGCGGATACGAAAGGAGAGTCTTGGGACGCTGACCACGACGCGGAGGTAATCCCCCGCACTTATCCACGCTGTAGCCGCCTGCGGCAGCCCTTACCGGGAGGCCGCACCCTGAAACCCTCTCTTCCTTCCCATGCAATGCGCTATCAGGCTACGTCGCCTCTAGCCGACGGAAGGCTCTGCCCGGATGCCTTTGCGAACGGCTATGGCCGTGGCGCTGTTTGGTTCGATGTTCTATGGAAAGGAGAACATGTCTGTGTTTGACCCCTGTATCAGGAAGATAGGAAGGGTCGCTTTCCTACTCAGCCTGGGGCTGCTGGCCGGCAGCGCCGGCACGGCACGCGCCGATATCATTCCGGAACTGTCAACGGTAGCCAGCCTATCCAAGGGACAGTTCCTGTACACCTATCAAGCGGATCTGACCAACGATGAGGTCGTCCAGAATGGCAACTATTTCACCATCTACGACTTCAACGGATTCGTTCCCGGCAGTAACGATCAACCCGCGGATTGGATCTTCTCCAGCGCCAACGTGGGAGTGACCCCTTCACGGGTCACTCCCCATGACAATCCCCGCATCCTGAACCTGACGTGGACCTACAGCGGCAGCACCCAGGTCGGGCCCGGTCCGGTCTCGCTGGGCCAGTTTTCCGCTGTCTCTGCGGACACGCTGATGCACCGGGGCGACTTTGCGGCAGAGGCCACCAAGTACGTTGCCGGTGGGACCGGCAATGGCACGCCGGTGGACAATATCGGCAAGACCGGCGTGCCTGGCGTACCAGAAAGCAACGCGGCTTACCTGTTGGTGGCAGGCCTGACGCCTCTGGGACTGCTATATCGCAAGCGATCAGCCCGCTAACGACGATCCTCTCTTCAGCACGGTCAGCACGCAACCACTTCCCTGCCATCCGCGCACGCCGGCCTCTGCGGTCAATGTCGCCCGCAGAGGCCGTTTTGTTTACGTCACGTGCTTCGCCGCTCGGTTTCTGTCAGGAGGCAGGAAAAAGAATCGAATGTGGGGCACCTAACGCCAACTATGGATCAAATTAGCGGTATCAAGCATCCGGCCTTTTGCGACGCCCTGGCGCTGACCCGCCCCGCCGAGCGCCAGCGGACCGGCTGCTATCTGGTGGAGACCAGCAATCTGGTGCATCAGGCCCTGCGCTCGCCTTCGGAGGTAGTGAGCGTCTTCGCCCTGCCGGCGGAAACGGCGGCGCTGGCGCCGGAATGTGCCGCTCGCAGCGTGCCGCTCTATGTGGTAGGGAGCGGCCTGCTCAACAAACTGGTGGGCACGGGCTACGAGACGGCGGTGATGGCGGCAGCGGTGGTGAGACAGCGGGCGCTTGCCGAAGAGGGGCTGCCCGCGCAGGGAGAGGCGCTGATGCTGGCCGGCGAGGAGATCCAGGACCCGCGCAACGTCGGCGTCCTGATCCGCACGGCGGAAGCCGCGGGCTGCGCGGCCCTCCTGCTCTCGACCAACTCTGCTGAGCCGTTCTCGCGGGCAGCGGTGCGCTCTACGACCGGCTCGATCCTGCGCCTGCCGCTCTGCCTCTGCCCCGACCTTGCCGCGACCCTCCGCCGGCTGCGCGAGCGCGGGGTTACCGTGGTGGCAAGCTCGGCCCACGCGCCGGCTCTGGCCTATTCCAGCGCGTTGGACCGCCGCCCGCTAGTGATCGTGGTCGGCAACGAAACAGCGGGCATCTCGCCCGCCGTCCGTGCCGAAGCCTCCGAATTTGTCGCCCTGCCCATGGCGCCGCACGGCGCTTCCTCCCTCAACGTCACCGTCGCCGCCGGTATTCTCCTCTACGAAGCCGTCCGCCAGCATCTCTAACTCCTGCTTTTCCTGCTCACTGGTATTTGTGGATCATTACCAACCCTGGATTGGCTGGACGCAATCAAGAAGAGACATGAGTGATACGCAGCCGTTTAGAAGGTTGGATCGCAGCCACCAAACATCACCAAAGTCAATAACATCTCTTGACAGAGAGACAACACAAGGATATAATTGTGTTGATGAAACCCGGCTCGTGTTACCATCATCGGAGGAGAACATGAAAAGCTAACAATGATACCGCCATTCGACGCAAATGGTCGCCTGCCTCCAGGTATTCACCGGGCAGAATGGGGTGAATTCCATCAGCGCTTTGCTTCTAATCCCCATCGCACCCGCTTGATGGAAGGGCTGAAGCGGGCGCTTGATACTCTGCGGGCGGCACACTGCCAGACGGCATATATAGATGGCAGCTTTGTTACCAGCAAAATGTTCCCCGGAGATTTCGACGGCTGCTGGAGTGTAGCAGGCGTCGATCCTCAGCTTCTTGATCCGGTGTTGCTGGATTTCAGCAATGCACGCGCGGCACAAAAGGCAAAATACTATGGTGAATTCTTTCCGGCAGAACTGCCGGAAGGTATCAGCGGTAGAGTTTTCCTTGAGTTCTTCCAGGCGGATAAAGATACTGGGGAGCCAAAAGGCATCATCGCACTCGATTTACGGAGGCTACCATGATACAGAATGAACGACAGTATCGAATCACGAAGGCGCAGGCAGACAAGTTCGACAAAGCCCTGGCGCAGTTGATGGCGTCTCCCCAAACGAACGATCTGTCACCAATCTTGCGAAAAGCCCAGGAGGATTCGCTCCGCAGCGTACGGGATGAACTGCGAATGCAGTTGGAAGAGTATGATGCCCTCCGCTCCGGCAAGCAAAAAGTTATCACTGTAGACTCCTTCAGCGAGCTTCCCAGGGCACTTATTCAGGCCCGTATCGCGGCCAGATTGAGCCAGAAGCAGCTCGCAGAACGGCTAGGACTAAAAGAACAGCAGATACAGCAATACGAAGCGACGGAATATTCTTCCGCTAGCTTTGCACGGATTCAAGAAATCCTCCAGGCACTCGGTGTTCATGTAAGTTTACGAATAGCCAGCTAGTTCGGATAACCAAACGAGTTAGGAGCGTGCAGGAACAAGTCATCTAAACAGCGTGTTAGATGTTGTGTTCCCCTCCCTGGTTCGCTCACAGGGAGGGGAACAGGGGTTTAGCTAAGCAGGTGTAATACCCGCCTGCCGGAAGATCTTGTCCATCGCCTGGCCGACCAGGCGCAGGCGGTCCTCATCCGAAGGCAGATCTTTCAGCTCGTCTTTGAACGGTTCCGGCGTGATCGGCCCATCGTAACCGATCGCCTGGAGCGCCTGCAGGAAGCCGGTGATGTCGATGACGCCGGTCTCGCCGGGCAGGGAGCGCATGTTGTCGATCTGCGCATCGACCGAAATGCCGGCGGGCGCGTCGTTGACGTGGACGTAGACGACCTGCTCCGGACGCAGGGCGCGGATGGCATCGAGCGTACCGTGCGAGGTGTACCAGTGCCAGCAGTCGAGCAGCACGCCCGTATTCGGACCGATCTCGCGGCCCATTGCCAGCATGTCCTCCATCTTGTAAATGAACGGGTATTTCTGGCTCTCGCGCAGCGTCTTGGGGCCGATGAACTCCAGCCCCAGGGAGCAGCCGTTCTCCGCCAGGATCTGCGCGATGGGCCGGAACCGCTCGATGTGGAAGCGGCGGTTCTCTTCTAAGTCGCGCTCGTTGGAGCAGGGCATGACCCACGTGTAGCAGCGCGTGCCGCCGATGGCCGCCGCCGCCTTTGCCTGCCGGGGCAGTTTCTCCAGCCCCTGGCGCCACGTCTCTTCGGAAGTGCGCCACTCGACCGGAAGCCCCCATCCTGCCGGGCGGACCCCTGCACTGGAGAAAATCTGCTTCACGGCTTCCACGCCGCGCTGATCGATGAGGTCGGCTATCTCGTTCGGCCCGAACTCAACGCCCTGAAAGCCGCCGATCCTGGCCGCCTCGATCGATTCCTGTAGGTTGTTGACTCGCACGTGAATGGCATACGGAGCGAGTGCTTTATACATAAAATTTCTCCTCGTTCACTATAATTCCCCCTCTCCCGCTGGGGACTAGGGATTGGGGACTGGGAAAAGCAAGGATTAGGAAGAAGGGGTCAGGGGCTAGGAACAACCTACCCCAGTCCCTAGTCCCTGATCCCTAGTCCCTGCCGTATTGGGTGGCGCGCAGAAGAGCGGCAGGCCCGGCGTATCCGAATGCAGCTTCCACAGCGCATTCGCCCCCGGGTCGGTAATGTAGACCGTCCGCAGATCAGGACCTGCAAACTCGATATTGGTCGGCCCGCCGTCCTGCTCGTGCGGGAACCGGATGGTATGCGTGATCTTGCCATGCGGGTCCACGATGAGCAGCGTATGCGACCCGTAATGCGTGATCCACAGGTTCCCCTTCACATCCACCGCCATGCCGTCCGGCTCGCCGGGACCGTCCGGCGAAAGGTCTGCGAACGGCTCCAGCGTACCCAGCGTGCCATCGGCGTGGACGGGGAAGCGCACGATCCGGTTGTATTGCGATTCGCAAACGTAGAGATGCTTCCCATCGGCGGTAAACGCCAGCCCATTCGGAAACGCCATGCCCTCCGCCACCTTCGTCACCTTCCGGCTACCCTGCTCCACGCGATAGATCGGTCCGGTCGGATGGGCGCGGCCGGAGCCGCCGGGCGCGGTAAAATAGAGATTGCCATGCGGATCGAACGCCAGGTCGTTGGGCTGCTCGAAAGGATGTCCCTCGAAGCTGCCGGCATAGATCTCCTGCCGGCCGTCGGGATAGATGCGGATGATGGCGTTGCGCGCGAAGTCGCAGGCGAACAGCGAGCCGTCCCGGTAGAAGGTCATGCCGTTCGTCTTCTTGAACGTGAAGGGATCGTCCCCGTTCGGATGGGCGCGGAAGGCGATGGACTCCTCGCCGCTGGCGGTCACCTTCGTGACGTAGTCCGCGTTGCAGTTCGAGCAGTAGATGTTGCCCTTGCCGTCGTAGGCCGGGCCTTCCGGAAACTTCAGATCGCCGGCTACCTTGACCATCTCGGCTTCCATGATGCGCGTGCCCTCCTTCCCGTGGTGGTGTGTGTTCTGCGCGCCGGCGGCCATGCCGGCCAGCGCGACGAGCAGCGCCGTCCCGCGCAGCCATCGCGCCTGCGCCTTCCATCCGATCCGCATATTGTCTTCTCCTGGAGATCGAAAGCCGGGGCATCAGTTCGGCCTGCGCGCGCGTTTCTCCTGCTTGTTCCGATTCAGAAGAAATCCCCTGTTCGCGACAGTCGCCTGGGAAGCATTTGGGAAGGGGGATGCGGGGCCAGGCGCGAATATGGATAGCACCGAGACATCGTAACGAGAAAGGAACGGTATGGCGGGGCGAGAAGCGATCTTAGAACAGTTGACGGCGCTATCGCATTTTCTGGGCGATCCGGCGCGAGACCTGGCGATTCTGGGGGAGGGGAACACCTCCGCCAGAGTGGAGGACGATCTTTTCTATGTGAAGGCGAGTGGGCAGAATCTGGAGACTATTCCGCCGGAAGGGTTCTGCGCGGTCCGGTTCTCGCGGGTGCTGCCCTATTTCGAGGAACCGGACTTATCGGATGCGGAAGTGAAGCGCGTCCTGCTAGAGTGCAAGGCCGAGGGCCGCTCGGACGTTCTACCGTCTGTAGAGACGTTTCTGCACGCGTATCTGCTCACCCTGCCGAACGTGGCGTTTGTAGGGCATACGCATCCGACGCCGGTCAACGCGATTCTCTGCTCCAAGCAGGCCAGGGCGGCGATCTCCGGGCGGCTGTTTCCGGATGAGATCGTCTGCTGCGGCATCGCGCCGTGCTTCGTCGAGTATACCGATCCCGGAATCCCGCTCGCAAAGCATCTCAAGCGGAGGGTGGAAGCGTTCCATGAAGAGCACGGCGAGTGGCCGAAGACGATTTTGATGCAGAACCACGGCCTGATCGCCGTGGGCCGGTCGGTGAAGGATGTGCAGGCCATCACGATGATGTACGTCAAGACGGCGCGTATTCTGCTAGGGACCTACGCGCTGGGCGGCCCGAACTTCCTGACGGCTGAGAATGTCGCCCGCATCCATACCCGGCCCGACGAGCACTACCGCCAGCGCCAGCTCGGACAGCGCACGTAAGAAGGGGCCTCATTTTCGGAGGTCACCGCCGACGGTACTCCAGGTCTATCCTTTCTAAACGCCAGCGGTAAGGTCATTCAGCGTATCGCGCCATCGAACGCGAAGGGATGTGGGCAGGATAGGCGAGAGGGAGTACGTCAGGAGAGAACAGCATGACGGATAGGGATTTGGAAGCGTATCGGAAGGCGGAGCCACCGGTGCCGAAGACGATGCGGCGCTGGCACCTTTATGGAGCCGGGTTCGAGAACCTGGGCCGAGCGGGCGAGCCGGAAGAGGTCGAGGTGCCTGCCTACGGCTCGGACGAGCTGCTGGTACGCCAGGACGCCTGCGGACTCTGCTTCTCGGACACGAAAGTGATCGCGCTTGGTCCCGGCCACCCGCGTATGACCGGGCGGGACCTCTCCAAAGATCCGGTGACACTGGGCCATGAGGTGGCCTGTACGATCGTCGGCGTGGGAGAGAATCTGCAAGGCCGGTTCGCTGTCGGGGACCGGTTCGTGATCCAGGCGGACGTGTTTTATCAAGGCAAGAGCATGGCCTACGGCTATGCGATTCGGGGCGGTCTGGCGCAGTACAGCGTGATCCCGAAGGCCATCATCGAGGGGGACGAGGGCTGCTACCTGCTGCCGATCCGGCCTGACACGGGCTACGTGGAGGCGGCGCTGGTCGAGCCGTGGGCGTGCGTCGTCTCCGCCTACGCGCAGACGCATCGGGACGGCATCCGGCACGGCGGCCGGATGCTGGTCATAGGAAGTGACGAGGCGGCAGGCCGGTCTTACGACTGGCGCGACCTGTTCGCGCCGAACCGCAAGCCGGAACGGGCGCTCGTGTGGCGGCTGCACGGCGCGGCTTTCGAGTCCCTGGCCGCGCAGGCCGGAGAGAGGGGCTTTCCGCTGGAGCCGGTCGAAGGCGAGGACTGGGCGGCTATAAAAGCCGAGCGGACGGAGGGGCGCGGCTTCGACGACATTCTGATTCTGGGCAGCGTCCGGCCCGAGACGATCGAGGGCGCGGCCACCTCCCTGGCCGATCATGGGATTCTGAACCTCGTCTGCGACCGGCCGGTCCCCCGCAAGCTCTCCTTAGACATCGGTCGCATCCACTACAACTGGCATCACTATCTCGGCACGACCACCGACCGGCCGGCGGATGCCTATCGCGAGGTCCGCAGCGCCGACCTGCAGCCGGGCGGGATCGCCTGGTTTATCGGCGCGGGCGGCCCGATGGGCCAGATGCACGTCCAGCGCGCCGTACAGAATCGGCAGCCGCCGCGCCGGATCGTGGCGACCGACATTGACGCAACGCGGCTGGCGAGCGTGGTCGAGCGGTTTTCCCGGCAGGCCGCAGAGCGTGGAGTCGAGCTGATCGCGCTCAATCCCAACACACTCGGCGAGGAGGCATTCCTGCACACGCTTCGCAAGCTGGGAGAGAAGCACGGCTTCGACGACATCGTCTCGCTCGTTCCGGTCCCCGGCGTCATCGAGCAGGCGGCGGACTTCCTGGCGGAAGGTGGCTGGTTTAATATCTTCGCGGGCGTGGCGCGCGGCATGATGGCGCAGTTGAACATCAACAAGGTGGTGCGCGGCCGTTCGCGCTTCCTGGGCAGCAGCGGCTCGTCGCTGGCGGACATGCGCGAGACGCTGGCGCGCGTAGAGAAGGATGAGCTCTCGACCAACGCCTCTTTAGCGGCGATCGGCGGCATGGACGCGGCGGCGGAAGGACTGCTCGCCGTCAAGGAGGGCCGCTTCCCCGGCAAGACGCTCATCTTTCCGCAGATCCCGCATCTGCCGCTGACCGCGCTTTCGGAGTTGAAGGAGCAATTCCCGACGGTCTACGAACGCCTCAAGGACGGGCAGTTCTGGACGCAGGAGGCGGAGGAAGAGCTGCTGCGCCTGGCCGTAGCGAACGAGGCGGTGGCATGAGCCGGCTGGCGGACCGGGTCGCCATCGTGACGGGCGCGGCGCAGGGCATCGGCGAGGCGATCGCGCGGCGGTTGGCCGCCGAGGGCTGCCGCGCGGTCACCATTGCCGACGTACACCTGGACAAGGCGCAGGCGGTGGCCGATTCTATGGCCGGCGCGCACGGTGTCCGAACCCTGGCGATACGAACGGACGTCACCAATGAAAACGAGGTGGCGGAGATGGTCCGGCAGACGGTGGAGAATTTCGGCGCTTTGGATATCCTGGTGGCAAACGCAGGCATTCTCAAAGCGTATGATATTCTAGAATTCCCCACGGCGGATTGGCGGGCCGTCCTGGAGGTCAATCTGACCGGCTATTTCCTGTGCGCCCGCGAGGCCGCGAAGGTGATGGCCGCGCAGAAGCGCGGGGTCATCCTTCAGATCAACTCGAAGTCGGGCAAGAAGGGCAGCTTCCGCAACAGCGCCTATGCGGCCAGCAAGTTCGGGGGCATCGGCCTCACGCAGAGCATCGCCCTCGACCTGGCTCCCTACGGCGTGCGCGTCAACGCGGTCTGTCCCGGCAACCTGCTGGAAGGCACGCTCTGGCAGGAGCAGCTCTACGCTCAGTACGCGCGCACCCAGGGCCTGACGGTCGAGGAGGTGCGCCGCAAATACGAATCCCAGGTGCCGCTCGGACGTGGCTGCACGTATGAGGACGTCTGCAATGTCGTCGTCTTCCTCGCCTCCGACGAGGCGAGCTACATGACCGGGCAGGCCATCAACGTCACGGGCGGGCAGGAGATGCGGTAAAGGGCTTACCCCCTCATTCATTCCTTCTCCTTTTAGGAAAGGGGGACGGGGGGTCAGGTGGAAACAGGCAAGATGAGAGAGTTCTGCAGAAGATGGGTTATCGTCCTGCTGGCCGCCTTCCTACTATTGAGCACAGGGGGGAAGGCGAAGGCGCAGCAGCACGCCTTCACGCAGTACCAGATCGATCAGGACATTGTCGAAGTGCCCTTCGAGTATATGGACCATCAGATCCTGGTCCATGCGGACACGCCGACGAAAAAGGGCATGACCTTCCTCTTCGATACCGGCGCGACGGCGCCGGTCCTGGACCGATCGTTGAGCCAGCTCGGCCAGTTCCTGGCGACCACGCGGATCAAAGAGGCGGATGGGGAGACCACCGGCGAGGAGGTCGTTCTCGACGATCTGGAGATGGGCGACCGGAACGGCAAAGTCAGCGCGCACAACATCGAGGCGCTGGTGATGGATCTTTCCCATCTCAGCAAGGCGCTCCAGCGCAAGCTCGACGGCATCATCGGCATCTCGTTTCTGGCCGGTTACGTCACCGAAATCGACTACACGGCGCACGTCCTGCGCTTCTACAACCCGCAGAACTATACGATCACCACGCGCAAGCCGGACGGGCAGCGCACCTTTATGCTGGACCTGATTCCGGGCGACCTGACCCGCCCCGATTCCACCTTGCTGGTGGCCGGGCAACTGCATCCCAAGTACGATTATAGCTTCCTGCTCGACACCGGCTTTGGCGGCTATATCAGCGTCGCGCAGTCGGCGGCGGTGGAATCGGGGCTGCTCAAGCCGGATACGCCGCGCGTGGAGGTGACCAACTTCGGCGTCTCGCGGGCGTTCCGCAGCGACAAGATCCGCGCCGCCTACCTGACGCTGGGGCCATTGAACCTTACCGGGCGCATCGTCCAGGTGGATGTCCGCAATGGCAATAAGTACGGGCAGAACGGTATCGTCGGCAACCGGCTGCTGCAGAACTATCGGGTCACGCTCGACTATCCGCGCAGGAAGCTCTGGCTGGAACAGGTGACGGATAAGCAGGAGCCGGATGCGGCGGAAAAGCCGTCGTTCGGGCTGCAGGTGCGCGCAGATGGTGTGCGTCTGCGCGTCGAGCACGTCGATCACGCTTCGCCGGGGCAGCAGTCCGGCATCCGGCCGGGTGATTGCATCCTCTCGATCAACGGGGATACGCTGCGGACCCTGACGCCGCTGCAGGCGCAGCATCTGATCAGCACGCCACATGGGGCGATAACGCTGGTACTCCAGCGCGGCGTAGACCCGAATCTCGGCACCGGCGGGGACACCTATACCTTGACTTTGACTCCTGCCGCCCCCGTCGATTGGACGACCAGATAACACGGGGTTAAAACCCCGTACTGAAACGCAAAGCCCGCTTTGGCGGGCTTTAATTTCCCTCACCCCCTCTCCTTCCCAAGAAGAGGGAGTGAGGTCTTGGTCAGTCGTTGAGTCCTATTTGAGTACGTATGCGCAGGTAATGATCGTAGGCGGCGTCCCAGGCGGCACGGTCCGGGCTGGGCGTGTAGGAGACAAGGTCGAAGGAGGCGCGCACGATCTCGCGCGCCTGCTCCAGGGAGCCGATGTGTCCGCGCCCCATCGCCTGCATGAGCACGTTGCCGATGGCGGTCGCCTCGACCGGGCCGGCGACGACCGCCCGGCCGGTAGCGTCGGCGGTAAGCTGGCAAAGTAAATGATTCTGTGTGCCTCCGCCGACGATATGGATCGTCTCGATCCGTTTTCCTCGAATCTCCTCCAGCCGCTCCAACACCCAGCGATATTTGAGGGTCAGGCTCTCCAGGCAGCAGCGCACGGTTCCACCGACGCCGTCCGGCTCCGGTTGGCGGGTGCGGGCGCAGAATCGGCGGATTTCGGCGGGCATGTCCGCTGGGAGAAGGAAAGCAGGATCGTCCGGCTCGATGAGGGCGGCGAAGGGCGGCGCCTGCGCGGCGCGCTCCGTTAGATCGGCGTAGCTGTAGTCATTTCCCTGTCGCGCCCAGGCCCGGCGGCACTCCTGTACGAGCCACAAGCCCATGATGTTTTTGAGGAGCCGGATCGTGCCGCAGGCGCCGCCCTCATTGGTGAAGTTGGCGGAGCGCGTGCGCGCGTCGATCTGCGGCTCCGGCGACTCGATGCCCATGAGCGACCAGGTGCCGCTGCTGATGTAGGCGTAGTCCGGCGTGGAGGCAGGAACGGCCACGACGGCGGAGCCGGTATCGTGCTCGGCCGGCGCGACGACGGGGATCGGGCCGCATCCGGCTTCTTCGGCGATGTCGGGGCGCAGCGTGCCGATCGGGGTCGCGGTCGGGACGATGTCGGTGAAGATATGCGTCGGCAGGTCCAATTGCCGGAGAAGATCGGTCGCCCAGGCGCGCTGACGCGGATCGTAGCACTGGGTCGTGGTGGCGATGCTGAACTCGGTAGCTTTCTGGCCGGTGAACCAGAAGGTGAAGAGGTCGGGCATCATGAGCAGGGTTTCGGCCCTCTCCAGAAGTGGTGAGCGGCGCTCTTTGAGGGCGAGCAGTTGGAACAGCGTGTTGAACTGCAGGAACTGGATGCCGGTCACATCGAAGAGGCGGTCACGAGGCACAGTCCGGAACGCAGCCTCCATCATGCCCTCGTTGCCGGGATCGCGGTAATGGCGCGGGTTTCCGAGGAGCACGTCGCCGTGTCCCAGCAGTCCGAAATCGACGCCCCAGGTATCCACGCCGATGGCGGCGAGGTCTTTGCCGTGCGTGCTGACGGCCATGCC
Organism: Chthonomonadaceae bacterium; assembly: GCA_035653075.1. Lineage (GTDB taxonomy): Bacteria > Armatimonadota > Chthonomonadetes > Chthonomonadales > Chthonomonadaceae > DASRCN01. The sequence goes on along the minus strand of DASRCN010000013.1, from coordinate 21,462 downwards.
GAGGGCGCGCTTCATCTCGGAGAAGAGCCGGAGCGCGTCCCAATAGAGGGTATCTAGCAGCCGGATGGGACCGTTCGGAAAGCGGTGGACGTCTTCCAGCCGCAGCCGCTCCCCGTCGAAGCCGCCGACCACGCCGCGCCCGCTCTCCGCCCCTAAGTCGAACGCCAGAAACTTCGCCTCCGCCGCCATTGCCTGCCTCCTCGCAAAATCACGCTTCTGCCCGGTAGAGTTCGCGGCAGGCGGCCTGATTCCTGCACACCATTTCCACCGGGTTAAAACCCGGTGCTGAAATACGAAGCCCACCAAAGCGGGCTGAACCGGGTCGTTCACGACCCGTCTTTAAGGCGGCTACGCCCCCGCTCCTGCGTCGCTACCCTCGCGGGCGGATCAAAACGAAAAATCACATGCCGAGCGAGAATCTCAATCGAAGCCAACTAAAGTATAATATTTCCTATAGGTTGAGCGCATCTAGCCTTTCCGTCCGCAGGACGGTTGTCCGAAGGACCCTCAGACGGGTAATTCATTGCCCGGCCAAAATGGCCGGCAGGTTCTCATCCAAGTTCATGGAGACAAAGGCGATGTCCAAGCAGGAAACCACAAAAACGTATCAGGACTCGACAGGCGATGTAATGACGATGCAGGAGATCAAGGCCCGCTTTCCCTCCGAATGGGTACTTATTGAGGATCCGGAAACGAACGAGTATCTCGAAGTTCTGTGTGGGAAAGTCCTGTGGCATACCAGGGATCGGGACGAATTGGACCGCAAGTTGCTTGAGCTAGGTCCCCACCATTCTGCCGTCCTCTACATCGGCGAGATGCATGGTGAGGTAGCGATAAACCTGTGAGCTTTGCCTGGATTCCCCTTGACGCCGCCTTTTAGAACCTGTATACTTTTGTATCATGTCTGAGACCCAAACGAACACGACCACGCCGGGCGGACGGCCGCTTCCGCAGTCCACGCCGCCGGGCTATATGGGCAATACGCCGCTGTTGAAAGTGTACTTCTCCACGCGCGCCCAGCATCCGGGCATTATCCTGCTGATGCGCGTCGGCGACTTCTTCGAGGCCTATGGAGACGACGCGGAACGGATCGCCAGCGACCTGAACATCACCCTGACCGGGCGCGATGACGGCGGCCTGCGCATCCCGATGGCCGGCGTGCCGCATCACGCCACGGAGCGCTACGTCGCCCGCCTGATCGCCAAGGGGCGGCGTGTGGCGCTGATGGACCAGGTCGAGGACCCCAAGTACGCCAAGGGGCTGGTCAAGCGCAAGGTCACGCGGGTCGTGACGCCGGGCACCATCCTCGAAGACAACATGCTCGACGCCAAGAGCAACAACTACCTCGTCGCGGCGGTCGTGGGCGATCCAGTGGCGGGCGTGGGGATCGTGGATGTCTCGACGGGCGAGTTTCTGACGACCGAGATCGAGGGCGACAACCGCCTGCAGAAGCTCCTGGATGAGATCAGCCGCCTGGAGCCGGCAGAGATCCTGATTCAGGAGGAGTGCGACGAGGAGCTGGTCGAAGCGATCCGCGCGTCGTGTTCGGGCACGGTGACGCCCTTCAGCCCGCGCGAGGGGCACAGCTTCCGGGGGCCGACGAGCCGGGACGTGCTGCTGACGCATTTCCAAACGCAGTCTCTCCGGGGCTTCGGCTGTGAGGAGTATACGGCGGGCCTGGACGCCTGCGCGCTGGTGCTGCGTTACCTGCAGGAGACGCAGGTGAACGCCTTGCCGCATATCCGCACGCTGAGCACCTATTCGGCGCGGGAGTTCATGGTGCTGGACGCGCCGGCCCGCCGCCATCTGGAGCTGACCGTCTCCATGAGTGAGGGCGGGCGCAGCCGCACGCTCTTAGGCGTGCTGGACGAGACGCTGACGCCGATGGGCGGACGCCTTTTACGCCGCTGGCTGGAGGAGCCGCTTCTGGACGTGGGACGCATCCAGCGGCGGCACGAGGCCGTAGACGAGCTGGCGCACGACGTGATCCGGCGCGGCGACCTGCGGGACCTGCTGCGCGGCATGGGGGACATGGAGCGGCTGGTGAGCCGCGCGGCGGCGGGGCTGGCGAACGCGCGGGACCTGGTCGCCCTGAAGAACGCGCTCCTGCGCCTGCCGGAGATCGCGGATGCCCTGACGGGACTTCGCGCGGAGAAGCTGCAGGACCTGCGGCGGCGGCTGGCCTGCCCGCCGGAGATCGCGCAGCGCATCGCGCAGGCCATCACGGACGATCCGCCGGCGGGCCTGCGGGAAGGCGGCATGATCCGCGCCGGCTACAGCGAGGAGCTGGACCGGCTGCTGACCGCCTCCGCCGACGCCAAGATCTGGATCGCCAATCTGGAGGCGACGGAGCGCGAGCGGACCAATATCGCCTCGCTCAAGGTCGGTTATAACGCGGTCTTCGGCTACTACATCGAGGTCACGAAGTCCAATCTCGCGAAGGTCCCGAGCAACTACATCCGCAAGCAGACGACCGCGAACGGCGAGCGCTACATCACGCCGGAACTGAAGGAGTATGAGGCGCTGGTGCTGGGCGCGGACGAGAAGGCGGTCGAGCTGGAGTACGAGCTGTTCCTGGGCGTGCGGGAGCGGGTCGCGGAGGCGTCGCCGGATGTGCTGGCGGTGGCGCGGGCGGTCTCTGAATTGGACGTGCTGGCCGGTTTTGCGGAGATCGCGCTGAAGAACGCGTACGTCCGTCCGGAGGTCAACGACGAAGACGCGATTCTCATCGCGGGCGGGCGGCATCCGGTCATCGAGCATCTGGGGGTCGGCGGGCCGTACATTCCCAACGACTGCCGGCTGGATGCGGAGAGCCGCATGTATATCATCACCGGCCCGAACATGAGCGGCAAGTCCTCCTATCTGCGGCAGGTCGCGCTGATCGTGCTGATGGCGCAGATCGGCTCCTTCGTCCCGGCCGACAGCGCGACCATCGGCATCGTGGACCGGATCTTCACGCGGGTGGGCGCGCACGACGAGCTGGCGAGCGGACAGTCTACGTTCATGGTCGAGATGAACGAGACGGCTAACATCCTCAACAACGCGACTCCGCGCAGCCTGGTGGTCCTGGACGAGATCGGGCGGGGGACCAGCACCTACGACGGCCTCTCCATCGCGTGGGCGGTGGCCGAGTTCCTGACCCGCGTAGACTGCAAGACCCTCTTCGCCACGCACTACCACCATCTCAACGAGCTCGCCAAGCACTTCCCGACAGTGCGCAACTATCGCGTGGCCGTCAAGGAACAGGGGGACCATATCGTCTGGCTGCGCAAGCTGGTTCCGGGCGGCACCGACCGCAGCTACGGCATCCAGGTGGCGCGCATGGCGGGCGTGCCGGTGGAGGTGGTCGAGCGGGCCAAAGAGGTCTTGAAAGGTTTGGAGCGCGGCAGCGCGGGCGCCACTCGTGACCTGGTCGGCTCGGCGGACGGCGTCGAAGCCCGCACGCAGAAAGTCCAGCTTACCCTCTTCGAGGCGGAAAAGCACCCCATTCTTGAAGAACTGGAAACTCTGGACGTCACCGCCCTCACCCCCGTCGAAGCCCTCATGAAACTCGACGAGTGGAAACGCCGCTCAAGCCGGTCCTCGTAATATGCACTCTGACATTTCAGAATACTCTGGCAGTAACCATGAATTAATCGGCAGCCCATCGGTAATCATAATACTCTCGACCAAGCGTAAGTGTCTCCCGCAGGTTGCTAGCAAGTTCTCTTCCACCAGGCATGCTGGGTAACATATTAAAATACTGCCGAATAGCCGCATTGATCGAAGCAAGACAAGTTTTTGTCTTCATCCAGTTCTGAGGGCTGAACACCCTATTTGAAGGTTGTGGCTCGTTTGCTGCCGCTTCAAGGGCTGTATTGAGACATGTTCCAGAAATCATTACGATCTGGTCCACATGATTTCGTTCCTTCGCCTGCTCATAAGCGACCCTTGGGCTAGGCACCATCTCTTGGAAATTACTTGTTATGGCGAAGCACATTGAGACTGCGTACAGATGATGATAGGGAGCATAAGCCTTCATAGCAAGTAGAGACTCGTTGAGAGAAAGAGGATTAGCGGTAATCCACTTAGTCATTATAGTCTGCATCCAAAGGTTTAGTGCCTGAGCATCGTCCGGCGGGTAGTCTCGTTTGAATAGCTGCTCGAAGTATTTGTCGAAGATTTTTGTCTCGCTGTAAGCAATATTCGGTCGTTGTGAGTGCCATGATACTAGATACTTGCCAAGGTCTGATAGATCGAGAACGAATGCTTTGTCCTTGTCTGATGGTGCCTCTTGCCCGCGCTGGGACTTAAGATATCCTTGTGGGTATTTTTGCTCAAAAGCGCGTTTGAGGTTTAGGACACGTTTGTCATTGCTGCGAAGATCTCGTGGCTTCACAGCACTCTGTGAGTTAGTAGAAATACTTATTTTCTCAGCCCGATCGCGTTGTGGAATCTCATAAAACCTAAACATGATGTAACTATCGGGGATCTGTTTGACGCGCTCGCTGCATGAAAGAATTGTGTTTAATGATTGGCAGCCATTTACGACACTTAACCCCCGAATCTCTAGCAGACCATTATTTGAAAGCTTCATGCGATTGCATATAGCTGTGACCCCATTATGGAAAAAGAAAAAGTCTCGGCTTCGGTCGCTGTAAATTGTTGATCGGATACCCTTATTTACTGGGTTACTGAGACCAAGCGATTGCCGCACGTTCTTTTGAAAGAGCGTCCCATCCTTTATACCAGGGAAGCCAAGGCAATCCTTTAATGGAATTGCCGCTAGGATGGCAGTAGTGCCAGCAACTGATAGTTGCAAGAACTTATCTGCCTCTAGCTGGATATCATGAGAAATAATCGGATTTTCTCTCTCAAGCGCCAGATCATAACGACGCTTTAATTCTTCCTGATCGACAACATGCAACTGAGCGGCGAGATCCTCTGAGTTGCCAAGTGTCTCTTGAAATGTAGCGACATCCTGTTGGGCCGCAGGGCTGAGAGAAGAAGTAGTAATCAACTCGAAGACTACCTCGTATTCATCCTCTAATGCATTGGCGACATCGGAAAGGCGGCACTGAAGCTTTGGATTTCCGTGTTCTTGTAATTGAACGAGGTCTCTTAATTGTGACCACGAGGATAGCACTTCGCGCAGAGGTTCACCGTCAACAGTAGGCGCGCCGATAAATTTGCCCTGTATAATGTAGATCGTCGAGCTATCGTCATCTATATGAATGGCATCGATCTGTTTGTCATTAGCTCCGTCGGTAATATCGTAATGCGCCTGATTCATGTCGCATAGATGGATGTTTCTTAGGTACCATGCGACAAATCTTTGTCCGTCATTGGGAAAGTTGTCCCTGTAATAAGACTGAGCGATCTCATTCTGTATTTGTTCAAACACGCGTCTGCCCCTTTCAGTGTCAGACCCATCCAATGGCTATTTGTTAGACCCTGTACGCAAACTCGGAATTTCCGTGAGCATCCGAGCCTTTCCGCCCGGAGGGCGGTTGTCCGAAGGACCACTAGACGGGCCGTTCACGGCCCGGCAAAAAAGCTGGTGGGTTTCCGTACAGGCTCTCAGCCCGGCAGAGGGTTTAGTGAGTTGATTTGTCATATAATCACTACACTCATTCGCCCAGAGGTGGAAAAATCCCTCCTACACTTCGATTATTGCTCATAAGTAGGCATAAACTTCCCCAGTCTTGACAAAGACCGGTTTCACTATTATAATAGTTTCCAACGAACGTTGAAAGCATATATTACAATGGAAATAGCTGGATTGTCTCTGAAAGCCGAGCAGTCTTTGAGGGCTTGCCTGGAGGAACTGCCGTTCATCCGGGCATTCAAAATCGAATGGCTGGAGCGGAATGAGTCGTGCTGGTACGACTTCTCGGCGAAGTTGTCTCTGCGTTCCGGCGAGCAGAAACTTCTGGTCGTCGTCAAGCGTGTCGGTGAGCCACGTCTGGCTCGTGAGGCCATCAACGCCCTCTACCGGTGCCGCGAGTTCTATCCTGAGGCTTATGGCGTCCTCATTGCCCCCTATATCTCGCCGCAAACGGCGGAGCTTTGTAAGCAAGAGGGGGTTGGCTATGTGGACATAGTCGGAAACTGCCGGCTCAGCTTTGGAGAAGTTTTCATTGAGCGGGGACGGCATGGCAACACGGCTGCCGAAAAGAGGACCCTACGGTCGTTGTATTCTCCGAAGGCTGAGAGAGTGCTGCGCGTTCTGTTGACCGATCCCGATCGCTATTGGAAAACGCAGCCATTGGCACGCGAGGCAGACGTTAGCCTGGGGCAGGTTTCCAACGTGAAAAGCCTGCTTGCAGATAAAGAGTGGATAGAGGCGGATTCCCAGGGGTTTCGTCTGAAGCAGCCGGAAGAGATGCTTGCCGAGTGGGCCAACAACTACCGCTATGAGCGTAGTGCCGGCTACGACTTTTACTCGCTGAAGAGGACGGGCCACGGCCGGAGTGAGATCGAGGACGAGTTAGCCGAAGCCTGCCAGGAAGCGGGGATTCCCTATGCGCTGACCTTCTTTTCCGGCGCAGCCCGCTATGCCCCCTTTGTCAGCTATCAGCGCGTACACGCCTATGTGGCCGGCGATGTGAAGGAGATCGCCCGGCAACTGAACTGGAAAGAGGCTTCCGCAGGGGGCAACGTGCGCCTGCTTAACCCTTATGACGAAGGCGTTTTCTATGCCGCTCGCGATATAGACGGTGTGCAGATCGTTTCGCCGGTTCAGAACTACCTCGACCTGCATAACTATCCCGGTCGCGGCGAAGAAGCGGCCGAATTTCTCCTGGAAAGGTTCCTCAAGCCGGCATGGGAAAGCGCCGAACCGATTATGCAGCCGAGGCCGTAGAGGCAGCGCGTTCCGTTCTGCTGGAACTCGCCCGCGTGCTTGGAGAGTACCGCGAGGACATTGTCGTGGTCGGTGGCTGGGTTCCGGGCCTTCTCCTTCCTCAAGATCCCATACCGCATATCGGCTCGACGGATGTGGATCTGGCGCTGAATCACCTCAAATTCAGGCAGGAAGGGTACCAAACCATTGAGCAGTTATTGCTGGCAAACGGCTATCAAAAATCAGAAAAGCAGAGGTTCGTTTACTTCCGGTTGGTATCGATGAACGGACGCGACTATACCGTCGAGGTAGACCTGCTCTCCGGCGAATACGGAGGACGAGGCAAGAAACACGAGCATCAACGGGTTCAAGATGTGGCCCCGCGGAAGGCACGAGGGTGCGACCTGGCATTTGAGCGATTTACGGAAGTGACCATCCAGGCCACTCTGCCTGGCGGAGGTATCGACAAGGCTGTCGTCCGGGTCGCCTCGATCGTGCCATTTCTTGTTATGAAGGCGATGGCCTTAAGCGGCCGTAATAAGGAGAAAGATGCCTACGACATCTACTATTGCATTTACAACTATCCGGGCGGCCTGGAGGCGCTGGCAGCGGAATTTGGTCCCTATGTGAATCATGGATTGGTGAAAGAAGCGTTGGCCAAGATCGCGGAGAAATTCGCTACTCCCGACCATGTTGGGCCAATCCATGTCGTTAATTTTGAAGGACTGACCGAGTCAGAAGAACGACAAATCGTACAGCAGGATGCTTGCGAACGGGTAAAGGCTCTTCTAGAAATCCTGGGCGCTCTGTAGAAAGGAAGGGAATCGATATGTTTGATTCTATCGAGTTTCGTGAATTCAACGGAGAGCGGCATGCCTGTGTAAAGGGACGCCTACAGGTCTGGCAGGTGATCGAGGTCGCTGAGGGATACGGCATGGATGTTGCTCGTACTGCGGAGCACCTGGGCTTGTCGCTGGACCAGGTGCAGGCAGCCTTTCACTATTACGAGGCAAATCCTGAAGAGATCGACCCCGTTATCGCGGATAACCAGTCCATAACCTTTGAGCAGATCAAGCGCCTGCTGCCAAATGCCCGGCTGTTCGAGGTAAGATTATCGGGCGACTGAAGTCGCAGCAACAAAGGCACGAAGTCGCCCTTCGGCGACTGGAACCCTAACTCTAGCCTTCGCCTATAAGCCTGAAGAAGCTGGAAGGCAGAGGCTCTACCTTGCAGCGGTAGTCCGCGTAGGCGGACTTTGCGCCTTTGTTGCTGCGACTTCAGTCGCCCGATACCTTATATTGGGAGAACCAGAGAGTAAGGACCCTAGCTCCACCTCTCCACAAGGGAGCAGGGGTGAGGGAGGCTAAACCGGGACAGTGAAGAAGAACGTGGAGCCTTGCTTCCATTCGCTTTCCAGGCCGATCGTGCCGCCGAGCGCCTCGACCAGGCTGCGGCACAGATAGAGGCCCAACCCTGTCCCTTTGACTTTCGCATGCTCCTGGGATTGGACCCGGAAATAAGGCTTGAACATCCGTGCCTGCTGATCCCTGGGAATGCCCATGCCCTGATCGGCAACGGCGATCCGCAGAAAATCGCCCTCCTCCGTCACTACGACGCGTATATGATTCTCCCGGTCCTCCGGGGAGTACTTCCAGGCATTCGTCAGGAAATTCTGGCAGACGCTGGCGATACGATCTTTATCGGAGACGATCTCGGTTGTATCGGTCCGATAATCGAGATCGTCGTAGAGCACCAGGGGTTTCGTATTGATGACCCGATTATCCTCGATCAGCCCGGTCAAAATCTCCCGAACATCGCAGGGCTTCTTCTCGATCGTCAGGGAATGGCCCGCAATCAAGCTGCTGATGTCCAGGAGGTCGCTGGCTATACGCTTCATCCGCCGGCTCTGCAGGTACGTATTTTTCAGCGCCTCTTTGTTGAACTCATTGTCGTCGAGATCCAGAGCCGTTTCCGCATACCCCATAATCACCGTCAGCGGGGCGCGCAGGTCGTGGACCATCGTGCCCATGACTTCGGCCAGAGTCTGCTCGTTTGCGGAAGGGACGTCCGTCAGCAAGATTACGACCCCGGTGACTTCCGATCTCGTATTCGAGGCATAAGCATAGACCGGATCAAGCTGGATCCGATACTTTTTGTGGGACTTTCCCCCTTCCTCGTTGGGAATATCGATCTCGATCTCAGACGATTCGGAGGTCCCGCTGGAGAAAATGCGCTTCACGCGTGTCTTCAAGAAATCCAGCTTTTCCGTGAAGACCTTCTCGTAATGCTCTCCCTGCACGTTGGGCATCCCGAGAATCTGCTCGGCGGCGCGGTTCATCTCGTAGATGATTCCCTGGTCGTTGATCGAAAGGAAGCCGCTGCGCAGGCTCTGGATCGAGAGCCGGAACTGATGGACCGCCTCCGAGGTCACCGAATAGAGATCGGTGTAGGAGAGGAGCGAGGAGATTCGGGCGCTGCTTTTGGCCAGGATGTCGATGTCTTCCTCGGTGAACTCCTCCGTCGCCCCGGAGGATCGGTGCTTCCCGACCGCAATAAGGACCCCCACCGTCTCGATGCGGTCCAGCTTGCCTTCACTTTTCCAGGTATAGGAGAGTGGGACCACCGCCGCATTCTTGATATTGGGCCGGGTAAGGATGAAAAACTCGTCGGGATCGGTCGAGGGCGCGGAGAGGATTTGAGGCCGCTGTTCCGAGAAGACCCGGGCCAGGATACCGCCGTGGAGGGGCCAGAAGATCGTCGAATAGTCGTTGACGTTAAAGCCGTACGAGCAATCCAGGGCAACAAGCGCGCCCTGATCCGGACGCGCGACCAGGACCAGCAGGCCGCGCGCATTGACCAGGCGGGCCGCCTTCATCACGGCATTGCGGACCACCTCCATATTCCGGGCGTAGACGCTCTCCGGCCCTTCTTCTGCCGGGGAGAGCGTTTCCAGTGCCTCGTTCTGTGTGCCCGCTGCTACAAAAGGGTCTCGATCTTTCTGGGGGCTTCCGGATGATGCTGCCATAATAACATCTCTCGCGTCCTCTTGAATTACCGAAACGACGTCGCGGTGAGTTACGGCTAGATCGGTATTCGACCCCTCCCTGCCTTTATCCTGCCTGTTCGGTTTTAAAGAAAAGCAAAAACGGTTTTCAAAACTTAGCCTGGTTATAAGTCTTCGACCGTCAGTTGGACATCGGCCTTGCGCCAGGCACGGTCGAACTCGCGCCGGGCTTTGTCTGCCTCCGCTTTTTTGCCCTGATCCTTCAGGCTCTCCGCCAGGCCGAAGAGAGAGCGCGGATTGTGCGGGTTCCGGGTGAGATCCTCGCGGAAGACCTGTTCGGCGCTCGCGTCGTCGCCGGCCCGCAAGAGCGTGCCGCCGAGGGTTTCGCGGACCGGATACCAGTCCGGCGGCTCGTCGTAGCTCAACGCGTCCTCCGCCGCGACGGCCTTCTTCAGCAGATCGATGGCGGCCTGTTGGTCCATACGCGCCCACGCGATGCGGGCGCCGAGAATGTCCTCCGCGATGGCGAGGACGCTGCCGGCGGGGTTGAGGCCCCAGGCGGCATCGGCAGAGACCTGTTTTTCCGCCGCCACAAACGCCTTCTGCTCCTCCTCCGCGTCGCTCACCCGGCCCTGCGCCGCATAGGCCAGTCCCCCGCTCATAGCGCCAGATGGCGTTCGTGACCGGCAGGGAGACGTCCGGCGCGGGCGTCTGGAGGATGTCGTCCCAGCGGCGGAATCGCTCCAACACGAGCAGCGGCTTGGCCATCGCGTACTCGAACATCGCCGGCATCTGCTTGACCATCGGGCCGCCGTTAGCGGCAAGCTGGCCGACCGCGCGGCTGGCGTCCTGGAAGCGGCCCTCCATGCCGTAGGCGATCTGTAGGAAGTCCAGGTTATGCAGGTAGTACATCGGGTAGATGCCGTTGAAGCCGCTGTGCTCCAGGTAGGCGCGGTCTACGGCGACGGCGCGCTCGTTGGCGCGGGCCGCGCCGTCGTAGTCGCCGATGCGGATGTAGATGTGGGCGGGCATATGGACCAGATGGCCCGCGCCGGGCGCCAGCCCCTCCAATCGCTTGGCACAGGCGAGGGCGCGTTCCGGATGCGGCGACGCCTCGACTGCATGGATGTAGTAATGATTCGCGCCGATGTGATGGGGGTCCCGGCGCAGCACCGACTCCAGCACCGAGACGATCTCTTCGGTCCCCTCCGCCGGCTTGCCGTCGCTCGTCCACAGCTTCCAGGGGCGCAGGTCCATCAGGCTTTCGGCGTAGAGGGTGGCGGCGTCCAGGTCATCGGGATAGCGCTTCACCAGATCGCCCATCGCGTTCTTGTAGTTCACCGCCAACTGCTGCAGGTCGGCTTTGGGATCGGAGGAGTAACGCGTCGCCAGCGCCGCGATATAGGCGCGCTCCGGCTCGGAGGCGTGGGCGGCCCGCGATTGCGCCTTCTGGATGGCCTCAGCCGCTTGCTTCTCCCGGTCCGCGTCGATGTCCAGGTTGATGTTGGGTCCCAGGGCCAGCGCGATGCCCCAGTACGCCATCGCCAACTGCGGATCCAGCTCGGCAGCGCGCTGGAACGAGCGGCCGACGGCCTCATGATGGAACGCGTAGACGAGGGTCAATCCCTGATCGAAAAAACGCTGTGCCTCTGCATTGCGGGTGGAAACCGCATGATGCAGATGCCCCAGGCCTGGCATGAGCGTGATGGAGGGCTGCCTGGTCTCGGGCATCGCGTGCTGGCTATTGGCAAAGCAGGGAAGGATCAGCAGGGCGAACAGGGGAATCAGCGTCTTCATTATAGAAACTCCGGGAGGTGAATTTGTCCTGCATCTGTCAGGCGATCGTTCGGCGTTACGCACGCGGTTTCCTTCCGTTGGTGGACAAGCCTATGAGTGAAAAGAATACGGCGGGCAACTACGGCTCCGACATCGACACCCTGTTCCGCGACCGGCTCGTTCCCGAATTCATTCTCCCCTCGGCACAAAGCCTGGCGTGAGGGATCGCTGTCTGCCTTTTCCTACGTTGCCTTCAAACGGTCGTCTTCTTACCCTAACCTTTTGCCCCAGCCTTTCCATCATAGCACTCGGAAGAGCGCATGACAGAGCGGCCGGAAACGGGACCGGCCGCGCTGCTGCGCCCCACAGCCGGCACGCCGGATACGGCTCCGGAACAACTTTTGAGGGCAAGCAAACAAACGGACCAGGCTCTTCAGGGCGCCAGACAAACGCGTTCCCGGACGCTCCACACAGGGGCATACCGATTTGGGGATCGGCGCTTAGCGCCGGCGCAGGCGGCGATAGCCCAGCAGGAGCAGACCTGGTGTGGCGCCGCCGAGCAGTAGCGTCAGCCCATCGCTTTCGGGGATGAAGCCGCCGCCCCCTCCGCCTCCGCCCCCTCCTCCAGAGCCACCGCCCCCTCCGGTATTGCCTCCACCGCCCGTCGAAGGCGGGCTTCCCCCTGTGGGAGGCGAAGAGTTGGAGGAGCCGCCGCCCAGGAACGGCAGGATTCCGAAGGGCAACACCAGCAAGCCCGTATTGAACCAGTGCTTGGCCTGCGCGGTAGCGGTCGCCGGAGTGACCACGGCGGGTGGCGGCGGAAGCCGGCTGGGAGGCGGCACGGCGACCTCCACGAATTCGGGCGGCGGGACGCTGCGCAGTGGAAGGGCCGGCGGGAGCAGGGCGGAGCTCAGGGGAGGCGGCGTGACGGGGATAAGCAGCGGGACGCCAGGCGGTCGGGTCGCCGGCGCGCTCCGGGCGACGGGTAGGACTCTCCGGAGCGGGTTGCCGCAGACCTGCACCAGCGCGGGCGTGCCGTCCCGCAGGGTATAAATGAGCGTGCCTTTGCGCAGGTGGCGCAGCCGGTAGCCCATATGCTCGCCGCGCCGCACGTAGAAGACCTGGACCACCTGATCGTGTTTCAGGCGCGTGAGCCGCGCGCCGGAAAAAGCCGGCGCGACCATCTGCGGGGCCATTTGGAACAGCCGCGCGTAGCGCGTGCGTACGGCGGGGTCGGAGGCGAGCTGCCGGCTCAAAGCCTGGGCGGTAGGCGCGGGACGACGTAAAAACGAGCCTTCCGGCATCCTGGGCTGGCTCCTGCCGGCCGCTCCGGCTGCAGCGCTGAACGCCAGACACAGGAGAGCAGCAAGGACGCTGCCCCCAGGTAGGAATAGGCCCCGTGGCAATGTGGCAGTCATGGCGCACCTTCCTACAGAGGAAACGCGAACGACGATAGCGGTAGGCTTGCTGCTGGGGAGAGCGGGGGAACAGCAAGCAGTTGCATGACAACCAAAAGGATCGGAAAAGTTCCGGAATTTTCCGGCGGCCTGGAGAGGGGGAACGATGCTGAATCTGATCGAGCGAACGGTACACGAAGTGACCCAGGGAGCGGTCTTCGCGTTGCTGCCGGAGGAGACGCAGGCGCAGATACGCGCGCTGCCGGAGGAGGAAGTCTGGGACGCCGCCCGGCGGAGCCTGACGCGGCCTCTGCCCGGCGATACGTCGCAAGGGGCGCGCCTGCTGCTCAATCCCTGTCTGGCGGTGCAGTGGCTATCGGCTTTCGAGGAGCTGGGCCTGCCGAAGGCGCTGCGCGTCTTCGAGCCCTGCGCGGGCAGCAGCGAGCCGGTGATTCTGGCGGCGGAGATCTATTCAGACGGCACGGGAGAGTACACGACCATCAATCTCAACCGGCCGCTGGCGGCGCAGTTGCGGGAGAAGCTTGCGAAGCTCCGCATGAAGATCCATATTATCGAGGATAATGCGCTGAAAGCCTATGCGCATCTTCAGCCCGGCAGCATCGACATAGCCTGCTTCCATCATGCCATCAACGACATTCTGCAGACAGCCGTCTCGGAGCCGCGCGGGATGGACACGCGTGTGGTGGACTGGTGGCCGAACGAGCGGCAGATGATCACATGGCTGGCGGAGGAGGCGGAGGCTGATCGACTGGGCGTACATGCCCGACCGGCTCTCGTGGAGGCGGTGCGGCAGGCGGTCACTCTGGTGCGGCCGGGCGGCTTCCTGCTCTTCGATCACTGGACCTGGGAAGGCCACCGTAACAACGGCTGGCTTCCGTGGGAGCTGTTCTGCAATTTGATCCCGCTGGCGCGGGAGTGGATCTCAGAAGCGGGCCTGCCGGTGACGGAGCGGTCGCTATCCGGCCGCGATCCGCAATGGTGGATGTGCTTGCAGACGCGATAGGAAGGGGATTATCCCGTGCTCTGCATGGCGGCGGCGATGCCGGCGATGCTCAGGAGAAGGGCGTCGCGCCAGGGACCGTTCTCCGCTTCTTTCCCCTCTAGCCCCCGGCTCCAGAACTCTAACAGGGCGACCTGCAGATTACTCAGCGGCCGTACCGCCGGATTGCGCAGCTCGACCGTGCTGCGCACGACCGGCGCGTGGGAGAGCAGTTGCGCCTGCCCGGTGATCTGCAGCACCCAATCAAGCGTGCGATCGTACTCTTCCGCGATTTGCGCGTGGATCCGTCGTCCCAGGCTTTTGGGAACGACGCGTGCGGCGTAGCTGGCGGCGGTGGGCAGATGGGCGCGGACCAATTCCAACTGCGCCGCATCCACGACCGTCTTGAAGAACGGCCAATCGCGGTACATGCGCTTTAAGAGCGCCAGATTGTCCGGAGATTGGGCGGAGAAGCTTTCCAGCGCGCTGCCCAGACCGTACCAGCCGGGCAGCGTATAGCGGGACTGGACCCAGGCGAAGACCCAGGGGATGGCGCGCAGCTCGTCCAGGCCCACAAGCTGCTTGCCGGGGCGGAACACGGGCCGCGACGCGATGGGCAGGCGGCTGATGTGCGCGATGGGCGTCGCCTGGGTATAGAAGCGCCAGAACTCCGCATCGTCGTAGACCAGGGCGCGGTAGACCTCGCGCGAGCGGGCGGCCATGGCCGCGAGGGCGGTCCGCCACTCCTTACGCTCCTTGCGGGGACTGCCCGATTCCGCCGCCGCGAGCAGCGCCGCGTTGACGATCTGCTCCAGGTGCCGCTGTGCGATGGGAGGCAGGCTGTAGCGGAAGGAGATCACCTCGCCCTGCTCCGTAAAGCGGATCTTGCCGTCGAAGCTGCCGGGCGGTTGGGAGAGGATGGCACGGTTGGCGCGCCCCCCGCCGCGCCCGACGGTCCCGCCGCGCCCATGGAAAAGGCGCAGCGTGATGCCGGCCTGCCGGCAGACTTTCGCCAGCCGGGCCTGCGTGTCGTGTAAGGCCCAGTTCGCCGCCAGGTAGCCGCCGTCCTTGCTGCTGTCGGAATAGCCGAGCATCACTTCCTGATAGTTGCCGCGCGCCCGAATCTGGGCCTGGTAGGCCGGGTTGGCGAAGAGGCGGCGCAGGAACGTATCGGCCCGGTCCAGGTCCTCGATCGTCTCCAGCAAGGGGACCACGTCGATGGCGCTGGTGAGAAGGTTTTCCCCCTTTGTGCCGGCGCTCCAGCGGAGCAGACCGGCCTCCTTGGCGAGCAGCAACACCTCCAGCACGTCGCTGATGCCGTGGGTCATGCTGATGATGTAGGTGTTGACGGCTTCCGGGCCGATCTCGCGCTGCGCCCTTCGGATGACCTCGAACACGCCCAGCACGCCCAGATTGTCGGCCGGGGCGGTCCAGTCCCGCGAAGTGAGCGGGCGCGGATTGCAAATCTCGCGGGTCAGGATGCGCGCCTTCTCGGCTTCCGGCAAGGCGGAATAGGCGACGCCGGAAGGGATGGCGGAAGCGGCGGCCAGCATCGCCGCGACGATCGGCTCGTGGGCGTCGCTGTGCTGGCGGATGTCGAGGGTCGCGAGATGGAAGCCGAACGTCTCGACCTGCGTGATGAGATGGCTCAGCCCGCCCTCGTCGGCGAGGATGTCCGCCTTGCAGAAGCGGAGGCTGCGCTGCAGGAGCTTCAGGTCGGCGAGGAAGGCTTCCGCGTCGGGATATGCGGCGGACGCGCCGTCACGAGCGAGGGCGGCGCCGCTCTCTTCCGGCGGGGCGGTAAGCCGGTCCCGCGTTGCGGTCAGGCGCGCGGTCATATAGCGCAGCTTGAGGCCGTAAGGCTCGTGGGCGAAGCGGCGCAGCCGGGCGGGACTCATCGCCACGATCTCCCCGTCGCGGCGCAGCGATTCGAGCAGCTCTTCGCTGACCGGATGCAGACGCGCGCTCAGCGTGATCTCGCGCTGCAGGTCGGCGACCCGCGCGATATAGTGGCCGAGCGCCAACTGTTTGTGCTGGATCATCGCCTCCCAGGTCACTTCGGGCGTTACGTTGGGGTTGCCGTCCCGGTCCCCGCCGACCCAGGAGCGGTAGCGGAGGAAGGGCGGGATTCGGAAGCGGCTTCCCGGATAGGCGCGCTGCAGCGCCGCGCGCAGGTCGTCGTGCAGCCGGGGCACGACTTCTAAAATCGTATGCTCGAAGAAGTAGAGAGCGTTGCGGACCTCGTCCGGGACGGTGAGGCTGTATTCGCGGATCTCGTCGGTCTGCCACAGCTCCACGAGCGCGCGGCGCAGCTCTTCCTCGGCCAGGCCGCCGGTGTCGAGCGGCGCGTCCAGGCGGGGAATACCGGGCGGCAGGGTGGTCTCGACGAGCCAGTGCGCGATCGCCTGCAGCTTGTCCTGGACGGCGCGGCGGCGGGCCTCGGTGGGATGGGCCGTGAGGGTGGGGCAGATGTCGATGCGGTCGAGGAGCGCCTGGATCGCCCGGGCGTCCAGGCCGGTCTCCTTCAGGCGCAGGACCGCCTCTGCGATCGATTCCGGGCGGGGAGTCTTGCCGGATTCGGCCCGCCGCGAGCGGTTGACCCGCACGATCTCTTTCTGTTCGGCGGTGTTGAGCAACTGGAACAGGATCGTGAAGGCGCGCAGAAGCCGCTGCGTCGTATTCGGGTCCTGGAGTCCCGGCAGGCGCTCCATCAGGGTGAGCGGATCGGCCTCGTCCGCTTCGGTGAAGAGCCGGCGGGCGAGCGCAAGCAGCTCCGGAGCTTCCTGCTCGGCCAGGACGCGGCCCAGCAGCCGGTCCAGCAGCGCAATATCACCGGCCAGCGGTTCCGAGAGGGCATAGTTTTGTGGCTCGAGGCAGAGAAACGGTGCGACCGTCATGTGGGTCTTGACTTCCCATCTGTTTCAGAGTCCCATTATTTTCACCATCCATATCCCAATTCCTTAAAAAGGGAAGGAAAGTTCTATTAGCGGCTTGCACGGGAGGGCTTTTGTTGCTTGGAGGGCAGCGCCGTTCGGGGAGGAAGCGTCTCCTGCAGCCAGAAGACCCCTTCATGCTCGTGGGCGAGCGAGACCGGCCGGGCGGCATCTACCAGGGCGAGGAGCAACAGCATCGCGATCGGAATGCAGAGGGCCGGCAGATCCCAGGCCTGCAGGGTGAGCGCGCCACAGACGGCTCCGCTGGCAAAGCCGGCCCACAACCCCGCCGTCAGGACCAGATGCTGAAAAAAGCCCTCGTCTTCTTTGACGAGGGTCAAGTCCTCCGAGGAATTGAGGAAACACAGAGGACAGAGACATAGATCACTCCCAGGCCAAGCCCCCATTTGCCGGAATCCGGTCTGGCCTGGGAACAGCCATGTCCCATCTGCCGGCTCCTATGGTGCCACAGCCGCAAGCGGCTGTCATCGCACGCAAGGCAGAACCGGCCTCTATCTTTGGATAGATTCGCCGCTTAAGGAAAGCGCGATAGCGCCGAGATCGGCGGTGGGAGAAGCGTAGTTGAGCGTAAAGGCCGGGGGCGCATTCTGGATGTGTAAGGACGAATCCTGTGGCAGCGTCAGGTGGATGCCCGGCGGGAGCACGCAGACGAGAACGTACTGACCCTCCGTGAGGTCCTGGAGCGTGAAAGCGCCGTCGGCGTTCGTGAGCGTTCCGGCGGCGATCCAGCGGAAGACCCACGGCCGGGGATGGAAGGGGGCGAAACCGGGGTAGGGCTGGAACTGGCGGAACTCCTCGGGCGCATGGAGCAGGAACGGCTCCAGCGCGAGCGGCAGGCCGTTGAGACGCCGGGGCAGGACGCCCACCTGTACGCCCGCCAGCGGCTTGCCGTTGAGCGTGAGGACACCCCGAACGAGGCCCTGGTGGAACATCGGCCTCTCCTTCTGGATGCGGGCCAGGAAAGAGCGGGGCATCTCCGCGCGGCGATACCAGGCGAGCGCTTTGTCCACCTGGCCGAAGCGGACGTAGAGATCGCCCATCAGCCGCCGGCTCTCCCGGTCGGGATGGGCGAAGAATCGCTCGTCCGCATACTGGTCTAAAAGCGCCAGGTTCTGCGGTGAGGCGGCGCAGGTGAACAGCATATTGCGCACGGTTCCGTTGCACTGCGCGGCGTGCGGGCAGTGCGTCAGGTCCAGCAGGCAGGCGGCGATGGCGTAAGAGGAATCGAAATGGACCGTGCCGATATTGTACAGGTGTTTGATCGCCACCCAGGAGAGCGCCGTCTGAAAATCGTGCTTCTTGAGATACGCCAGCACGCGCGCCGCCGAATCCGGATCGGTGGTCAGGCCGTCCTCCGTGTAAGCCTGTTGGCGCAGGATCGTATAGGGGACAAAGCGCGGGAAGAGCGAGAAGAAGATCACGCTGCGGTTCGCCCGCGGCAGGTCCGCTGGCGGAGAAAGTCCCGCGCGCCGCGCCAATTCCTGTCCGGCCTGGGGACCGTCCGGGGTGCCGGTAGCCGGGTAGCGCCGGTCGTAGGGAACAGGGATAGAGGCGATGACGGCGGGCGTGATGTCCATCCGGCGGGCCAGGGATTCCGGCGTGAAGGGACGCTCGACCGCCCACGCTGCCAGCGCGGCGGCGAGGGGCAGGGCGGCCAGCGCCAGCCGCTGCGCGCTCGTCAGTCCCGGACGGCCGAGGACCACCAGCAGCGCCCCGGCGGCGAACCAGACGGCGCAAACGGCGAACAGATAGCTGCGCGCAATAGCGTTCCAGGAGGCGCTGTCGAAGGTGCCGAGCATCTGATAGCGCAGCAGCAGCGGTGGCAGAGGAGCGGGAAAGACCCAGCGCATCAGGACGAAGAGCCCCAGACCGAAAACGGCCCCGCCTAGAATCAAGCCCGGCAGCGCATCCGGCCACAGGTGCAGGCTCGGACGGCGGAAGCTGCCGGCCAGTCCCTCGTAGCGATAGCCAACCCATAAAGCGATGCCCACGGCAGCCAGCCGGACCAGCCAGACCGTGGCCCATGCGCCGGGACCCAGCAGCCCGACCAGAACCCACACCGCGCCCAGCGGCAGCCCGACCGCCGGCAGCAGGCGCACGGCCTTGACCAGGGCGGACTCCTCTAAGAAGATCGCGGGCGAGGAGGTGGGGGGAGCCGGAGGCGCGGCGGCCTCTTCCGGCGGAGCGACCGTCGTTTCGGCTTCCGGCGTTTCGAGTGTTTCTATCGGCGGCGAAGCGGCTTCCGATGACTCGGAGGGTGCAGGCTCCGCAGAGGCGGCGCCCTCCGCGTCTGCAAAAGCAGAATCCACATCCTCGGAGGGTTCCGGGGAGGCGAGGCTGAACAGGCGAAACGTCGGATTAAGGACCGAGACGGCCAGCAGCCACAGCAGCACGCTGAGAAGGAAAACGATCGGCAGCAGCACGACAGGAATCATGTCCGCGAAAGAGAGATGCCATTCGATCCGGGTCAGGTCCCAGTCCAGCAGCCGAGGTACGGGCAGACCGTCGACCACCTCGCGATACTGGATTCCCTGGCCGGGCGCCAGGACGTAAGGCAGCATCTCCACGCTGATCGTCTGCAGGCCGGCCCCGAAGCCGACCAGCGCAAAGAGCAGGCCGGTGACAAGGACGCCCAGCAGGGCACGGCCCCAGGAAGCCCTAAAGAACACCCATTTCCTCCGCGTAGCGGCGCTCGATGGCTTCGAGCAGGTCCGCGAACTGCAACTGATAGGCGATCGTCGCCTCGATCTCCAGCTTTTCCATCAGGGGCCGGGCCAGCCGTTCACCCAGAGCGGCCTGGGCTACCAGGTCCAGCTCCCCGCGCCGCCCGCTGAAACGCCGCAGAATCCGATATTCATGGGCCGTCAGCCGATCTACGTTCTTTACCAGCGGCAGGAACGCGGCCACTCCCGGCGTCAATTGCGCGGCGCGGCGCTCGGTGCCCAGCGCCGTGACACCGGTCTCGACAATAACGAGCGTGCCCGCCGCGTAGTCGCCGATGCGCTTGTAGGTGGGGCTGAAGAAGAGGCACAGCAGGCCCGGCAGGCCGAACAGCACGATGGTGGGCGGAACGATGCCGAAGTCGATGAAGAGTAAGATGTTGCGCAGAGCGCTGGCGACCAGATTGATGGGGTAGCCGCCGTCCCGAATGACCCGCAGGCCCAGCAGCCGCTTTCCCGGCGTTCGGCCTCCCCAGAGCATCTCGAAAAAGATCGGATACGCGAAGATGATTAGAAACGAGGCGATGACGTAGATGGCGTAAGCGTACTCGCCCAGACCCAGGCCGCTCCTGCCGCCGATATGCCGGATCAATTGATAGATCCCCAGGGCGAACAGCAGCAGCGCGATCCGGATGAACAGATCGATCAGCAGGGCCAGGAAGCGGGCGGCAATCCCCGCGACCCGATACGTGATCTGGATATTTTCGGGCGTGACGATCGTGATCGTACGACTCATGCGCGCCCGTCTCCCGGCCGTTTCTTCTGCTTGCTCCCGGCGCCGTTGGCCTTGCTTTTGGGGCCGCAGTGCCCGATCTGAATAGGATGCTGGGCGATCGGGGGAACGATCTCGGGAGGATTGTGCCAGGCCCGCCCGTCGCGGGCCAGCAGCGCGTCGGCGGTCGCCGGGCCCCAGGTCCCTGCCGCGTAGTTCGGGAAGGGCTGGAACGGCCGGGTGGCGCTCCAGATCTCCAGCAGCGGCTCCAGGACCGTCCAGGCTGCCTCGACCGCGTCCGCCCGGTTGAACAGCGTCGGATCGCCCTCCATCGCATCCAGCAGCAGCGTCTCATACGCGGTGGCTGGCTCGATCTGGAACGCTTCGACGTAGCTGAAATTCATCTGCACCTGCCGGATGTGCATCTCCGGGCCGGGCAGCTTGGCGCCGAAACGCAGCGAGATGCCCTCGTCCGGCTGGATACGCATGATGAGCAGGTTGGGGTCCATCTGGTCCTCCGGCGTCATGGAGAAGAACAGATGAGGCACGCGCTTGAACTGGATGACGATCTCGGTCAGCTTTCTTGGCATCCGTTTGCCCGATCTGAGGTAAAAAGGCACGTCCGCCCAGCGCCAGTTGTCCACCTGTAGCTTCAAGGCGGCAAAGGTCTCTGTCACCGAATCGGGGTTGACGCCCTCCTCCTGCCGGTAGCCGGGCACGGGATTGCCCTCGATGACGCCCGGCCCGTACTGCCCGCGCACGGCCACTTCTCCCAGACGTTCCGGATCAATAGGCACGATAGCCCGCAGCACGTCCGCCTTGCGGTCGCGCAACGACCGGCTGTCGTAATGGGTCGGCGGCTCCATCGCCACCAGCGCCATGAGTTGGAACAGGTGGTTCTGCACCATATCGCGCAGCGCGCCGCTGCGATCGTAATACCCGCCGCGCGACCCCACGCCGAGCGTTTCGCTCACCGTGATCTGCACGTGATCGACGTATTTGTAGTTCCAGATCGGCTCAAAGATCGCGTTGGCAAACCGCATCACCATCAGGTTCTGCACCGTCTCCTTGCCCAA
>DASRCN010000012.1:0-41401 GCA_035653075.1 Chthonomonadaceae bacterium | reverse complement strand
GAGAACGCAACGCCTTACAGGTCAAGGTGAATTGGCAGTTCACCACCCAGGATGCCCGCATTAAGCTCAGACGCCTCTACCCGAAGGTAGAACACAAAATCTGACTTGTCAGAGCACTAGCGAGCGAAGCGAGCGGGTGGTGAAAATCTATGCAGCCTGGCAGCAGGTACGCACCTACAGAAGGGGGTTCATTTTTCGGGCCGCATGACGGGGAAGAGGATCACGTCGCGGATGCTCTCGGCGCCGGTCAGGACGATCGCCATCCGGTCGATGCCGATACCCAGCCCGCCTGTAGGCGGCATGCCGTATTCGAGCGCGCGAAGGAAGTCCAGGTCCATCGGGTGCGCTTCCTCGTTGCCCGCCTCGCGCTGTTGTACCTGCGCTTCGAACCGCTCTCGCTGATCCAGCGGATCGTTTATCTCCGAGAAGGCATTGCCCAGTTCCTGCCGGGCGATGTAGACCTCGAAGCGGCGGGTCAGGGCGGGGTTGTCCGCCCGCTTCTTAGCCAGTGGCGAGGTTTCGATCGGAAAGTCGGTGATGAAGGTCGGCTCGATCAGATTCGGCTGTGTATACTGCTCGTGCAGCTTCTCGATCAGGCCCCCTAAGTTCGTCTCCTTGTCCAGATCGAAGGCGACGCCGATGCGCCGGCAGGCCGCCCTGGCCTTATCGAGTGAGGCTAGCTCTTCCGGATCGATACCCGCGTACTCCCGAATGCCTTCCAGCATGGGCAGGCGGCGCCAGGGACGCCGGGACAGGTCGATCTCCTGCCCCTGGAAGGGAATCGTGGGCGCGCCATTGACCTCCGTAGCGATGAAAATGTACATCCGCTCGACCAGATCCATGATGTCTTCCAGGTTGGCATAAGCCAGGTAAAGCTCCATCAAGGTGAATTCAGGGCTGTGCCTCGTCGAGATGCCCTCGTTGCGGAAGACGCGCCCGATCTCATAGACCTTCTCATAGCCGCCGACGATCAGGCGCTTGAGGTACAGCTCCAGGGAGATACGCAGCTTGAAATCGTAGTCGAGCGCGTTATGGTGGGTGATAAAAGGCCGCGCCGAGGCGCCGCCGGCCACCGCCTGCAATACCGGAGTCTCCACTTCCAAAAAGCCTTCGCTGTCCAGAAAGCGGCGCATGGCCGAGACGATCTTGCTCCGTTTGGTAAGGGTTTCGCGCGAAGTGGGATTGGCGAGCAGATCGAGATAGCGCTGGCGATAGCGCTCCTCTCGGTCGGCCAGCGCGCCGTGGGTATGGCCCTCCTCGTCCTGCTTGCCCAGCGGCAAGGGGCGAAGCGCCTTTGCCAGCAGCCAATATTGCTTCACATGGATGGTGATTTCGCCGGTTCTTGTACGAAAGGCCGGTCCCTCTACACCGAGGAAATCCCCAAGATCGAAGTCGGTGAAGAGCTTATAGGCCTCTTCACCGACATCGTCGCGCCGAACGTAGATCTGTATGCGCCCCGTTTCGTCTTGCAAATGCGCAAAGGAAGCTTTGCCCATATTCCGCATCGCCACGATCCGTCCGGCAAGGCGTGGAGGAACGCCTTCTCCCGTTGTATCCGCCTGATAGAGGAAAGGATGGCTGCTGCCTTCATGGTCAGGATTCTCTTTTTCGTATCGCTCAAAATCCTTAATGAGCCTGGCAGCGGTACCATTTCGCTCAAACCGCTCTACCGCAAACGGGTCGTGACCCCTGGCACGCAATTCCGCCAGCTTCTGCAGCCGGAGTGCGTGCTGGTCCCGCTGCTCTTCCTGTTGGTTTTCCTCCCGTTCGCTCACTCTTCTCTTCTTCCTAAGACACGCGGGCTAAGACTCACCCCCTCGCTTCCCCTCGCCCCTTGTGGGCGAGGGGAAGCGAGGGGGTGAGGGGATCGTTCCGTCCGGCAGGACGGTTCTTCGCGAGGCAAACGCAAGCGAGATGGCGTGTCCATGCAACCCATCCGCTCGCTACGCATACCGAAGGCCCCACAGACGGGTCTTTCAAGGCCCGGTTCTCGAGACCGTGCAGGGGTAGGCGCTCACTTACGAATATTATCGATCCGGTACTGAAGTGTACCGTTGGGCACATCGATGTGAACGATGTCTCCGACCTTTTTGCCGTAGATGGCCTCGCCGATCGGGGAGATGTCGGAGATCAGGTCGTTATCCGGGTCCGATTCGACGGAGCTGACCAGCATCAGCTCCCATTCGTCGTCGTTGTCGAGACTGGTCATTTTGACGACGGAGCCGATGCCGACATGATCCGTAGGAATCTCCGAATCGTCCAGCACCTGCGCCACCTGCAGAACCCGCCGCAGATCCAGAATCTGGCCCTCGATCAGCGCTTGATCGTTCTTGGCGTCCTCGTATTCGGCGTTCTCCATGAGATCGCCCGACTGCTTCGAATCCCGTATCCGCTCGGCGATCTCCCGGCGCTGGACGTTGCGCAGATAGTCCAGGCGCTGTTCCAGCTTCTCGCGCCCTTTCGGGGTCAAAATGATCTCGGCTTCCTGAGACATCCGTGAAAAGTCTCCTATCTCATCACTTCCCGTACCCAGAAACGGGTCGGGGAGATTCTATAAACCTAGATTACGGATAATATTCCTTCATTTGCTCCCGTTCCGGAAAGGATTTGTTCGGAAAATTGCGTCCCTGGCCCCGGCGGGAGAGTCCCTATTGTACGCTCGGCGCCCGTTAGGGCGCCTAAGTTTAGCATATGGCGATTCCCCTGTCAACGGGACGTGGGAGCGTTTTTTCCTCTAGCGCTCCCCCTCTCCCTGGGAAGGAGAGGAGATAGGCGCAGCCGCGGCGGGGTGAGGCCTCTCCAGCGGCGCGAGCTTGCCGCCGGGCAGCAAGCGAAACGGTTCCCCACGCCAGGTGATGCGGTTCCCGCAGAAGCTGGTGACGAACAACGCGAAGCTGATCAGATCGCTCACCGGTAGGAGCGGCAGATAGCGCGGGATATTGGCATCGCCGGTATAGGCCACGGCGATCCAGCAAGCGGCGGCCAGGCGAACCGCTACCGTCGCCGCTGCCACGCCCCACCCCAGGAGCGAGAAGCCCATCGCGGCTAGAAACAGCAGCGCCAGAGCGGTTCCGTAGGTCACCAGAGAGCCGGCATAACCGGCAGGGCGACAGGCGCGCACCGTGCGCGCCCAGCGCAGCCGGCGCGCCCACATCGGCCCGAACCGCTCCTTGCCCAGCACGTCGTCCACGACATAATCCGAGAGGACGACCTCATAGCCCGCCTGCCGTGCCCCGCTGCCCAGCCGATAGTCGTCGGCCAGATCATCGGCGAAGGCTTCAAAACCGCCCATCGCCTCTAATACGGAGCGCGACAGAGCGATGGTCGAGCCAAATGCAAACGCCATTCCTTCCAGCGCACGGCTGACCAACACGCTCGGAATAAAGTCAGCTCCGATTCCGAGGGCTTCCAGCATGGCCGCCAGGCTTTGGACCCGGCAGCCTCGATACGGGCAGGTCACCAGGCCGACCGGCCGGGATTCCGAAGCAGAAGAGCTTTTCCGCCCGCCAGAGCGGTTCTTGGCGAGACACGGTGCAAGCGCCGGATCGCTTCGTATGGCCGAAGGCCCTCTACTCCCTGTGGTATGATGGGGAGTGAGGTCTTGGAACGGAGCGACGATACGGCGCAGATAGTCGGGTCTCACGCGCATGTCGCTGTCGCACAGGACGAGCAGGTCGTGCCGGGCGGAGGGCAGCATCGCCACGAGATTGCATACTTTCCGGTTCTGTCCCTGCAAGGTCCCCGGCCCACCGCTGACGATGCCGATGTCCAGGCTCGGATACTCCGACCGCAGGCGCTCCGCCAGGGCAAGCGCGGGGTCGGCAGGATCGAGGGCGCCGAAAAGGATCTGCAGGCGCTCGGGGGGATAGTCGAGCCGGCAGAAGCTCTCAAAGTTCGCGTAGGCCTCCGCATCCTCTCCACGGACCGGCTTGAGGATGGTGACCGGGGGCGTCCATGCAGAATCCAGCGGCTGCCGGTCACGGCGCCAACGCCGCGCCGCCCACACAGCGATCGCCGTGTAAGCGCAGAAGGCGGCCAGGCAGAGGCCCAGCCCTATCCGTGCAGCCAGCAGCGCCCAGACCGGCAGCGCCATCACGGCTTGTGCAGGGTCGAACCCACGTCGCCCAGCCCCACGATGACGACGCCCAGGGTGATGACCAGCGCGCCGATCCAGCGGATCGGCGTCACCGCTTCGCCCAGATACATCTTCGACAGCAGGGCCCCGAACAGGTAAGAGAGCGCCGTCAGCGGCAAGACAAAGCTCAGATCCGCCCACTTCAACGCCAGCATATACAGGCCGAAGAAGACGGACATCAACACCACGCCCAGGAGGACATGGCTGTTCGTGACGATACCCCGCACCTGCAGCCAGAGCCCGCCTGTCAGCGCATTCGACTGCTTCATCCCCTTGGATAGCATGGCCTCGCCGATCGATACCGCAAGCACCGCGCAGAGCATGATCGCAAGGACTTTCATTCTATCTGCCGTCACTGCTCCTCCTTTTTCATATGTTCACTGAAGACCAGAAAACCAATCGCTTTTGCCGGTACCCGAATTGCATAACCGGTATTCTACCACACCGGACAACCGTATTCGGCGGTTCTTTTGCCTATCCCTCAAAATTCCTGCTCTCCTTGCGAAGGCGAGCAGGGGGTGAGGTTTTCCTGCCTCTATAAGACCATTTTGAATCTTTTTGGTTACACTGCAAAAATACGGAAGGAAACCGGCGTCGGCGCGTCCAATTCCTTTTTCACCGCACATTTCGAGTTGATGTCGATCCGATCCTTAAGAAGTAATAAGAGGATGTCCCAAGGAGAACCTGCGCCATGTCATTCTCTGCACGCACCCATCGTCGCGCCGAATCGCTCCGAGCGATGAGGCGACACACGGCAGCCCATACCCTGCTCAGAAGGGCGCAGCATGTAGGGGCGCTGCTTGCAGCGTCGCTACTGCTGTGCCTGGCCTTCGGGCTTGCCTCCCGCGCAGGCGCCCAGGCCAACGTCGTGACCCAGCACAACGACAGCGCCCGCACCGGCCAGAACCTCTCGGAGAGTGTCTTAACGCCCTCCAACGTCAATATCAACACCTTCGGCAAGCTCTTCAGCCTCTCGGTCGATGGCTATGTCTACGCTCAGCCGCTGTACGTGTCTGCCCTTCCCATCCAGGGAGCCATCCATAACGTCGTCTTCGTGGCAACCGAGCACGACAGCGTCTATGCTTTCGATGCCGACAGCAACACCGGCGCTAACGCCAACCCGCTCTGGCACACCAGCTTCCTCAACTCTACCAGCACTACCACCGTCACCACCGTGCCCAACCCGGATACCGGCTCCTGGGACATCGTGCCGGAGATCGGCATCACCGGCACGCCCGTCATCGATCTAAGCACCAACACGCTCTATGTGGTGGCCAAGACCAAAGAGGTCACGAACAGCACGGGAGCGGTTTCCTATGTGCAGCGGCTGCATGCTCTGAATATTACGACAGGAGCGGAGAAGACCAATTTCAACAGCCCGGTGGTGATCTCGGCGTCGGTAGCGGGAACGGGAGATGGCAGCGTCAACGGAGTGGTCACCTTCGACCCGCTGCGCCAGCACAACCGACCGGGATTACTGCTGCTGAATGGCGTAGTCTATCTGGGCTTCGCCTCCCACGGAGACAACACGCCCTATCACGGCTGGGTGCTGGGCTATAACGCGCAGACATTGCAGCAGGTCGTGGTCTATAACGCCACGCCCAACGGCAAGACCGATCCTTCTGGCTATCCCATCGGAGCGGGCGGCATCTGGATGGCCGGTTCCGGTCTCGCCTCGGACGGCAGCAGTATCTTCTTCATGGTCGGCAACGGCACCTTCGAATCCACGCTCGACGGCAACGGCTTTCCCAATCAGCAGGACTATGGCGACAGCTTCGTCAAGCTCAACGCCAATGGCACGGTCTCGGATTACTTCACGCCTTACAACGAGCTTTCTCTCGACGATGCGGATGCGGACCTGGGCTCCGGAGGCAATCTGGTCCTTCCCAACGAAGCGGGCAGCACTGCCCATCCTCACCTGCTGGTAGGAGCCGGTAAGGAAGGCTCGATCTACCTGATAGACCGAGACAACATGGGCCACTTCAACTCTTCCAACGACAACCAGATCGTTCAGGAGCTCGCCAACACCATCGGAGGCACCTGGTCGATGCCGGCCTACTTCAACGACGGCACGACCAAGTGGGTCTACTACCAGGGGGTCGGGGACGCGCTCAAAGCCTTCTCGATCGCCAACGCTCAGCTCTCTACCACACCGGTCTATCAGTCCAGCGATTATGTCGGCTATCCCAGCCCGAGCCCCAGCGTCTCCGCCAACGGCAAGAGCAACGGCATCGTCTGGACCATCCAGTCCGACGGCTACTACAACAGCAGCCCGGCCATTCTCCACGCCCACAGCGCCTCCAACGTCTCGACCGAGCTCTATAACAGCGCGATGGAAGGCGACCGGGATCAGGCGGGGGGCGCCGTGAAGTTTGCCGTGCCCACCGTCGCCAATGGCAAAGTCTATGTCGGCGCGGAGTACGAGGTAGATGTCTATGGCAATGGGCAGTTCGAGCCTACGCCCACCATCTCTCCCAACGGCGGCGCTTCCACCTCGCCGATCACCGTTACCCTGTCCGACAGTGACCCGAATGCTTCGATCTTCTACACTACCGACGGCAGCGAGCCCACGACGTCGTCGCCCCTGTATACCAATCCGTTCCTGGTGAGCACCTGCGCCACGGTCAAGGCCAAAGCCTTCCGCAGCGGCTATCACCCCAGCGGCAGCGCGGTCGCCCAATTCCTGGTCGGTCCGGGTCCCGGCAACGGCGATGGGCTGTGGGCCACCTACTACAACAATCTCAACCTCTCCGGTACCCACGTCAACCGCATCGACTCGACCGTCAACTTCAACTGGAACGGCAATCCGCCCGCGATCAGTATTCCCGGCGTTAACTGGAGCGCGACATGGACGGGCAAAGTGAAGGCCCGCTGCACCGGCACCTACACGTTCTACACCATCTCCGACGATGGCGTGCGGCTGTGGGTCAACAGCGCAGAGATCATCAACGACTGGACCTACCATGCGCCCACGGTGGATTACGGCACCATCAACCTGGTGGCCGGGAAGTCGTATACGATCAAGGCGGAGTATTTCCAGGGCGGCGGCGGCTCCGTGATGCAGTTGTACTGGTCGAACGCGGGCGAGGGCGTCGAGATCATTCCGCAGAGCCAGCTCTCCTCCGGGCATGTCGCTACCCCGGTCATCGCGCCAACAGGAGGCAACTTCTATCCGTCCGTAACGGTGAGCATGAGCGATGTGACACCGGGAGCGATCCTCACTTACACTACCGACGGCACGACGCCTACCGCAAGCTCGACCCCGTACAACGGTCCCTTCACGGTCAGCGCCACCACGACCGTCAAGGCCAGAGCGTTCAAGAACGCGCTGACGCCGTCTCTGACGACCAAAGCCGTCTTTACGCTCAACCCCAACCTCTCCAACCAGTTCTTCGCGATCAATTCGGGAGGCAGCACGGCCGGATCCTTCGTGGCGGATGAGGACTACAGCGGCGGGACTCCTTCCGCGTTCGGCGGGACCGTAGATACCAGCCTGGTGACCGATCCGGCGCCGCAGGCAGTCTACCAGACGGAACGCTATGGCAACTTCTCCTATGCGCTGCCGGGTCTGAAACCAAAGGTCACCTATCTGGTGCGCCTGCACTTCGCGGAGCTCTACTGGAACAGTCCGGGCCAGCGCATCTTTAACGTGACCATCAACGGCAAACAGGTGTTGAGCGACTTCGACATCGTCGCCGCCACGGGCAGCAGCTACAAAGCCATCGTCGAGGAGTTCAGGGTGGTTTCCGATTCGACCGGGACCATCAACATCACGTTCACTTCCGTCGTGGATAACGCCAAAGTCAGCGGCATCGAAGTGGTAACTCCCTAAAGCGCCGCCTACTTCTGCTCGAAGTTCATTATGGGGTCGCCATCGGTCTACTCAGCCGGTGCGACCTCATTTTTATAAACCGAATAGCTTTCGATCCACAGCAAGCATCTTCACTGAGAGCGTGTACGGAAACCTGCTGGCTTCTTAGCCGGGCAATGAATTACACGTCTGTGGGTCCTTCGGACAACCGTCCTGCGGACGGAAAAGCGAAAATACCGGGTTTCCGTACACGCTTTATGAATGGCAAGTTATGGATGGCCCGCTTGCCTACCTTAAATAAATGCCTCTCAGCAGTCGGCTTTTATTACTTGTGTTGTTGATACCGAAAGCCATTGTCTCATCACCGTTTGAATTTGGCAGCCAAACAAGCGTTTGCATCTGGCCGGCATTATAGACAAATGCATTATCGGGACTTGCATGATATGCTGCATAGCCTTTCCTGAAACGTCCATACGCCTACCTCCTAAATGCTAGCTTTAGAATGTAGACTTTTAGATAGCATCTCTCTCATCCTGTTGGCATGGCGACCCGGACGCTTGCCAAGCCAGTAGGTGCCTTGATCCGACAGCTACGCCGGGAGCAGGGCTTATCTCAGGAAGAGTTCGCCGACCTGTGCGGCCTGCACCGCACCTATGTCGGCGCTATTGAGCGGGGCGAGAAGACGGTCACGATAGAGACAGCGTACAAAATCGTGTCGGCCTTGAACTTAAGCCTGTCGGCGTTCTTTCTGCGCTTAGAACAGGAACTAGCAGCAAGCCAACCAGGCGAGAGCGTCTAGTTTACTTTGAGCCTACGAGAGAGCAATGGGCCTCGACATGAAGGCCGGGAGAGATAGCTAAAGATAGCAGAATTCGATTGTTTTGTCAACAAGTGTTTCAAAGGATTTTCTTCGCTTTTCCGTCCGCAGGACGGTTGTCCGAAGGACAGCGGGGAAGGGGCCCCGCAGGCGGGTATTTCAATGCCCGGCTCATTGGGCCGTTCACGGCTTGGTCAGAAACATACAGAACTTCCCTCTCCTTACGAAAGAGAGGGGGTGAGGTCTTCTTACTCTCCGCTCTGTTGGATCAATTTTGCGACCAGGGCGGTCCAGCCGGTCTGATGGCTGGCGCCTAGGCCCGCGCCGGTATCGCCGTGGAAGTATTCGTGAAAGGGAATGTAGTCTCGCCAGAGAGGATCGGTCTGAAACTGCTCGACGCTGCCGAAGACCGGACGCCGGCCATCCTCCTCGCGCAGGAACGTGTGGATGAGACGCCGCGATAGCTCCACTGAGACATCCCAGAGCGTCATCAGCTTGCCCGAGCCGGTCGGATACTCGACCTTGAGCTCGCTGCCGTAGTAATAATCGAATTTCTGCAGCGCCTCGATGAGCAGGTAGTTGATCGGAAACCAGACCGGCCCGCGCCAGTTGGAGTTACCGCCGAACAGACCGGACGTGGACTCGGCCGGCTCGTAGTCGATCTGGTAGGTCATCCCGTCGTGGGTGAGGCAGAAAGGTTGGTCTTTGTGGAAGCGTGAGAGCGAGCGGATTCCGGTGGGGGCCAGGAACTCGGCCTCGTCGAGCATGTGCGCGAGAATAGCGCGCAGCCGGTCCGGGGGAACGACCGCGAACAGCCGCCGCTCCCCCATGCCCGTCTCCATCACGGAGGCGATGTTCCGGCATAGGTCCTGGCGATTGGTCGTAAACCACTCCAGCCGCCGCCGGAAGTCCGGCAGCTTCTCCAGCACCTCCGGATCCAGCGTCTCCACGGCCAGCAGCGGGATCAGCCCCACCAGCGAGCGCACGCGCAGAAACATCTCGCTGTCATCGGGGAGATGCAGCACGTCGTAGTAGAAGCCATCGTCTTCATCCCACATGTCCGTGCCGTCGAAGCGCACCGAAGGCCGGTCGTTCATCGCGTGGGCGATGTAGAAGAAGTGCTCCAGGAACTTGGTCGCCACGTCCTCATAGGCGTCGTCCTCGCGGGCCAGCTCCAGGGCGATGGCGAGCATGTTCAGGCAGTACATCGCCATCCAGCTCGTGCCGTCGGACTGGTCGATGTGGCCGCCGGTCGGCAGGGGCTTGCTGCGATCGAACAGGCCGATGTTGTCCAGGCCCAGGAAACCGCCCTGGAAGACGTTGCGGCCTTCGGCATCCTTGCGATTGACCCACCAGGTGAAGTTGAGGAGCAGCTTGTGGAAGACGCGCTCCAGGAAGATGCGATCCCCTACCCCACGCAGCCGCCGCTCGATCTGATAGACGCGCATGGCCGCCCAGGCATGGACCGGAGGATTGACGTCCCCGAACGCCCATTCATAGGCGGGCAGTTGCCCGTTGGGATGCATGTACCACTCGCGCAGGAGCAGGAGGAGCTGGTTCTTGGCGAAGTCCGAATCCACGAGGGCCAGGGAAATGCAGTGGAACGCCAGGTCCCAGGCAGCGTACCAGGGATACTCCCAGGAATCGGGCATAGAGAGCACGCTGGCATTATCCAGATGCTTCCAGTTGTGGTTGCGGCCTACCCAGCGCTGCGGCGGAGGCGGCATCTGCGTGGGGTCGCCCTGGAGCCACTTGAGCACATTATAGTGATAGAACTGCTTGCTCCACAGCAGGCCGGCGAACGCCTGCCGCTGGACATTGCGCGCGTCCTCGGAAACCTCTTCCGGCGCGACGGTCGCATAAAAAGCGTCCGCCTCGCGTTTTCGGAGATCGAAAATATACTCGAACGGCGTCTCCAGCGCCTCCGAAGGCGCCGACTGGCGCGATAGCCGCAGGCGGATCACCTTCTCCTCGCCCGGCTGCAGATTCAGCTTGTAGCGCGCGGCAAACTTCGTACCAACGCCCTGCGGATTGACCGCGTCCGTCTTGCCGGAGACCACATAGGCGTCGATCCCGTCCTTGACGTACGGCGTCTCGTTGCGGCCATTGGGCGGGTAGAGGCGCTCGTAGTTAGACTCGTTATTGGTGAACAGCAGTTCCGGCTCGCCCTCATTCGCCTGGCAGAAAAGCCAGTGCTTTCCCTGATGCGGGCTGTCCGCCTGGATCACCACGGGATTCCCGCTCCCCTTGCGGCGACCCGGACCGGTCGCGCGCTTGATCTGGGGACGCTCTGCCTGTTCGTGCCACGCCCAGATGTTGCGAAACCAGAGGGTCGGCAGCAGATCCAGGCGGGCGGCTTCCGGGCCGCGGTTGACGGCCGTGATGCGGATGAGGATATCTTCCGGATCGACTTTGGCATACTCGACAAAGATATCGAAGTAGCGGTTGTCGGCGAAGACGCAGGTATCGATCAGCTCGAACTCCGGCTGATCCCGGCCCCGCCGCCGGTTCTCCTCGACCAACCTGCCGTAGGGAAAGGCCGCCTGTGGGTACTTATAGAGGGCCTTCATATACGAGTGCGTGGGCGTACTGTCCAGGAAGAAATAGTACTCCTTGACATCCTCGCCGTGGTTGCCCTCGCTCCCGCTCAGCCCGAAGAGCCGCTCCTTCAGGATCGGATCGTTTCCGTTCCAGAGCGCCAGGGCGAAGCACAGATGCTGCTGCCGGTCACAGATTCCCAGCAGCCCGTCCTCGTTCCAGCGATAGGCTTTGGAGCGGGCCTGGTCGTGGGTGAGATAGTCCCACGCGGCGCCGTCGGGGCTGTAGTCCTCGCGGACCGTGCCCCAGGCGCGCTCGCTGAGATAGGGTCCCCAGTACTTCCAGTCGGCCTCTCGGTTTCGGGCCTGTAGCAGTCGTCGCTCTTCTTCCGTCAATTCCGCCCTCATTCCAAAGTTAATACTTCGTCACCTGTTGCGTCAGGCCGCCGTCCACGTAGTAGGTGCTGCCGGTGACGTACTCGGACTCGTCGCTGGCGAGGAAGACGGCGACGGCGGCGACCTCCTCCGGCTTCCCGAAGCGGCCCCACGGGATTTCGCCGATGGCCTGTTCCATGGCCTGCGGGTCCTGCAGAACCGCCTGGTTGATCGGCGTGGCGATGGCGCCCGGCGCGATGTTATTGACATTGATCTTGTAGGGCGCCAGCTCCATAGCCAGGTTGCGCATCATCATGCGCATGCCGCCCTTGGAGGCGCAGTAGGCCGTATATTGCGGAAAGGGAATGTCCTCGTGTACGGAGGAGATATTGATGAGCTTGCCGCCCTGCCCCTGCTGGACCATCTGCCGCGCGGCGGCCTGGCTGACCAGGAACGCTCCGAAGAGATTGACGCCCAGAACCCGGTTCCACTCCTCGTCGGTGACTTCCAGGAAGGGCTTCTTGATCTCCATGCCCGCGTTGTTGACGGCGATGTCCAGGCGCCCGAACCTGGCGACCACCTCCGCGACCATCCGCTCGACGTCCTCGCGCTTGCTCACGTCCCCGCCCACGGCGATTCCGGTCGTGCCGAACGCTGCGACCTCAGCCGCCGCGTCCGCATCGCGCGTGCCGCCGGGCAGATAGTTGACGGCGACGTGGGCGCCTTCTGCGGCGAAGCGGATGGCGATCCCCTTCCCGATGCCGCTGTTCGCTCCGGTGATGAGCGCTACTTTACCTTGAAGCCGCATTCCCTTCTCCTGTCCTGCCGATCGTTTCCTGGGATAGCCGCAAAAAGCTACGGCTCAACCGTATAATGATGGCACGTCCAGCCCGGTTTTCACAAGCATGCCCCGTTCCGGCTGCGAAACCGTGCCGATTCGGGTACGTACTGAGACGTGAGAGGAAATAATCATGCGATCTGTCTATGCTCTTCAGGGCGCGCTCTTACTGGCGGCTATCGGGCTGGCCGGGTGCAACCCGCAGGACGCCCAGAATCTCTCGGTGGATACGCGCCATATCGCGCAGGACACCGGCCAGGCGCTCGGCAACGCCAAACTGGCCGCCAGCGTCAATACGGTCCTGGCGCTGCGCAAAGGGGTCGATATGAGTGGCCTGCACATCGACGCGAAGGGTGGGGTCGTCACTGTCGGCGGTCACGTGCGCAACGCCGCCGAGCATCGGCGCGTGATTCAGACGGTCGAGAACATACGGGGAGTAGACAAAGTCGTCGATAATCTGCGTGTCCAGCCCTGATGGAAAACGATGGCGATTCCAGACCAACGAAAAAGGAAACAGCGGCGGCTCTGGCTCCTGGCGGGCGCGGTGACAGCGTGCGCCGTCTGCTTGATCCCGCGCCGCTGGCTGACCGTCAACGACGTTACGACCGGCCAGACGCCGGCCTATCCGGACCTCAAGCCGCACGTCTACGCCGCCGACGTGCCGGCGGTTCGGGGGGCGCTCGAATCGGCCTGCGCGTCCCTTCCCCGCTGGCGCTTGATGGACCGCGACGTCCCCGAAGGAGAAGAGACGTTCCACGCGGAAGTTCGCACAGCGCTCTTTGGCTTCGTGGATGACGTGACGATCTGGCTGGAGCCGCTTCCCTCCGAATCGTCTTCGCTTCCTTACACTCGCGTCGTCATCCGGTCGCATTCACGCGTCGGGCGTGGGGATCTGGGCGAGAATGCGCGCCATATCCAGGCGCTGCAGACCGCTATGGATGCCCACCTCACGGCCGTCGCCCCCGCGCCGTAACCCCCTCCTCAGGCCTGTTCTCCTGCACCCTTCCTTTTCTGCTCCGCCTGACTCTTCTGTATAGCGCCGGGAACAAAACACTCCAACATAGATAAAAAAGTAAGAGGCCTTTTGCCTCTTACGGATGGCGGGATGCCCATATGGATCTGGGAACCCCTAAAACCGATCCTCTCCTCCATCCAGAGACCGACAAAGAAAGCAGCGCGGGATTTCTCCCGCGCTGCTTTCTTTGTCGGTCTCGGTCTCTGGAAGGAAGTGGATGCAGCGAACAAAACCATCGCAATCGACCCCTTGCTACATTTTTTTCGCTCTAGCAGGAATCCTCGACTGCAACGCCAAGATACGATTGAATCTCGCGTGACCGGTCTCCGGGCGCGTCCCCAGGAAAAGACAACGATGCCCTCTCCCAATAATCGCCGGGTGCTGGCGCTCCTGCCGCATCCGGACGACTGCGAAATCCTCTGCGCCGGGACGCTTCTTCGCCTGAAAGAGGAGGCCGACTGCGAAATCCACGTCGCCACCATGACCGCCGGCGACATGGGCTCCCCCAGCCTGCCCCGCCAACAGATCGCCGCCATACGGCGGGAGGAAGCCCGCCAGGGAGCGGAGGTGCTTGGGGCGGCAAGTTATACCTGCCTGGAGTTCGAGGACGTGGAGATCGTCTTCGATCGGGACGCCCGCCATCGAGTCGCCGCCCTGCTGCGCAAGGTCGATCCCGCGATCGTCTTCACCACGCCGCCGAACGATTACATGTTCGACCATGTGATTACGTCGCAGCTTGTGCGGGATGCCTGCTTCAACGCGTCCATGAACAACTACGCAACGCCAGGAGGCGAAAAGCCGGCATCGGGCATCCCTTACCTTTTCTATACGGACGCCCTGGAGGGACACGACATCTTCGGCGTGCCGTCGCCTACGACCTGCCTGGTGGACATCTCGGCGCAGATAGAACGGAAGGCGGCAGCGCTCGCCTGCCACGCCAGCCAGAGGGAATGGCTGCGGGCACATCATGGGATGGACGAATACATCGAGACGATGAAGTCCTGGTGCGCCAAGCGCGGCGAGCAGATCGGGGTCGCCTACGCCGAGGCGTTCTGCCAGCACCTCGGCCATCCGCACCCTGCCGATAACCCGCTGGTTGCGCTCTTGAATGAACCGACCTCACCCCCGTCTCACCACGGGGCCATTTAGCCGGGCCGTGAACGACCCCGACCTCACCCCCTAACCCCTCTGCTTCTCAAGGAGAGGGGGAATGGTGTTGCTCTCTTGTGCCTCTGCTAGCAGGCAAGGAAAGCTTTAAGGAGAGGGCGCTAGCTTCCAACAGAATCTCCCCTCCCCTAGAATTGGGGGAGGGGCCGGGGGTGGGGGCCTAGCCCGCGAAGGCGGATTTCGTAATGGCAGAACGGCACGAAAATGCCGCTCTTTAGAGGAGCAAACGCATGACACGCCCGATAAGCCGCATTGCGCCGGACTGGTGGGACTGGACGACGCTGGAAACGGCTCTCGTTCAGGACGCTTCCCGCCTGAGCGTGAGGGATTTGGAGCAGCTAAGCCGTCCCGGCTTTCAGGTGGTGATGTACGATACGCTGGAGGAGTTCTATCTGGCGGAGGCGCTGGAATACATAGTGGCGTGGAAGCAGGCCACCGCCGACAACCCCGCCGGCATCTGCGGCCCTATCGGCCCGACCGAGCAGTTGCCGCTCGTCGCACGCCTGGTCAACGCGACGGATCTTTCCCTCAAGAACGCGCATTTCTGGGGCATGGACGAATGGTTTCTGGACGGTAAGGAGGTAGCGGAAGACCATCCGCTCTCTTTCGCTCGCGCCGACAAAGAGCTCTGCTTTTCCCGCATCCGGCCGGAGTTGGCGATGCCGGAGGCGCACCTGCACTTCCCGGCGGCGGACCCAACGCGCTATGAGGCAAGCTGGAACGGGGCGCGCTGCGTGGTGATGCAGGGCGGGCAGGGCGAGGTGAAGCACTGGGCGTTCAACGATCCGGTCCGCCGGGAAGGCAAATATACCCACGCGCCCCCTTCCCCGGAAGAATATCGCGCTCTTGGCACGCGGGTCGTGGAGATGCATCCTTTAACGCTTATTCAAAACGCGCGCACGTCCGGAGGAGGCAATATCACGCTGGTGCCCACGCATGCGGTCACGGTCGGTCCGGTGCAGACCTGGAAGGCGGAGAAAGTGTCGATCTGGCACGCGGGCACGCACGACAATCCGCTCGGCATGCGGCTGACGGCCTTCATGATCTCCAAACGCCTCCCCGACTCATCCGTGCCGATGTCGCTCCTGGCCGGCCACCCGAACGTGCAGTTCAACTTCTATCGTCCCGGTATCGGCGACTGCCAGGTGGAGATGCATTAAGGAAGCCGGTTCCTTTACGGACCCACGATTCCATCGTCGTTTCTGCCTTGCCACAGAACTTGCCAGGCTTCGATTGCCTGATTGGCCGCGATATTCTCCATCAGGGGACCTTTACCCGAGAGGGACTAAACAGCTCTTATACCCTCGATTTTCCCTGACGGCGCTCTGTTACGCGCTGCTTTTGCGCCGGGTCTTGCCCCCCTGAGGGGTGATGCCGTTTGTCGAAGCGCGTCCGTTGCCGGGGGCGGCAGGAACGGGATCGGGGGGAAGCAAGGCGATCTCCAGCACCTCGTCCATGTGGCCGACATGGCGGAAGCAGATCTCCTGCCGCACGTTCTGCGGCAGCTCCTCCAGGTCTTTCTCGTTCTCTTTCGGCAGCACGACCATCCGGATGCCGGCGCGGTGCGCGGCCAGCACCTTTTCCTTGATCCCGCCGACCGGCAGCACGCGCCCGCGCAGCGTGATCTCGCCCGTCATCGCAACCTCTTTGCGGACCGGACGGCGCGTCAGCGCGGAGGCGATGGCCGTCGCCATCGTGATGCCCGCCGAAGGCCCGTCTTTGGGCACGCCGCCCGCCGGCACGTGGACGTGTACGTCGAGCTTGCGGTAGAAGTCCTCGTCGATTCCCAGCTCCGCCGTCCGCGAGCGCACGAAGGTGAACGCGGCCTGCGCCGACTCCTTCATCACATCGCCCAACTGCCCGGTCAACTGCACCTTACCCTCATGGCCTTTAAGGAGGCTGACCTCGATGGTGACGATGTCTCCGCCGAACTCGGTGTAGACCAGCCCGGTCGCGGCGGCGATTTCGTCCTTCTCCTCCATCGTTCCATAATGGAAGCGGCGCTGGCCGAGGTATTCGCGCAGGGTATCCGCGTCGATCCGGACGTGGCCCACCGCGCCGCCCGCCACCTTGCGCGCCACCTTGCGGCAGAGCGTGGCGATCTCCCGCTCCAGGTTGCGAACGCCCGCCTCCCGCGTGTACTCCCGAATCAGCCGCCGGAGCGCGTCTTCCGTAATGGTAAGATGCTCGGCGGTCAGGCCGTGGTCGCGGCGCTGCTTGAGGACCAGGAAGTTGATGGCAATCGCCAGCTTCTCCTCCTCGGTGTAGCCCGCGAAGGTGATGACCTCCATGCGGTCCTTCAAGGCCGCCGGGATCGGATCGAGCAGATTGGCGGTCGTCACGAACATCACGTCCGAGAGATCGAACGGAACTTCTAAGTAGTGGTCGCTGAACTCACGGTTCTGCTCCGGATCGAGCGCCTCCAGAAGAGCGGACGAGGGATCGCCGCGAAAGTCCATGCCGAGCTTATCGATCTCGTCGAGCATGAAGACGGGGTTCTTGACGCCGGCCTGCTTGATGCCCTGGAGAATGCGGCCCGGCAGCGCACCGATGTAGGTGCGGCGATGACCCCGGATTTCCGCCTCGTCCCGCACGCCTCCCAGCGAGACGCGGATGAACTTGCGGCCCAGCGCCCGCGCAATGCTCTTGCCGATGGACGTCTTGCCTACGCCGGGCGGGCCGACAAAGCAGAGGATAGGGCCGCGCGTCGTGCCGGTCAGCTTCCGCACGGCCAGGAACTCGACGATGCGCTCTTTGGCCTTCTCCAGGCCATAGTGGTCCTCATCCAGCACGCCGGCGGCCTCGTCGATGTCGATGTCGTCGGGGGTAGCCCTGTCCCAGGGCAGCGCCACGAGCCAGTCCAGATAGGTCCGGATGACGACCCCTTCCGGCGCGGCGAACGGCATCTTCTCCAGACGCTCCACCTCTTTGAGCGCCCGCTCCGCCGCCTGTTCCGGCATCCCCGACTCGGCGATCTTGGTGCGGTAGGTATCCAGCTCGCTGCCGCCCTCGTCGCGCTCGCCCAGCTCCTGCTGGATCGCCTTCATCTGCTCCCGCAGGATGAACTCGCGCTGGGTATCGCCCATCTCCTTCTCGACGCGGCTGCGGATGTTCTTCTGGATTTCGAGGATTTCGGCCTCTTTTTTGAGGACCAGAGACAGCTTGTTGAGCCGCTCGCTGACGTCCAGGGTCTCCAGGATCTCCTGCTGCGCCTCCACGCGCATCTGGCGCAGATACGGCGTGATGACGTCCGCCAGCCGGCCCGGCTCTTCGGTGTTGACGACGTTGATGAGGGCTTCGGGCTGGATGTTCTTGCTGATGCTGACTACATGCTCGAACTGGGCCATCACCGTGCGCATCAGGGCCTCGGTGGGCAGGTCCTTGTTCTCCTGAGTCGGCAGCGGCTCGACCAGCACCCGATAGAACGGCTCGTCCTGCAGGTATTCGACCACCCGGCAGCGCTCCAGCCCTTCGAGCATAACGCGCACGGTACCGTCCGGCACCCGCAGAATCTGCATGATCTCGGCGGCGATGCCGACCGTGTAGATGTCATCCGGCTCCGGGTCTTCGATGTGGAGGTTGCGCTGCGCCACGATGAAGATGTACCGCTGATTGGCCGCCGCCTCTTCCAGGGCGCGCACCGACTTCTCGCGCCCGACCAGGAGCGGAAAGATCATGTGCGGGAAGTAGACCTGGTCGCGGATCGGCAGCAGGGGCAGAATGGTCGGGAAGACATTCTCCGATGAGGTGGATTCAGCTTCGACCAGGTCCAGGGAGCCGAGGGAGATCAAGGCCTCCGCGTCGGCTTCTTGCTGCCGCTTGGAGGATTTCGACGACCGGGCGCGCGGGACGGGATTCGTGGCGTTCTTTGGCTTTCGGGGCAAACGCGGCATGGCAGTAGCTCCTATCCGCTGCGGCGCGAAAGAGAAATGAGCGTGTTTTGGATAATAAAAGCACAGTGACATCGGGGGAGAATGCCGCTGTGCGCGAAGACGGAGATCAGGAGGCCTGACGCAGCTCGTTGGCCGTGATGATGGTCGGATCCAGGCGGTCGCGCACGGTCTCCTCCTCGATGACGCAACGTTTGACGTCCGAGATCGAGGGGATCTCATACATGATATTGAGCATCACTTCCTCGATGATCGTGCGCAGGGCGCGGGCGCCGGTGCTGCGCTGCATGGCCTCGCGGGCGATCTGGCGCAGCGCGCCGTCCGTAAAGACCAACTCGACCCCATCGTACTCGAAGAACTTGGTGTACTGCTTGGCCAGCGCGTTCTTGGGCTCGACCAGGATCTTGACCAGGGCTTCTTCGTCCAGGGCCTCCAGCGTGGCCACGACCGGCAGCCGTCCGATGAATTCGGGAATCAGGCCGAATTTCAGGAGATCGTCGGGCATGACGTGCTGGTAGATCGTGCCCTTGTTCACCTGGCGCTCGGCTTTGGAGCCGACACTGGCACGGATGCCCATGTTGCGCGAGTTCATTCGCCGCCCGATCAGGTCGGCCAGGCCCTCGAACGCGCCGCCGCAGATGAATAGAATATTGGTAGTATCGAGCTGCACGTACTCCTGCTGCGGGTGCTTGCGTCCGCCCTGCGGCGGAACGTTGGCGACCGTCCCCTCCAGGATTTTTAAGAGCGCCTGCTGCACGCCCTCGCCGCTAACGTCGCGGGTGATCGAAGGATTCTCGCTTTTGCGGGAGATTTTATCAATCTCGTCGATATAGATGATGCCGCGCTGCGCGTTGCGAACAGTCTGCTCCAGGCTGTTGCTGCCGCTCTCGGCAGCCTGCAGGAGCTTGAGCAGAATGTTCTCCACGTCCTCCCCGACGTAGCCCGCTTCGGTCAAAGACGTCGCGTCGGCGATGGCGAAGGGCACGTTGAGGATGCGGGCCAGCGTTTGGGCCAGCAGGGTCTTGCCGGAACCGGTCGGACCGATGAGCAGGATGTTGCTCTTCTGCAGCTCGACCTCGTGGTTGGGCGTGTTGATGCGCTTATAGTGGTTGTAGACGGCGACCGAAAGGATGCGTTTGGCGCGCTCCTGCCCGACAACGTACTGGCTGAGGATGCGATAGATCTCCTTGGGCTTGGGGATCGCTCCCAGATGGCTCAGCCGGCTTCTTTCCGGATCTTGCGAGTCGTTGCGGACGATGTCGTTACAGAGCTCGACGCAGTCCAGGCAGACGCCGCCATGCACGCCCAGGATCAGCTTCTTGACCTGCTCGCGCGTCTTCCCGCAGAGCACGCAACGTCCATCGATCCGGTAGTCAAAGTCTCGTGGCAAGATCGTCCCCCCTCATTCGGTCTTTTGCCTATAGTTCGCTCACCGGACAGGTTTCTCCTGCCCGGCGGCCCTTCTTATCCGCTCAGCGGTCGCCTTTTTCCGCGACTTTATCGACCAGCCCGTACTCCATGGCCTCTTGCGCCGACATGAAGTAGTCGCGCTCCATGTCGCGATGGACCTTGTCATACGGCTGCCCGGTATGCTTGGCCAGGATCTCGTTGAGCGTATCGTGCATGCGCACCATCTCTTTGAGATGGATTTCCATATCCTGGACCACGCCCTCGAAGCCGGCGGCCACGGAGTGGATCATGATGCGCGCGTTGGGAAGCGCGTAGCGCTTGCCCGCCGTTCCGCCTGCCAGCAGCACCGCTGCCATGGAGGCGGCCAGGCCGACACAGAGCGTCGCCACGTCACAGCGGACCATCTGCATCACGTCGTAGATCGCCAGGCCCGCCGACACGCTCCCGCCAGGGCTATTGATGTAGATATCAATATCGGCGTCCGGGTCTTCCTTCTCCAGGAAGAGCATCTCGGCGACCACCAGATTCGCCAGGTGGTCGGTGACCGGCTCGCCGATAAAGATGATGCGGTCCTTAAGCAGGCGCGAATAGATGTCGTAGGCGCGCTCACCCCGCGCGCTCTGCTCGACCACCATCGGAATCACGTTCCTGGCGGCCTGGGGCCTGCGATCCAGGGTCGCGCATTCCGGGCAGAGGGTGTCGTATGCTCCTTGAATCCGCTGATGGACAGGTTGATAGGTTTTTCCACACATTCCACAGCGGCCATGTATGTTTCTCATCGGTCTATCTCCTCGCATGAAGTCAGACGGTGACCTCGTTCTCAGTCTCGGGCGACAGGTCCTGCTCGACCGGCGTGAACGTATTGTGCGCAAACAGAAAATCGTGCAGTTGCTGCTGGATGAGCGCGTTGGCTACCTGCAGGCGGCGCTGGGCCTCCGGCTGGTAGGTATCGTACTGCTCCTCCGTGATGCGGCCCTCGTTCAGCATGCGGTCGAATTCGGCGTCGATCTGCTCGTCGGTGACCTGAAGATTTTCCTGGACCGCGATGCGGTGCAGCACCAGCAGCGTGCGCACCCGCACCTCCGCCTGCGCGGCCAACTGCGCCTGGTGTTCTTCTGCGGTCTTGCCGCTCTGCTCCAGGAACTGCTGGTAGGTCATCCCGGCCTGGCGCAGGTCGTTAGCCAACTGGCGCAAGTTCTCCTCTACCTCTTCCCGCACGAGCACCTGGGGGAAGTGGATGGTGGCGCGGTTGACGATCTCCTGCAGCACCCTCTGCTCGGCCAACTGATCGGAGAGCCGGGTCAGCTCGGCTTCCATCCGCTCACGCAGCACGATGCGCAGATCCTCCACCGTCTCCACGCCGGCCGCCTGCTTGGCAAACTCGCCGTCCAGATCGGGCAGCTTGCGAGCGCTGATGCTGTGCAGCTTGACGGTGAAGGTCGCTTTCTTGCCGCGCCGCTCCTCCTCGGTGAAATCTTCCGGATAGGTCAGCGTAAAGGTGCGCTCCTCGCCGGCGGACATTCCCATAATGGCCTCGTCGAAGCCGGGAATGTTGTTGCCGGTCTGGATGAGCTGGCGGCGGCTCGGCGCGGGATTCTCCTCGCCTTCCTGGGCGACCTGCACGTCGGCGATCAGCACGTCGCCCGCCTGCACGCCGCGATCGGTGACGCGCTCCAGGCGGGCGCGGTCGTCCCGCAGGCGCTGGATGCGCTCGTCGATCATGGCGTCGGTGACGGCGAAGATCGGCTTTTCCACCGTCAGGCCCTTGTATTCGCCGAGAGTGACCTGCGGCTCCAGCGGCACCACCGCCTTGTACGTAAACGGCTGTTTATCTTCCAGGTCCGGCGGCTGGATGTCCGGATTGCGATAGGGCGTGATGTTCTGCTCTTCGAGCTCCTTGAGCGCTTTGGCGTAGCTATCGCCGACCAGCTTCTCCAAAGTGCGTTCCCGGACGCGCTCCCGGTCTATATAGCGCTCCAGGACGGCGCGCGGCGCTTTCCCCGGTCGAAAGCCGGGCACGTTGGCATAGCGACTGAACTCGCGGTAGACGCCGTCGAAGGCGCGGGAGACCTGCTCCGCATCCAGGGTGATGTCCAGCACGAGCGTACAGGGATCGGTCTGTTGGGCGTTAACCTGCATCGTCACGGATTCCTCAGGCAAAAAGAGAGGATACGCGGTCCTTCCCCGCCCGGAGGGTAAGGGTTGCGATTCTCAACGGGCGGATGCCGGTATCCTGGGTTCATTGCGGTGGTTGCGTCCATAGATGGCGATACCGCGACTAAGGCTCTCAGGCCCGTCGGTGCGGCCCGGACGGTTAGAATCGCGGCGCGCCGGAACTCCGTCGGGAGAGTCGGCCACGCCTTACGGACCGGGGGTCCGGGCTGGCACGCAACACAAGCCCTGTTCAGGCCTGCTCCGGCGGCTCGGCGGCGGCAGGCTCGGTGGAGGGCGCTTCGGCAGCAGGGGTCTCCACGGGCGCCGGCTCGGCGGGCGCAGTTGTCCCTTCAACAGGCGCAGCAGCACTCTCCGCAGGAGCCGCCTTCTTCTCGGCGGCAGGCGCTTTGGTACGCGGCTTCGGCGCGGCGGCAGCCGCTTTCTTCTCCGCCGCCGGCGCCGGCCGGGCGGCTCCACTGCCGCCACTACTCGCCGCACGCGGGGCAGGGCTTGCCGGGCGGGCCGGCGGGGCCGGGCGGGAGGCTGCCGGGCGCGCCGGCGCTGTACGGGGCGCGCTGGCTTTCGCCGCCCTGGCCGCATGGATGCGGGCGCGCAGGCGCTCTTCTTCTCGCTTCCGGGTGCGCCGGATCTCTTTGGCTCGAATGCGCAAGAAAACTCCTCCAGACAGGCCGGACGATTTCCGGCCAGCACGAATTTAAGTCGGTTCAGGTCGCCCCTTACTATACCAAACGCGTTCCCTTCTTGTCAAACCGAAAACGCGCTCAACAGGGCAAACGCCTCTAAATGGCCTATGGGTCACCAGAGGGAAGGAAACAGATCATTTCAGACGCCAGGCGCCGCGATACGTGTAGGCGGCGTTGAATTCGGGGTCTTTCCAGCCGGTGATGATCACCCCTGCCTGGCCCCAGGCGTGGATAAACCGCTTCGTATCGAGCGCCATACCGACGTGCGTGATGCCGCGCCCGCGCGGATCGCTCTGCCCGCAGAAGAAGACCAGGTCTCCGGCCTGGAGCGGCGGGTCCGGCGAGAAATCACCTGGAGGGGACTGCGCCTGCTGATAGGCGTCGCGTGGAATCAGCACGCCCAGTATGCTATAGATCCGCTGGACGAACCCGGAGCAGTCGAATCCGAAGGGAGTCGTGCCACCCCACAGATAGGGCGTGCCCAGGAACC
The DNA here is from genome assembly GCA_035653075.1 of Chthonomonadaceae bacterium. Classification (GTDB taxonomy): domain Bacteria; phylum Armatimonadota; class Chthonomonadetes; order Chthonomonadales; family Chthonomonadaceae; genus DASRCN01. Next base: position 18,058 of record DASRCN010000012.1, on the reverse strand, counting down.
GGCGCGCCAGTGTGACGGCGCCTTTGCCGCTGAAAGCCGGCAGCTCGCTTGTGGGCAGAAGCGCGTCCGTGGCGACATAGCCTTCCGGATACTCCTTGCCAGGCAGCAGCATCCGAAGGAAACGCCCCTCCGGCACGTGTACCTCTTCGGCCTTGAACCCGCAGGTCCCAAGCACAAGCCGGGTCTTGAGCGTGTTCGGCTCTCCCGGTCGGTCGAGAAGATCGGCAAACGGCTGCCAGACACAGAAGACATCCGGCTTTCGCCGCTCACTAAGCGTCGCGCAGGAGATCGCACTCCATCGTTGTTTATCAGGCCGGGTTTTTTCCTCACAATGGAGATGGCGGCGCAGCACCCAGCCTTCATAGGCATCCGCCGTCCGGATGCGCGTGTAGGCATCCTGCTCCTCCAACACCTGCGCCGCATCGCCCAGGATCGCCTGGCTGACCTGCTCGCTGCCACTGTTCGGCTCGGCACGCAGGGAGACGACATTATGCCCGATGACGGCCCGCTCTCCTTCCATGCCGAGAGTGTAGCATCTGGCCGCAGCGCTGTCAATCGGGCCGGTGTGCCGGGTGTTGAAAACACCCGGCACACCTTGCTTTGTAAAGACGGAGGTTTTCAACCTCCGGCAAGGAGGGCCATTGAGACGCAATTGCCCGGCGCAAAAAAACGCCCTGTCCTCCACCGGATCCGGCAAAGGGCAGGGCGCGGTCTCGCTTCTTGAACGCGCTCTTAATCCAGCACGTGGTCGCGGCCTTCCGCCGCACGCCAGGTCTGATCGATACGCCAGTCACGCCGGCGTCCGACCGGAATGACTTCGCGCCCATCCTCATCCGCCTGAATGCGGACGGCGGCACGCTCCTCGCGGTCGTGCTCCTCACGGCCATGCTCGATCGGAACGGGCTTGATCCCGGCCAGGCGGGACAACGGCAGGGCCGATCTCCGGCTGCGGCGCGCGCTGCCGGGCGCCGTCGCTGACGGCATATTGTGCTCCTGCACCAGATGCGCCAGCTTCAGGAGCGCGCGCTCCTTGGTGGCATCGATTTCGGCGCAGCTCAGCAGGCATAGATCGAGCAACGCCAACGCCTCCTCCTCCGAAAGGAACAGAAGCTTGAGGTCGGCAACGTTGGGGGTCGTAGCCACGGTATACTCCTTCTCTTCAAAACAGAACTGATGAGCCAACGGTAAATGGGCACATGGAACTAGCTTTCACGCGGTGTTCCTCCACGCATTCACGCCGGAGCTCATTTCCTTGATAGGGACCTCCGGGTCGGTTCCGGTCCTGGTCCCGCATGACAGGTGTTTCCGACACTAAAAGGATATCATAGCGCGGGAAACCGTGCCATCAAATCCGTCACAGGCTGTCTGTGAATTTAACCACAGTCTTGCCTGGATCGCGGTCGCGGTGCGCGCCGCCGGTTCGAGTCAGGCTCCAACCGGCCCTGCGCCAGATATTCCAGCGGTCGCACACCTGCGCCGTTTTGGACCGCTATCAAAAGCGGCGCTTCAGGCCGCTGAAGAACAGGTCGGCCATCGTATGGGTCGTCCCGGCCAGGATAAAACCGGCCAGGAGGGCCAGCGTCCATTGCGGGTGCAGCCGCGCAAAGTCGCATAGCGATTGCCACTCGGCGCCGGTCACGGCGTCCGGATTGAGATGGACGCCCAGGCGGACCAGCAAGGTGAGCACTCCCCACAGCAGGAGCGTACAGACGGTTGCCAGGTAGGCTACCCGGATGAGGCCGCCCAGGATCATCCCATGCGAGACCCAGGAGCGATGCGGCACCATCTTCCGGTAAGGCCACCAGAGGAAACGTAGCGCGCCCCAGCGGCGGTACTCCTTCGAGTTCGTATCCAGGTCACCCGCACAGGCATAACCGGCAAACAGATAGGAGGCTGTGAACAACACCACAACGCTGGGATTGGGGTGCGGCGCCACCGTCAGGTAGGCCCCGCCCGCGGCTCCCGCCGTCACCAGCGTAATCATATCATGGGTGTGCGCACCCGGCATCCGTGCCAACGCCCCTTCCAAAAAATCTGCTGTCGGTTTCTTCCCTGCATGCGACCCGACCGAGTTTGATTTTCGGTTACGACCGATCTCTTCGTGACCGCTTCGACGGGAATCACGTAAGGTTACCGGGCCTGCCTCCCAGCGCTGTATCGTTTCCATCTTTTCTGACGGTAAACCAGGCCCTATGGTTTTATCAAAAGTTGCTGTTTTCCAAAAAATCGGGCAAGCGGGCGAATTTCTCTCTTACGCAGGACAATGCCGGCCGCAAAGGGAAATGAGACGTGACTCCTTTTCTATGAAACGCGCCGGCGCTCTCGCTTCGTACTTCTAGCGAACGAAATCGGGCAGGAACGCTCATCTAACCGCCCCAGAGGCGGAAACGGAGACGCACAACAGCGCATGCAGTCCAAGCACTGGATTCTCTGGAACGTGTTTCTGGCGGTCATTCCGGTCGGGCTGGGCTATCTCCTGGCCTATCTGGCCGGGATCCTGACCGTGCGACGCAAAAAGGTTCCCTGGCTGGTCTGGACGCCTCTGGCGCTGGTCTGGCTCTTCTTTCTACCCAATACCTGCTACCTGCTGACCGAATGGCGTCACTATCTGTTCGATCCCGCCTTCGAGGAGATGCGCCAGGCCGCTACCAACGATCAGATGCTTATGCTGCCGGTGGCGAAATGGGGCCTGCATTTCCTGATCTATAGCGGCATCGGCGTCCTCTGCTACGGCCTTGCCATCCGGCCGGTCGACCGGCTGCTGCGTCAGGCCCACATCAACCCGATCCCCTGGGCCGTGCCCTTCTTCTTTCTCGTCTCCCTGGGCGTCTACATGGGCCTGCGGATACGGTTGAACTCCTGGGATGTCCTGCAAAAACCGGGGATTGTCTTCGGCACGGCCTACTGGGCCGTCCACGACGAGCTGCACCTGAAAGTCATCCTCTTCTTCGCCTTCCTGCTCTGGGTGCTCTACCTGCTCGTGGACACGTTCTTCGACGGTGTTCAACTTCGCCTAACTCGTTGGGGCATACTCAAGAAAGGCGCGAGGAAGTGAATGCTTCAATAATCCTTCTCTTATTATCGGGCGACTGAAGTCGCAGCAACAAGGGCACGAAGTCGCCCTTCGGCGACTGGCACCATAGACTTTTCCCTCATCCCTGAGCCAGTAGTGGCTAGAAGGGAGAGGCTAAGCCTTGCAGTGGTAGTCCGCGAAGGCGGACTTTGTGCCGTTGTTGCTGCGACTTCAGTCGCCCGATGAGATAGGAAATGCTAAACAAGGAGGCAGGCATGACGGAACGAAAATGGGGAATTGGTATCGCCTCTTTCGCGCATGGGCATGTCAATGCTTATGCGCACCAGATAAAGACCTTCGACGACGCGCATCTGGTCGGGTGCTGGGACGACGATGAAGCACGGGGACGCGGGAACGCCGAGGCGTTCGGCATCCCCTACTGGCCGCGCCTGGAGGATCTGCTATCCCGGCAAGACGTGGACTGCGTGATTGTCGCCAGCGAGACCAATAAGCACGCCGACTTGGCCATCAAGGCGATGGAGGCCGGCAAGGCGGTTCTGCTTCAGAAACCGATGGCGACCACGCTGGCCGACTGCGACCGCATTCTCCAAACCGTCGAGAAGACGGAAGTGTGGTTCAGCATGGCGTTCCAGATGCGGTGCGATCCCATGAACATCAAGATGCGGGAGCTGGTCCGCTCCGGCGCGCTGGGCCGGCTGGGGATGGTGCGGCGGCGGCACTGCATCGGCGTGCTGTTCGATAAAGGCTTTGTGGAGGGACCGTCCCGATGGCACATCAGCGCCGAAGCCAACAGAGGCATGTTCTTCGACGACGCCATCCACGCCCTCGACTGGCTGCTCTGGACCGTAGGCAAGATGCCGGTCTCGGTCATCGCCGAGATTGATAACGTGCTGACCGACGTCGCGCCTGACGATACCGGCGTGGCCGTCTTCCGCTATGAGGACGGTCTGTTCGCAGAGGTTTTTAATGCCAGCGTGACTCTCACCGGGGAGAACACGACCGAAATCTACGGAGACAAGGGCGTGCTCATCCAGAACCACGGCGACGCCCCTTCGTGCGCGATCAAGCCGCCCCACCCCATCGGCCTCAAGCTCTACCAGGTGGAGAAGGCGGAGTTAGGCTGGCAGGATCTGGGCCTGCCGGTCCCGGCCGGCCAGGGCGAGCGAATCGCCGGGGTGGCCCGTCCCTTCCTAAACGCCCTCACGACCGGCACGCCGATGTGTACCGCCCAGGAAGGCCGCCAATCCGTCGAGATGTGCCTGGCGGCCTACCGTGCCGCCCAGACCGGCAGGCGAGTCACCTTTCCCTTCTCCGAAGATTAAACCACCCGCTTCGCTAGAGGCACAGAGACACAGAGGAAAAGCCAATGCGAGAAAAGCAGGGAAAAGGAACCCAGGTTTTCTCCTCTTCTTGTAGTCCTCTGTACCTCTATGTCTCCAGTGAGCGAACGGGTGGTGAAATTTTTATGGGGTTGGAGTCAGTACCAGCTTTCGCAGATTCATGATGGCGCCGTGCGGCATGGTCAGCGGCACGACACGGATCGTTTGCCGCCCGGCAGGCAGAGAGAGTGTACCGGGAAGCGTTTCTGTTTGAAACTTGTCCCATCCGCCCGTGTCCGGCACGGTTCCTTCGACGCCGGTGGCGCTGTCCCCAGTAACCACGCGGAAGGCGCTGCCGGCCGCCTCCGGCGTACAGGCGACTTCCAGCGCCACCTGATAAGCGCCGGCTTTCGGAACGTCCACGGTCCAGGCGACCGTGTCTTTGGGATCGAGCCAGTAGCCGATGTTGGGGATATTGTCCTTCGTCTCCACCTGCGCAGAGCGGCCCTGAATATCGGCATCGGCGGCAAGAAGGGAGAAAACGCCCTCGGTGTTGGGATGCAGGACAAGGCTCTGGTCCTCGACCTCCGGCGGCCCGGCCAGCTCCAGCTTGAGCACCGTCGCAACGGGATCGAGGTGGCGCGCGGGCTTGTGGAGCTGCAGAACACCATCTTGCTCGGTTACGGCGATTCCCTCATGGCCCGCCAGCGCGGTGGCGCTCTCAACTTTTGTTTTCAGGCCTGGCAGAGAGATCATGCCGTCCTGCGGCCAGGAGAAGACCTGCAGGTAGAGCGTGTCGCCCTTCTGCGTGCATCGGCCATCGAAGGACAGCCTGCGGAACGGGCTTTTGGTCGTGCCATAGATGCTCTCGCCGTTGACTTTCATCCAGCGGCCGATCTGCGCAAGGCGGTCCAGGATTTCGGGTGGAAACGTGCCCTGGTCGGTCGGGCCGACGTTCAAGAGGAAGTTGCCGCCCTTGCTGGCGATGTCGCAGAGCTTATGGATCAGATCGGGAGCGGACTTCCAGTCGTGGTCGTTTTTGGAATAGCCCCACGTATCGTTCATGGTCATGCAGGTTTCCCAGAGACGCCCGTTGGGCAGGGCGTTGGCGGGAATGGACTGCTCCGGCGTGCTGAAGTCTTCGGGAAGGTCGATGCGGTCGTTGATGAGGATGCCCGGCTGGAGCGAGCGGATCATCTTCACGACTTCCAGGGCATGCAACTGCTCCGCGTTGTGCTCCCAGCCGCCATCGAACCAGATGACGCCGATGCGGCCGTAGTTGGTCAGCAATTCGCGAAGCTGCCCCTGCATGATGTCCAGATACTTATCGAGGCTGGCGCCGTCCACCGGACGGTCGTCCCAGGAGCGGCGCGGCAGATAGTCGGGGTTATGCCAGTCCATGATGGAGTGATAGAAGCAGAACGTGAGGCCCTGCCGTTTGCACTCGGCGGCCAGATCTTTCATGGGATCGTGGTGAAACGGGGTAGCGTGGACGATATTGTAATCCGTCAGCTTAGAGTCGAACATACAGAAGCCGTCGTGATGCTTGCTGGTGATGACGATGTAGCGCATCCCGGCGTCTTTGGCCACCTTGACCCATTGGCGCGCATTGAACTGGACCGGATCGAACTGCGCGGCGAACTTCTCGTAGTTCCGAACCTGCAGATGCCGCTCCTGTCCGGTGACCGGGTCCTTATCCGTATGATTGTAGAAGTACCACTCCGCCGCTCCCTGCGTGCTGTCGGCGGGAACGGCGTAGATACCCCAGTGGATAAACATGCCGAACTTGGCGTCCCGCCACCACTGCGTCCGCGCGGCGAACTGCGCCTCCGTCTCCCCGGCCTCCGGGTTGACCGCGAACGTCTGGGCCTGCGCCCGGACCAGGGAAAACAGCAGCAAGGCAGAAAGAAACAGCGTGTGGCGAAGCCTCATGGAATATCCCCTTTACCGTCGAGTTAGCCTACAATTGCGCCTTCCACTTGCCTATTCCTGCTTATAGGCCCCCTTCAGGCCCCCACCCCCTTCCCCTCCCCCAAGTTTAGGGGAGGGGGGACTATGTTGTTCTCTTGTACCTTGCCTCTCACTTGTTTCGTTCCCATCACAAATCGCTACAGCAACTCTGTCCGCTCCAGAGAAGTAAGAGCTAAAGGGAAAGCGTACGAGCTTCCAACGGAATCTCCCCTCCCCTAGAATTGGGGGAGGGGAAGGGGGTGGGGGCCTGAAGGGGGCCTATCGTGTCAGAGGAAGGGACCAGAGATAGTCTAGCTGGCTGCGGGTCTCATTCTTGGAGTGGCCGTCGGCGAAGACGACGTTGTAACGCTGCATGGGCGGCAGAAGGCTGCCATGCCAGGCGCCCGCCCCATCGAACAGCACGTTGACCTCCGCCGGGTAGCTGAAAGTAGAATCTCCGGCGTGCTTGACCGCGATCTCCGTGCGGTAATAATAACTCGTGCCGAACTTCTGGTAGCTGGTGGGCGTGGCATCCAGGGGAATGTCGGTAAAGTCTTCGATCGTGAAGCCGGTATCGGCGGGGCAGTGGAAGATCTCTTTCGATTTGGCGTAGGGCTGGAGCGCGTCCTGAATCAGGGTCATATAAGGAATGAGGGCTTTGAACGGGGGATCGCTGTTCCAGATTTGCGGCGTATACTTGTCGGCGGGATCGACGGCGAAGGGATAGAGGCCATCGTTGTCCTGGGCGTACATGGCGATGCTCATGCCGGTCTGGCGCAGGTTCGAGAGGCAGGAGATTTCCCGCGCCTTGCCGCGCGCCGTCAGGAAGACCGGAAACAGCAGCCCTGCAAGAATGGCAATAACGGCGATCACGACGAGCATCTCCACCAGGGTGAAGGCGGCGCGCCGATTTCGGCGTGCAGAGCCAGCCGAATTAATGCATAAGTGCATGGCAGATCGTTCTCCGCGAGCGCACGGAATGGCCGTCCGGTTTGTTCGGAGGCTTTCGATAGGGTATAATGAAAGCCGTTTCCCTAATCCTGATATTCCATAGGCTCTGAGACAGGGGACTGTCCGCATCGCAGCGGTCAGCAACGGCGATCCTGTGCGGCCATTGTACCGCCGGGCGGAAAGATTTGCAAGCTATGGCCTCGCAGTGGAAACGCGCGCTTATCGTGGGGGCCTCGTCGGGAATCGGCGAGGCCATCGCGCGTCAACTGGCGCAACAGGACTGCCAGGTGGCGCTGGTGGCGCGGCGCAAGGAGGAGTTGGCCCGCGTCGCCGGGGAGATCGATACCGCGGCGGGAAAGCCTCTGGCGCGCGTCTATCCGCACGACGTGCGCGAATACGAGTGCGTGCCCGCGCTCTTCCAGCAGATCACGCACGACCTCGGCGGCCTGGACCTGATGATCTACGCTGCCGGCGTGATGCCGCCCTATGCGCCGGACGAGTACGCGTTCGATAAAGACCGCCAGATCATCGAGGTCAACGTGCTCGGCGCCATCGCGTGGATCAATCAGGCGGCGCAGCGCTTCGAGCGGCAGCAGGGCGGGACCATCGTCGGCATCTCCTCCGTGGCAGGAGATCGGGGCCGGCGCGCCCTGCGCACCTACGGCGCCTCGAAAGCCGCCCTGGCGACCTACCTGGACGCTCTGCGCCACCACCTCTGGAAAGTCAACGTAGCGGTCGTGACCGTCAAGCCTGGACCGGTCGAGACGCCGATGACCAAAGAGGTGGGCAAAATGCCCCTGATGATTCCGGCGGACCGCGCGGCGGCGCTGATCCTGGCGGCGGCCCAGCGGCGGGCGCGCGTGGCCTATGTTCCGGGCATCTGGCGATGGGTGATGATGATTTTTCGTACTATGCCCTGGTTCGTATTCAAACGAGTTAAGATATGAACATAGGAAAATCTCGGATCGGTGGCATGATTCTAGCATTCCCGCCCGCAGGGCGGTTGTCCGAAGGACCCCCAGACGGGTCTTTCAAGGCCCGGTAGATATGAGCGCCGAAGAGGTCGCGCGGACGATCACGCTGCCCGTCTGCCCGCCTGAATCCCTGCCCGCGCCGCTGCCCCTGGACCATCTGGAGCGGGTAGAAGCCTGGGGCATGAACGCGGCGGTCATGGCCTACGTGTACCGGCCCAGCACCGCTGAGGGCATCTTCGACGTGTTCGCGCTGGCGCGGCGGAGCGGCCGGACGGTCGGGCTGCGCGGCGGGGGCAACAGCTACGGCGACGCCTCGCTTTCCGCCGAGAACATCTGCCTGGACCTGACGCGCATGAACCGCATCCTGGCCTGGGACCCGGCGACCGGCGTCATCACGGTCGAGCCTGGCGTGACCATCCGCCAGCTCTGGCAGTACGTCATTGAGGATGGCTGGTGGCCGCCGGTGGTGTCGGGGACCATGTTCGTAACGCTGGGCGGGGCGGCGGCGGCGAATATTCACGGCAAGAACAACTGGAAGATGGGTCCCATCGGCGACCACATCCTGGAGTTCACGCTGCTCTTGCCGTCCGGTGAGACGAAGGTGTGCAGCCGCCAGAAGAACAGCGATCTCTTCTACGCGGCCATCGGCGGATTCGGGCTGCTGGGCTGCTTTACCAGCATCACGCTCCAGCTCAAGAAAGTCTATTCCGGCCTGCTTTCCGTAGAAGCGTTTGCGACGCGCAATTTCGCCGACATCATCGCGCAGTTCGAGGCACGCATGGACCGTGCGGACTACCTGGTGGGCTGGATCGACTGCTTTGCCAGAGGCGATGCGCTCGGACGGGGACAGGTCCACCGGGCCAACTACCTGTCGCCCGGCACGGACCCGCAGCCCGCGCAGACACTGCGCGTCAAGAATCAGGAACTGCCGGACACGCTCTTCGGCCTCGTGCCCAAATCGATCATGTGGCACTACATGAAGCCTATCAGCAACAATACCGGCATGCGCCTTCTCAATGCAGCGAAATACAAGCATGCCAGTACGCTGGGCAACAACAAGACGATCTATCAGTCGCACGCAGGATTCGCCTTTCTGCTGGATTACGTGCCCAATTGGAAATTCGTCTACAAGCCCGGCGGCCTGATTCAGTATCAGAGCTTCGTGCCCGCCGAAACCACCGAGCGTTGCTTCTCGGCGCAGCTCCGGACATGCCAGGAGGCCGGGATCGTGCCCTACCTGGGCGTCTTCAAGCGCCATCGGCGCGACGACTTCCTGCTCTCGCATGCCGTGGACGGATACTCACTGGCGCTCGATTTTCCGGTGACGGCCCGCAACCGGGAGCGGCTCTGGCAGTTGGCGTCCCGGCTCAACCAGATCGTGCTGGAGGCCGGCGGCCGGTTCTATTTCGCTAAAGACAGCACTCTGGACCGTCCTACCGTCGAGGCTTATCTGGGCGCTGAGCGCCTGGATCGCTTCTTCGCCCTGAAGCATACCTGCGATCCGGAAGGGCTCTTACAAACCGAACTTTCTCGACGGTTGTTTCGAACGGAGAAATAGTTTATCAGGAAGGATCATCGGGCGACTGAAGTCGCAGCCACCAGAGCGCGAAGTCGCCCTTCGGCGACTGGGGCCGATAGGTTAATTCCTCTGCCCATGAGTTTGAACGGGCTAGAAGGCAGAGGCAAAAGCTTGCCGTGGCAGTCCGCGTAGGCGGACTTCGCGCCTTTGTTGCTGCGACTTCAGTCGCCCGAATAAGCCCGTGGGTGAACGAATCAACTAGTCCTGACAAGGAACCAGAGATATAAGTGAAACAATGACAAAAGTAAGTCTGATAAATCTGGGATGTGCCAAGAACGAGGTCGACTCCGAGGAGATGCTGGGAGTATTGGCGGGCGAGGGCTATGCCGTCGAGAGCAGCCACGACCCCGCTTCCGTCGGTAAGGATGCCGACGTGGTGGTCATCAACACCTGTGGGTTTATCGAGGCGGCCAAAGAGGAGTCGATCAATACCATTCTGGAAGCCCTGCAGCGCAAGGAGCGGGGCGAGGTCCGGAAAGTGGTCGTGGCCGGCTGCCTGGCGCAGCGCTACAGCAAGGAGCTGGCGCAGGAGATGCCGGAGGTGGACGCTTTCCTCGGCACCGGGCAGATGGCTTCCATCGGCAGCGTGGTCGGGCAGACGCTTCTCCGTCCGGAGCAGTTGCTGCAGGTCGCGGAGAAGCCGCACCATCGCTGGGTGGATACGCCCACGCGCAAGCGAATCGGCGCGCCCTGGACCGCCTATCTCAAGATTTCGGAAGGGTGCGACCACGCCTGCACGTTCTGCGCCATCCCTTCCTTCCGGGGCCGGCACGTCAGCAAGCCGATGGAGCGCATCGTGGCCGAAGCCGAGCAACTGGCGCGCGAGGGCGTCAAGGAGCTGAACCTGATCGCCCAGGACTCCACCCAGTACGGCTACGACCTCTACGGCAACATGCGCCTGCCGGAGCTGCTCAAAGCGCTCTCGCAGATCGACGGCATTCACTGGATCCGTCTGTTCTACTGCTACCCGTCGCGAGTCAATCGAGGCATCATCGAGGCGATCGCGACGACGCCGAAGGTCTGCGCGTATATTGATATGCCCCTGCAGCACGCCGATAACGCCATGCTGCGGGCGATGCGCCGCCCCATGAGCTATGAGGGTTATCTGAAACTGCTGGCCGACTTCCGCGCCGCCGTGCCGGACGTAGCGATCCGCACGACCTTCATCGTCGGCTTTCCGGGCGAGACGCCCGAGCAGTTTGCCACCCTGGAGCGCTTTATCGAAGAAGCCCGATTCGACCGGGTCGGCGTGTTCACCTACTCCGAAGAGGACGGAACGCCGAGCGCAGACATCGAGCCGAAAATCGCTTCCCGCACCAAGCGCGCCCGTAAAGAGAAGCTGATGCAGCGGCAGCAGGCGATCTCGCTGGAGCGCAATCAGGCGTGGATCGGGCGTGAGATCGAAGTCCTGGTCGAAGGACGCTCCGGCATGGACCCCACGACGGCGGTCGGCCGCTCGTTCCGGGACGGCCCGGAGGTGGACGGGCAGGTCTACATCCGCCGCTGCTCCGCCCAGCCGGGAAGTTTTGTGCGCGCCCGCGTCGTCGAGGCGCGCCCGTACGATTTAATCGCAGATACTCGTTGCTAAGTTCCTGGTTGCTAGTTAAAAAGGGCTTCCTGAAGGCATGTGGGTTACCCAAAAGCCCATGTCTTCCGGAAACTAGCGACTAGCAACGAAAAACTAGCAACTGGCTTTCTAGGAGAAGATATCGTGGCAACCGCAGCCAAAACCAAAAAGACAGAGACACCGCAGAACGGGAATCAACTGGCCGCGCGCTTCGCGGGCGATCTGGTATACAAAGCCCTGCTGGACGTCGGCGAGCCGGTCAAGGCATCGGAAGTCGCCAAGGCCGTGGGACGGTCCGACGTGGATCTCAAGCTGGTCCGCGTCGTGCTCTCGACCAATCCGAACATGACAGCGGTAGATCGGAAGTGGACGATCTGGACCCGCTTCCTGGATACGCGCCGCACGCTCGATTACAATCTAAAGCGCATCCTGGACACCTTCGGCCAGCCGATCCATCTGCCGCAATTGGCCCGCGAGCTGAGCGCGGTCTACGGCCGCCCGGCCGAGATCTATGAGGAGATGCTGGAGCGGCTGGCCACCGGCAAGACACGCTATTTCCTGATCGATCCGGACTACATCGCTTCCCGCGACTGGCTGCTGGATGTCGAAGCCGAGGATCCGAACGAAGTTCTCTACGCCAACTTCCTGGAGGACGAGCAGGTCCTGCCGCTGCAGGCGACGGCTAAAAAGGGCAAGCTGGACCCGCGCAAGCCGGAAACGTTCGCGGCGCTGCTTGACGCGGCGAATAAGCCCGTCCTGGGCAAGGCGATCCAGTTCCTGGCCTGGCAGGCGGACAAAGAGCATTTCCATGCCGAGGAGGTCTACGCCCACCTGTTTTTAGACAGCGGCGCCCTGCCGCTCTCCGATGGGACCTGGATCGGTCCGAAGCTGGCCGGGGAGCTGGCCGGCCACTTCGCGGAGCTGGCCAAGCAAGAGGTCAGCGAGAACATCGAGGCGGAGGCGCAGGAGGCGGCCCAGCCATTGGTCATCGGCCCTGAAGAGCGCAAGCAGCTAGAGGACGAGATCCATCACAGCGAAGGCACGGTGCATGCCACCCGCCTGCTGGAGGACGTCTTCGAGATCACGCCGGACTACCGCACGTACAACGAAGACCTTCAGACGGTCATCCGCACCCTGCAGGAAGACGAGCGCGTCGTCTGGGTCGGAGCGGACCGGTTCAGGCCGCAGGGCAGTATTCCCAGCTACGTCTACAGCGTTCCGGCCTTGCTGGACATCCCGACGCGCCAGTACTATGACGCGGACGGCAACCCCATCGATCAGTTCATCGAGGACGACGGATTCGACGGCGGCCTGCAGCGTGAAATTCTCAATCCGCTGGTCCAGGACGTTCTGGATGAGGAGCCGGTGCCGCCCGCCGATCCGAACCCGCCCTCGAACGTGCGCGCGGTCATCAAATACCATCACAAGCAGATCGGAACGATGCCGCTGTGCCAGTTCCCGTCCGGCTTCTTCCCGCCGGAGCCGGTCATCCTGGAGACCGAGTTCACGATGCCTGGCGGGCAGAAGGCGCAGGTCTGGGTCAACAACGAGACGCGCCTGCTCTACGGCCTGCTCGACTGGTTCCAATCCATCCCCATCGATTCGGGGGCGACATTCACGTTGGAGCGGCAGGCCCCGGACCGCTACGTCATCAACTACAACGATGAGAGCGAGCCGGCCATGTTCATCAGCCGCAACCGGGTCAACGAGCTGCTGGCCCTCCAGGAGCGGGCGGATGCAGAGGACCTGCCGACCTTCGACATCGTGCGCGAGATCATGGAGCACTACCGCAAAGGCATCGAGTTCCTGACGCTGCACACGGAGGTCAATCTGGTGCGCCGGGTCCACCGCCGGCTGGTGGCCTCGCTGCTGTCGGAGTACCACTGCTTCTTCCAGCGCGGCGGCGCCTGGGTCTTCGATGCGAAGAAGCTGTCGCAGGGCTTCGACAAGAGCAAGCGCAAGTATCTGGTCAAGAGTTAGCAGGAGTTTTGTATGCCTGTTCGCGTGCGGTATGCGCCCAGTCCTACCGGGTCTCCCCACGTCGGGAACCTGCGCACCGCCATCTATAACTGGCTGTTTGCCCGCAAAGAGGGCGGGCAGTTTATCGTTCGTCTGGAAGATACCGACCGGACGCCGGGACGCTATGTGCCGGAAGGGATCTGGGACATTGAGGAGAGCCTGCGCTACCTGGGTATCGTCCCGGACGAGTGGTGGATTTCCGGCGGACCGGCCGCTCCCTACGTACAGAGCGAGCGCCTGCCCCTCTACCAGGAGCACGCCGAGCAGTTGATCGCGTCCGGTCATGCCTACCGCTGCTACTGCACCAAAGAGCGCCTGGAGGCGATGCGGCAGGAGCAGCAGGCCAACAAGCAGTTGACCGGCTATGACCGGCATTGCCGTAATCCCGAACAGCGTGAAGCCATGCGCGCCGCACGCGCCTTAGAATTAGGACACGAGCCTCCGAGCGTCGTGCGGCTGGCTGTACCGGAGGAGGGCACGACGATCGTCCACGACCTCATCAAGGGCGACATCGTCTACGATAACCGCACCCAGGACGATCAGGTGCTCCTGAAATCTGACGGCTTTCCGACCTACTTCCTGGCTGCGACGGTCGACGATCACCTGATGGGCATCACGCACATCATCCGCGGCGACGACTGGCTCTCCAGTGCCCCCAAGATGGTCTTGATTTACGAGGCGCTCGGCTGGACGCCGCCGCTCTTCGCCCATCCGCCCCTGATCTTCGGACCGGACAAGAAGAAGCTGGGCAAGCGGCACGGTTCCACGCAGTTCGTCGAGTTCGTAGATCAGGGCTATCTGCCCGAGGCGCTGTTCAACTTCCTGGTCCTGCTGGGCTGGTCGGCGGGGGAGGAAAATCAGGAGATTTTCAGCATCCCGGAGATGATCGCGCGATTCTCTCTGGATGGCATCTCCGAGCACCCGGCGATTTTCGACTACGAAAAGCTCAAGTGGATGAACGGCCATTACATTCGTACCAGCCCGCCGGGCCGGATCGTGGGACTATGCCTGCCTTACCTCATCAAAGCGGGCCTGATCTCCGATCCGCCGACACTGGAGCAACTGGAGTACGTGCGTCGTATCCTTCCCCTGGAGCAGGACCGGATGAAGACGCTTTCGGAGATAACAGAGCTTGCCGGCTTCTTCTTCGAGGATCTGGACTATCCTCAGGGCTATGACGAGAAAGCGGTGAAGAAGTGGCTCGGCGCCGCGCATCTGCGCCCCATGCTGGAGCGGGAGATCGCAGCCTATGCGGCGCTGCCGGAGTGGACGGCAGAAGAACTGGAGCGAGTCGCCCAGGAAATAGCCGCCGATCTGGGCGTCAAATTCGCGGAGGTGGTTCATCCGACCCGTGTGGTGACGACCGGGCGCACGGTCGGCCCTGGCCTGTTCGAGACTCTGGAAGTGCTGGGCCGGGAGCGGACTATAGCACGGATGAGATCGGTTCTTGCAAGAGAACTGTCCACTCTATAGTCCCCCCTCCCCCAATGCTAGGGGAGGGGGGACTATATCGCTCTCTTGTGCCTCTGCTGAAAGCTTCTCTAGCCTAAAAGCAGGGACAGAAGTCAGGGCAGTAGCTCCCCTCGCCCCTTGTGGGAGAGGGGATCAGGGATGCAGGGGCACAAGACAGCAATAGAATCTCCCCTCCCCTGACATTGGGGGAGGGGTCGGGGGTGGGGGCCCATGGTCTAAAGTATGGATGACATCGTCGATATCAATACCCTGTTCGGGCCGCTGCCGGTCGCCAGTACCGATCTGAACGTGGACGCGCTGGTGGCGTTGATGCAGAAGCATCAGATCGCCGCGGCCTGTACGCTCTCCACGCTCGGCCTGCTGCTGGATCCTGCCCTCGGCAACGCCGCCACCCGCGCCGCCTGCGCGCAGTATGCGGGGCTGATGCCGGTCGCCACGCTGAACCCCGCCTATTTCTTTGGAGATACCGCCGCCCAGCAGCAGCTCCAAAAAGACGACTTCTGCCTGATCCGCTTCTTTCCCCACGCGCAGGGCTGGCCGGTGAAGTTCGCTCCGTTCCGTGCCCTGCTGCGCGCCGTCGAGCCGCTGGGCCTACCCGTCATGGTAGGCATCGAGACGCCCGGCGAGATCACCGCCTTGACGCGCGTCCTGGAGACCTATCCGGCGCCTGTTATTCTCTCCGGAGTGAACACCTCCACATTAGCCGAAGCGATCTCCGCCCTGCGGGAAAGGGAGCGCTGGCATGTCGAAATCTCACGCCTGCTGGCTCCCGGCGCTATCCGGCTTGTGGCGGACACGGTCGGCGCGGACCGGCTGCTGTTCGGGACGGGAGCGCCCTCTCAACCTATCGCGAGCGTGCTCGCCACTCTGCAGCACTCTGGACTCTCCGAAGAAGCCCGCCGTCAAATCCTTGCTGCAAATGCGCGCCGTATCTTAAATACGGGGACTGGGGACTAGGGATTGGGGACTGGGGAAATGCCTGTGTTGCAGGCTACTACCTTCGCAGTAAGGTCTTTCCCTAGTCCCCAGGCGCGCAGCGCCGAAGTCCCTAGTCCCCAGTCCCCAATGAGGTCGTCATGCCGATCTTCGATATCCACACCTATCTGGAGGGCTACGCTCTGCCCGGAATCAACGCGGACGCCGGCCAGTTGGCGCAACTTCTGCAAGCACGCGGTATCGAGCGTGCCATCCTGCTCTCCACGCGTGCGATACAGGCCGATCCGCTCTCCGGCAATCGAATCCTGAACGCTATGTTGGACGACCAGCCCCGACTCTATGGATGCCTGGTCGCGCATCTCAATCGCGTGGACGCCTCGCTCGAATCGATCCGGGACCTGCTGGGCAGCCGTCGTTTTGCCGGCACCCTGCTCACCTCTACGGATTGGAATCAGCCGCTGCATCCGCTCATCGCCGACGAGATCCTCAACGCCTGCCGCCGCTATCAAAAACCGATCTTTCTGCCCGCGCCCAATGCCGCTTGCGTCGAGATCGCCCTCAAGCTCGCGATCAAATACAACATGCACAAGTTCGTCCTGCTGGGCATGGGCGGGCGCGATTGGCGCGCAGGCATTGCCGCCGCCCAGCAGTCCGTTAATATCAGCCTGGAGACGTCCGGCGTCCTGGATCGCGTCAAAATCCCGGCTGCCGTCGGGCAGATCGGAGCGCATCGCGTTCTCTTCGGCAGCGGCGTTCCGCATCTGGACCCGGTTGCGGCGCTCGGCCTGATCGACGACTCGGACCTCTCTTCCCTGGACCGCCGCCGCATTCTTAACGACAACGCGGCCAAGCTCTTCCGCATAGATGAGGCAGACTAAGCCGGGCCGATAAACGACCCGGCTTCAAAGACGGCCGTCCTCCGGACGGATCTCACCCCCACCTCTACCTCACCTCCTTCTCAAGAAGAGGGGAGAACGCTAGCAGGCTGGTTACGTCCTCCGGACGCATGTTTTTTCTGCCGGGTCGTTTATCGGCCCGGCATCCGGGAGAGATACACAAAGATGCGCGGTCGGTTGGTGAGGATAAGTACAGTTCTGCTGCTAATAGGTGCAGCGCCTATGGGTCAGGGCGCCTGGACGCCGGCCCGGAACACGATGAGCACGCCCAGAGACGCGCACGCGACCCTGGTCGTCGGGGATAAGGCGCTGATAATCGGAGGGCGGACGAAATCCTACGGCGCTACGACCCCTTTGACCGAGACCTACGACCCGGTTTCGGGAGAGATACGCGAAGCCGGTCGCATGATCGGCAGCCGCAGCTTCTTCCAGCCGGTGCTGCTGGATAACGGCAAGGTCCTCGCGGCGGGCGGCTACCGGCAGCCGAACGCACACGGCACAGTCCAGGACTGCGAGCTGTACGATCCGGCGAAGCAACGATGGAAGCGTACCGGGCCCCTGCACACGCCGCGCGAGCTCTATGCAGCCGTGAAACTCCCGGACGGCGATGTCCTGGTAATCGCGGGCTTCAGCAACGGGGATATGACCCGGACCGTGGAGCGGTACGACACGCGACACGGTCGTTTCCGGCCAGCTGCGAGCCTGCAGACGGCACGGTTCGGCCACACGGCCACTCTACTGGACGGCCGTATACTGGTCGCCGGGGGCCGCACGCTCAAGGACGTTTCCCTGACCTCCACGGAGATGTATGACGTGAGCAGCGGCACGTGGTCTTCCGGCCCGGAGATGCGCGAAGACCGCTTCCGTCACACCGCGACGCGTCTTCCCGATGGACGCGTCCTGATCACCGGCGGCTACAGCTCGAAACAAAGAAAGACGCTGGCGACCGCAGAGATCTACGATCCGGCCTCGAACACCTTCACGCTTCTTTCGTCTACCATGAGCGATGGCCGCATGGACCATACGGCGACCCTGCTTCCGGACGGTCGCGTCCTAATCGCCGGCGGCTGGAACTCCCTTAAGAACCGCACGGTAGCCTCGGCAGACCTCTTCGATCCGGCCACCAACATCTTCATTCCCGCCGCGCCGCTGCCTGCCTCCCGCCACGAGCAGGCCGCCGTACTCCTTCCAAATGGCGCCGTTCTCCTGACCGGTGGCCTCCATCACGAGCCTTCCCAAGAGCAGATGTTGAAAGACATCCTTATCTATAGACCCTGAACAGACCAGGGCGATTTGAGAGCTTGCTTTGAATCGGGCGACTGAAATCGCAGCCACCAGAGCGCAAAGTCCGCCTGCTTAT
>DASRCN010000011.1:0-49050 GCA_035653075.1 Chthonomonadaceae bacterium | reverse complement strand
CTCTGCGCCCAGCTTGCCAAGCTGGCTGCACAGGTCCGCGGCCTTGTAGGCGGCGATGCTGCCGCTCACGCCCAATAGGATCTGCCGGTCTGCCAGAGGAAGACCGCTCTCCTGGCTTTGGGAAGGCTCTTCGTTTTCTCGCTCTCTGCTCATAATGCCTATTCTTCTTTACGTATAGATCGCCCGAATTAAAGCAGGCTTTCTGCGCTTAAGTCATTATCGGACGGGCGAAAAATAGAGCCACTTCCTCATTCGGCAGGATCTCGGGATCATAGAGAGTTTCATCGAAGCCGCAGAACGTGAAGCCACACCGCCGGTAAAACTGGATGGCCGGGTAGTTGGTGTTCTGCGTTTCCAGCCACAGACAACGCGCTTTCGTAGAACGGGCGAAGGGTTCCAGCGCCGCCAGCAATCGGGTTCCTACGCCAAGATGGCGATAGGAAGGCGTGACATACAGATGCCAGAGGACCACCCGACGGTTCCAGGAGACATATTGGGCGGCCATAAAGCCGGCTAGCTTGCCCTCTTCTTCGGCAATCGCCGTATAGTCCCAATTCTGGCGTTCGGTGGGGTCATCGGGATGGAAGGCATACTGTTTGTGGTGGGGCGGGCTCACTCTCTCTTCGATCAGCCGAAAGGACAGCTCCTCTCGAATCGGGCGATAAATCCGCTCGGTAACAAAGGAAGTGTCCAGGCCTGATAAGACCGCGACATCATGCGGCCATTGCGCAGGGCGGATCGTCAGCATAGCTCCCTCAGCCGTTTACAGCAGTTGCTTCAGCCGGTCGCGATCCACGTTGCCGCCGCTCACCACGCAAACCACGGTCGCGCCGGACGGTACGCTGGCCCGTCCGGAGAGCAGGCCGGCGACACTGGCGGCGCCGGCAGGCTCCGCGACGACCTTGCAGCGCTCCATAAGAAGGCGCATGGCCTGCACGATCTCATCATCGGAGACGGTGATCATCTCATCCACAAAAGCCTGCGCGTGCGCCAGATTGTGACGCCCGACGAACGGCGCATTCAGGCCATCCGCGATCGTCTGCGCGCCCTGCAGGTGAGCCGGCGTGCCCGCCTCCAGGCTCCGGATCATGACGTCCGAGATCTGCGGCTCGACGCCGACGACATGCGCTGCCGGCCGGTGCGCCTTGACGACAGCGGAAACGCCGGAAATGAGGCCGCCCCCACCGACTCCAACGAAAACACAATCGATGTCCGGCACGTCCTCGACGATCTCCAGGCCGACCGTCCCCTGGCCGGCGATGACATGGAGATCGTCGAAGGGATGGATCAAGGTCAGGTTGCGCTCCTCCTTGAGGGCCAGGCAGGCCGCCATCAGGTCCCCATCCACCTGCACGACTTCTGCGCCATATCCACGAGTCGCCTCGACCTTGCTGCGCACCGCGCCGGCGGGCATCACGACCGTCGCCTGGATTCCAGCCTGGCGGGCGGCCCACGCCAGCGCCTGGGCGTGGTTTCCCGCCGAGAGCGTGATGACACCGCGCGCCTTTTCCTTCGCCGTCAAATGGCCCAGCCGATTCAGGACGCCACGCGGCTTGAAGGAGCCGGTCTTCTGGAACAGCTCCATCTTGAGCCAGAGGCGCACTCCGGCCCGCTCGCCGATGTAGGTAGAGCGCATCACCGGCGTCCGGTGCAGCCGTCCGGCGATGACCTCCCTTGCGGCTTTCACATCATCCAGCGTGACCAGCGGTGCGGACGCGGACATTCTTTCTCCTTATCTGTCTGAATCACGGATGATTCAGATAACACGGAAAGACACGGATAATCCGTGCCATCGGCGACATCCGTATCATCCGTGAATCAGACAGTGAATGCGATGGCGCTCGGCGATCACGATGGCGCGCAGCGCGTCGGCGGTGATCTCTAGTACGTCGTTGACGACGAGATAATCGTAGAGCGGGATATGCTCCATTTCCATGCGGGCGACGGCGAGGCGTTCCTGAATGCGGGACTCGCTGTCCGTATCGCGCGTGTGCAGACGCCGCTCCAACTCCTCCATGGAAGGCGGCTGCACGAAGATCAGAATCGCATCCGGCGCCAATTCGCGAACTTTCTTCGCGCCCTGAACCTCGATCTTGAGAATGACATCCAGACCGCGCGCCCGCTGCTCCTCTACCGTGCTCCGCAGGGTCCCATAGAAGTTATTCGCGTATTCCGCATACTCGAAGAACCGATTCTCTGCGATCGCCCGCCCGAATTCGGTCCGCGAGATAAAATGGTAGTCCGCGCCGTTGACCTCATGCGGGCGCGGCGGGCGAGTCGTGGCGCTGACGCTGCGCGTCAGGCCGGGCACCGTCCCCAGCACCCGCGACAGCAGGGCATCCTTACCGACCCCGGAAGGACCGGAAAGCACGAAAAGCCGTCCATAAGAGCTATGCCCGGTGGTAGGGTCCTGTCCTATCCTTGGATCGCCCGGCGTACTCGTCACCGACTGCATTTCTCCTTTCACAACAACTGCCAACAAATTGTAGCACAATAGGCGTCAGGGCATATTCCCGCCCGGCAAATGTCTTGACTTTTGTCTACTTCTGTGCTATAATAATGTGTCTACTAAAAAGACATTAACACTCATTGCCGAATCGTCGCGGCCCTCCCGTTGGCGGCCCGACGACCAGGCAAGGACGAGGCGCGCAGCCTCGCGCGCACGGAGGATATTCCACAGATGGCAAGCAAAGCGGCAACCAAAATCCGACTGGACGATCCCACCTCGCCGGGCCAGACGGCAGGAGGCGGCGTCGCTGCGCGCACGCCCGAGCAGATCGCCGCGGAGCAGGTGGAGCTGGAGCAGTTAGGGAAAGTCGGGCATGTCTCCGCCGAATACGATGCCGCACAGATACAGGTGCTGGAGGGGCTGGAGGCCGTGCGCCATCGGCCGGCCATGTACATTGGCGGCACCGATGCCAAGGGCATGAACCACCTCTTCGTCGAGGTCAGCGATAACGCGATCGACGAGGCGATGGCCGGCTACTGCAATCGCATCGACGTGATCCTGCACGCCGATGGCAGTGTCTCGGTCCGGGACAACGGGCGCGGCATTCCGGTGGACATTAACCCGCAATACCAGATGTCCGGCGTCGAGCTGGCCCTGACCAAGCTGCACGCGGGCGGCAAGTTCGAAAGCGGCGCCTACAAAGTCTCCGGCGGTCTGCACGGTGTGGGCGTCTCCTGCGTCAACGCGACTTCCGACTGGCTGGAGGTCACCGTCTGGCGCGACGGCAAGACCCATAAGATTCGCTTCGAGCGCGGCATCACCGTGTCGCCGCTCAAGATGATCGGACGGTCCAAGCCCAACGAGCGGGGCACGCTCGTGCGCTGGCACGCGGACCCGCTCATCTTCGGCAACCTGCAGTACGACCCTGAGCGCATCGAGCGGCGGCTGCGGGAGCTGGCCTATCTGAACAAAGAGGTCACGCTTACTTTTACGAATGAGCGCGATCTGGAGCCGGTCGAGATCGAAGGCGCCGAAGGCGAGGAGCCGAAGACGGAGCCGGGCAAGCCGGTCACCAAAGTCTTCCATTATGCGAAAGGTCTGGCCGAGTACGTCGAGCACCTCAACGAAACCAAAGACCCGCTGCACAAGCCGATCTACTTCGGCGGCGTGCGCGACAAGACCATCGCTGAGATCGCCCTGCAATACAACCTGGGTTACCAGGAGACGATCCTGACCTTCGCCAATAACATCAACACGCCGGACGGCGGCACGCACCTGTCGGGCTTCAAGACGGCGCTGACCCGCGTCCTGAACAACTACGCCAGGAAGAACGGCCTCCTCAAGGAGAAAGAGTCGAACTTCAGCGGCGACGATGTGCGCGAAGGATTGACGGCGGTCGTCTCGGTCAAGCTGACCAATCCGCAGTTCGAATCGCAGACGAAGGTCAAGCTGGCGAACATGGATGTGGAAGGTATCGTCAACTCCATCGTCGGCGAGAAGCTGGCCGAGTACCTGGAGGAGAACCCGCCGGTCGCGCGCCGGATCATCGAGAAGGCGCTTACCTCGCAGCGCGCCCGCGAGGCGGCCCGCAAAGCCGCCGATCTGGTCAAGCGCCAGAGCGCGCTGGAGTCCAACTCGCTGCCCGGCAAGCTGGCCGACTGCACGGAGCGGGACCCCAGGCGGTGCGAGCTGTTCCTGGTCGAGGGCGACTCGGCAGGCGGTCCGGCCAAGCAGGGCCGCGACCGGCGCACGCAGGCCGTTCTGCCGCTGCGCGGCAAGATCCTCAATGCCGGCAAGACCCGCGTGGACAAGGTGCTGGAGAACGAGGAGATCCGCGCCATGATCACCGCGCTCGGCACCGGCATCTCCTACGGCAGTAGTGAGGAGGAAGAGACCAACGGCAACGGCGACGGAGGAAATGGCGACCTCTTCGAGGGCAAAGCCAACGGCAACGGAAATGGCAAGGGCAGCTACGATCTCTCCAGGCTGCGCTACGACAAGGTCATCGTCATGACGGATGCCGACGTGGACGGCGACCATATCCGCACGCTGCTGCTGACGTTCTTCTGGTACTACATGCGCCCGCTTATCGAAAGCGGCCACGTCTATATCGCGCAGCCGCCGCTCTATCGCATCAAGGTCGGCAAGAACGACCAGTACTACGCGAAGAACGAGGAAGAGCGTGACGCGATCCTCAAGACCATCCGCAACAGGCGCGACGTCATCGTCACCCGCTTCAAGGGACTGGGCGAGATGGATGCCATCGACCTGGCGGAGACGACCATGGAGCCGGACAAGCGGAGACTGGCACAGGTGCAGATCGACTCCGAGAACCTGACGGCGGCGGTCGAGATGTTCGACATCTTCATGAGCGACAAGGTCGAGCCGCGCCGGGACTTCATCGTGGCCCACGCCAAAGAGGTCACGGACGTCGACTGGCACGGCTAAATCGGCGGCAAGCCGCCTCGAAGCTCGTTCCGCAAGCCCGGCGCGACTACCGCGCCGGGCTTTTTGCTGTTTTGGGGCCGGCAGCAAGGGAGGAATCGAGGCCAGAGCGCAGAATCTGATCTCAGGCTGGCGGGCGCTACCGGCAGCCAATCTACGCAAAGGAGCCAACACAATGACCGGTGTGCGCAAGCAAGAGAAGACCGAGCCGTCTATCCTCAAGGCAGGCAAGCTTACCCTCCATAAGGAGACCGTCCGGGAGCTTAGCAGCCGCAGCCCGCGACAGGGCCAGGTCTTTAACACGCATAACTGCCCCACGGACCTGGCGAGCTGCTACTCCTTCCAGCCGACCTGCTTCGGCATGTAGCCCCTTCCTGCCGGCAGGCGGAGCCGCCGAATGTCTGCAGGCGTGATTGGTCCCCATTTCGCGAACAGAGGATGCGGCGCGCTGCCGGCAAGCTCACGCGCCTGGAGAAACGATCATGAAGCGAACCCCCAATAACATGCCTGAAAAGCAGGCCCGGAAGCTGACGCTCCATCGGGAGACTCTGCGTGTGCTGAACACCCGGCTGGAAGGCGAGATGGAGCTGGGTCCGGGAACCTACATCAGTTGCGACACGCATTGCAAGACCTGCAAGAAATAGCGGGATGTCATCTGCTACGCAGGTGGGGATGTCAGCCCTACAGGCTGACATCCCGCCAAGGAGAGCAAGCATGGAGTCGCAGAGCACGAAACGCTGCCCGCACTTCCAGATCTATTCTGAGCCTCTGGCGAAAGAAGGTCCCCCTTCTTTTTTAGCCATTCGCCACTGTCTTTTAACGGAACGCCTCATCCATGTCTTACGTCAAACGCCCGAAAGCAACCTCCTGACTCAGAAACTCGTAGTCAACAAAAACTTTGCATTTGTAGGCCCGGACCTCGAAGCGGTTGCTCACCAGGCCTGTACGGTGAGACGGTGTGAGGAGCGGTGTACCCCGGCCTACAGTCAGCACCTGCGCCATTTCGGCCTGGAGGATCCCGGCGAGCAGGAGGTTACGTGCCTGGATCCGGAAGAGACAACAGATGGCGAGGCTGTCGCTGCCGCCGAGCCTGACAATGCGAAGGCGGGTACACCATGAACGCGGAGCAAAGCGTGGCGCAACGCCGCCGGCCGAAAAAAAGCCGGGAGCGTCCTTCCTCCTCCGCTCCATCGGAGCAGTCGTTTGAGCCGGTAGAAGTAAAACCGATGGAAACTAAGCGTTGCGGACATTTTTCGATCGAAGTGGAGATGCTCACCATCGCCGAGGGCACCGTCATTCTGCGCGTTCCCATTCGGCGCTGTGCCCTGGCCGAGCGCATGATCGCGGTTATCTCCGAGACGGAGGCAGGACGCGAGGTGGCGCGAAAGCTTACCTTTACGGCCTCTCCCGCCCATTCGGAGAGTAGGCAGGAAGCGGCGCAGAAAATAGACCGGATCGAGGCCGAGATGGTCCGTGTCGCCTTCGGCCCGGATTTGGAGGCGATCCATCCGGGAGAGTGTACGGTCCAGCGCTGCCAGGAGAGCTGTACGCCGAGTTATAAGATGCTGCTGGGTCACTTCGGCTGCGAGGAAGCCGCCCGGCAAGAGACAGGAAGCGGATGCCTGGGCATGACAGAGCCGGAACGCTGATCGAGTCCACTACCAGCGGGTGGTCATGCGGCGGCGCAGCAGGTAGCAAAAGACTGGAGCGCCGATTAGCGAGGTCACCACCCCGATCTCCAGCGAGTTGAGAAACACGCGCGAGAGCCAGTCGGACATCTCTAGCATCAGGCCGCCGAGCAGCATGGCCGTAGGCAGCAGGACATTGTGACGGGGACCGACCAGACGGCGGGCGATGTGCGGCACGACCAGCCCGACGAAAGCGATGATGCCTGATACCGAGACGGCGGCAGCCGTCACCAGCGATCCGGCCACGATGACGCGCCGCTTGAACGCCTCCGTATCCACCCCCTGATGCGCCGCGCTCTCCTCGCTGACCGCCATCATGTCCAGCTCGCGCCAGCTCGCCCAGAGCGCCACCCCGCCCACCAGCGCGAAGGGCAGCAGCAGTCCTACCTCCCGCCAGCCCAGGTACTGCAACGAGCCCAGCAGTTGCGAGAGGATCTGTCCTGCCATTCCCGGATCGCGATTCCGCACGGCCAGCGCCACGCACAACTGCGTCAGCGACCAGAGGAACGTACCGATCACGATTCCGGCGAGCAGGAACGTCTGCGCGGAGAGCCGTCCGTGGAGTCGGGCCAGCGAGTAGACCAGCGTCATCGCCAGCAGACCGGCGACAAACGCTCCCAGCGGCTGCATGAACCCGGCGAGCAGCCCGGCGCCGCCCAGCAGGATCACGATCACCGAGCCGAGCGCCGAGCCCGCCGAGACGCCGACCATGTACGGGTCGGCCAGCGGGTTCATAAGCAGGCTCTGAAACGCCACGCCTGCCATCGCCAGCAGCATCCCGACCAGCACCCCGCCCAGCGCGCGAGGAACACGCTCGCCCCACACAAGGCTGTCCACAAAGGGCAGCGAGGCAGGCAGCGGCGGGACGTGCGCATCCAACAGGGGAATGTGCCGGCCGATCACCTGCAGCACGAGGCCGGGCCGCACCACCGCCATCGTCTCAACGCTGCCCATCCACACATTGAGAAGGGCCATACCGATCAGCGCGAGGAGCAGCAGGCCGAACGCCATGCGCCAATGCCGGTTGGCAGGCGGCATCACGATCTGCGGACGCCGGTCGCGCCTTCTCCCCGCAGGCTCCTGCGGTCTGATTTCTTCGGTGGGTACAGAGGCCATGGCGGCTACCGTTCTCCCTTTCCAGCGGAGTGTCCGGTCAGCCGTGCCGACTGAAACGAACTTTGAGCAGGGCTGTCGTCCACGCTCCCGCCCAGGTTCCAAGCGGAACCCCCAGCAGGAAACCAAAGGAGACGGCTGCCGCAACCCCCCACATATCGATCGGGTCGTGCCCCGGTTTTCGGGTATGCGCTACGATGAAAATAGCCATAACGAAACCCAGACATCCGCTCAAAAGCGCCAGGAAAGCCATCCCGACGCGATCCAGGATCGGCAGCCCCCGAAGGCGCATGAAGACGTTGGCGGAATAGATCGGCAGCAGCAGGGCGATCAGGATATAGCCTATCAGGAGCAAAGGGCCAAAGAGGCTCATGTTCTCCTCCACAGAGACACGGCGCTAAATTCTCCTGGTTGACAAAGCGGCGTTTATGTCCCTTCCACGAGAATCATTCGCGTTACCGAGGCGCTCTGGCGGATCTGTTTCGGCGCCGCGTACTCCTGCGAGCTCCACCAGGCTTTTGCCTTCTCCACGCTCTCGAATTCCAGCACGACCAGCCGTCCCGACTCCCAATCGCCTTCGAGGGTCTCGGCGCGTCCGCCGCGCACCAGAAACCGGCCGCCGTAAGCGGCGATCGTTTCCGGCACGGCAGCTTTATAGCGCTCGTAAGCTTCCGGGTCCGTGATCTGCACATCCACGATGATATAGGCGGCCATGCGCATTCTCCTTCAGGGCTTGCCGGATTTGGTGCTTTTTGATACGGTCTTGTGCGCTGATGTGGGCGTTGCGGCGAACAGCTCCGGGTGCAGATAGCGAGCGAGCTGTTCGGCACCATCTGCCAGGCGAGGGCCGGGCCGCTCCAGGATTCCGGGCGGCGAAGAGGTAAAAAAGCCGTTGTTGCGCACGGCGGGCACGCCCTGCGCCCAGCCGGGCAACTGCTTGAGCTTCTGCTGGAGGTCTGGACTGCAGAGGATCACATCCGGCTGCCGCACGAGTACCTGTTCTGGAGTAATCACATCGTTTTTGAGTGGCGGTGGCATGGAGGCGATATTTTGCCCGCCTGCGATGGTGATCAGGTCGTCGATGAAGGAGCCGGGCCCTGTGGTGTAGATGGGATTGTCGCCGTAGGCGATGAGCACTTTCGGCCGGTTGGCGACGTGCGCCGTCTTCTGCCGGACCGCCTTGATGCGCGCCTTCATATCCTGAACGATCTGCTGAGCGCGCGCCTCGGTGCCGGTCGCCTTGCCCAGCAGCAAGATCGCATCGTAGGTTTGCGCGACGGTCTTCGCGTCTACTGTCAGCACCGGCACGCCTGCTTTCTCCAGCGCCGCGACCGGCTGCGCGTTGAGAGATTCGACCGCGACGACCAGATCGGGGCTTTTCGCCTCGACTTTCTCGATGTCGATGGGATAGCCGCCGATGTGCGGCTTGAGCCTGGCTTCCGGCGGGAAGTCGCAGGCGGTCGTGTCGGCGGCGATGCGGTCGCCGGCTCCCAGATCGAACAGGATCTCCGTGTTGCTGGGCGCCAGCGAGACGACGCGCTGTGGCGGGGCGCTCAGGGTGCGTGTCTTGCCGCGCGAGTCGGTGATGGTGACGGGAAAACCGGCGATATTGGCGGGAACCGGACCGTTGACCTCATGCTGGGTGGACGTGCATCCAGCATAGAGGAGCAGAAAGGCGGACGCGACGCCCACGACGATAAGAAGATCGCGGGCAGAGCGGAGGATTCTCACGGCTTCTTCTCCTCGGTCGGAGGAACGGACGGGGCGTTGCGCGGGCGGTAGGGTCCTGCCGGTTTGGGGCGGCGGGCCTCTCGCCTGGGTGTCGGCGTCGGTTGGGCCAGTTTGAGAAGGCCGTCCACTTCTGCCGGGCGCAGCTTACGCCACGTCCCCGGCGCCAGCGTGCCCAGGCGCAGATTGCCGAAGGCGATGCGCGTCAAATCCCGCACCGGGTGGCCGACCGCCTCCATCATGCGCCTTACCTGGCGGTTGCGGCCTTCATAGAGGGTGATGTCTACGACCGTCGTCTGCGTGGCCGGATCGTACTCGACGAAGGAGAGGCCGGCGGGCGCGGTCTTGCCGTCGGGAAGCTCGATTCCTTCCTGCAGGCGTTGGGCCGCCTCGCGGTCGACGAAGCCGCGGGCGCGTACACGATAGACTTTGGGAACGTGGTAGCGAGGATGGGTGAGGCGGTTGGCGAACTCGCCGTCGTTGGTCAGCAGCAGCAGGCCGGCGCTGTCGGCGTCAAGGCGGCCCACCGGATAGACGCGCGCCTCGACTTCGGAGACAAGGTCTAGCACGGTCTTTTTGGCGTGCGGGTCGGTGACGGTGCTGACAACTCCTTTGGGTTTGTGGAGGAGGATATAGACCGGCTTCGGCTTCGCGGCCGTGCCGATGGGGATGCCCTCGACGCGAATGTCGTCGTGCTGTGGGTCTACTTTGGTGCCAAGCTCGCTAACGATCTTGCCGTTGACCGACACTTTACCGGAGGCGATGAGAGCCTCGCAGGCTCTGCGCGAGGCGACGCCGGCGGCGGCGAGCACTTTTTGCAAACGCGGCAAATCGTCTGGACCGTGTGCCATACCGTAAGGATACCAGACCCATGCCCATAATGGTAGTCGCAAAGACCATCCGGCCCCACGGCCCGCCCGAGGTAGTCGAGAAGATGTTGGTGTCGCGCAGGTCCGACTCGGCCGCCACGACCGGAACGGAGCCGACCACCTTTCCCATCGCCTGGCCCACCCCTTGCCCCCTTTCTTCCTCGACGGCTTCCACCGTGCCCACGGTCGCCCCGGCATAGACCGGCGCCGAGACGGGATCGAGATGGACCTCGCGCTCGATGGATGGCTCCTCATCTTTAGGCAAGACCACCTCCAGCGGAGTCTTGACCGTTACAGGAACCGAGGACTGCAGACCACCCCGGACCGGGCAGGTTCCCAGCGGCTCCTGCGCGCGGGCGATGACGTGCTGCCTGAAACTCGTGAAGCCGTACTTCATGAGGGCTTCGGTCTCGTGGACGTAGTCCGGGCTGTGCAGGACCACGGAGATAAGCTCCCAGCCGTTCCAGGTCGCCGAGCCGACGTAGCAGTGGCCGGCGGCGTGGGTCCAGCCGGTCTTGATGCCGTCCGCGCCGGGGAAATGGCCGAGGAAGTGGGAGTGGTTTTTGAGATGCACGTCCCGCCAGTTCATGGAGCGGTGGATCGTGTAGTAGGTCGTGCGGACGATGGCGCGGATGCGCGGCTCCTGCATGGCGGCGCGGGCGATGAGCGCCAGGTCCCGCGCGCTGGTGTAGTGGTCCGGGTCGGGCAGGCCGTTGCTATTGGCAAAATGGGTATGCGTCGCGCCCAGCTCGGCGGCGCGGGCGTTCATCATATCGACGAAGGCGGCCTCGCTGCCGGCGATGTGCTCGGCGGCGGCCACGCAGCCGTCGTTGGCCGAGCGCATAAGGATGGCGTGCAGCATGTCGTTGCCGCTCATGCGCTCTCCGGGCAGGAGGTGAATGGAGCTGTCGCTAACGGCGCAGGCGGTGGGGCTGGCCGTGATGATGTCGGTATCGCGGACGTGTTCACAGAAGAGCAGCGCCGTCATGATCTTGGTGGTGCTGGCCATGGGCAGCTCTTTGTCGGCGTTGTTCTCGTAGAGTACCTGCCCGCTGGCGGCGTCGATCAGAATCGCGCCGTAGGCATGGATGTCCGGCAGGTTGGCGGGCCGGCGGCCCCGCAGGACAGGCGTATTAGCGGCGGTCAAAGCCGATGGCTCGGCGGAGGGCGAAGTTGGAAGCGCCACGGCGGGCGTGGCGAGCGGTGGGGTCGGAGGGCGCTGCTTGGCGGGCGCAGAGAGCGTCAGGACGGTGATGCCCGCGCCGGCCAGCGTCAGGACGGCAGGCGAGAAGAGGGCGAACGGATGGCGTCGAAGGGTCCGAAGCCAGGAAGACTTCCCCGGCGCGGTCTGATGTGCGATGGCGGAGGACCTCCTTACCTGCAGTGACAGCGGGGTGAGAGCACATCCCGTTGCGGTTAAATCTCATTATATCAGCATCTGACGCTGCTTGGCAACCGTTCGGCCAGAAACTTTCACAATCGCAGGCGCGATGGAATGCATTCCATCGTGTCTGCGATGGACTGAAGTCCTTCGCTGTGAGGCGCTATCGCGCCGGGTGTCCTCCGGACACTTTCCGATCTCGTGTCTACAAAACTGGAAGTGATTTTGTGCATACCATCTCACGAATGTCCGGATTGGCGTCATAGCGGCATTCGGCGCGCATCCATTCTGGCAGTCGGCCCAGCGCCATCAGGGACCGGACCCAAAACTGCCGGCAAAAGGAGCATGGGCTATTTTCATAGAGCTGGATCAGAGGGCGCTCCGCTTCAACGGTCAAATTTTGCTCGATAAAGTCGCGCGCTCCGATTCCGAGCTGGTGATAATTGTCCGTATCCAGCGGCTTTTCCAACAGGCTTTCCAGCAGGTCATAATCCCCTTCCTGATAGTTGCGCGCCAGTAACTGTATCCCATACCTGTATCGCTCTGAGCTCTGACTCAATTCCAGCGCTAGCGCGCGTATATCTGGATGGCGGATACGTTCCAGAACGTTGGCAGTGGCGTGGACGACAGCCTTATCGGCGCTGCATGCCAGTCCCAGCAACCGGTCGAAAGGCAGCGGAAAGTCCCTGTCCTGGAAGATACGCAGATAGGCGATCAGCCGATCTGTATCCTGTTCTGCCATGAGATCGGCGGCTGCCTGTCTGAGCGCCTCCGCATCGGCCTTCCGTCCCCACAACCTCAACCGCTTTGTTTTACTGCCATGCCGGGCGATCGACTGCTTCAGGATGGCGTAATCGGGAAGTCGTTCGGTCCGCCAGAGCTGCCGATCAGCCTCTAATTTCTCCTCATACGCGCGCATGGCTTCCAGCAGAGGAGCGATCTCAGGATGCTGTTCGGCGGCTTGCGCTAACGCCTGTTGCATCGCCTGCTCGCCATCTCGCTCTCGCAGGTCTCCTATCCACATATGATAATCACGAACGGCATCCTCACGGTCTGCCTGTCCGAGCAGATACCCGGCAGCCATAATCAGCGCATCCCACCCGTCCAGCTCGATCAGATCAAAGACACCGGTAAAATCGCCCTGCGCTGCATGCCTTTTGAACGTATCGATCATCACGCGGCGGGCTTCTGCATCTCCCCGCTCGGCCAGCAATCGCGCGATCTGAAACATTTGCCCGGCGCTCTCGTCCTCGGCCGGCTCTTGCAGGGCCGCCAGGATTTTTGACCGATAGAACGCCATATCCCTGCTGAAACGGATAATATCCATCAAGTAGACAGCTCTGCAATCTTCCACCCAGCGCTCGTAGCGCTGATCGTGCGTGCAGGCATAGAGAATAGCATGGCGATACGGCGACGAATCATGGTCTTGCAGATAGATTGGGGCGCGCCCCAATCCTTTTTCCAGCAGTCCTTGAAATTCGGAAACGTCCACAAAGCCTCCTATTTCATAGCGTGTACGGAACATTATGCCAGGCCGCCCGCTCCTGCGTCGCTGCCCTGCGGGCGGAAGAGTCAGAATTCTTCATATACTCTCAGCTACTGCAAGATTTTCGGCAAATCGCTGCCAGTATCTCTATCGCGCTAAATGTGGCTTCCGCTCAATCAATGAGCAAAAAGGGAGCAGGCAAGTCAACCTACTCCCTTTGTCATAAGAACTCACAGGGTGCTGGCAGAAAAAGAAAAGCCGGCCTTCTACGAGAGAAGGGCCGGGATGAAGGAGAAAGGAGTAGCATGTCTTTGCTCTCCATCCAGCACAGAGCGTGCCAACCGAGCGGGCAGGCGTCAAAACGGGTATTTGTACGAAGGAGGCAGGCGGTGTAAGGACTAAAACGGCTTTTCCGTCAAGAAGAGAATAAAGCTCCACAACTGGCTGAAGGCGTTCCTCCTTTCCTGGTCTGAGTACGGTAAGGCCCAGGCAACGGCCAGCCGAAAATAGTGCCGGAAGTTCTTCTGACGCCCAGCAAAACAGGCTAAAGTTGAGGTATACTAGCATCAGAGTATTTCTGCCTGAAAAAGGCGAGAGGCCCGCAAGGGGGCACCACAGGAAAGGACTGAGAACAATTTGGCACAAGTGATAGTCAAGCCCGGCGAAGGTATCGACGCGGCTCTGCGGCGCTTTAAAAAGCAGACGATGGAGAGCGGCATCCTCAAGGAAGCCCGCGCGCACGAGCACTACGAGAAGCCCAGCGACCGGCGGCGTCGCGAAGAGGCCGCGCGACAGCGCAAGCTTCTCAAGGCAAAGCGCCAGGCAGAAGCGCGAGAAGGTCGCTAAGGCGCGGCATCACCAGGAGCGCAACACGCAACACCCCACGAACAATTTCCCCTCTGCTTACGAAGGAGAGGGGTTAGGGGTGAGGCAACAAGAAGGGCGGGCGGCTTGAAAAGCCGCCCGCCCTTCTTTTCATTCTTTATCAGCAATCGTGCGATGCGCTAGCCCTGGTTGGACTGACTGGCTCCATCGCCGCCGGTATTGCCGCCGCCATTGCCTCCTCCGCTGCCGCTGGAGTTGCCTCCTTTGCCTTCGGAATTGCCGCCGCTCGTGCCCGGATCGCCGGTCGCGCCGGCTTCACCGCTCTTATCTACGGTGCCGGAGTTATCGCCATTGTCTATAGAGGGGGCGTCGGCATCCGGCGCGGTCGAGGGGTTGTCATCGCGCGAGGCGGGCGCGCCGAGGCGTTGCCCGTGCCGGCGTCGATGCCCGCGCGGATGGCGCACGTAGGTGACATCGCTGGCGTAGCGCAGTCCCCGATCCGAGGCCGCATAGCCACCCGGCACGTTGACATTAATGCCGTCGGCCGTCAGAGGGTCCGCGTAGAAGAACATCTTCCGGATAACGTCCGTGCTCTGGGGTACCTTGATATAGACATAGCTCGGCCCCTCCAGGCAGGGCAGGGTGGCGAGCTGGATGTTTTGCCTGGGCAGCTTTCGCGCGAAGTTAGCCAGCGTCAGCATCTGCTCGGTTTTCAGATTGCTCTGCAGGTTGTCCGAAAGCGCGTTCAAGGCCGCCGGCATCTTCAGGAAGTTCGAGGGATCCACGACGCGGCTGCGCAGGGCTTCCAGGAACTCATGCTGGCGCTCGGCGCGCATGAAATCGTTATCAGAATGGCGGATGCGCACGTAGCCCATAGCCTTGTAGCCGTTCAGATGCTGGAAGCCGGGCTTGAGATGAACGTGCAGATTACCCCAATTATCGTCGTAGTTGAGCGGTTTGGGGACCGTCACGTCCACGCCGCCGAGGGCGTCCACGATCTTCTGAAAGCCTTCAAAGTTGAGGCTGACGTAGTAATCAGGCTGGACTCCGAAGACGCTGCGGATCGTCTCCACGGACAGATCGTTGCCGCCGATGGAGTGGGCGGAATTGATCTTGGTGATGCCATGACCGGGAATGCGGACGGCGGCATCGCGGGGAATGCTCAAAACGTTGATGAGGTTGTGC
This sequence comes from Chthonomonadaceae bacterium, assembly GCA_035653075.1. GTDB lineage: Bacteria > Armatimonadota > Chthonomonadetes > Chthonomonadales > Chthonomonadaceae > DASRCN01. The sequence goes on along the minus strand of DASRCN010000011.1, from coordinate 33,881 downwards.
TCGAAGTCCACGTGGGCCAGCAGAATCGCGTCGCTGCGGCCGGGGGTATTCATGATAGGGACGGGACGCCGCTCTTCATAATCGTGGTCGCAGCCCATCAGCAGAACATTGATGGAGCTCTGCTGCTCGGGCGGAAACTGCTGATCCGGGGTAAAGGGGGCCAGAGGATCGGTCGGGTGAAAGGCGAATTGAAGCGGGTGCTGCCCTATCTGGCTGAAAATCGCACGGCCATACGTGGTGCGCCAGAAGGCGCCGACCACCGTTCCTCCCGCCGCACAGGTCAGGCAGAAGAAGGTAAGCAGCGTCCACTTGGCAATCGTCCATCCCTGGGGAGGGCGAGCCGTTCTCAGGTTGGTCACAGGCCGCTTCCGGTCACTATTCGTGCTCGGGTTTTCCGAGTCGCTCAATTCCGCTGTCTCCTTTCGTGACTTCACGACAGGCGGGCAGCGATGCCCGGGCAAGTCTCCGACATGCCAGCCCCATCCGGGGAGCGCCACGTTACTATAGCACGCCAATTGCGCCGGTGTCAAGCCAGTCAGCCGGTTAAAGTGTTAAAATATTACCACATATTGGACGGATAGGCCACCATCGAAAGTTCCCGGAAGTCGCCTTTCTGAGTATAATAACAGAGTGAATATCGTCTTCATCGTGATCGACACGCTGCGCGCCAGCCGCCTGGGCTGTTATGGCTATTCTCGCCCTACCAGTCCGGCGCTCGACCGGCTTGCCGCGCAGGGAGCGCGCTTTGCCCGCTGTTTCGCGCCCGGTATCCCCACCACGCCCGCGCACACCACGCTCTATACCGGCCTGCACCCGCTGACGCACACTATCGTCAGCCATGGGGGAAAGGTCGATCTCGACCGCAAGATCCCTGTCCTTCCAGAACTGCTGCAGGCGGCCGGGTATACGACGGCGGCCGTCGATAACCTCTATGATATCAAGCCCTGGCTGGCGCGCGGCTACGAGTTCTATATCAACCCCTCCTTCCGGCACAAGATGCGATTGCTGGTCTCGTGCGAGGAGATCAACGCGCGGGCCATCCCCTGGCTGCGCGAGCACGCCCACGAGACGTTTTTCCTGTTCCTCCACTACTGGGAGCCGCACACGCCCTATATGCCTCCCGAGTGCTACCGGACCTTCTATCCGCCGGACCGCGACCCGTTCTCGCCCGAACACACCTCCTTCGAGCCGATCAAGCGGCAGCCGTTCTGGGGCATGTTCGGCGACATCTGGTTTAAGAAACTGGGGCCGGTCACGGACGCCGAATACGTCGCCTCCCTGTACGATGCCGAAATCCGGCACGTGGACGATGGCGTGGCCGAGATCCTGGCGGCGCTGGAGGAGACCGGGCTGGCGGAAGACACGCTCGTGGTCCTGACGGGCGATCACGGCGAAAGCCTCTACAGCCACGACATCTATTTCGATCATCACGGCCTGTACGAAGACACCATCCACGTGCCCCTGCTCTTGCGCCATCCGTCCGCCATTGCGCCCGACACCACCCTGACGCCCATGGTCCAGCACCTCGATCTGGCCCCGACGCTGCTCGAAGCGGCCGGCGCGCCGATCCCGGCCAGCATGGAGGGCCGCAGCCTCTGGCCACTGCTTACCGGGCAGACCGGCCAGGGAGGGTGGGAGCAGGTGATCTGCTGCGAATGCACCTGGCAGGCGAAATGGGCCTTACGGACGGAGACTGCCAAGCTCATCCTTGCCCGCGAGCCCGATTTCCACGACATGCCGATGCGCGAGCTCTACGACCTGGCGGCCGATCCGGAGGAGGCCACCAATGTGATCGAGGAGCGTCCTCAGGAAGCGCAGGCGATGGAAGCGGAGCTGGAGGCGTGGATCGCCGCGAGCCTTGCGCGGAACGGTCGCTCCGAGGACCCGCTGCGCGTCCAGGGCATTACGCTGGGCAAGCGCTGGTACGATTGGCTCGCCAAAAAGTAGGCTTCCGGCTCTCTTTAGCGCCAGCGGCCTTATGGAAGATAGAGAGGATAAGATCGTTTTCAGAGAGGAGGCCGCTTTGAAGCCATCGGCTGTCTGTTCCGCGCCGGACTTAAATCGCATTTTACAGGACCTACAATCCCCGGACGAGAGCCTGCGCGCAAAGGCGGTTCGTTCCCTCTGTCCCTGCCATGCCGGCTGGCCACTGTTCGAGCAGCATATTCCACTGGTCGAGGCGCTCAAAAAAGACCCCAGCTCCACGGTACGGGCGAACGCGCGGCATGTGTTTGAAGATGCGGCGGAGATGCAGAGCAGCGGCTATCCGACCCATCCGCGCGAAGCGACGAACGACATGCTCCGCAAGAAACGCCAGTCCCGGTTTCGGCCCGATCCGGAAGAGCTAGAGCAAGCGCAGCGGGACCGGCGGAAAGTTAAAAAGTGGGCTTCTCATTAAGCGCAGGCGCGAGGGCATGGCGGATGGCCTGCCAGTCGGCGGCCTGCTCGGCGAGGGAGCGGCGGGAGATGAGGACCTGCGGGCTGGGATGGTAGACCGGCAGCAGCCGGGCGCCGCGCCAGGGGATGCAGCGGCCCACGTCCGTGGTGAGCCGCAATCCGTGCGGCTCCAGCCGCCCCAGCGCGGCCAGGGCGGTCGCGCCGACGCTGACGACCAGCTCGGGACGCAGCAGATCGAGCTGCCGGCGCAGAAAATCGGAGCAGTTGGCGATCTCGTTGGCGGTAGGCTTGTCGTTGGCGCCGCTCGGCTTGCGGGGGTTGCAGAGGACGGCGTTGGTGATAAAGACCTCTTCGGCGCGCAGCCCGGCCTGCTGCATCAGCCAGCGGAAAGTCTGACCGGAGGCGTCGCCTTGCATGGGGACGCGCGTGCGGTCCCCGCCCCGGCGTCCGGGCGCTTCGGCCACGAACACTACGCGCGGCGCGAGGCTACCGTTGGCGCGGCTCAGGACTGCGATGCGCTCTGCCAGGCGTGGACAGCGAACACACGCCTGCGCTTCTGCCGCAAGCCGATCGAACCGGCGCTCTCGGTCTCGTTCCGCCATCCTCTCTGTTCCCTCCTGCGGGTCAAAATCCTGGACTATTCGCTCTTCACTACGCATACAAAGTGCCTTCCAGCACCCTAGCCGGGTGTTGCAAATCCCCGATCCGCTCATGCTGGTATTCTCCCCTCCCTGTTATTGGGGAGGGGCCGGGGTGGGGGCCATTCCGTCCGAAAGACGGTCGTTTTTTCTGACGGGTGCTGAAAATACCCGGCGGCGGGCAAAATTTTACCAAACACTTGCGCTTTCCGGCTCATCCTGTGTATAATGAGCGCGAGAGTCCCCCGAAAGGCGCGTTCCGGTCCCCCTCCTGAGAACGCGGCGGGCAGACGCGTTTCCGCCTGCTCGATCTGCCCAGGCACTATCCAGGCATCGATTTTCATTCCGATCACGATCCAACGAGGATGATTCGCCCTCAGGGGCGAATAAGTATTCTCAGATCGTAGCGAATGAGCGTACGGTCTTATCGCGTCATTAGCGGTAGAGAAACGTCGTAAACCATCCGGCAAACGCCTGGCAGCCGGCCGATTCTCTGCATCCTCCGTTCTGAGAGCGGATCGTAGCCGTACCGCGATGCGAGCGAAGACGTTTCCGGATGCGGACCTATTCCGTGTTTCCCTGGAGACACACTCAAGAAGGCAGGAAGGATTCCATGAGACAAAGCGTATTGCCAAAATCCTCCCATATCCGGTTCTCCCTGGTACTGATTCTATCGCTCATGTTTGCCCTGGCCCTCAGCGCCTGCGGTGGCGGCGGCGGGGGCGGCGGCAACAACTTTAATCAAGGAGGGGGCAACGGCGGCGTCGTCGTGACCGGAACGGTCACGGATCCCAACGGGAACCCCATCAAGGGCGCTGTGGTGAGCATCGTCGGCACGAACCTGAGCACGACGACCGCTGCGGACGGCACGTTCACGATCTCCAACGTGCCGGCAGGCGCGAGCGAGTTTGTCGTCACCAGCCCGAACCTGAACCAGTATGCCGATCTTGCTGAATATAAGTCTTTCTGGTACCCTACCGATCCGTTGAACTCGTACGGACAGTGTAAGATGCCGCTTCCCTCGCCGCTGCACATCGGCTTTAACAGCATCGGACTGATCTATTTATACAACCTCAGCGCAGGCACGCCGCCGCCGCCGCCGGCAACCTCCTGTCCTCCAGGGTAAGGATGTCCGAACGGGCAGGCTGAAGGCTCCAGACCTTCGGCACCGGGCGCTGGCGCTAAAAGCGCCGGCGCCCTCGTATTTAAGGGAGATGAGATCGCTACCACGCTCGCTGACGCGGGCGCTCGGCTGGACGCTGCTGGCCGCCCTGGTCCTCGGGCTGTACCTGGCCTATCGCTGGGCGGGACAGCCCTCCGTCGTCTCTCCTCCGGCCCAGGTCGTAACCGGAACCACTCCCACCTTCCTCCTGACCAATACCACGTATTCGGAAACCTCCGGCGGGCACAAAATCTGGTCGGTGTGGGCGGGCCGCATCGAGATGGACCATATGCCGGGGGCTGCGCTCGCCGCCATCCAGAAAGCGACGCTCACGGATATTCGCAACGGCGTGCTGTATCGCGTGCCGGCTTCCGGAACCGTGCCCGCCGCCGCAGGGACCTCTGCGCCGCTGGCCGGGCCGCCCGCCGCTACGTTCCGTGCCGATAAAGGCCTCTATGCCGTCGGCGACCTCGCGTCCGTTCCCAACGATATCGTCCTGGCCTATAGCGTACGCTGGCAGTTGCAACTGACCGGCAACGTGGATCTGCGCGCGACCGACGGAGATCATCTGCACGCCGACTCGCTGAGTATCCTGGAGATGATCAACCGGCGCAACGGGCGCCTGGAGCGGCGTATCGTGTGCGATAACGGCCTGCAGGTCAGCCTCAAGGACGTTCAGGTCCACGCCAACGTGGCCCGCTACGATCCGGCCGATCGCTCCGTCGAGTGTCTCGGCGGCGTACGCGGCACGTTCCGGGAGGGCGCCGTCCAGGCGGATAGCCTGTTCTGGTCCCTCAAAGACCAGGTCCTCCGCTGCCCGGAGACGGCCAGCGGCACGTTTCGCGCGTTTACCGGCGCCTGGAACGGAATGAGCATCGATTTAAAACGCCATCGACTCTATGCAAACTCTTTCCAGGGAAACATACGTAGTGATAACGTAGCTTTTCCCACGTTGCCCTGATTCGGAGAACCGCTCTCATGCCGCTGCAAATAAAAACCCGATCTCGCTTCGTTCTGGCGCTCGCCGGGGCTGCCGTGCTCAGCGCTGCCGTGGCAGGGAACGCGCAGCATCCTTCCGCTCCCCGCAAGCCGGCTGCCGGTATGGTCCCGGTGGCAAAAGTGACGCCTCCTCCTGGCCTGGCCGGGGGCAAGAGCAGCAATCAGAGTGATGTGGACGTGTCCGGTAAGGGCGTATCCATCGACGCCAGCACGCACCTTTATCGTGGCCGCGATATGCGGTTTTATTTTCCGGATGAGAAGCGCACCGTGACCGGCGATACGGGCAGCTACAATGACCAGACCAAGATCATCGATGCGGAGGGCCATATCGTCATCGACGACCCGAAGCATCGCATCACCGGCGACAAGGCCCACGTGGAGAACGGCAAGCAGAAACTGGCGATCATCTCCAGCAATGTTGTCGCCGTCATCAAGCCGGACCAACAGCCAGCGGGCAGCTCAGCATCCCCTGGAGAGAAAGAGGACGTCGGATCGGCACGCCAGCACGGCGCGACGATCACCTGCGATCGGCTGGAAGACTATTTTCGCAAGAACTATATCGTCATGCACGGCCACTTTGTGGGCAAGCAGAACTTCCGCGATAAAGACGGCAAAGAGATCGAGCGCACGCTGACCGCCGAGCATGCCGAGTACGACGGCAAAAAGGAGATCCTATTGCTCTACCCGCCCGTCGACGAGCACGATAACGAGGGCCGGCAGATCCACTTCGACAGCCTGGTGACCGTCGGAACGCATACGGGAGCGGAGACGCTGGAGGCCAACGGCCCGTTCCACATGGTCACCCCCTACGATAACAGCTCGGAAGAGGAGGGACCGGAGCCGGGTCCGCCCCCAGCAAAAGAAGGAAGTTCCGGCGGACCATCCAAGCCTCCCGGCAAGCCGTGACACGCGCTTCTGAAGAAGGGTGTCTTATTGCCTCTTGCGCGAGATCAGGACCATGTAGAGAAGCCAGGCCAGAAGAAAGAGGCACAGAAAGAGCAGCAGGTAAAAAGTCATCCGGTTCCATCCAGCAGTAAATCTACACACAGATGACAGCAGAAGCAGTCTCAACTATAACACATACCGACCGGCCTGTCAATACCTGCGCTATTGCTTTTTCGCTGCCGCCCGTCCTCGGCCATCTATGGTATAATAGATAGGAATGATTTTGTATACGCCCTGGCGCGGACAATGTCGCTGCCCGCGCCTTTTTAGCGTCTGAAGGAACCCAATGAGTCAGCACAGCCAGGAGAACATTCGCAATATCGCCATCATCGCCCACGTCGATCACGGCAAGACCACGCTCGTGGACGGCCTGCTCCGCCAGGGCAACGTGTTCCGCGCCAATCAAGAAGTCGCCGAGCGGGTCATGGACAGCAACGACCTGGAGCGCGAGCGCGGAATCACCATCGTCAGCAAGAACACGGCCATCCAATACTATCCGAGCGCGGGCGGCGCCGGCGTCAAGATCAACATCGTGGACACGCCCGGCCATGCGGATTTCGGCGGCGAGGTCGAGCGCGTCATGAGCATGGTGGACGGCGTGCTGCTGCTGGTGGACGCGGTCGATGGCCCGATGCCCCAGACCCGCTTCGTCACCGGCAAGGCGCTGGCGATGGGACATAAGGCCATCGTGGTCATCAACAAGATCGACCGCGCCGACGCCCACCCCGACTGGGCTGTAGACCAGACCTTCGATCTGTTCGTCGAATTGGGCGCCAACGAAGAGCAGTTGGATTTTCCGATCGTCTACACGAACGCGCGGCAGGGCACGGCGACGCTGGACCTGGCGCAGCCGGGGACCGATCTGCGCCCGCTGTTCGAGACAATCATCCATCATCTGCCCGCGCCGCAGGGCGATCCGGACGCGCCGCTGCAGATGCTGATCTCCAGCCTGGACTACGACGAGTATCGCGGGCGCTTCGGCATCGGCAAGATCCACGCGGGCCGCATCCATCCCGGCGAGAACATCGCCATCGTCAACCGCGAGGGCGACATTCGGGCCGGACGCGTCGTCAGCGTGCTCGTCTTCGAGGGGCTGAAGAAGGTCGAGGTCGAAGAGGCGTCGGCGGGCGAAATCTGCCTGGTCACCGGCCTGGCGGACGTGGGGATCGGCGATACGGTCGCCAGCCGCGAGATGCCGCGCGCCGTTCCAAGCGTGCGCGTGGACGAGCCGACGCTGCGCATGGCTTTCGGGGTCAACACCAGCCCGCTTTCGGGCAAGGAAGGCGCCTACAGCACCAGCCGCAAGCTGCGCGAGCGGCTGTTCAAGGAGCTGGAAACCAACGTCAGCCTGCGCGTCGAGGAGACGGAGAGCCCGGACACGTTTTTGGTCAGCGGGCGCGGCGAGCTGCACCTGGCGATCCTGATCGAGACGATGCGCCGGGAGGGCTACGAGCTGCAGGTCTCGCAGCCGGAGGTCATTTTCCATCAGGATGAGGACGGCCGCCGCCTGGAACCCTGGGAGCGGGTCGAGATCGAAGTCGCCGAGGAGAGCCAGGGCGTGGTGCTGGAGGAGATGGGCCGGCGGCGCGGCGAGCTGCAGGACATGCGGCTGGCGAACGGCAGCGTCTTCTTCACCTATCGGGTGCCCACGCGCGGCCTGCTCGGCTTCCGCAACGACTTCCTGACGGCCACGCGCGGCACCGGCGTGCTGCACAGCGTCTTCGACGACTACCGGCCTTACGCGGGCGAAATCTCTCGCCGCAGCAACGGCTCGCTGATCGCCACCGAGGCGGGCATCACCAACCCGTTCGGCCTCTCCAACGCGGAGGAGCGCGGCACGCTGTTCATCGGCGTGGGCGTCGAGGTGTACGAGGGCATGATCGTCGGCAAGCACCTGCGCGATACGGATCTGGACGTCAACGTCTGCAAGACCAAGCATCTCACCAATATGCGCTCCTCCACCAGCGACATCGGCATCCGGCTGACGCCGCCCACGGAGATGTCTTTAGACCGGGCCATAGAGTACATCGGGCCGGACGAGCTTGTGGAGGTCACGCCACGCAACATCCGGATGCGCAAGCGCCTTCTGGACCCCACCCAGCGCAAGCGCGCCGAGAAACGCGCGGAAGCCCTAGCCTAAATCACCCCGCTCGCTTCGCGAGCGGGGTGATTTTTTTGTAACCTGGCGAGAGGCAAGGGTACAATAAGAGCAAATCGGGGTGGGAGAGAGCATGGAGCCGATCGTACAGATTTCGCTGGACGTGACGGATAAGGAGGAAGCCCTCGCCACGGCGGCGCTGGCGCTTCGCGCGGGCGTGGACTGGCTGGAAGCGGGGACGCCGCTCATTCTGGCCGAGGGGCTGCACGGGGTCCGGGCGCTGCGGCAGGCGTTTCCCGAAACGCCGATCGTAGCGGATTTAAAGACCATGGATGGGGGCTACCTGGAAGCCGAGATGATGGCGAAAGCTGGGGCCACGCACGTGGTAGTCATGGCAAGGGCGCACCCGGCGACGGTCAAGCAGGTGGTCCAGGCCGGGAAGGACTACGGCGTGCAGGTCATGGGCGATAATCTGGGATGCCCGGACATGGTCGCGGGCGCGAAGCGGCTGGAAGAGCTGGGCTGCGACTACGTGATCCATCATATCGGCTACGACGAGCGCCGCGATCCCGAAGTCCAGGCGCAGCATGGCGGCCGGATGCCCAGCCCACTGGACCAGTTGGCCGAGGTAGTGCAGGCGGTCTCCGTGCCGGTGCAGGCGGTCGGGGGATTGAGCATCGAGCAGGCCATCGCCTGTCCGCGCTATGGGGCGCCGCTGGTCGTGCTGGGCGCGCCGCTGACCATCGACGCCGATTCTTTCAAGACGGCCTCCGGCGATCTGGAGAGCATCCTGCGCGAGATTTGCCGGCGCATTCACACGGGTGTTGTCGATTGAGATTCGGCTGTTGTGAAATACGATCTCTTTTCGATGGAACTCTGTGTGTCAAAACAGGGTCTTCCTGTCAGGAAGAGAGGCCGGATCAAATTTGCGGACGGACAGAGAGGACTCGCTACCGCGCGTAGCGAATGACTGCGTAGAGGGGACGTCGGAGTCGTTTTTACCGGAAAGAGCGTTCGGGAATGCACCCCTTGCCGCCTGCCAATAGACCTTCCCCGGCCGAAACGGCGTTCCGCCGCCTGCTGACCCGCGCAGAAGCGGAGACGCTGCTCGGCATGCTGCTGGTGGTCTGCAGCCTGTTTCTGGCCTGGGGTCGGGAGAACCTGACGCCGGAGCTAAAGAGGCTGGGACTTTCCGGAGCCGTCTTCGCCGGAGGGCTGAGTCCGACTCACAGCGGGTTCTTCTATCCCTCCCTATGCTGGCCCCTCCTCGGCGGCGCGATCCTCTGCGGCGCCTCGCTGCTCTGGCCGCCGGAAGGGAAAACACGCGTGCCGGTCTCTGCTGTCCATGGAGCCTGCGCGCTGGCCTGCCTGCTGATCGCGCTGATTCACTTTGCGCTGCTGCCCGGCGCGCTGTTGGGCGTTCTGGGCGCCGCGCTGCTTACCCTGGGAGCGATAGACCGTTATGTGCATGCCAATCCAAAATAGACCTCGCCTCCGGCTTCGGCACGCCTGCGGACCGGCGCTTCTGCTGGCCTTCTGGGGCCTTGTCGCGGCGTCCGCAGCGAAAGCGGACGATCAGGCGAAGGCGATTCTGCAGCAGGTCCAACACACCTTCGATACCCTCCAGACGCTCACCGCCGATGCGACCGTCACCATTCACGATCTGGATCGGGTGCAAACCTCGCGGATGACGGGAACGATCCAGTTAAAAAAGCCGGATCTGTTTCGCCTGGAAATGAACGGCGACGACAACTCGCAGATCGTTTCGGACGGGAAGACCCTCTGGTTCCGGCTCGGCGCGCCCCCGTATCCTCTGTCCTACAAGCGTCTTGCCGCCGATCCAGACGGGCACGATCTCACCGGAATCTGGACGAGCGCGACCACCCTCTTCTTAGACAGGAAACGGGGCAGGTTTGACTATCCCGACTTCCGCAAGCCCTCCCTGGAGAATGCCCGCTATGCGGGCAGCTACCGATTCGGCGACGTCGATTATGCCTGTGTCGAAATCGTGATGCCGCTGGAGCCTAAAGGCAGCGAGACGATCCGCTACTACATCGGGCCGGATAAGCTCATCCACCGGATGACCGTCCAGGCGCGGCCGGAGGGCGGCGCAACGGATTATGAAGCCGAAATCCGTAACGTCAAGACCGACGTTCCGCTGCCGGCAAAGACCTTCGCCTTTCAGCCGCCTCCCACGGCAGAAGTCTATGAAGAGGACTATCCGTATCAACAGATGTTCCATAAAGGCGTCGCGGGGCTGGATTTCCGCCTGCCGCTTGCGCAGGGCGGCCAGGTACATCTGGCCGACGTGCTGGAGCACAACCAGGACGTGGTCCTTGTGTTCTGGTCCTCTTCCCGTAAGGAATCAGTGAAGGCGCTCTCGGACGTGCAGGAGAGGTATTCCCGGCTGAAGAGACCGGGGGTCGCCGTGATCGCGATCGATCACGGCGACTCGCCGCGGACCATCCGCGCGATCATGGCCCGGTATAAGATCACATTTCCCATGGCGATGGGAGGCCCATGGAACGGGAAGAACTACGGGATTTTCCGGAAGTACAATATCATCCTGTATCCGATGGCTTTTCGGATCAACAGGAAGGGCGAGCTCGCCGGTGTCGAGGCCGGCGGCGCCGACAATATGGTCACGGCGCAGGATGATACTCCCTAGCGGCCAGGCCGGTTCGGAAGGCCGGCACAAGCCGGGAAGCAAGCAAAAAGCGTAAGCGATGCAAACTTCCCATAAAATAGGGCCTCGGACTGCTATTCAGAGGCGATGCCGAGCGTAAGAGGAAGTAATCCAAGCAAGGGGTATTCCACATGAAGGCCGTTATCATGGCAGGTGGAGAGGGGACGCGCCTGCGCCCGCTCACCTCCCAGCGTCCCAAGCCGTTGGTGCCGGCGCTCAACATGCCGATCATGGAGCATATCGTGCTGCTCCTGAAGCAGCACGGCATCACCGACATCGTCGTCACCCTCCACTACCTGGCCGATGCGATCGAGGGCTACTTTGGCGACGGATCGGAATGGGGCGTCAACCTGATCTACTCGGTCGAGGACACCCCGCTCGGCACCGCCGGCAGCGTCAAGCAGGCCGAGGAACACCTCAAGGACGATACCTTCCTCATTATCAGCGGCGACGCGCTCACCGACCTCGACCTCGAAAAAGCCATCGGCTACCACAAACAGAAGGGCAGCGTGGCGACCATCATCCTCTCGCACGTTCCGAACCCGCTGGAGTTCGGCGTGGTCATTACCGATGAGGACGGCCACATCCGTCGCTTCCTGGAAAAGCCCTCCTGGGGCGAGGTCTTCTCCGACACCGTCAATACCGGCATGTATCTGCTGGAGCCCTCCATCTTCGAGTACATGGAGACGGCGAAGGTCTACGATTGGAGCCAGGACATCTTCCCGCGCCTGCTGCAGGAGGGCAAGCCGCTCTTCGGCTATATCATGGATGGCGACTACTGGTGCGACGTAGGCAATCTGCAGCAGTACCGGGAGGCGCAGTACACCGTGCTGGACGGGCACACGCGCCTGCTGCGCGACGAAGGCGGCGCCGAGGCGCACGCTGCCGGAGTGTGGGTAGGAGACGGCTGCGACATCGATCCGACGGCCCAGATCCGTCCGCCGATCATCATTGGGCGCGGCTGCAAGATCAAGGCGGAGGCAGTCGTCGGCCCTTACTCGGTCATCGGGGACCACACCATCATCGAAGAGCGGGCCAACGTGCATCGCTCGGTCCTCTGGGACAACGTCTACGTCGGCGTGGATACGCGCCTGAACGCCTGCACCGTCTGCTCGCATGCCACCGTCAAGCAGGACTGTGTGGTGCAGGAGGGCGCGGTCATCGGCGACCGCTGCCGCATCGAGAACGATTCGACCATCCGCACGCAGATCAAGCTCTGGCCGGACAAAGTCATCGAGGCGGGCAGCACCGTCACCATGAGCCTGATCTGGGGCCAGAAGTGGGCCGGGTCGCTGTTTCGCAAGCAGGGCGTCATGGGCATCGCCAACATCGAGATGACGCCCGAGTTCGCCTGCAAATTGGGCGCTTCCTTCGGCGGCTCGCTGCCGCGCGGCGCCACAGTGGTCACCAGCCGCGACTCCGGGCCGGTCGCGCGCATGATGAAGCGCGCCGTCATCTCCGGCCTGCTCTCGGTGGGCGTCAACGTCCTGGATACGCGCTCGATGCCGCTGCCCATCGCCCGCCACAGCATCCTGGGCTCGCAGGCCGGCGGCGGCGTGCATGTCCGCCTGGCGCCCAACAACCCGCGCATGGCGCTGATCGAGTTCTTCGACCAGAACGGCATCAATCTTTCCAAGAGCGCCGAGCGCAAGGTAGAGACGATCTTCTTCCGCGAAGACATCCGCCGCGTGGACGCCAATCAGGTGGGCATTCTGGAGTTTGCAGGCCGCAGTATCGAGCAGTACGCGGAAGATTTTTCGCGTCACCTGCAGATCGAGCCGGTGCAGCAGCGGCACTTCAAGATCGTGGCCGACTTCGCGTTCGGGCGTCTGGCCAGCGTCTATCCTACGCTGCTGGGCCGCCTGGGATGCGACTTGATCGCCCTCAACGCCTATCCGGACGTACAGAAGACCCCCAAGACGGACGAGGATCGGGCCGCGCTGCTGCCGGATCTGGCGCAGATCGTGCGGACACTGCATGCCGAGATCGGCGTGCTGTTCGAGGCGGACGGCGAGCGCATGACGCTGGTGGACGAGACCGGCGCGGTGATCGACGGCGACAATCTGCTGGCGCTGACGGCGGTCCTGACGGCGCGCACCCGGACGCGAGCGCGCCTCGCCGTGCCGGTGACCGCTCCGCGCATGATCGAGCCGCTGGTCGGCTTGCACGGAGGGATCGTGGTGCGCACGAAGACGGACTCGCGCGATCTCATGCAACTGTGCAGCGGCGAGCCGGGTCGCGAAGGCCGCGTGGATTTCGCGGGGGACGACGCGGGCGGATTCATCTTCCCTGAGTTTCAGCCGACCTTCGACGCGATGTTCGCCTTCGGCAAGCTGCTGGAGATGCTGGCCGTCACCGACCTGGACATCGCCGAGCTGTTCGCGGAGCTGCCGCCGGTCCACATGGCGCGTCAGGAGGTGCGCTGTCCCTGGGATTTCAAGGGGCGGGTCATGCGCGTGCTGACGCAGGAGGCCGATGCCGCCGCCAAAAAAGACGGGCGCCGAGTCCAGTTGATCGATGGCATCAAGCTCTTTTCCGGCGATGATTGGGTCTTGATTCTTCCCGACGCGTCCGAGCCGGTCTTCCACGTCTATGCCGAAGGCGGCAGCCAGGAGACCGCCGACAATCTGCTCTGTCGCTACGTCGAGAAGATCGAAGCGGTGCGCGGCTGAAAAGCGGGGATGCCAGCCCTACGGGCTGGGAAAGGGAGAAAAGACAATGCGAAGCTATCTAGGCAACATCGGCGTGGTGGTCGTGATTACGGTAGGGGTCATGTCTTTGTTTGCCGGGGCGGGCGCGCACCGGCGGCAGGGCGATGTGAACGCGGAATGCGTCAGCAATATCGGCAAAGTGGCGACCGGCCTCGCTGAATATGTCCAGGATTACGATGAGACCTTCCCCATCGCTACGACCGGCGCGCAACTGGAGAACGCCATCCTGCCCTATACGCATGATGTCGGCGTCTTTACCTGCCCGGCGACAGGCCTTCTCTACAAGCCCGACGCAAAGATAAGCGGTCAGCCAATGGCTGCTATCACAGGAGACTACGGCACGATCCGGGTGGTCATGGATGCAAAGAAGCACCCGGATGGGCTGTTGACGGTGGCTTTTCTGGACGGGCACGTCACGCATGGCGGCGTGGACCAGGCCGATCCGAATACCGAATGCGCGAGCAACGCTAAACGACTGACGCTCGGCTTGATGATGTATGCCCAGGACTACGATGGGTATCTGCCTCCCATGCAGTCTCCCACGAAATTCCAGAATGCCACTTATCCGTACATCCGCAGCCACCGCCTTTTCCGCTGCCCGGCGACGGGCCTGCACTACGTGCCCAATGCGGCTCTGAGCGGCACCAGCATCTCCTCCTATTCCGATCCGTCGACGGTTGAAGTTTTGCATGATGCACAACCTCATTCGGACGGCCTGTCCACTTACTCTTACCTCGACGGGCACGTCGTGCAAAAATAGAGAGAATCCCTATGAGCATGCTATCGGAGATACTGGCGACCAAGCGCACGGAAGTGGCGCGGAAGCGCGAGCGCGTTCCGCTGGAGTTGCTGCAGGAGCAGTTGATCGACGCGCCGCCGCTGCGTGACTTCCGCGCCGCCCTCGCCGGCGCACCGGGTCCAGCCCTGATCGCCGAAGTAAAGAAGGCGTCTCCTTCTAAGGGCGTGATCCGGGAGGACTTCGATCCTCTGGAGATCGCGCGCATCTACGCCGGCAACGGCGCGGCGTGCCTGTCGATCCTGACGGATGAGACCTATTTCCAGGGCAAGCTGGGTTATCTGCGCCAGATTCGCGAGATCGTCTCGCTGCCCCTGCTGCGCAAGGACTTCATCGTGGACCCCTGGCAGATCGCCGAGAGCCGCGCGGCGGGCGCCGATGCCATCCTGCTTATCGTCGCGGCGCTGTCTCCGCCGGACCTGTGCGAATACCTGCGGCTCACCCGGCAGTATGGGTTGGCCGCGCTGGTTGAGGTGCATGATCGGGCGGAGATGGCGGAAGCGCTGCAGGCCGGGGCCGATCTGATCGGCATCAATAATCGGGACCTGCACACCTTCCGCACTTCGCTCGACGTGACGCTGGATCTGCTGTCGGCGTTTCCGCCCGATCCGAATCGGCTTATCGTCAGCGAAAGCGGAATCTTCACCCGCGCGGACGTGGAGAAGCTGAAAGCGGCCGGCGTGGACGCGATTCTGGTGGGGGAGGCGTTGATGCGTGAGGCGGATATTGCCGCCAAAATGCACGCATTGCTGGGTACTGAATAAAGCCGGGCCTTGAAATACCCGCCTGCGGGGCCCCTTCCCCGCTGTCCTTCGGACGACCGTCCTGCGGACGGGAAAGCTTGGAGGCTCGTGCAAATACCGAGTTCCCGGACAGGCTCTAAGGGAAGAATGCGCGAAGGACTTTGCTCCTTCGCGCATTCTTCCCTCGCGGTTTCGTTTCCGCGTTAGCTCTAAAAGCGGTAATGATGTCCAGCGTGATAGCGGTGATGGGCCGAATGGCGCGCGCCGGGCGCGTGTTTGCTCGCCGCGGACGGATGGACCGCGGGACCGGCGGCCAGCGCCGGATTCGCCCGGAAGTAACTGGGAACGACCAGGGCCAGCAGCGTCAGGCACAGGACGCCTAGCAGCCCGGTAACGACCAATCCGCTTTTGCCTCTGGGCCGGGAGCGTGGGCTGGCTGAACCCACACTGTGACGGCTTCGGGGCTTAACGCCGCAACTGTTGCACAGTGCGCCTTTGAAAGGCACCGGCGCGTTGCATAAAGGACAGACTTCTGTTGCCATTGGGGTAACCGTCCTTAAACTCAGCGGCCATGCTCTTTATTTGGTTTTTAGCGTACCGGCGGCTTTGCCTCCTGCGCTTGCCGGCGATCCGCCGTAGTGATGGGGAGAGGGACCCCTTCGAGAGAGTTATGCCATGCCTGCCAGGGATGTCTCGCTGTCGAAACTGCCGGAATTTGCCGGGAAAGATCGGTTCGTTAAGAAGAGAATGCGCGTGGTGTTTCTAGCGGCCGTACTCAGCCTCGCCATGCGCTCCGCCGCCGGCACTGCCGGGCAGGCGGCATCCTCTCCTCCACCCCTCGAAGTCACGCTGCCGAGCGCGGCACCCAGCGGCAATCCGATCGTCGATCGCATCTGGCTGACCTTCTATCCTGCCGTCTCTCCCACCGGCGCGCCGGCTCCGGCGGTCGTCGTGCTGCATGTGCTGGGAGAGGAGGCGGGCACCTTTCGCCTGATACAGCAGTTCGGCCGCTATCTGGCTCAGCACGGTATCGGCGCGGCCGTGATGACACTGCCCTACCACATGCGCCGTCTGCCGCCGCACGATTTTCCCATGGCGCATTTCCTCTCCGCCGATCTGAGCCGGGTCTATCAGGCCTTCGACCAGAGCGCCTCGGATGTCAGCACGGTCGTGACGTGGCTGCAGCATCAGCCTTCGGTGGACCCGAACCGTATCGGCGTGGTGGGAGTCAGTCTGGGAGCTATCGTGGGTCACCTGGCGATGGGCCTGGATTCGCGCTTGACCGCCGGGGTCGCCATCCTGGGCGGAGGCGATATTGAGGGGCTGTATCACCGCAGCCTGCTGGTCAAGGTGGAGCATCCGCATCTGCCCCGGAATCTGCCGGCCAGAGACCGCATTCTGCTGGCCCGGATCGACCCGATCACCTACGCGGACAGGAACCGGCCACGCCACGTGCTGATGATCGAGGCAGCGCGGGATTTTCTCCTTCCACCCTCCAACGCCACCCTGCTCTGGAACGCGCTGGGACGCCCGCCCATCGAGTGGCTGGATACCAACCATTATGCGCCTGTTTTCGTGGCGCGGTCTCTCATGCGCGCTTCGGCGGCCTACCTGGACTCGGTATGGAGCGGCGCCCCGCCGCGGGTGATGCGCCTTTCGGTCCCGACCGTCAAGCTTGGGATGCTGGCGGGCCTGGATTCGGTCGTGACTCCGGCAATTCAGTGGCAGGTGATCGAGCTGGGAATACGGCGGGACCACATGTCGCTGTTCAATCTGAATATCGGCTGGAGTGGTCGCGGACCTTTCGTCGGTCTGGCCGCTACGCTCAACGCCTACATGGATCTGGGTATCGGGCACCGCTTCAACGGCAAAGGGGTTCGGCCTTATCTCTCTTTTCATCTCGTGTTTTGAGTTTGGTGGTTCCTTTTTCTTGGAAAGCGCTACCTATCCGGTCAGAAGGAATCCGGAGGCCAGTGTGTAACAGATTCAGCATATCCTTGTGCGAAAGGAACCGTGAGAAAGATTCGGTATGATGAAGGATACGCAGCCGCAACAGGCCCCGCCTCTCCCACAAATTCCCCTTCTCCTGCGGACCCTGGAGAGCCCCCGGCTCTGCAAGTGGAGGGAGCAGGAAAAGGCTGCCCGGTTGCTGGGTTACCTGCCCCAGGATACGGCATGGAGTTACTCCGTCGCTCCCAGGCTGCGAGCCATGCTCCAGTGGGATACCTGGTCTATAGGGAACAGCGCGGCGGATAGCAGCAAGCTGTTGTTCTACCGGCTCCTGCTCGTCAGCATTCCGCTGGCGCTCGTTCTGACACGGCTTATGAGCGGTCCTGCCAGCCCGGACCCGAATCACTGGATCTCGGCTTTCTTTGGGAATCTGATCGCGGCCAGCCTGATGGCCTTTCTGCCTGTCAGCCTGGTGCATGCGGCCATCAACGATCATTATCTCCATCGGGTGCGCGCTGCGGCGGCGGCATCGCTGGCCCGCCTGGGCGACACGGAGAGTATTGGCCTCTTGATAAAGGTCATCAAAGCCAACTGGGGACTGCAAAGCTCTACCGGATGCTGGCAGTTGATGGGGGCTTGCCGGAAATCGCTGACCCGCCTCCTGCCCACGCTGACCGAAGCCGACTATGGCCGGCTTCCCAGCGTGACGACGCCGAGCCTGTGCTGGCTTTTGGAACATTCGGGAGAGCCCTTGAATCTGGAGATCCTGGAAGCATTGGGCAAAGTGGGGGATGGGCGGGCGGTGGCCTGCGTGGAGCGTATCGCCGCAGGGCGGCCGTCTGCGTTGCAACAGAAAGCCGAGCGTATTCTGCCCATCCTGCTGGAGCGCCAGCGGCAGGAGAACGATCCTAAGATTCTGCTGCGCCCTTCGGATGCCACCGGGGTGATGCAGGCGGGCTTGCTGCGCCCTTCGCAGCCAATTCGCGATGCAGGCCCGGAGCAGCTGCTCCGGGCCTGCACGCGGGAAGAAGAAGCCTAACGCCTGTTCGCTTAATGGGTAACGATGGTGCCCATTTGAACGACCTCGAAGGCGCTGCCCGGCACATTCTTTAAGGTATGCAGCTCATCGTTGTTCCAGCGGGGATCGGGCGTGCCGCTGATATACCAACTGCTGCCGTTGTCCGCCACGAACATGCCGTACTTCTTCAAAGCCGTCAGGATCACCTGCGCCGAATAGGGAAAGCCGCTGATGTCGAAAGAGGCTTTCAGCCGGACCCGCATGCCCATCGGGGGCAGGTTCTTGCTGGTATAGCTGCTGGCCCAGTGGCGGGCCGGGTAGACGAAGGCATGGCGAGTGCGCTTGACGGTGAAGCGCAGCGCATGGTTGATGACGCCCTGGCCGTAGACCTCATCGTAGCGGACCAAGCCCGGAAAGATGGGCAGTCCGGCCGCATCGGCGGAGGTCCAGTACAGGGGACGCAAGGCGTCCGAGCTCAGATCGAAGAGCGCGCCCGATCCGGCCGTCCATGCGGAATAGTCGGCGTTGGGCCAGGCATTGAACATCTCGTAGAGCTTCCAGTTGTCCCGGTCGACGATCAGAACGTGCCGGTCGCCCGTGCTGCTCACGCCACCCTCGATGGGCGCGTCGGTAGGGATCGGGTAGGGACCGGGATCGCTCTGGCTGGCCCACTTGAAGCTGACCGGGATCAGCGCCTGGTCGCCCGGCACGACGATGTAGGGAATGCCGATCGGCTCGCCGTTCCACAGCCCGCTGCCAAAATCGGGGTGCAGGCCGGTGGACAGGCCGATGCTGTAGATCAGATTGTAGGAGTTGGGATCGACGGGCATTGCGGAGATGTCCGTGTTCCAGGGGTTGTCGTCGGGAAAGGGGCGCGCGCCGTGCATGTCGGCATCGATGCCCAGGTCCGGTACCTGGGCGCGGGAGATCCCCACGCCGCCGCACAGCAAGAGCGCCAGACAGAGGCCGGCGCGTACCACACGTGTAAACGAACGTGTAAACGAAAACGAAAACAGACTCATCAACTTACTCCTGACGTCGGTACAGAAAGGTAGATCGGGCAGCCAAAAGCGCGCAGATGCCGGAACGAGACTCATGGCTGAGTCGCCGCCCACAGCGCATCTGCAGGGCCGGCTGCTTAGGGCTGGCACGATACAGCGGGGTATTTCGGTGCGGAAGCAGGTACGTCAGCAATAAGGTGACAACAGGGGAACAGCAGGTTTGACCGGCGACCGAACATCGGAGGCCCAACAGGGGGCTTGCTGCGACGCGTGCTTGCCTCTGCATTCTCGGCAGAGAGAGGCCCGGACTTTATGAGAAGTATTGCCTGCTTTACAGGCAGGCAAAAGAAAAGTCCGTTAGAGCAAGAATCGGACGTTGCAGCAATATTAAGGACGGAGAGGCAACGCGCTTTGGTTCGCTGTCACCCGCTCAGCTTTTAGGGAAGGCGGTCCATCCAGGCATCCGCCTTCTCGTCGTAGCCGGGATGGGCATGCGGCGGAATCAGGCTGGCGGTATTTCGGTGTGGATGGCGGTAGGCGCGCATAGGCGGCTTTTTCGGAGCTGGCGGCGCGTCCACGCGCTTATGCTCTACGGAAACTCCGGCCAGGGCCAACTGCAGCCGCCGGCTCGCTGCCGGGGTGGGCCGCCGCTCCATGCGCGGAGCGGCTCGATGGACCGGCACCGGGGCAGGCAGGCGAGAGGCTGTCTCCACAATACGATAATGCGCGGGATGCGGCGCTAACCGGCGCGCCTCCACAAGAGGAGGCCGGGCCTTCGGAGGGGCCGGTACGGCGAGTTTATGCCGGAAGTGGGGGTGGCGGCGCGGCCGGAGGACCGCTGCCGGCGTCTCCGGTCTCGCAGGCGGCTTTGCCGCCGGAACGGGCGACGATGCCAAAGCGTGGCTGCCCTGCAGCGCCTCCGGCAAGATCGCGATGGCCGGAGGCCGATTGGCCGGCGTGTGGGAGGATTCTTCCGGCAGGACCTCCGGCGGCTCGACCGGATCGGGAGGAACGGGCCGGTAGTGCCTGGCGGTCGCCGTCGCTCCGTTATCGGAATCGGAGCCCAGGAAGCGGCTGTACAGCACGCCTGCGCCGGCGAACACAACGATCAGCAGCGCCCCGCTCATCAGCAGGGCCAGCAGTCCTCCACGGCCTGGGCCGCGCCGCTTCCTTGCCTGGGGAGCATAGGCCGGCTGCCGGGACTCGTGCGACAGATGGCCGCCCGGCTCGATGGCGTGCCGCGTTTTCGGCGGCGGGTCCGCCGTCTTTGGAGCCGTGTAGGCCATCAATGCCTCGGCAAACCCCTGCAACTGCGGTCCCAAATCGGATACACGCACCGGCGTCTGTGGGCCGCTGTCTGTGCTTTTGGGACGCGCCGCTGCGCTCGGAATCGTTTTGGGCGTCTCGACTCGCCTGTCTACTTCCGCCAGAAGCGATTCCAGGCGGGCGATGCGCTCTTTCTGACGCGCTAATTCTGCCAACAGGTCGGAGCCAGGCTCCGGAGAAGCAGCCGGATCGGTCTCGGACATAGCGACCCTCCTCAAGCCATCATGCGCGCAGGATGGACGGGCTGCGGGGCGTGCTGCAGGGGCGCTGCGGGGGACTTGCAGACAGGCGCAACGTGCCGCCCGAAATAATCTCACAAGGCCGGTTTTTCCAGCGGTAATTCCTAATACGAAAGACCGGCCATTTTGTTCCTCTATCTTCTCATTTCGCCACTTTATCTTCCCCTTCCTTCTCTATTTTACGGCTTGCGATAGAGGGTCAGGAGGGGGCGGGTGTAGAGCAGGTCTTCCGGCACGCCGACCCCTTCGCGGTTGGGCGGCAGGCCGAGCAGCGTGGGCGGCGCGAAGACCAGGCGCGTATCGTTGGCGGGGATAGATCGGACGAAGCGCACCGGGCCGGGCAGATGCAGGCGGGTGACGGCGTTGACGGTCTCCAGATTAGAGAGGACCACGTAGTCGGGCGGCGGGGAAAGGACACTGGTATCCCATTCGACCGGAGGAATGCGCAGGGTAAAGCGCGTCGTCTCGGCGGCAGCTTTGGCGCGCTGGGGCGCGGCGGGCAGGCCGAAGAGGGGCGAGAGCGGCGGGGAGGTGAACCAGGGAATGCGGGCAAAGGCGATGGAGGCGCCCTGGGGCGCGTTGCGCTCCAGATAGTCGGCGGCCTGGTCGCGCGGGTCGCGACCGGTCATGGAGAGATTGAAGCTGAAGGCCAGCAGGAGCGTATAGAGCGCGACGAGCGTTCCGATCGCTGCCAGCGCCTGCCGGAGACGGCGCTGGGGGAACGGCTCGGCGAGGAGCCGGGCAGCCCAGAGGCAGAGGACCGGCAGCAGCGGGATCATGTAGCGGGCGAAGCGGACGGCGGACAGGCTGGTCGTGAAGTAATAGAGCAGAAAGAAGGAGAGCAGTATCCCGTCCTGCGGCGTGCGCCGGATGCAGGCGAAGACGAATCCGGCGAGGGCGAGCAGAAGCAGCGGCTCTCCCAGGCCATAGCGCAAGGAGGCTGTGAGATGGTACCACCAGCCGGGTCCGGTATCCACGAAGAGCAACTCGTGGCCGGTGCGGGCGTGCTCGAACAGCTCGTAGCGCACGCCGGAGCCGGGATAGGTCCCGTTCCAGAAGGCGTTCCAGTCGAGCCAGGGGCCGGGGCAGGCGATCAGAAAGGCGGCGGCGGTCACGCCGATCAGCGCGGCGAGCTTGAGGGGAAGATGATTGGCGCGTTCGCCGGAAGGCCGGGCCAGCGCGAGGGCGACGAGAGGCGCGAGGAGCACGCAGCCGGTGTTGTATTTGGTGGCGGCGGCCAGTCCGGCCCAGACGCCCGCCCAGATCACATTCTTCCAGTCCGGCTGCTTCCACAGGCGTGCCGCCCAGAGCAGCGCCAGCGTTACGAAGAAAGTCGCCGGCACGTCTACGGTCAAGAAGTGCGCGTGCTGGACGGCCAGAGGCGCGATGGCATAGAGCAGGGCGGCAGTGAGTCCGACCCGCGTTCCGTACAGGCGCCTTCCAAGCGCAAAGAGGAGGGGAATGGTCGCCGCGCCGAGCAGCGCGGTCACGATGCGCCCGGTCAGAAACAGCGCGGCGTTTTCCGGGGCCAGTGTGGCCCACTGCGCCGCCGTCGGCTGCGCGCCTTGCGGGATCGAGAGGTTCGGCGTGGTCGGGATCAGCCCCCAGCCGCGCCCGAAGGTCTGCGCGAAGCTGACCAGATAGAAGTAGAAAGCGCCGTAGTTGTAGAACTGGATGTCGAACTGGCCGTGAGGAATGTCGGCGGCGCGGGCCGCATTCAGGTTGATAGATTCGTCCGGATGATAGGTTGCGAGGGGATGCCGGGCGTCCGGCAGGCTCCAGCCGATCCCCCAGAGCCGCAGCGCCAGTCCCAGCCCAATGATAAGCGCCACCAGGACGAGGATGCGTTTGTCCGGCAGCTTTCGGTCCCGGCTTTCGGCAGCCGGCTCTTGCGCGGTCAAATCAGCGCACAACCTCGGTGCGGACCTGCCGGGCAGGCCGCGCCCAGGGGGCGAACCACGCCGAATAGGCGATGGCTCCGATCAACAGCAGCAGCACACACACGCGTACGACAAACCAGCGGGTCGCCTTCTTCCGGCGCTCCCTCAGCGGCGACAATCCCATCGTGCTCGTTTTCTCCTCGGATTGCTTATTCTGCCCCATCGTCCTACCGGACGGAAAAGCTTTTCTCTGTGGTCTCCCTCGTTCTGAGTAAGAGGCAGAGGTCTACTGCTGATACAGCCTGCTCGCTTTTCTTCCTTGTATTTCTCTGTGTCTGGTCTCTGTGTGCCCTGTGGCTCTAGCGAGCGGAGCGAGCGGGTGGTGTATTCTTCGTGGACGCTGGCGGCGATTCGAGCAGCAGCTCCAGCAGGCGGCGGGCGCCGCGCTTGTCCAGTGGCTCGTTGTTGTTGCCGCATTTGGGCGACTGCACGCACGAAGGACAGCCTTCCGCGCAGGGACAGTCGGTGATGATCTCCAGGGTCGCCTGCAGCAGCTCATCGAGCGTGGCATAGGTCGCCTCGGCGATGCCTACGCCGCCCGGATAGCCGTCGTAGATAAAGATCGTCGGCAGGCCGGTGTCCGGATGGTCGGGATGAGAGACGCCGCCCACGTCCCAGCGGTCGCAGGTGGAGAGCAGGGGCATCATCCCGATGGCCGCGTGCTCGACGGCGTGGATGCTGCCGCCCAGATCGCCGCCCTCCGTCACCAGCGTTCGCCATAGATCGTTCGGCACGGTGAACCAGAACGCCTCCGTCTCGAACGTCTGCTCCGGCAGGTCCAGGTCCACGACCTCCAGCACCTCGTCGCTGAACAGCTTCTTGCGCCGGTAGCCCACCACGCGGTTGGTGACGACCACCTCGCCGAAAAAGGCCTGCGTCTGGCCGAGCGATCGGGTCGCTTTGGTGTCCAGAATCAGGATGTGCGAGTTCTCCCGCGCCTCCGTGTAGTAGTTGGCATCGACCGGGCGCACGTAAGCCGTCTGTTCCTCGATGTCCAGCCGCTCGACCAGATACGTCTCGCCCTGATGCAGATAGATAGCGCCCGGATGGACCGTCTTGAAGGCGATACCGCTCTCCACCGTGCCCACGAGCCGCTCGACGCGCGATTCATCCACGATCTTATAGGTGGCGTCGGAGGCGGAGCGGATGTTGACTTGAGCCGCCGGGTAGTCCCGGCCCGCGAAGCGCCACTTTCCGCCCTGAGTGACGACCTTGCCCTCGTCTTCCAGATTTTCCAACACGGCCTTAGCGTTCGGGCCGAAGAGGGGCAATTCCTCCCGGGAAAGGGCGCGCTCGTAGACGGCGCAGAGCAGGTGCTGGCCGAGAATGCGGCGGTTGTCCGGGTCCACGATGGCGCGCTCGTGGGGGCGGCCGAAGAAATAGCCGGGATGACGCATCAAGAACTGGTCGAGCGGGTTGTCGAAGGCGACCAGGATGGAGAGCGCCTGTTCGCCGCCACGTCCGGCCCGGCCCGCCTGCTGCCAGGTGCTGGCGATGGTGCCCGGATAGCCGGTCAGCACGGTCGCGTCCAGGCCGCCCACGTCCACGCCCAATTCGAGGGCGTTGGTGGCCGTGACGCCGATCAGCTCGCCCGTAAAGAGGCCCTGCTCGATGGCCCGCCGCTCTTTGGCCGTATAGCCGGCGCGGTAGGACATGATCCGTCCCGCCAGGCCGGGCGCGCGGCGGTCCAGGTCGCTGCGCGCGTAGCGCAGGATCAGCTCGGCACTCTTGCGGGCCTTGGCGAAGGTGATGTTTCTGATGCCCTGCGACACCAGGTCGGTGAACAGGCTGGTGGCCTCGACGTGCGCGCTGCGCCGCTGCGCCTGCTCGTCATCCACGAACGGCGGGTTCCAGAACACGAAGGTACGCGGACCGGAAGGCGCGCCGTTCTCGTCCACAATCTCCGGGTCCGCCAGGCCGGTCAGCCGCTCCGTCAGCTCGTCCGGGTTGGCGATAGTGGCCGAGCAGCAGAGGAACTGCGGATCGGAGCCGTAGTGGGCGCAGATGCGGCGCAGCCGCCGCAGGATGTGGGCCACATGCGCGCCGAAGACGCCGCGATAGGTATGGATCTCATCCACGACCACGTATTTCAGGTTCGCCAGGAACGCGCTCCAGGTCGTATGGTAGGGCAAAATGCCCACGTGCAGCATGTCCGGATTGGTCAGGACGATGTGCGCGCCCTTCTTGATGAAGCGGCGGTCGGCAGCGGGGGTATCGCCGTCGTAGGTGGCGAATCGCACGGTCGGGAAGAGGCCGAAGTCGTTGAGCTTTCCGAGCTGATCCTGCGCGAGCGCTTTGGTGGGAAAAAGGTAGAAGGCGCGGGCGCGCGGATTTTCCAGCACGGCGTCGAGGACGGGCAGGTTATAGCAGAGGGTCTTGCCGCTGGCGGTCGCGGTGACGACGGTGACGTGCTCGCCCTCGCGAGCAGCGTTGACGGCTTCGGCCTGGTGCGCGTAGAGCCGCGCGATTCCCTGGGCGCACAGCCGCGCCTGCAGGTCCGGATGGAGCGGGCGCTCCAGGTCCCCATAGCGGGCCTTGCGAGCCGGGATGCGCTGCACGTGGGCGATCTGCCCTTTATAGAAGGGCGCGCGGCGCAGATCGTTCAGGTAGCCGTTAAAATCCATGCTTACCGCGCTACCCTGGCTCGGGCCGATGGCGCGCCTTCATGCGCTCGACCCAGCGCACCAGCACGATGCTGCCGCCGTAGAGGATCAGCAGCGGAATGGCCATGAGAAGCATCGAGAAGATGTCGTTAGAGGGCGTGAACAACGCGCCCAGCGCGGCGATCATGATGCCCCACCGCCAGTGCTTAATCAGCCCCTCGGAGGTGATGAAGCCCAGGAAGGCGCCGCCCATCAATACCACCGGCAACTGGAACGCGATGCCGAAGGCCGCGATCATCTTCACGAAGAAGAGGATGTAGTCGTTCGGGTCCTGGATCAGTACGGACGGCTGCGGGAAGTCATCCAGATAGGACAGGAACCAGTGCATGGCGTAGAACATGGTGAAGTAGGCCACCAGCACGCCGCAGATGAGCAGCAGGACCGAGATGGGCAGGAGCATCCGCAGCGGCCGGCGCTCCTGGGGTGTCAGGGCCGGCGCGATGAACAGCGCCAACTGCCAGAGGACCAGTGGCGAGACGAGAATGAAGCCATAGATGACGCTGATCTTCACCCGCACCAGGAACGGCTCGTGGAAGTTGCGGAAGGCGATGGTCACTGTATGCCCGGAACCAGGGTGCTCGATGAGCCATTGCATCTCTCGGGTCAACTGCTGGACCTGGGCCTGTGTCGGCGGGTTCGAGATCGAATTGGGGTCCAGAAGGGTAATGTCCTGAGAGGCGAGAGTACGCGCTTGCGTAGCATCCCGCAGGCGCATCTCCTTGGCCAGCGGGCGATAGAGCAGGCCATAGAGCGGGGTGAAGAACTGGTAGGCGATGATGGCCCCGACGACCAGGTAGAGGATAGAGGTGATGATGCGCTGCCGCAGCTCCGCCAGGTGCTCGGTCAGCTCCATTCGCTTCTCATCGTCGCGCGAACGTCGGTCGGCCATGCTTATCTTTGGACCGGGAACGGCAGTCATCGTCACATCCTCAAGAAGTTGCTAGTTGCTAGTTTCTAGTTGCTAGTAGGGGCGCTGCGAGCAGCGCCCTCCCTCCCCTCTCCTTACGAAGGAGAGGGGTAGGGGGTGAGGTTTTACTAGCAACTAGCGACTAGCAACTAGCAACTGTCCTGTCAGCATTATACTCAGAATCAAGCGGAGGGCGCAAGGTAACGCCCTCCGCTGAAAGGATCGCCGTGCCGTCCCGGCTAGTGATGGCCCTGCAAGGTGGTGGACAGGATGGTCCGGATCGTGATCTCGTGCGGGGCGCCGGCCGGTGGAAGGTTGCCAGCACCGGGCCGCGTCCCGCCCGGAAATCCGGGTGTGTTAGGCGGAGCGCCCATCGTGCCCCCAAAGCCTCCTGGGCCGCCCATCATACCACGCCTGCCGCCAGCCATGTTGCCGAACTTGCCGCCTCCCCCACCGGGGAATCCCGGAGGGCCACCGCCCGTCATGCCGCCCGGATAGCCGGGTGGACCACCACCCATCATACCGCGCATACCAGCGGCGCCACCCATGTTGCCGAACTTGCCGCCCGCTCCACCGGGGAATCCTGGAGGACCACCAGGATAGCCGGGAGGGCCTCCGCCCATCATGCCACCGGGCATACCCCCGGTGTTGGGAGGACCGCTAGCTATCTGCGTAGGAGGCGGCGCGCCGATCGCGGCGGTCGTCTGGCCCTTATAGGTGATCTTCTTCACCGTCTTGACCAGCGTGCCCGACTTGTAGGCCAGATAGATGTCCCGCTCGAAGTGGATTTCCGGATTCGTGATCGGAATGCCGCCGAGAGTGATCTCCTTGACCGGATGACCAGTGTAGGTCTGTACGATCTTGGCGGTCGGATAGCCGCCTTCCCATTCCAGGTCTACCAGCCGGTTGGTCAGCGTCACCCGCGGCTGCGTCTCCTTCAAGATGTTGGGAAGGTCCAGGGCCTGATGGGGTGTCAGCCATTCCTGGCCGATGGTGACAGGGCCGGACGGCAGGAGGGGAAGCTCCAGCGAATCGGTCAGCACGACCCCGCCGAGCTCGTTTGTCTCAGAGCCGCCGGTCTGATACAGCACGTGGCCCACTTGATCGATCTCGCGATAGAGCGAGTTGGGCAACTGGCCCGGATCGAAGACGGTCTCCTCGCCTCCGGCCACGTACGAGAGGCTGGTCAGCTTATCGCGCACCAGGGTCGAGGGCGTGCTGACATCGTAGACGTCCATCTCCAGCTTGCCGCTGTCTGCGGAGAGGTCCTGGTCGCTGGTGGTGGTTCCCGTCTCCGAGACGCCGCCGACGATGTAATCTTTGGCGTAGATCCCGTAGGTCAGCGCGGCGCCATCGCGGAACTTATAGCGCAGGTAGAGCAGGCTGGGGCCGCCGTGGATCTTGTTCTCGACCCGGACGCGGACCTCACTGGCTCCGCGCTCGGTCGCGCTGGCCGTATTGAATCCTGCGCCGGCCGAGGCGTAGAGCACGGCGCGGATGGTATGTTCGCCATCCGGAATGCCCAGGTCTTTGGTGTCCCAGACCCAACTGAAGAAGGGCTCTTCATGGGTGCTTTCCGAGGGCTGAACAGCCTGCAGGAACTGACCGTCGACAAAGAAGCCCACAAAGCCGCCGGGCGGGATGCTGGCGCGTGGAATCTGCACCCGGACCTGCTCGCGGACAATGGAGCCGTCCGGCGGACGGCGGATCGTAAAGGGAGCTTGCGAACCCTGCGCGCGCGCGCCGGTCAGGTGCCCCGACACGCTAAGGCCCAGGGCACAAGCGGCCAGCAAGAGCGCTTTGCGGCTAGTCATGAACTCCTCCTGATGTCTTCAAGACAAGCGTAGTGTATCATAGTCGATAAGGAAAGTCAACAGTTGCCCGACCGGCGTCAGGGGTGAGGGCTTGACACCCAAACCCTGACACCTATAGGATGGTGGCGGGGCGGTCTGCCGGAGAGAGGTTGCCTTGACAGGCTTTCCGGGTATCGGCTACTATTTTAGTCGGAAACGCGGCGAAGAAGGTTCAGAGAGACCTCATCCTTGACCCCTCTCCTGGAGAAGGAGAGGGGGATGGCTTTAGCCCGCGACGACCCGAAGGTTCGACTTTGCGTTTTAGAACGGGGTTTTCACCTCGTTGATGGAGATGAGTATGCAATATCGCGCTCTGGGCGAGACGGGATTGAAGGTGTCGGTGGTCGGGTTCGGCGTCTGGACCGTGTCCACGACGATGTGGGGGATCACGGACGATGCGGTCGGCACGGCGCTGTTGCGCCGCGCGCTGGAGCTAGGTGTCACCTTCTACGACACCGCCGATGTCTACGGCGACGGCAAAGGCGAGACCCTGCTGGCCGACGCGCTGGGGGACCGGCGCGGCGAGATCGTGATCGCCACCAAATTCGGCTATGATTTCTACAACTACCCCGGTCCGCAGCCCGGCCAGCGCGAGCGACCCCAGGACTGGTCTCCGGAGTTCGTTCGCCGCGCCTGCGAGGCTAGCTTGAAGCGCCTGCGCACGGATCGCATCGACCTCTATCAACTGCACAATCCGCGCCTCGACGCTCTGCAGCGCGACGACCTGTTCGCGCTGCTGGAAACCTTGAAATCCGAGGGCAAGATCCGCGCTTATGGCGCCGCGCTCGGCCCGGCGCTCAAGCCGGACCGCCAGATCGACGAAGGGCTTGCCTGCATCCGGCAGCGCCACGCCGCCGTGCAGATCATCTACAATATGCTCGAGCAAGTGCTGGGCGAGGCGCTTTTCCCGGCGGCGCAGCAGGAGCACGTTCCAGTTCTGGTGCGCGTTCCGCACGCCTCCGGCATCCTGGAAGGGACCTATACGGAAGAGACGCAGTTTGCGCCCACCGACCACCGCAGCCACCGTGTGGCGACCGACGCCATGCGCAAGCAGTGGCTGCTGGATGGCTTGAAGAAGGTCGAGAAGCTGGGCTTTGCAACGGAAGAGGCCGGCCGCACCCTGGGGCAGATGGCGATTCAGTTCATCCTGAGCGAGCCGTGCGTCGCCTCCATCCTGCCCAACATCTACGATGCGCGCCAGTTGGAGGAGTTCGCGGCCGCGCCGGAGACCTCGCCGCTGAAGGCGGCTGAATTGGAGCGGATCGCCGATCTCTACCGGCACGATTTCTATCTGGAAGCCGTGCCTTCATGAGAGGTCTGGCCCGCGCATCGGCGTGGCTGGGGGTGATGGTCCTGATCGCCGGGACGGCACAGGCCGGGCCGCTGCCATCCGTGCTGTCGGGAGGGGAAGACCATGCCGTCAGGCGATGGGACGCGGCGAGCAAGCCGGCAGATGCCGTCGGTACGCTGCCCGGCGCGATCGAGGCGCTGGCGGTGGATGGCAGCGGGGCGACGGTGGCCGCCGCCGGCGCCGACGGGACCCTCCAGGTCTGGAGCCTGGCGGACGCGCATTCCCTCTTTAGCGTGCATGCGCACGAAGGCGGCGCGCTGGCCGTGGCGTTCTCGCCGGATGGCAAGCGGATCGCTACCGGCGGCGCGGACCGGCATATCAAGCTGTGGAATCGCGCCGACAGCAAGCTTCTGGTCGATATTAAGGGCCATGATGATGCCGTTAGCGCCCTGCTGTTCACGTCGGATGGCAGCCTGCTGGTCAGCGGCGGCGCGGACCGGCTGATCCGCGTCTGGAAGGTCCGCTCGGCGGGGGCGCAGCGTTATGCGCTGGAATACCAGTCCAATATCGACGCGCACGACGATGCCATCACGGCCCTGGCGCTCTCTCCGGACGATAAGATCATTGCCAGCGTCTCCAAAGACGGCTATCTGAAGACGTGGCGCATGGATGGCGGCGGCCTGCTCAACCGTATCCGCGCCAGCGAACAGTCCGTGCGGGCCGTGGCCTTCTCGCCTGACGGCAAGATGCTGGCGACGGGCGGTGCGGACGGCAAAATCC
This sequence comes from Chthonomonadaceae bacterium, assembly GCA_035653075.1. Lineage (GTDB taxonomy): Bacteria > Armatimonadota > Chthonomonadetes > Chthonomonadales > Chthonomonadaceae > DASRCN01. The sequence goes on along the minus strand of DASRCN010000011.1, from coordinate 3,738 downwards.
GGCTGTGGGATGCGGCGAAAGGAACGCCGCTGCCGTTTGCCGGCGGGCCGGCATCGAAAGGCGTCGAGACGCTGGTCTGGACGCCGGACGGCAAGGTGCTTGTCAGCGGCGGTGGAGACGGCGTGCTGCGCTACTGGAGCCTGCCGGGCGGTCAGCCGCTCGACACGGTCGACACGAATGACGGCGCGGTGCATGCGGTCGTTCTGATGCCGTAAAAACAGACCTCACCCCCGACTCCCTCTCCTTACGAAGGAGAGGGGAGATTTCATTTGAAATCTCCCGCTCGATCCTTGAGGGAGTGGGGGAAGGGAGTGAGGGGTAAAGGGGACAGGTATGGAAAATCGCGGACGCGTGATGGTGCAATTTGCCTTCTATAAGTTCGATGCGGCCTGGCGGCGGCTGCCGCAGGAGGAGCGCGAGCGGGACAAGGCCGCGCTCGCCTGCGCGGTCGAGGAAGCTGCCGACGAGATGATGGTCCGCAGCTATTCGCTGGTCGGCATTCGCGGCGACTGCGATCTGCTGCTCTGGAACGCCGCGCCCGACATCAGTCTGTTCCAGAAGCACGGCTCGCGCCTGCTCAATACGGGCCTCGGCCGCTGGGCCACGCAGCCTTACTGCTACCTGGCGATGACCAAGACCTCGCAGTACAAAGACCCGCACGACCAGGGTTCTCCGGAGGGCCGGCGGCTGGTCCTGCGTCCGACCGGGCGCAAGTACCTGTTCGTCTATCCCTTCGTCAAGACGCGCGACTGGTATCTGATGCCGCTGGAGAAGCGCCAGGCGGCGATGACCACCCACATCGAGGTCGGCCACAAGTTCCCGACCGTCAAGCTCAACACCACCTACTCGTTCGGGATCGACGATCAGGAGTTCGTGGTCGCCTTCGAGACGGATATTCCCGCCGACTTCCTCGATCTGGTCATGTCCCTGCGCGAGACCGAGTCCAGCAAGTTCACCCTGCGGGACACGCCCATCTTTACCTGCGTCCAGATGCCTATCAAGGAGGCCCTGGACGCGGTCGGCTAGGGCGATGTCCGGGCTGGAAGCGGCGCTCAAGGCAAGAGCGCGAGTGCTGGGTTTCGATCTGGTCGGGATCACGACTGCGGAGCCGTCGGCGTTTGCGGAAGAGTACCGCGACTGGGTCGCGCGGGGTTACGCCGGGGAGATGGAGTACCTGGCACGCAACCTGCATCGTCGCCTCGACCCCCGCGAAATCCTGCCGGATGCTCGCTCCATCGTCGTCGCCGGCATGAACTACTACACGGACGTGGAGGAGGGGCCGGGCACGCCGCCCGCCGATCCGGAGCGTGCCGTCTTCGCCCGCTACGCTCGCGGCGACGACTATCACGACGTAATGACCGCGCGTCTGCGGGAGCTGCTGGCCTTTCTGAAGGAGCAGGCGGGCGAGGGCGCCGAAGGCCGGGTCTACGTGGATACCGGTCCGATCCTGGAGCGGGAGGTGGCGCGGCGGGCCGGGCTGGGCTGGTTCGGCAAGAACACCATGCTCATCAACACCCGGCGCGGCTCCTACTTTCTGCTCGGCGAAATCCTTACCAACGTTGCCCTGGAGCCGGACGCGCCCGCCGTCGGCAGTTGCGGCACCTGCACCCGCTGCCTGGACGCCTGCCCGACCGGCGCGATCATCGCTCCCTACCAGCTCGACGCGCGCCGCTGCCTCTCCTACCTGACCATCGAGATCAAAGGCCCCATTCCCGAAGACCTGCGCCCTGACCTCGGCGCTTCCGGCAACCGCATCTTCGGCTGCGACATCTGCCAGGAGGTCTGCCCGTTCAATCTCCGCCGCTCGGCCTCCACCGACGAGCCTGCCTTTCAGGCCCGCCCGGTGACCGACCATCCCCGCCTTCTCGATCTGCTGCAGTTGTCCGACGAGGACTTCCGCCGAGAGTTCAAAGGCAGCCCCGTCAAGCGCGCCAAGCGCCGTGGCCTCCTCCGCAACGTCGCCGCCGCCCTCGCCGCCTCCGACGATCCAGAGGCGGAAGCGGCTTTAGAACAAGCTGCTGCCAACGATCCCGAGTCACTCGTCCGAGAACATGCCGAATTCTCGCTGCGCGCTCTCCGGCAAAAGGAGCAGGCGTGAAAGCATCGCCCAGGTGAACAACGGCCCTGCAGAAAGCTCCACGAACGGTCGAAGGAGGAGACTATGGAAAAAAAGAAATTGGACCCACACAGCCCAGAGGTAATAGAGGCAGCCGTGGCACGCATACGCCGGATGACGCCGGAAGAGGCCCTGGCGTTTCTCACTTACCGGACGCCCGGTATTCCAGAAACCGATATGACGGGAATGTTCTCCGACAGTCCGGCACCAACGCGGACGGTGCGAGCGAAAGGATGAGGCCGATGACCTCCTGCCTGAAGAGAGGCGAACTCTGGCGGCTCTGGCTCACGCCTATCGAGAAGAGGTGCGTCGGAGCCAGGAACGGAAAGGACGATAGTTATGTCAACGGAACGCCCACGATTGTTTGAGAGATTGAAGAAGGGACTGGAAGAGGGCATTGCCCATGAGCGTGGTGAGCGCACGCTGCGAGTGACAGAAGTGGTGGTTCCCGAACCGCCGAAGTCCTATACTGCCGACGATGTACGCCGTATCCGTGCTCGGCTGAATATGAGCCAGCCAGGGTTTGCCCGGCTGCTGCAGGTATCCAAGAAGACCGTCCAGAGTTGGGAGCAGGGTACACGCCGCCCACAACAGTCTTCAGCCCGCCTACTTCAGTTCATAGAAAACCCCGAACTGTTGACCTCTCTGGCGCAGAATAAATAGCCTGTAATCTGAACGGTCGCCTATTAGGGTAAGGATTCGTGTAAAATCCACACACTTTTCTGGATCAGGCAGGGAGACCGCAGACCAAGGTGCGGACTACACCCCGTTAATATTAAGGCATGTATCTATATTTGATAATCATCCGCTATTTAATAATCATCCGCCCCATCCGGCTTATCTTTTGTCGTTCAACCAATCCAAGAACTGCTTCAACTTCTCTGACTTCTTCAACTTGTTTGCGATCTTGTTTTCTATCTTGATAAGAAGTGGCAACGTAACGTTATAGAGCAATGCAAATGCAAAACCAACCTCAAAGACCTGCGTCGCACCTGTTAAAGCAGTTTTAATAGATGATTTAATTAAAACAAGTTCTGCTGACGCTTTAACTAAAGGATCTTTAATCCCAGTCAACTGAGCTGGCTGCGGGTAACCATACGCCAAAAACCACCAACCTGCCAGAACCGCTGGATAGATCACGCCAGAGGCAAACACTTCGTTAATGAGATAAAGAGTTGCGCGAGGCCGCTTCTGAAATTGTCCGTTAGTAACGTGCATCGAACATTCGAGCCGTTTACCAGCCTCAATAAGCGCATGGCATTTTCGGATCCCATAGATTTCGTAAAAGCAAAGCCCAAGTGTAATGACAAAACCAAAAATTCCTAGTGGTTTAAGGAAACTCGGGGCGAAATCGTTCTTCACAGAAGCATCTGTCAATAAGAGAAATGCTCCACCCGCCGATGCTAATGGCAAAAATCCAAGCAATTTTGCTCGAAAGTCATCGATTGAGCGATAGCTTTGGCACAATTGGTCGTAAACCTTACTTAGAGCACCTAACAAAACCGGTTAGGTTGCTGTTAGGATTATGGAAGAAGCAGGTATGGCAAAACCACTTCTTCCCGATGAACTCTGGGCACTGATCGAACCGATCCTGCCCCCGCACACTCCCTCCCTCAAAGGAG
>DASRCN010000010.1:0-30054 GCA_035653075.1 Chthonomonadaceae bacterium | reverse complement strand
GGCCCAGAACGACTCTTCCTCGTACCAGTCGGACATGGTCTATTCCAATGCTTCCATGCCGTACAGGCATTCGCCGCCGATGAAGGTCGCTTCGACCTGGACGCGCTCCCATTCGTCCAAAGACGTGGAGACAGGATCGGCGGACAGGAGCGTGAAGTCGGCCCACTTGCCCGCCTCGATGCTCCCCCGATCGCGCTCCGTGCGGGTCGCGTAGGCAGGCGCGGCGGTGTAGGCGTAGAGCGCAGCTTCAACTGAAAGGCGCTCCTCCGCATTCAATACGCGCCCGCTCAACGTTTTGCGTTCCAGGGCGGCGCGCAGGCCATCCAGCGGCGCGCCGGGAACGACCGGGTTGTCCGAGCTGAACGCCTGGGCGACGTTGCGCGCGTCGAGGGTAGCATAGGGCGACAGGCGACAGGCCCGCTCTTCCCCGAGCGCCAGAATGTAGGCGTCTCCCAGCCGGGTCAGAAACTCCGGCTGGCCGATACTCCAGACGTTCTGGCGGCGCAGGCGGGCGATCAGGTCGTCGTCGAGGAGCATGCAGTGCTCGATGCGATGGCCGGGCCGCGGACGCGTGTGCTGCCGTTGCGCCTCTGCGTAAGCGGAGAGGACCATGTCGATGGCGCGGTCGCCGATGGCGTGCGTGGCGATCTGCCAGCCCGCGTTGTGAGCGCGCAGGATCAGCGCCTGCAGCTCGTCCGGCGGATGCATCGGGATGCCGTAATTGTCCGGCATTCCCGCGAAGGGCTGCGTCAGCCAGCAGGTGCGCGTGGTGATGGCGCCATCCGAGAACAGCTTGGCCTGCCCGACGTGCAGCCGATGACCGTCGATGCCGGAGGCGGTCGGCTGCAGGTCTTCAGGTCGCGGCGTCTCGCCTTCTCCAGCGTGCCGGCAGACGCCGGCCCACCCGACCATGTTATTGACCCGTATGCGCAATTGGTTTTGCCCCACCGCTTGCGTGTAGGTATCGATGTCGCGATAGTGGGTGTTAGCGTCGCTGGCGCTGGTGATTCCCCGCTCCAGGAGATAGCCGTTCGCACGACCGAGCGCCTCGGCCGCTTCGGATGACGTCAGCTCGGGAATGATCCGATCGAGGTTGCTCCAGCTCGCCGTTTCCAGCAGCACGCCCGTCGGCTCGCCGTTCTCGTCCCGGACGATCTCGCCGCCCTCCGGATCGGGCGTGTCGCGCGTGATGCCCAGCCGCTCCAGCGCCTTGCTGTTGACCACCGCGGCATGCCCGGAGGTGTGGTTGATGCGGACCGGGACCTCCGTCGAGACGCGGTCCAGATCGTAGCGGGTCACGTGCTTAGCGCCGGGCAGGCGGTTCTGGTCGTAACGGTTGCCCTGGACGCAAGGGATGTCCGGCTGCGCTTCCAGCCGCTCTCGGAGCAGATCGCCGATGTCTTCCTTATCCTGGACCGGCGGTGAGGCCAGGTTGACGTGTCCCAGGTTGACGCCCAGCCACAGGATATGCATGTGGCAATCGAAGAAGCCGGGAATCAGCGTGCGCCCGCGCAAGTCCACGACGCGCGTCCCCGCGCCGTTCAGGCTGCCGACCTGTGCCGCCGTCCCGACTGCCAGAATGCGCCCGTCCGTGCCGACAGCCACTGCCTCGGCTTGCGGCTGCGCCGGATCCATCGTTCGGATGTTGCCGTTTATGAGAATAAGTTGTGAGTTGGACATGGATTTTTTTACCGGCCCTAAAGTGCCGTTCCGCCATTACGAAGACGAACCTTCGGGCCTGCGCGGACTGACCTCACCTCCTCTGCTTCGTAAGGAGAGGAGCTATTGAGTCTATAACCCGCGAAGGCGGGTTTCGTGTCTTAGCACCGGGTTTCAACCCGATGAAAAGGCGTCTCAACGCCATGTCTTTAGACGTGAATGACCCGGCCACCGACCACGGTGAAAGCCGCTTTGCCCTGGACTTCCCGGCCGTGGAAGGGCGTGTTTTTTGATTTGGACTGCAGGGCGTCGCGGTCTACGGTCCAGACGGCGTCTAAGTCGAGGACAGTCACGTCGGCGGGCGCGCCCTGCTGCAGCGTGCCCACGCCTTCCGGCAGCCCGATGACGCGGGCCGGCTGGACCGTCATTTTGGCGATGGCGTCGGCCAGGGAGAGAATCCCCGGCTTGACCAGGGTAGTATAGACCAGCGGAAAGGAGGTTTCCAGCCCGACGATGCCGAAGGGCGCGGCCTCGAACTCCACCTCTTTTTCGTAGCGCGCGTGCGGCGCGTGATCGGTGACGATACAGTCGATGGTGCCGTCCGCCAGCCCGGCTTTGACTGCCTCGCAGTCTTCGGGCGTCCGCAGAGGCGGGTTCATTTTGGCGTCCGTGTTGTAGCCCTGGCAGGCCTCATCGGTCAGGACCCAGTGGTGCGGGCAGGCCTCGCCGGTCACGGGCAATCCTTCTTCTTTGGCCCGGCGCAGCAGATTGACTGTCTCCGCCGTGGAGATGTGCAGCAGATGCAGCCGGCAGCCGATGAGCTTGGCAAGAAGGATGTTGCGCGCCACAGCGATGTCTTCTGCGACGCGCGGCATGCCCGGCACACCCATCACCGTCGCCGTGTAGCCCTCGTTCATGGCGCCCTTCTCGGTCAGCCGCTTGTCCTCGTTATGTGTGAGCAGCGGCAGGCCGAGCATCGCGCAGTACTCCATGACGCGGCGCACCGTATCGGCGTTCTGCAGCGGGAAGGCATCGTCGGAGATGGCGACCGCGCCTGCTGTCTTCAGATCGGCCATCTCCGTCAACTGGTCGCCTTGCATGGCCCGCGTCGCCGCGCCGATGGGATGGACGCGGGCGCTGCCCACCTGCTCCGCCCGCTCGACGATCTGGCGCACGACCGCCGCCGTATCGATGGCCGGATTGGTGTTGGGCATGCAGCAGACGCGGGTGAAGCCGCCCGCCGCTGCGGCGCGCGTACCGCTCTCGATGTCTTCCTTATACTCGAATCCCGGCTCGCGCAGGTGGACGTGGATGTCGATCAGGCCGGGCGTGACCACCTTGCCGCTTACATCAATCCGCTCGGCTCCATTCGACGCCGATCCCGGCGTGACGATGCCGACGATGCGGTCGTCTTCGATCAATACGTCCGCCTCGCGGTCCAGGTTTTGCGAAGGGTCTACGACGCGCCCTCCTGCCAATATCAGCCTCATAAATGCGACCTCTCTTCGGGACTAGGGACTAGGGACTGGGGACTGGCTTATCCCAATTCCTAGCTCTGCAGAGATTGCCTGCTGCCAAACTTCCAGATCTTGATAGCTTCTGGTACCCACTCATGCCTCCCATTCCAAACCACAGTCGAGATGCGTGTTAGCCTTCCAAGACAATCCCCAGTCCCTAGTCCCCAGTCCCTAGTCCCTCTGTTTGTACCCCCATGAGCAGATAGAGCACTGCCATGCGGACGGCGACGCCGTTGGTGACCTGCTCGCCGATGACGCTGTTGATTCCATACGCGCCGTCGGCCACGTCGGCGGAAATCTCGACGCCCCGGTTCATCGGGCCGGGATGCATCACCAGCACGTCCGGCCTGGCGGCCTTCAGGCTATTCACCGAAATCCCGAACAGGCGCGCGTACTCGCGCAGGCTGGGCAGCAGCCCCTTGTCCATTCGCTCCGTCTGCAGCCTCAGCACGTTGACCACGTCCACGCCCTCCAGTCCGGTGCGCAGATCGTCGTAGACCTGGACCGGAAGCTGGCAGGCGTCCAGAGGCATCAAGGTGCGTGGGCCGACCAGCCGCACTTTCGCGCCCATCTTGGTCAGCCCCCAGATGTTGGAGCGGGCGACCCGGCTATGGGTGATGTCGCCGACGATGGCGACCGTCAGGCCGTCCAGGTCGCCTTTATTCTGGCGGATGGTGAGCATATCGAGGAGACCCTGGGTCGGATGCTCGTGGCGGCCGTCGCCGGCGTTGACGACGGGGATGCGCAGATGCTCCGCCGCAAACTGGGCCGCGCCGGAGGCGGAGTGGCGCATCACAATGCAGTCGGCTTTGAGGGACTGGAGGGTGAGGATCGTGTCTTTGAGGCTCTCCCCTTTGGATACCGAAGACTGGGCGACCGCGATGTTGATGGCCTCGGCGCTCATAATCTTGGCCGCCATCTCGAAGGAGGTGCGCGTGCGGGTCGAGTTCTCGTAGAAGAGCGTTATCATCGCGCGGCCGCGCAGCGTGGGCACCTTCTTAACGGGCCGCTCGACGATCTCCTTGAAGACGGCCGCCGTATCCAGCAGCGAGCGGATGTCGTCCGCAGAGGTCTCGCGCAGGGTGATAAGGTGTTTCATGGGGCCGCCTCCGGCTTGCGGATGAAGACGCGGTCTTCGCCGTCCGTCTCGCGCAGGAGCACCTGCACGTGCTCCTGGCGGGCGGTGGGGAGGTTCTTGCCGACGAAATCGGCGCGGATGGGCAGCTCGCGGTGGCCGCGGTCGAGCAGGACCGCCAACTGGATGCCCGCGGGCCGGCCGTGGTCCATGAGGGCATCGATGGCGGCGCGGACGGTGCGGCCGGTGAAGAGGACGTCGTCCACCAGCACGATCTTCTTGCCGGTCACGTCGAAGGGGATAGCGCTTGGAGCGAGGGCGGGCCTCCCGGCAGGATGGACCGCATAGTCGTCGCGGTAGAGGCCGATGTCCAGCTTTCCGACGGGGACCTCGACGCCCTCGATCTGCTGGAGCAGCGCGGCCAGCCGCTCGGCCAGCGGCGCGCCGCGCGTCAGCACGCCGATCAGGGCCAGATCCTGCACGCCCGCATTTCTCTCGACGATCTCATGGGCGACGCGGGTGAGCGCGCGGCGGATGTCGTCGCCGTCCAGCACCGGCACGCCTCCTTGCGACCGCCTTTCCTCCCATCCTGAGCTTCCTGGTTCTGCCATGCCTTCCCCTCTGCTTCGCGGTGAACGGCGCTGCGCGTCTACGCTCCGACAAGCGAGATGCGCAAGGCGCATCGCTCGCTCCGTCCCGCCGCTACGGTCCACACACCAAAAACGCCTCCCTACGGCCTGCGAGAGGCCGTCCGGTGGAGGCGTGGAAAGCGGTCTGACGTGCTTCTTGGGTGGCAGGCAGGATGCTTCATGGCCGCCCCTTGCGCGCACATACGGTCCCGTCCCTTGCCAGCCTCACCGGGCTACCTTAAAAGGACGCGTCTCAAATTGCCAGGAGTCTAACATGAATCCCCCGGCGCTGTCAACCCCGATTTTGCAACCATCTAGCCGGGCCTTGAAAGACCCGTCTGGGGGTCCTTCGGACAACCGTCCTGCGGACGGAAAAGCTTGAATCCTTGGCATATCGAGTTTGCATACTGGCTCTTAACGTTCCGTGGAAAAGGAGATGTTTAGCCACTGCTCCATGGGAATACAGACTTCCCCCTTTGTATCATCCCAGACAATCCAGCCAGCCGTAAGGTCGGCCAACTATTTGAGCTTAACTATGTCTTCCGCTGTGATTGTCCCATGCCCCCATGGCGTCGGCCCTTCTTGAATAGCTTTCCAAAGAACGAACTCCGTATGCATCAGCCAGCAGCCCAACAGCGTTCGCTGATTTCAGACATAAGGTTTTTCAACTGCTCGCTGGCTTTCATATTTATTGTTTGACCCACTTCAGCCTACGGCTTTCTTTTCGAGCGGATAAGGCTGAATGAGCACATCGACGGGAAAGCCCAGCCGGGCATGCAGGCGACGAATCATGTTTAAGGTCCAAGGGGCGCTTTCGATTCAGCACTTCTGCCACTCGCCCTCGGTAGCCGATAGCCTCTTCCAGATCACGCCGGGTAATTCCCCGGCTTTCCATATAGTAGCGTAAGGCCTCAATGGGATCCGGCGGCAAGATCGGACGGTGCTGCGCCTCATAAGCATCGACTAACGTCACCAGCACATCCAGACGATCCTCCTCGGGAGATCCAGGAGGGGCATTCCAGAGCCGGTCGATCTCCTCCAGAGCTGCTTGATGATCTTTTTCTGTTCTGATTGGGTGTACCTCCACAAAAAGCTCCTTAGATAATCTCCGCTCGATAAGGTTGCAGAAGTACCATCGGCAGTAATTCTAGCTGCTAAGACAAACCCAGCGTTCTCTTTAATGCCGCATCCACACGCCGCATATCCTCCGGGTCCAGATCACTCCAATAATCAACTAGACGCTCTTTGCTGATTGTTACTAACTGTTCACACTTTATATAGGAGGGGTCATCCTTCAGACCGTTTCGTTGCGTAGGTGATACTCGAACATGAAAGGTACTGGCTTGCCGGACTTACTGACCGCCACCACGATCGTATTAGGATAGTTGGAATTTAAATTGGCTGCATCCGTCTGTACGATCACTGCTGGTCGACGCCCTGCCTGCTCCGATCCGCGTCCCGGAGACCAATCCACCATGTAGATTTCGCCACGACGAATAGAAATTTCAGTCATTCCGCAAGACGACCTCCGCTTGCGCCTCGAAAGCGTAATCTACGTTGTTGTCCTCTTCCTGCCCGACCAGGGTAAAGGCGTCATAAAGCTCCTGGAACTCCTCTTGTTTTAGTCGCTGGCTCACAGCTTCCAAAACAAATCGGTTCAGGCTAGTCTCATGCCGCCTGGCCGCATCTTGCGCTTCTGCATAAACATCTGCCGGCAAACGAATGGTAATCGCCTTCTGGTCCGTTGTCCCTCTCATTCTCAGCCCCTATGATATAGTTCATTTTACGATACCATATTTGAGTATCGACAGATAGCCTTCATTTATAAAAAGCCTGCCAGACGCCGTTGTCATCGGCGTTGGCTTCAGCGGCGAAGCGGTATTTGTCCAAGTTGCCGGGTGGGTTGGGAAGATAGAAGCGAACATGGCGGAAGCCGTAGCGGAAGGCATCGGGCTGAACGGCCTGGGCGAGCAGGTCGTCTACGGCGTGCTCGTCGCCGTGCTGGGCGTAGAGCAGGAGGGTCGCCTGGTCGTCGGCGGCTGGTCTGGCGTCGGAGACGAGATCGCCCAACTGCCCGCGCAGCCGGCCATAGAAGGGAGCGCGCTGCGCTTCGATGGCGTTGTGCTGTTTCTGCTCGGCCGTGAGCGGCGCGGGAATGGAGGCGGAAGCGCCATTGGAGGAAGTGGAATCCGCGCCGGAGGAGCCGCGTGAGGAGGCTGCAGAAGCGCCGCTGGACGGCAGGAAGCGTGGGGCCGCCAGCCAGAAGACGAGCAGGCCGCTTCCCAGGGCCACGGCCAGCAGGATCAGCGCCCGGCCCAGCGATCTCGAACGAACCTGGTGTCTTCCCCGGAAAACCACGTGCCCCCTCCTCCCACGGTCAGGGAGCCAGCACCGAGATGGCGTGCGGCGTCAGCGTGAACTCGGCAGCGGTCGTGCCCATCACGTCCCCGTCCACGTTGACCGGCAGCGGCGGATCGCTCTCCACCACGATGCGCTTCGCGCGCAGCAGCGTTACTTTCGGATGGCTGACGTGTGTGCCGCGAAAGACACGCGGGAACGTGCGCAGAAAATCCCCGCGCCCCACGTCGCCGACGATGCAGACGTCGAGCCAGCCGTCGTCGAGCCGGGCTTCGGGAGCGATGCGCATTCCGCCGCCATAGCTGGGCGCGTTGGCGACCGTGCAGAGCATCGCCCGCGCCTCCAGCGGCTGCCCATCCAGCGTCAGGCGCAGGACGGCCGGCTGGAAGGCGCCCAGACATTCGACCACAGCGGCGATATACGCGGCCGTGCCGCGCAGGATCGGATAGCCGCGATTGACGCGCGCCGCCACGACCGCATCGAAGCCGCAGCCGCCGGCCACCAGGAACGGACGGCCCTGCGCGCGGCCCACGTCCAGGGGTTTCGGCCTGCCGGTGAAGAGTGTTTCCACCGCGCGTTCCAGGCTACCGTCCAGGCCGAGCGCGCGGGCGAGGTCGTTGCCGGTCCCCAGAGGGATCAGTCCCAGGCGGGCGGGAGTGCCCAACAATCCGGCGGCCACATCCCGGCAGGTGCCGTCGCCGCCGACGGCAACGACCAGGTCCGCGCCGTTCGCGGCAGCCTCGGCGGCCAGATCGGCGGCATGGCCCGGTCCGGCCGTCTCGACGATCTCCCAGCAGGGCGTGTCCGGTCGGCGCTCCGCCGACTGCCGCAGATGATGCTCCAGCTCCGCCCGTCGCCGCGCGCCCCGGCCTCTGCCGCTGGCCGGATTGAGAATCACGACAATGCGCCGGATCGCGGAAGCATCCTCTACGGCAGGCCGGGGTTCCATAGGAGCGCTCAGCGCTCCGCCGGGATCGCGTGCTCGCCCTCGATCCAGTAGGTTCCGTCCGGGCAGACTTCACGCTTCCAGATGGGGACTGTCTCCTTGAGGGTATCGATGCAGAAGCGGCACGCCTCGAACGCTTCCGCCCGGTGCGGCGCGCCTACTGCCACGACCACGCTCGCCTCGCCGATATTGACGCGGCCAATACGGTGCTGGATGGCGACCGCGCAGCCCCAGCGCTCCTCGGCCTGCTCCGCGATGCGGCGCAGCATCTTCTCCGCCATCGGCACGTAGGCGTCGTACTCCAGGTAGGCCACGTCCCGGCCACGCGAGTGGCGGCGGGTCTGGCCAATGAACGCGCAGATGCCGCCGTGGACATCGCGGGCGACCTGCGTTTCCAGCGCCGCCGCGTCGATCGCCCCTGTTACGATCCGAACCTCGGCCATGACCTACCTAACCCCTCACTTCACCACGGGCCTTCTTGTGCGTAGGACGGCGCTTCGACATGGCGTGTCCACGCAACGTAGCCCCTACGCTCCCTATCGGCCCTGCCTTCCAATCGCCGCGCCCACCCCTTGCCCCATTCCCCGATCGCTCACTTCGTTCGCAGGGAGGGCTGCTCGAACCTTCGGGAAGGTTCGACCGTTCCCCGGCAACGATGCCGATTGGAAAGGGGATGGCCCAGCCATAGCTCCCTACCCTAATTTCCCCGCTCCTTACGAAGGAGAGCAGGCGGGAGGTGCGGTTTGTCTTACCCGCCGCTCATCGGGGGAAGCACGGCGACCGTGTTGCCCTCCATGAGGACCTGATCGGGATCGGCGTACTCCTCATTGATAGCGAACCGGCAATGGCGCTCCAGGCCGGCCAGCCGGCCGTCTCGCTCCTCCAGGTGCGCGGCGAGCTTGCGCACCTCCGCTCCGACGGGCAGGCAGACCGCAAGCGGCTCCTCGCCCATGAAGTCGCGGTAGTGACCGAAGAACTGGACGGTGACCATCATGCCCAGCTCGCCGCCGGCCGCCAGCCGCTTCAGACGGGCCAGGTTGACCGCGTGCATGGTGTCGGCATCGGGCGTTTCGATGACGATAGGAATATGCTTGAGGCGCGGGTCGGTGACCAGGCGGGCGAACGCCGGAATGCCGATCTCGCCCTGGCCGATGTGCTCGTGCCGGTCTACGCGGCTGCCCAGCGGCTTTTTGGAATCGTTGGCGTGGATCACTTTGAGCTTGTCCAGGCCGATATGGGTGTCGAAGGCGCCCAGGGTCTTCTCGTAGGTCTGCTCGTCGCGCAGGTCGTAGCCGGCGGCGAAGACGTGGCAGGTATCCAGGCAGACGCCCAGGCGCGGATCGGGGCCGACGCCCTCCAGCACGCGGCCCAGCTCCTCGAAGCGCCAGCCGAGGCCGGTCCCCTGCCCGGCGGTCGTCTCCAGGGCGATGCCGACCCGATAGCCCTCCCGCTCGGTCTCTTCCAGCAGGTCGCGCAGGCAGCGGATCAGCCGCTCCAGAGCCGGCTCTTCGCCCTGATCCAGATGCGCGCCCATGTGGGTGACCACCCAGGGGATCGCGAGCGATTCGGCGCGGTCCAGCTCGCCTCGGAACGCCTCGCGGGAGCGTTCGAGAACCGCCGGAACCGGGGCCGCCAGGTTGATGAGATAGGAGTCGTGGGCGACGGTGAAGGGAATCCCGGTCCGCTCCCGCGCATCCTGGAAGGCGCGGACTTCCTCTTCCTTGAGCGGCGGCTTGCTCCACTGGCGGGGACTGCCTGTAAAGAGCTGTACGGCGCTGCAGCCGATCTCTTTGCCCGCCGTCAGGCAACTGGACAGCCCGCCCGAGGTGGGCATGTGCGCGCCCAGCAGGCGCGACGAAGAATCGGAATCGATGTCAGGAAGCGTGGGAGCCGGGTGCGGACGTTCGTCCGGTTCGGAAGGGGTGGAAACAGAGAGTTCGCTCATGGTATCTCTTCGGCTTCGAGGCAGTGCGATCTGAGCGCGGCAGGAAGGTCCCTCGCGCTCGAAACGGCGATCCGGCAGACGAACGGGAAGGACGCCTATCGGTTGTTCCATTTTAACACGGCGCCGGGATGTTGTCAAACTCGACCTCGCCCCTCCTCTCTCCTCCGCAAGGAGAGGAGAACAGAAGGCAAGCGCCTGGATCGCTGCGTGACTGTTTTGGTGCTTTTTGACACTGTCTGTTTTCATGGAAGGATCGTCCCGGTCTGGCCGGCAATGGCAAAGATTGAAACAATACTGCTTGTTCGAGCCAGAGATTTCCGGGAATGGAGTGCGCGGCAGGTCAGGAATTTTTACTTGCGCGGCAGCAACTTTTCAGGTATAGTAACCGTAATCCTTAAGGTGTCTTAACCTTTCTCTCGGTGAGCAAGCTATGAAACGCTGGATCTACGTACTCGTTCCCCTCCTCGTGCTGGGCAGCCTGATCGTCTGGCGCCTGCAGCAGAACAAACAGAAGGCGCAGGCGCAGGCCACCATGCAGGCCGCGCGGATGCACGCCGCTCCGGAAGTCACCGTCGCGACCGCAAAGATACAGAACGTCGTGCAGACGTACGAGGGCGTCGGTAACGTCGAATCGCCGGAGAACGTCAAGATCGCTTCTAAGATCGCCGGACCCATCGAATACCTGCAGGTGCAGACGGGCGACCATGTGACCAGGGGCCAACTGCTCGTTCAGATCAGCAAGTCCGATCTGGAAGCCCAACTGGGCCAGCAGCAGGCCGCGCTCGCGGATGCGGAGCACCGGCTGGCTCAGGCGCAGATCACTCAGAATCCCACCAACGTCTCGATCACCACGCAGATCAGCCAGCAGGTCGCGGGGTTACGATCCGCGCAGGCCGACTATAACCAGGTACGCCAGAACTACAACGAGCAGGTCGCCTCCGCCCAGGCCGCCGTGACCGACGCGCAGGGCAAGGTGTCCAGCGCCCAGGCAGCCGTCGCGGTGGCGCAGGCCGCCATCAGGAGCGCGCAGGCCAATCTGGCGGATGCCACCGCCAAATATAGCCGCTATGATGACCTGTACAAGCAGGGATTCGTGGCCGCGCAGGACGTAGACGACGCCCTGGCCGCCAAGAACGTTCAGGAAAGCGCGGTCGACTCCGCGAAATCGCAGTTGAATGCGGCCAATGCCGGCCTGGCTTCCGCGAAGGCGCAGCTCCAGTCCGCCCAAAACTCGGAGCGGATGGTCGTCAACACGGGCAAGGCCAACATCAAGGATGCGCAGGCCAAAGTGGACCAGGCGAGCGCCGCCCTGGCCTATGCGCGGGCCAACACGGCGCAGAGACCGGCCTACGTGCAGAATCTGGCGGCGCTCCAGGCCGAAGTCGCCGCCGCCCAGGCGCAGGTGCGCAACGCGCAGGCCAACCTGGCTTATACGACCATTACCTCGCCGATCGACGGCTACGTCACCGCGCGCTACATGGACCCCGGCGCCATTGCGACCGCCGGCGCGCCGATCCTGAACCTGGTCATTCTGCGCGCCGTCTGGGTAACGATCCCCATTCCGGAAGAGATCAGCCGCAACGTCTATCCGGGCCAGAAGGTCCGGGTGACCTTCGACGCGCTGCCGGGCCGCACGTTTACCGGCCAGATCAAGGAGATCAACCCCTCCGCCGATCCGACCAGCCGCCAATTCGCCGCGCGCATCGTCCTGCAGAACCCGCAGGGAACGATCAAGCCGGGCATGTTCGCCCGCATCTCGATGATCACCCACATCGTTCCCAACGCCATCGTCGTGCCGCGCGAAGCGATCCAGCAGACGGCCAACGGGCCTGCCGTCTTCGTCGTCAACGCCGACAATAAAGTCGAGCAGCGCCCGGTGACGACCGGCGCGCAGGACCCCAGCATTATTCAGATCACCTCGGGCGTGCAGCCCGGCGATAAGGTTGTTACGTTGAGCGCGATCCCGCTGCGCAGCGGCCAGACGGTACGTATAGGAGGCGCCGGCCCCGGCGGCAAATCGGGGAGACAGGCATCCGGAGGAACTACGCAATGAATTTCGCCCGCTTTTCCGTCACGCGGCCCGTCGCGGTCACGATGCGCATTTTGGCGCTCGTGCTGCTGGGCGCCGTCTGTCTGACAAAGCTGCCCATCGACCTGCTGCCGGCGGTCTCCCTGCCGACCGTCGCGGTAGTGACGACGTGGCCGAACGTTGCTCCGGAAGAGATCGAGGCGCAGGTCACGCGCCCCCTCGAAGAGGCGGTCTCCTCCGCGCCCAACATGTACCTGGTCAGCTCCTCCACGCAGGAGGGCAGCTCGGTCGTGCGGGTGCAGTTCCGCTGGGGCACGGACGTCGGTCAGGGCGCCATCGACGTGCTGCAGCTGGTCGAGCGCGCCCAGAGAAACTTCCCCGTCGACCCGACGCTGCAGACCCCGACCGTCTTCAAGTACGATCCCTCGCAGCTGCCGATCCAGATCTTCGGCGTCTCCGGCGAACCGGACCCGGTCAAGCTGTACACGCTGATGAACAACGAGATCGCCCCCATCGTCGAGTCCGCCGATGGGGTCGCCTCGGCGGTCATCTCCGGCGGCGCGCAGCGCGCCATCATGGTCAACGTCGATCCCAACCGGCTGCGCGCCTACAACCTCTCGATCGCGAAGATCACCGCGCGTCTCGCCCAGGAGAACGTGAACCTGCCCGCCGGCATCGGCAAGCAGGGCAACACCGAGTACACGATCCGCACGCTCGGCTGGTTCACCAGCCCACAGGAGATTGCAGATGTTCCGGTCGGCTCCTACAACGGGCAGATCGTCAAGATCGGCGACGTGGCGACGGTGGTGGACAGCCATTCGGAGACGCGCCTCTACACCCGCCTCAACGGCCTGCCCTCCGTCGGCCTGATCATCACCAAGCAGAGCGGCGCCAACACGGTCGCCACGGCCCAGGCGGTCAACGAAAAGATCGCGCAGGTCAAGAAGCTCTATCCCTACCTGAATTTCCGCCTGGCCTACGACCAGGCGGAGTTTATCTCCGGCTCGATCAACGACGTCAAAACGAGCGCCATCATCGGCGGCCTGCTGGCCGTGCTGATTCTGATGTTCTTCCTGCGCAATATCCGGAGCACGCTGGTCGTGGCGATGTCGATCCCGACCTCGATCGTCTCGACGTTCGCCCTGCTCTACATGTGCGGCTTCACCATCAACACGATGTCGCTGGGCGGTCTGGCGCTGGCGACGGGGCTCATCGTGGACGATGCGGTCGTGGTTCTGGAGAATATCTTCCGGCACATCGAGCGCGATAAGAAGCGCGCTGCGGAAGCGGCGGTGTCGGGCACGATGGAGATCGTCTCGGCGGTCCTCTCCTCGACGATGACGATCATGGTCGTGTTCCTGCCGCTCCTGCTCATCAAAGGGATGGCGGGGCAGATGTTCACGCAGTTCGCGCTGGTGGTCATCTTCTCCCTGGCGGTCTCGCTGCTGGACGCGACCACGGTCGTGCCGATGCTGGCCTCGCGCCTGATCCGCGGCGAGGCGCATACGGAGAATGTGGAGGACCACGAGCACAACCTGCTGGAGCGCCTGTTCGCCACCTTCGGCCGCTGGCTCAACGCGCTGGACCACTCTTACCGTGCCGGACTGCGCTGGGCGCTGCATCATCGAATCTGGATCATCGGCGGCGCGCTCGCCATTACGGCCGCCAGCTTCCTGCTCTTGCCGCAGATCGGCACGGAGATGATGCCCCAGACCGATAGCGGCGACTTTACCATCACCATCAAGATGCCGGTCGGCACGTCCCTGTCCACTACCAATCAGGTCATGCAGCAGATCGAGGGCATGGTCCGCAGCAATCCGAATGTGGCGACGGCCTTCTCGGCGGCGGGCACGACGCTGAGCCTGCGCGGCTCGACGACCTCGCTGACGCCCTACATGGGCTCGGTGACGGTCAAGCTCAAGGACGATCACAAGCAGACGACGCTGGAGGTGATGAACGACCTGCGCAAGCAGATTTCCCGCCTGCCGGGCGTGCGCCCGCTCATCAACCAGTTCGACCTGGTGAGCATGCTGATGACCGGGGGCGCCTCGAATATCGAGGTGGACATCTTCGGCGACAATCTGAACACGCTCTCCAGCCTGGCCGATCAGGTGATGGCTAAGATGCGCGGCATTTCCGGCCTGGAGGCCGTGGACGTGAACTGGCAGGCGGCGACCCCGGAACTGCAGTGGCGCGTGCAGCGGGATAAGGCGACCGAGATGGGTCTGTCCTTCTCCGATATCGCCAACACCATCAACACGGCCACCAACGGCACCATCGCCTCCTACTATCAGGAGAACGGATTCCAGTATCCGATCATCGTGCAACTGCCGCCGGAGTACTATAAGACCTCGCAGGAGCTGGCCAATCTCCCGATCAGCGCCAGCAGCGCGTCTACAGGAACGAACACGGGAACCGGTGGGTCCTCAAACATGGTCGAGCTGCGGCAGGTGGCTTCCGTCCAGACGGCGATGGGACCCAGCGAGATCACCCGCCTGGACCGGCGGCGCTATATCGCCATCACCGGCCAGCCGCAGGGCCGGTCCGCGGGCGAGATCGAGGCGGACATCCAGAAAGTGATGAGCAGCATGCAGTTGCCGACCGGCTACTATTGGGACTGGGGCTTCAATCAGAAGCAGCAGGCTGAAGAGTTCGGCGGGATGGGCCTGGCGGTCTTCATGGCGATCGGACTGATCTACATGCTGCTGGCCGCGCAGTTCGAATCGTTCATCCACCCGTTCACGGTGCTGGTTTCGGTGCCGCTGTCGGCAGTCGGCGTGATCCTGGCGCTGTTCCTGACGGGGCGCGCGTTCGGCCTGACGGCGTTCGTCGGCCTGCTGATGCTGGTGGGCATCGTGGTCAAGAACGGTATCCTGCTGGTAGACTATACCAACGTCCTGCGCGCCCGCGGCATGACGCGCGACGACGCGGTGCTGCAAGCCGGCCCGACGCGCCTGCGACCGATTCTCATGACGGCCAGCGCGGCGATGCTGGGCATGCTGCCTCTGGCGATCGGGATCGGGAAAGGCTCGGAGACGCAGGCGCCGATGGCGACGGCGGTCATCGGCGGTCTGATGACGTCCACGCTGCTGACGCTGTTCGTCGTGCCGACGGTCTATACGCTCTTCGACGACCTGGCCCGCTTCTTCCGCAAGGATAAGATGGACCTGGCTCCGCCGCAGTTGATCGAGCCGACACCCGAGGCGCTCGAACACGAGCCCGCGCCGGATGAGACGCTGCCGGAATAGTTGTCAGTTGCCAGTTGCCAGTTGTCAGAAAATCCGGTTCCTAACTGGCAACTGACAACGGAGAACTGGCAACTTCTTAAGGACGCAATAATGACCGATGAGACGCTACTGGAGGAGGCCGCGCGGCTGGAAGCGCTGATTCCCCGCCTGATGCGGCGGCTGTTTACGCTCGACCCGGACCATCCCTCGATGGAGCTGCCGGTGGCGCAGTTGCGGCTCTGCTCGGTGCTGCAGGCCGGTCCACGCACCCTGTCGGCCTTGAGCGAGGATCTGAGTATCTCGCTGAGCGCGGTGACTCAGCTTGCCGATCGGCTGGAGCGCATCGGCATGGTGGAGCGGGTCCCCAGTGTGGCAGACCGCCGGCTGAAGAATCTGCAATTAACGGAACAGGGCATGGAGATCATGCGTACGCGGCGCGTGGCGCGTATACGGCGCGTGGCCCGAGCGCTGGAGCAACTCTCGCCGGAGATGCGCGCCACCGTACAGACGGTCTTCCAGGAGCTGCTTCAGGCGGCGCTGGCCGCCAGCCAGGAGGAGACGCCGAGCGCCGATATTCTCGGTACGCGCCTGGAGTTATAGGCCCACAAAACTTCACCCCCCGCTGCTGCGTCTATCCCCTTTCCTTGGTAAGGGGAGGGAAAGACCTCACCCCCTAAACCACCACGGGGCTTGCGCCCCTGCCTCTCCTTCGTAAGGAGAGGGGGAATTTAAGGAAGCGGACAACCGTCCTGCGGACTTTGTAACGGCAGAACGGCATTTCCGTGCCGGGGACAGGGGTGGGCAAAAGAGGAAAGGAATAACGAATTCGTGTGGATGCGTGAGAGAAGCGCCTTGATGCGTGAGATACCAGCCGTACTGGCAGCCGCCTGCTGCCTGGCCGGACCCGTCATTGCAGGCGCACAGACAGCAACCCCGCCTATCGCCCCCAAGATTCAGGAGCCGCCGCTGCCGCCGCCGGTAACGCTGCCGGCGCCCCCAACGGTACCCTCGGACGTTCCCAACCGCCCGCTGACCGCGGATGAGGCGGCGCAGATCGCGCTGTATCATCAGCCGTCGGTGACGAATGCCGTGGCCGGTATCACGGCGGCGCAAGGGGTCACCCAACAGGTCCGCGCCGGGCTGCTGCCGACTCTGGGGGTTAATTTCGGCTACACCGGCGAGCACCAGATCGCGGGGCCTTCCGGCTCAAGCTCCGGGTCTCGCTCATCGACGACCATCCCCTGGTCGGGTACGGCGGAAGTGCGGCAGTTGATCTTCGACTTCAACCATACCCGCGACCTGGTGCGGCAGGCGGAGATGCAGGAGCAGGTGGCCGGGGCCAACCTGACCGCCGTCGAATCGACGCTGGTGCTGCAGGTCAAGCAGGCGTTCTATACGTTGATGCAGGATCTGCGGCTGGTGAGCGTTAACGAGACCAACGTGCGCGACCAGCAGGCGCAGCGCGATCTGGCGCAGGCGCGTCTGAAGGCCGGCATCGGCCTGCCTTCGGACGTGGTGCAGGCCGAGACGGCGCTGGCGCAGGCGATCTTCAATTTGAATCAGGCGCAGAATACAGCCTCGATCGCGCGGGTGAACCTGGCGACGCTGATGGGCATCGACCCACGAACGCCCATCGACGTCGCCAATTCCGGCGAGCCGGCCGTCAACACGGACAACGTGAATGCGCTGGTGCAGGACGCTTTACGGCAGCGCCCGGAGGTCTTGCAGGCGCAGGCCAATCTGCGCTCCACCCAGTTCGGATTGGGCGCGGCGCGGACGACCAATGCGCCCGCCTTTTCGGGCTTTGTGGGCGGGACGACCGTAGGCACCAGTTTCCCACCCAAGGACGACTTTTTTATCTACGGCGTCAGCGTTTCCTGGGACCCGTTCGACGCGGGCCTGACGGCGGGCCGGGTGAAACAGGCGCAGGCCGACGTGACGATCGCCCAGGCGAATCTGACCAACGCTCAGTTGGCGGTGACTTCGGACGTGTCGCAGTCTTATCTCAATTTGCGGACGGCGGAGCAGCGGGTAACGACGGCGCAGGCGGAGGTCGCCAACGCCCAGGAGAGCGTGCGGCTGATGACGGGCCGCTACCGGGCGGGAGTGGGCACATTTCTGGATGTGATCACGGCGCAGGCCGCTCTGGTGACCGCGCAGACAGACCTGGTCAACGCGCAGTCGGCAGTAGATCAGGCGCGGGCGGCGGTCCTGCATGCTATCGGAGCGCCGCTGCCGCTGGTCGCTCCTGCGGCGCCGCGGTCGTCGCAGCCGGCGCCGATCACGCCGGCGCCCACCGCGCCCGCGATCCAGACGGTCCCGACGCCTTATGGCACGACGGCGGCCACTCCATCGCCCAGCACGGCCCCTCCAGCCGCCAATCCGCCTGCAGCCACATCCGGTACTAAACGGACCCGCAAATAGTCTTACCTGACCCCACCCGCGGCTTCGCCTTTCCCTTCCCCTATAGAATCTCCCCTCTCCTTGAAAGGAGAGGGGGTTAGGGGGTGAGGTCTATAGAGGTCAGGCAGGAAAGGTCGCGGAGCAGCGCGATTCCAACTGTTCCCGGATGCGGCCTAGAGCCGCGCTCACCTCGGCTTCGGAGAGCGTGCGATCGGGCGCGCGGAAGGTGAACGAGAGCGTCAGGCTCTTGAGGCCTTCCGGCAGCGGCGGACCCTGAAAGACGTCCGTCAGCTTGAACTCTTCCAGATCGGGCGCTTCCGCAGCGCGCACGGCGGCCTCCATCTGGGCATACGGCAGCTCCAGGGCGACGCGGGGCGCCAGATCGCGCGTGACCGCCGGGAAACGCGACAGCGGATGGTATCTCGGACCTTCTGCCGGGGCAGCCTGCCGGAGCGCCTCCAGGCCGATCTCGAACATAGTGATCGGCTCCCGCAGGCCGGTCCGCGCGGCGACCTGCGGATGGACCTCGCCGACCACGCCTTCTGTTTCTCCTCCCAGCCCGATCAACGCCGTCCGGCCCGGATGGAATGCCGGGAGATCGCGCGTCGCCCCGGCATTCAGGGGAGTGAACGCGGCCTCCGTGATTCCCAGGCCGGCGAACAGACGCTCCAGCACCCCGCGCGCCGTGTAGAAGTCCGCCGGGATGGGCCGGCCGTCGTGCTGCCAGCCTGCAGGCGTTAGCGGCCCGACCAACAGCCCGGCCACGGAGACCGTCTCGACCGGCAACGCAACGCCATCTTCGCCGGCATTTTCCCAGACCCGCCCGACCTCGAACAGGGCGAACGCCTGCTGCCCGCGCGTCGCGTTGTGCTGCGCCACATCGAGCAGAGGCGCGATCAGGGAGCGGCGCAGGCCGCTAACTTCCGCAGAAAGCGCGTTGCGGATAGCGACCCGACGGAAGGCGTCTGCCGGTGGATCGAAGAAGGCGGGCGCGGACAGGCTGTGCGTGACGACCTCCTGCAATCCGGCTTCCACCAGCAGGCGCTTGACCTCCCGGATGAACCGCGCCTCCGCGCTGTCGCCGCCCTGCGTAGTGACGCCGGCCGGAAGAGTTTCCGGAATGTTCTCGTAACCGTGGATGCGCCCCACCTCTTCGACCAGGTCTTCCTCCAGCGTGATGTCCGGCCGGAACGTGGGAACGCGGACCTCCAGCGTCACCTCCTCGCTTTCCGTGCGGGCGCTCAACTGGACGGCGGGCGTCGTCGCGCTTCCGTGCGGCCCGGCCTCCAGGCGTACCCGGACCGGCGTGCTGCGCGTAACGCCGAACTCCAACCGCCGCAGACAGTCCTCGGCGATCTCCGGGGTGATCTCCATGCCGAGCAGCTCCGCCGCCCGGTTCACGCGCAGCAGCACGACGCGCGGCGCGATGGGGCGGGGATAGACATCCACTACGCCCGGAACGGCCTCCGGCTGGCCGATCTTTGCCAGAAGCTCGCAGGCGCAGTCGACGGCGCGGCGTACCCCATTCGGATCCACGACACGCTCGAACCGGTAAGACGCCTCGGTCCGCAGGCCCAAAGCGCGGGAGGTACGGCGCACGGAGAGCGGATCGAAGTGCGCCGACTCCAGCAGCAGAGTGGACGTACCCTCGCTCACCTCGGAGTCCGCGCCGCCCATCACGCCCGCCACGGCGACCGGCTTTTCGGCGTCGGCAATGACGAGCATGGTCGGCAGCAGGGGCCGCTCCTGGCCGTCCAGCGTGGTGAGGGCCTCGCCTTCCCGCGCCTGCCGCACGACAATGCGCCCGCCTGCCAGCTTATCGAAGTCGAAGGCGTGCAGCGGCTGGCCCAGCTCCAGCATCACGTAGTTGGTCACGTCCACCACGTTGTTGATGGGCCGCTGGCCTGCCGCCTCCAGCCTCTCCTGCAGCCATGCCGGCGATGGCCCGATCTTGACGCCGCGCACCAGGCGCGCGGCATAGCGCGGGCAGAGGTCCGGCGCCTCGATGGTGACGGAGGTCTGCTTTTCGGCCTCCCCTCCGGACTTTGCTTCCGGCGGCGTTGGCGTATTCAGCGGCAGATCGAACAGCGCCGCAACCTCTCGCGCTGCGCCGAGCATAGAGGCGCAATCGCCCCGGTTGGGCGTGACGTAGACGTCGAGGACCGGCCCGATCGGCGACTCCTCGATCCCCTCTACCTCCAGCCCGCCCATCATCAGCCGCGTGGCGACCTCTTCCGCCGGCGCCTCCACGGCCACATACTCTTTCAGCCATTCATAAGGTACACGCATGGTTTTTTCCTCGTCAGAATTGACGCAAGAAGCGCAGGTCGTTCTCCAGGTAGAGGCGCAGGTCATTGACGCCGTTGCGAATCATATGGATGCGCTCAATGCCCAGGCCGAACGCAAACCCGCTGTAGCGCTCGGTATCCATGCCATACGCGCGCAAGATATTCGGATGGATCAGGCCCGCGCCGCCCACTTCCAGCCAGGTCCCTCTCCAGGCGATGGAATAGTCCACGCCCGGCTCGACGAACGGGAAGAAGTCCGGACGGAAGCGCACCAGCGTCTCCGGGCCGAACATGGCGCGGGCAAAGGTCCCCAGCGTGCCCTTGAGGTCGGCCATGGAGATCTTCTCGTCCACCATGAAGACGTCGATCTGATGGAACGTATGGTGGTGTGTCGCATCGACCGCCTCGTAGCGGAAACAGCGGCCTATCGTGGCGATGCGGAACGGCGGGCGCCGGACGGCCATGACGCGCCCCTGCAGCGCCGTCGTCTGCGTGCGCAGCAGCCGCTCGTCGGTGACGAAGAAGGAGTTCTGCTCGTCCATCGCCGGATGGTCTTCCGGATAGTTGAGGGCGGCGAAGTTGTACTGGTACTCTTCCAGCTCCGGTCCATCCACGAACTCATAGCCCATGCCGATGAGCACCTCCTTGACATGCTCCGAGGTCTGCGTCAGGGGATGCAGATGTCCGGCAGGCAGCGGCCGTCCAGGCAGCGTCACGTCGATGGTCTCGGCGCTCAGGCGCGCCTCCATCTCCGCCGATTCCAGCTCGCCACGGCGGGCAGCGATACGCGCCTCCAGCGTGTTGGCGGCTTCGTTGATGCGCGCTCCAAAAGCGGGACGCTCCTCGGCAGGCAGCGTGCCGATGGTGCGGCGCAGGTCGTTCAGGCTGCCCTTGCGCCCCAGATAGCGGGTCTCGACGGCCGCCAGGTCGGCGCTCGATTGCGCCGCCTGCACCGCCGCCTCGGCCTCCTGAGCCAGTTGTGCGATCGGGTCCGACACGGTCATTCCTCCAAACAGCCGAACGCCCTATCCTTCCTCTCTCCGTTTGTGCGGTCGGGAGAGACTGAGGATAGGGCGTTCGGAATAGTTGTTAGTTGCTAGTTGCTAGTTTCTAGTTCAATCGGATTTCACTAGCAACTAGGAACTAGAGGCTAGCAACTGTTCACGCAGTCGCAGGCTCTCCCGCCGTTTTCAGCGCGCTCGTCGCTTGCGCGACGAGCTGGGTAAACGTATCGGGATCGCTCACGGCCAGACTGGCCAGGATCTTGCGGTCGATGTCGATGCCCGCTTTGGTCAGGCCTTCGATGAAGCGGCTATAGGACATGCCCTGCGCGCGGCAGGCGGCGCTGATACGCACGATCCACAGAGCGCGGAACGCGCGCTTCTTGTTGCGCCGGTCGCGATAGGCGTAGTTGCCCGACTTCATCCACTGCTCGTGCGCCGTCTTGAACAGCCGGGACTTGCCGCCCCAGTAGCCCTTGGCGGACTCCAGGACTTTCTTATGGCGCTTATTGGTCATCGTGCCACGTTTCACGCGCGGCATACGCTAAACTCCTTTCAGGAAAACCTGCCCGTCGCTTCATCCGGTCCAGGAAGGACCCGCCTGCGGGTCCCTATCGAACCTTCGGGTTGCCCTGCGGACCGAAAAGCGAGGAGGCCGGGAGAAATATCGAGTTTTCGGGCAGGCGTTTAGAGGCCCTGGCCGAGCATACGCGAGACGCGCTTGCGGTCGCCCTTGTACAGCTCATCGCCGGCTGTCAGGTTGCGCTTGCGACCGCCGCTCTTCTTGCGCATCAGGTGGTTCTGACCCGTCTTCTCGCGCATGAGCTTGCCGGTCGCGCTTTTGGAGAACCGCTTGACGGCGGTCTTCCGCGTCTTCAGCTTCGTTTTCATTGGCTATGTCGAAACCTTTGCTATAGGATATCTGCGGGCGAACAAACTCGCGACAACAAGGATACAAAACCTCCCTATGCGGACTACCACCCTAAACTCTCCTCGCCCCTGCTTGGGAAAGACGAGAGGAAGAGATGCTAGCCCGCTTTGGCGGGCTTTGTGTTTCAGCACGGGGTTTTAACCCCGTGTGCCTGTGTGCCTGTTCAGGACTTGGGACTGAGGATCATCGACATCATGCGCCCTTCCATCATTGGAGAGCGCTCGAGCTGCGCGACCTCGGCGGTCATCTGCACGATCTGCTCGAGGATCTGCCGTCCCAGCTCCGGATGGGCGATCTGCCGCCCGGAGAAGCGGAACGTGACCCGGACCTTGTCGCCATCGCCAAGAAACCGGACGATGTTCTTGACTTTGACCTGCAGGTCGTGGTCCCCGATGATTCCGGAGCGAGGGTCGATCCGGATGTCCTTTAAATCACCCTGGCGGTGTTTTTTGTGCTGCTCGCGCTCCCGCTTGCCTTGCTCGTACTTGTACTTGCCGTAATCCATGATACGGCAGACAGGCGGCTGGGCTTGCGGAGCGACCTCGATCAGATCCAGGCCCTTTTCCTGGGCCATGTTCAGAGCATCGCGCACGTTCATGATGCCGACGGGTTTTCCCTCATCGTCAATGACGCGCACATCGCGAACGCGTGTTTCGCGCGGGCCGCGCAGGATCTGCTCGTTGACGCGGAAATCTTTGTTGATAGCTCACCCCTCCGGCGACACATCTCGCAGCGCGACCGGTTCGCGCTCGGACTCCTCCGCTTCCTTTTCTCTAAGGAGTCGGCGTCGCCAGACGGGAAGCAGTGTACCAGAAAAAGGCCGCGCTGTCAATCTATTTTTGCATCCCTTGACAGCTTACAGCGAAAACCATTATAATGCCTTAAGCTCGCTTTCGTGCGCCGCCCGGCGGCAACTACCCGGTAACGGAGATCGCGATCATTCCACCGACAGCCTCCGATTCCCAAACGGCTGCAGCCCCGCCGCAGCCGGCGTCCAGACCCATGCTCGCCTGGCGGGTCCACCTTCTGCGCCGCGATCCCTCCCGGCTGCCCGCGCTGCTGATGGTCCTCCTTCTCGCGATGGCCTGCGTCTGGATGATGTTCGGCGCGCTGCTGCCCGTGCTGGCGGCGGTCCTGCTGCTGCTTGGGGCGGCCGGCGAGTATCTGTTTCCCCTCTCCTATCAGATTACGGCGGAGGGCGTCTTCGCGAACACGCTGGCCGGCCGGAACGCGCTGCCCTGGAAGGAGGCGCGCCGCTGCTGGCGCGAGCGGGGCGGCCTGATCGTGACTCCCCTGGCGAAACCTTCCCGGCTGGACGCGTTCCGCGGGGTTCTGGTGCGCTTTGCGCCCGATGGCGAGCCGGGAGATCGCGCCTCGGTGCTGGAGGCGATCCGTCGCTGCGCGCCTGACCTGCTTCCCGAGGCGGCCCCTGCCGCGCCGCTGCCATCACAGGAGTCGTGAAGCCGATGTTCGACTGGGATGCCGAGCTGCCCGCAGAGCGGCGGGATGCGCTGATCGAGAAGATGGCCCAATTCGTGAGCCGGCGCGGCCTGCACGTGCCTGCCATTTTCTTCCTGGAGATGCATAAGCCGCTCACCTATCTCGCCAGCCAGTCCCTCATACTCGGCTCCGGATTCCTGGCGCCGTTCTTTGGCCCGCAGAACGTCCAGCAGGTCGCCAAGCTTTTCGAGAAGCGGGACAACGTCGAGCGGCTGATCCGGCGCATCGAGGACATTCAGGCCGGCCCGCCGCCGGAGACTCAGGAAGTCAATGGGTAAATGGCCCTCTGCGAGAGGTGAGGGGCCATTTACCCCGAAGGGGCTTTCCTAAACTATGGAACACGCTAATACCGCCGTCCGGGAGATACTGATTCCGATCAGCATCATTATCGTCGCGGCCATCCTGATCGCCCGGCGGCGCTCGCTGTTCATCCGCCGCATCCAGGGCCTGACGGCCATCGACGAGGCGATCGGGCGCGCCACCGAGATGGGACGGCCGATGGTGTGCTTGACGGGACTGAGCAGCGGCATCGATATCAATGCCCTGCAGGCGCTCTCCATCATCACCTATATCATTCGCTCCTCCGCCCGCTTCGGCGCACGCGCCATCTGTCCTGTCTCCGATCCGCAGATGCTGGCCGTCACCGAGGAAGCGGTGCGCGATGCCTACACGGAGGCGGGCCGGCCGGAGCTGTATAACCGCGAGGATATTCGCTTTCTCTCCAACCGCCAGTTCGCCTTTGCCGCCGCCGTGGCGGGCGTCATCTGGCGCGAGCGGGCTGCCGCCTGCTTTTTGTTCGGCTACTACTATGCCGAATCCCTGATCATCGCCGAGACCGGCCAGCAGGTCGGCGCGATCCAGGTGGCAGGCACGCCCACGACCACGCAGATCCCCTTCTTCATCGCCGCCTGTGACTACGTCATTATCGGTGATGAGTTCTACGCAGCCAGCGCCTATCTCTCCCGCGAGCCGACCCTGCTCGGCAGCCTGGTGGGACAGGACATCTGCAAGGGCATCCTCCTTCTGCTTGTCCTCATCGGCATCACGCTGTCCACGGTAGCTCCTGTGCTGGGGAGCCTCTTCCGGCAGTTCTTGATGAAGTCTTAACCTGAGGAGCGGGTAGCGACGTGTTCCGACCGGTCAATGGGTATCTCTGGTATATCTACATTTTAGGCGCGCTTATCGCCAGCGTCCTTGCCTTCGCGCTGATGCAGCTCGTTCCGCCGCGCGCCCGTCGCTACGTGATCCTGGCGTTGACGTTTATCGGCGGACTCTACTACGCGCTGGAGTTCTTCCTGCCGGTCCATCCCATGCCGGCTCCCGACGATCCGACCCGCGTCGGCAACTTTCTGACCCAGTTTCTGTTGCCTATCGGCAACATCACGCCCGTCATCGGAGGCTTTGCGGTCGGCCTGGGCGTGGTCAACCTCTCCCAGGTCCACGGCAAGCGCCTGCTGCGCAATGGCCTGAGCGCCTTCGAGAGTCTGGCCTTTTTCCTGAGCATGATCGCCATGTGCGCCGTCAATATCCTCCAGCAGGCCCATCCCAATGCGATCAATAAGAATCTGAATGCCCTGCTCTACAACGGCGGCCTCCAGCAGTTGGACGCCACCATGTTCTCGATCATCGCCTTCTATATCGTCTCCGCGGCCTACCGCGCCTTCCGGATCCGCTCGCTGGAGGCCACGCTGCTGCTCGTCACGGCCGTGCTGGTGATGCTGGGACAGATCGGCGTCGGTCAGTGGATTACCCATTTGGCCCCCCGCACCGGTTTCTTCAGCTTCCTGCGCGTTGAAGTGCTGCGCGACTGGATCTTGAAGGTCCCCAACGCCGCTGCCGTGCGCGCCATCGCGTTCGGGCTGGGAATCGGCGCGCTGGCGATCGCCCTGCGCATCTGGCTCGGGCTGGAGCGGGGCAGCTACTTCGACTCGCAGGGATGAAGACCGCGCCCCCTTGACCGGGTCGTGAACGACCCGGCTGGCAGGCAGCTACGCTGCCAACCGCCCTGGCGGGCGGATCGAAGCGGAAGGGACGTTGCCTCTCTCAAGGAGAGGGGAGCTAAGGAAGAATGGAGCATGAAGAATAAAAAAGGACGGGCGGCGTGACTATCCTGCGGTTCTTACAAGAGGTGGACCGGCGCTTCCTCTACGCCCTGCTGATCCTGGCAGTGACGATCCCCTTCTTCCTGCCCCTGAATCTGCCCAATGTTCCCTCGCCGCCCACGATCGCGCTGTTTAATGAGATCGAGAATCTGCCGCCCAACGCCTTCGTCTTGCTCGGCGTGGACTGGAGCGCCGGAACGCGCGGAGAGAACCTGCCGCAGACGGAGATGCTCATTCGCCACCTGATGAAGCGCAAGCTGCGGTTTGCCTTGATCGATTTCGCCGATCCCCAGGGCAAGCTGCTCGGGGAGGAGATCGCCCAGCGGCTGCAGGGCGAATACGGCGTCCAAGAGGGCGTGAACTGGGTCAACATGGGCTACCGGACCTCCGATATGATCAATGTTCTCAAAGCGTTCGAGCAAAACGTCATCAGCGCCGTCCCGACGGATGTGAATAACAGGCCCCTGGCAAGCCTGGCGGTCATGCAGGGCATCCACACCGCCCACGACATCAGCATGGTCATCGACGTGACCCCATCCACTACCTATCAGGCTTTCATCCAGTTTCTCGGCGGGCCGTATCATATTCCCATGGCCGCGGCCATGACGGCGGTCATGGTGCCCGAGGCCTACAACTACTTCGATAGCCGTCAGTTGGTGGGGATGATTCCCGGCCTCCAGGGCGCGGCGGAGTATCAGAGATTATTTGAGGAGAAATACGGCAAGATCCCCGGCACGACCTCGACCCAGCAGTTCAGCAACTCGCTGTCCTTCGCGCATCTGCTGATGATCCTGCTCATCATTCTGGGCAATGTGGCCATGATTCTGGAGCGCCGCCATAAGGCCCGCATGGGAGGGCCGGCATGACCGGATTTTCTCCGTGGCTGGCCGCGCATCTGACCGTGCTGACCCTCTGGTTCGGCGCGCTCTGCACGCTCGGTCTCTACAGCGTTCTTTACAAAGAGAACCGCATCTTCCGGCTCTTCGAGCATATCTTCCTGGGACTGGCGACCGGCTTCATGGTCTCCAATACCTGGACGGACGTGCTGCTGCCCAAGTGGTGGGTGCCCATGTGGGACAAAGGCCGGTGGTGGTTCATCTTCGCGCTGTCCGCCGGCCTGCTCTACTACTTTATCTATTCCAAAAAGTACAACTGGATGGCCCGCCTGATCATCGGATTCTTCCTGGGCGTGGCTTCCGGGCAGACGTTCCAGGGGTTCGTCAACGATACCTGGCCGCAGATACCGGCCACCTTCAAGCCGCTGGTCGCGCATCCGGCCATTCCTGCCGCTGCCGGCCATCCGGCGGTTCGCGCCGTGACCTGGCCCGACGCCATCAATGCCTGGATCTTCCTGATCGTCCTCGTCTGTGTTATGAGCTACTTCTTCTTCTCGTTCGAGCAGAAGCACCCTGTCCTACGCAACTCGGCGCAACTGGGCCGCTGGCTGATGATGTTCGCCTTCGGAGCGATCTTCGGCGCGACCATGATGGCCCGCCTTGCCTTGCTCATCGACCGCATGTTCTATCTGACCCACGACTTCGCAACCGTTCTGCCCGCTCCCATCGGCGGCCCGGTGGTAGGTCCTTACTTCATGTTCGGTGTCATTGTTCTGCTCGTTGGGCTGATCGTCTATCTGGCCGTACGCTCCGGCCCGGCGGAAGAAGAGACCGGCAGCGAAGAGCTTTAGAGACGAGATCACCCCCAGGGATAGCCGTCGCGCTCAATGACGAGGGCGGCGATCTGACGGCGCAGGGCGACGGTATCGACAGCCGGCGGGGATAACAGGCCGCTCAAGGTATCCAGGCGAGACGAGAGCGCATCGCCGGTCCCTAGAGCCGCCAGGACGTAACGAGCCGAGCGATCTACCTGGTCGTAAGCGTCGCTGCCGTAGACGCGCGCTGCGGCCAGCATGGCGGCGTAGCTTTCTGAAGCGGAAGATGCTTCGAGTTTGCGAAGGCGCAGATAGGCGCTCTCAAGACCGAACAGCGCCGCAGCCATGTCGGCGAGAGCAGCGGAAACCTCCTGTTGTTCGGGCAGCTTCTCTCCGAAAGCTTCCCAGGCCTGTCCGATGGTGTAGAGGATCGCGCGGCGCAGTTGCCGGCCCCCTATTTCGATCTCTTCTAAATCTCTGCTCCCCTTCGCAGCCGGGTTGGTTACGCTGCTGTGTTGGGCGGCAATCGCCTCGGACAGCGGGAGCCGTCCGCGCTGGGCGCGGCGCAGCAGTTGGTCCATGACGGTCAGGCGGTTGATCTCGTTGGTGCCCTCGAAGATGCGATTGATGCGCGCGTCGCGATAGGCGCGGGCCATCGGGAACTCCTCGCTGTAGCCGTAGCCGCCGTGGATCTGAAGGCCCTCGTCCACCACGTAATCCAGCGCCTCCGTGCCGAAGAATTTGATAATGGCGCACTCGACCGCGTACTCTTCCGAGGCCGCGCGATACTTCGTGCCGGCATCCGGCGCGGAGGCGTCGATCTGGCCGAAAATCCGGTCCCAATAACCGGCGATGCGGTAGATCATGCTCTCCAGCACGAAGATTCGGAGGGCCATTTCGGCGAGCTTATATTGAATCATGCCGAAGTGGGCGATCGGCTGCTTGAACTGGACGCGCTGCCTGGCGTACTGCGTGGCGATGCGCAGGGCTTCTTTGCTGGCGCCGAGCGCGCCCGCGCCGATGTTGAAGCGGCCGATGTTGAGCGAGTAGAGCGCGGGCTGATGGCCCTTCCCGATCTCTCCCAACACGTTCTCCACCGGCACCGGCGCGTTCTCCAGGATGACGCGGCGCGTAGAAGAGCCGCGCAGTCCCAGCTTATGCTCTTCCTTGCCCAGCGAGAGGCCGGGCGTGTCGCGCTCCACCAGAAACGCGGTGAACTGCTCGCCATCGATCTTGGCGAAGACGGTATAGAGGTCCGCGAAGCCGCCATTCGTAATCCACATCTTGGTGCCGTTGAGCAGATAGCGCTTGCCGTCCGGCGCAAGGGTTGCCTTCGCCTGCGCCGCCAGAGCGTCGGAGCCGGAGTTCGCCTCGCTCAGGCAGTAAGCGCCGATCTTCTCTCCGGAAGCCAGTTGCGGCAGGTATTTCTGCTTCTGCTCGGGCGTGCCGAAGAACAGGAGCGGGAGCATGCTGATGCCGGTCTGCACGCCGACCGAGATCGCGAAGGAGGGATCGGCGTAGGCTTTCTCGGTGAGGAGCGTCATGGCCGTCTTAGGCATATTGAATCCGTCATAGATGTCCGGCACTCCGGCGGCGAGCAGGCCCAGCTTTCCCGCCTGCTGCACCAGAGAGCGCATCAGTCCCTCTTCATGCGCCTCCAGGCGGTCCACGACCGGCAGCACCTCTTTACGGACGAAGTCTTCCATCGTCTTCGCCATCAGGCGCGCTTCCGCGGACTGCTCTTCGGGAACAAAACACTGTTCGGGAGCCGCCTCTTCGATGAGGAACGCTCCCCCCTTCGGCACGGAATTTTCTGCCATCGCTCCTCTCCTCACCACCTTTGCTAAACCGTTATCGCCGGGCCTTGAAAGACCCGTCTAGAGGTCCTTCGGACAACCGTCCTGCGGACGGAAAGCCAGGATTTTCTAATGCGATTACTCTTCTTCTGCCAGATGAGCTTCTTCGTCCTCTAGCTTTTCATGCAGCTTTGCGAGAGCCGGATCCTGCAGAGAAAACTTCAGCCGCTCCACTTCGATATACTTTTGCAGCACCTCCAGGACGATAGCAGCTTTATCCCGCCCCTGTTTAGCCGATAGAGCCTCCAGAGCAGCATCCAGTTCTTCGTCTAATTCGATCAGGAGCGTTTTCATCACGCGAGCCTCATTCCGAATGTTGACTTTGCTGGATAGGCGGTTCGACTTGCGTCGTCGGAACGCTGAGCGCCTGCGGCTGCTGTTTGGCGAGGGCGGCCAGCATGATCTCGCTGATGTCCATGACCGGCGGCGCTTTCTCCCCGGCGACCTGCGCGATGCTGTCGCCGACCATCACCTTGCAGAACGGGCAGCCGACGGCGACAGTCTGCGCGCCGGTGGCAAGCAGCTCCTGGGCGCGGTTGACTCCGGGCCGCTGGTTGGGCGGCTCCTCCATCCACATCCGACCCCCGCCCGCGCCGCAGCAGAACGTGCGGCTCTCCCGCCGTGCTACTTCTTTCAGGGGAATAGTAAGCGCGCCGTTAAGCAACTGCCGTGGGGCTTCCGTCACGCCGTTGACGCGGGCCAGGAAGCAAGGATCGTGGTAGGTGACCGACGCCTCGAAGTCCTTTGGCATCTTAAGGCGGCCCTCGGCGACCAACTGCGCCAGGTACTGCGTGTGGTGGAGCACCTCATACGCCCCGCCCATCTGCGGGTACTCGTTCTTGAGCGTGTGGAAGCAGTGGGGGCACTGCGTCACGATCTTTTTTGCTTCGATGCCGCCCAGCGTGGAGACATTGCCCTCGGCGAGCTTCTGGTAAAG
>DASRCN010000009.1:0-61907 GCA_035653075.1 Chthonomonadaceae bacterium | reverse complement strand
GCCAGCCGCAATGCCCTGTCGGCAGAATGCGGGTCTGGGTCTTGCTGATAGCGGGTCAGGACAGCGCGCAGATTATCCTGTTCTCTCTCCAGGCGTGCCAGCCACCGCTGCTGCTCCGGCCCCAGCAATTGCGCGGCCGCTTGCTCGGCCAGAGAGAGATAGTATTCCGCATGCAGTTGTCCGACCGATGCGGCTTCGGGATCAGTATCGGCCAGACGCTCTCGCCCATACTGACGCACTGTTTCCAGCATCCGATACCGGCCCTGGTCGCCCTGCTCTTCATAGACCACCAGGGACTTGTCCACCAGCGAAGTCAGCAGATCCAGGACATCTTCGCCGTCGGCTCCGCAGACGGCCTCCGCCGCTTCCAGCGTCCAGCCGCCTGTGAAGACCGATAGGCGGCGCAGCAGGCACTTTTCGGATTCATCGAGCAAGTCGTAAGACCAGTCGATGAGCGCGCGCAAGGTCTGCTGTCGCGGCAGGGCCGTCCGTGAGCCACCGGTGAGCAGGCGGAAACGGTCATCCAGGCGGGAAGCGACTTGCTCCACCGGCATCGCTCTGACTCGCGCTGCCGCGAGCTCGATAGCGAGCGGGAGGCCATCTAGCTGACAGCACAGTCGAGCGACCGCCGACGCATTCTCGCTTGTTATCGAGAAGGCAGTGGACACTGCGGTGGCCCGATCGAGGAAGAGCCGCACAGCCTCAAACTGCATCAGAAGTTCGATGGAAGGCAGACGATCCGGGTCCGGTAGCGCTAGAGGGGGCACGCGGTAGACTGTCTCCCCGGCAATCCCCAATACCTCGCGGCTGGTAGCCAGTATCTTCACCTGAGGGCAGGCCCGCAGGAGAGTATCCGCAAAGGTAGCGCAGGCAGAGAGCAGATGTTCGCAATTATCTAGTACCAGGAGCATCCGCCTGCATTTGAGAGCGGTCGTCAGTGTTTGGAGAAGGGCACGGCCCGGCTCTTCCTGTAGATTCAGGGTTGAGGCGACGGCTGGCGGCACGAGGCCTGGTTCGGAAAGCGGAGCCAGTTCCACCAGCCACACGCCGTCCGGATACTCCTCCAAAACCTCGGCTCCTATCGCCAGTGCCAGGCGGGTCTTTCCGGCGCCTCCCAAACCGACCAGAGTCAACAGCCGCGTGCCCGCCAGGAGATTCTTGACCTCGGCCATCTCTTGCTCGCGACCGATGAAGGAAGTGATGTGCAGCGGCAGATTGTTGGGAAGGTCGGGACTATCCAGGGATTTCAGCGGCGGGTATTTGGCAGGCAGATCGGGATGCAGCAGTTGAAAGACCGTTTCGGGACGGCTTAAGTCCCGAAGCCGATGTTCGCCCAGGTTCTGAAGCGAGGCAGCAGACGGTAACGCGTCGCTGGTCAGGCCCTGAGTAACCTCGGAAAGCAGCACCTGCCCGCCATGTCCGATGGCCAGCAGACGCGCTACCCGGTTGAGCGGCGGACCGAAGTAGTCGCCCTCGCGCTCTTCAGCCGTGCCGGTATGCAAGGCCATGCGCACCCGCAAAGCCCCTGTTTCTGCCCAATCCT
The DNA here is from genome assembly GCA_035653075.1 of Chthonomonadaceae bacterium. Taxonomy (GTDB): domain Bacteria; phylum Armatimonadota; class Chthonomonadetes; order Chthonomonadales; family Chthonomonadaceae; genus DASRCN01. The sequence continues at coordinate 60,364 of DASRCN010000009.1, read as the reverse complement.
CGTTTTGTAGCGCCTGTTGAGCCGCCAGAGCCGCCGCCAGAGCCTCTCCTGCCGTAGCAAAGGCGGCACAGAAAGCATCTCCCACCGTTTTAAACACAACTCCGTTATGCTTCTCAATCGCTTCTCTAAGCAAGGCATCATGGCGGGCTAAAGCTGAGCGCATGGCCTCCGGATGTTGCTCCCAGAGTTTGGTGCTCCCCTCGATGTCCGTAAACAGAAATGTAACGGTCCCGCTCGGCATGTCTGGCATAACATGTCCCCATAAGACGATAATGATCTGCCAGTTTCGTTGCCAAAAGGAGGATTCCTGCTATTTGCCTAACCCCTCGCTTCACCACAGGCCTATCGGCTCTGCCTTCCCTAATTCGCCGCGCAATCGTGGGTAATGGGGCAAGGGGTGATCGCAACTATTGGAAGGGAAGAACCCGGCATTCACCCCCTGCCCCTCGTCACTTGAGGGAAAGGAGGAGATTTGGGCTAGAGGAAAGAGATGGGTTACCTTCACCCCAGGGAGAGAAGCGAACGGTTTAGGGAGGGGTGCGGGGCAAGTTACCCCGCACCGATAGCGATTAGGAAGGGGGACAGGGGGTTAGGTCTAAGGGCTGGTCGCGCCGCCGCGCAGTATATCGAGGGCGCTTGGCTGCCGCGTGGGCTGGGTATTGACGATGACTCTGGCATCTAGCGCCCGGTCGATCTTCATGAGCGACTCGTCCAGATGCACGCGGGTGTAGTCATCATACGTGCCGCTCTGGCGGGCGGAGGCGATCTGCGTCTTCAGTTGCCGCAGCGCATCCCAGGCCAGCATCTTCGCATCGTCCGGCGTGCCGGGCGGTGTGCTGACCACCTGGGCGATCATCGTGTCCAGGTACGCCCGCTGCAGTTGGCGGCGCAGCGTGCCGACGTTCTTGTGGCTTTCCAGCTCCGACCAGACCGCCGTGCCGACCGTGTGGTAGAGATACGGCAGGGTCAGCGTCTGGGAGGGATCGGCCTCCTTGAACTCGTTATTGACCACCCGCCGCAGCACGTTGGGGCTGAAGAGCCGCTGCAGCGCCGCCCGCTGGACCCCGGAGATCGTGTCGAGGATCGGGACCTCCTGGGTCGAGGTAAACAGAGCCGTGCCGAAGTCGATATACGGGTCGGCAGTCAGCTTCGTATACATACTCTTCGGGAAGCTGAACGCGTTCTCCGCGAAGATGTAGGTGGTCAGCAGGCCGAGCGCCCGCTTCTGCTCGGCGGCCGGGACCGGCGCCAGTGTGGGCTTCTCGCCCGGATCGCCGCGATGGTTGCGGCTGACGTGCAGGCCGCCGATGTAACGGCTGGAGACTGCCGCCGCCCGCGCGTACTGGCCGAGCAGCATATTGAAGTCCTGCGTGAACTTATAGTAGCTCTCGCCGTACTTGGGCACGCGCGCTCCCAGATGCAGCATCAGGTAGCGGCTGAGGTCCAGCATCCGGTTCCAGTAGGCCAGCGGGTCGCTGCCCAGGTCGAAGCGCGTGACCGCCGGGTCGAACTGGTCGGCGATCTCATCGCTCTCGTAGGCGTGGCCCGGCAGGTTGCACTGGGAGGCGATCGTTTCCAACTGCGGACGCTCGTCTTCCGGGGTTCTGGCGTTGATCGGCATGTAGCCGTAGCGGATGGCCCACATGTCGTAAGGTCCGATGGTCGGCGCCCAGTAGTCCACGCCCTTCCGCTTGAGCGCCGAGACGTTGAAGGGAACGTAGTCCATGACGGAGGCGGAAATGCCTTCCTGCTGGATCTTCTTCTCGTCCTTCAAATCGTCCAGCGAGTGGAAGGTGCTGGCGATGAAGTTATGGCGTAGGCCCATGATGTGACCCATCTCATGGGAGACGGTGTCGCGCAGGAAGGTGTTGGTGTAGATCTTCTCGTCGATGGTGATGCCTGGAGGCGCCAGCAGATTCAGCGCCAGCGCGCCGAAGGCGGCCTGCTCCATCGATCCGGCCGCCATGTCGCAGGCGCGCGGGTCCAGCGCCTTCGCGTCCATCGCGGGCGTATCGGCAAAGTAGGAAGCCGGGTTGACCAGGTGATTGCGCTCCCACTTCGTGTAGTGGGCCATATTCGCATCGACCGTGATGTTGGCGTTGAGGATCTGGCCGGTGATCGGATTGACACGCGCCTGGGCGATGGCATAGGCGTTGCCCGGCGAGGTGACCCAGCGGATAGTGTTGTAGCGCATATCCGCCGTATCCCAGTCCGCGTTGTCGGGCATCTGCTTGATCTGGATGGCGTCCTTGATTCCGATCTGCTCGAAGGCCCGGTTCCAGTACATCAGGCCGTCGCGCACCGCGTCCCGGTACTCGATGGGAATGGCGTTGTCGAGCCAGAAGACGATGGGCTTCTTGGGCGGCGAGAGCGCCGCTTTGGGGTCCGCCTTCTCGATCTGCCAGCGGTAGATATAGCGCACCATCTGGTCGTCGCGCGAGTCGTCGTCGAAGTCCTGGTAATCGGTGGTGAAGTAGCCCACGCGGGGATCGGACAGACGCGGACGGTAGCCGTTGTCCGGCAGCGCGAAGAGCGTGTAGTCCACCAGAAGCGGAATACTGCGGGAATCGGCCAGAGTGTCCCCGCCGCCGAAGAGCAGGATGCCGCCCCCGCCGCCTCCGGCCCGCGTGAAGTGGTAGGCCGTCTGGACGACCAGGTTCTCGGGGAAGTTCTTCAGCGCCGTGATGTAGGTCTTGTCCCGGTCCATCGTGTAGGAAGCGCCGCCCAGACCGAACGGCAGGCCGCCCGAGGAGAACCGCTGGCTGATCTGGGCGATGTCGCCGCGGAACAGGTCGCTGACATTGATGAGCAGGCTCTTGCGATCCGGCTGCTTCGCCTCGATCTTATAGGCGTCCAGGTAAGCCTCGGGGAAGGCGCGGCGCACGGCGCGGGAGATCGGCTGCTTATCGGAGGCGCGGAAGCCGATGTTGGGCACGCAGAACAGGATTCTGTCGTCGCCGCTGCGGCTGAATTTGAACACGATGTCGGCGAGAGGGTCGCCCTCCACGACCTGGTTGGGATTGGCATCGCCGGTGCTGGCGGTGGCCTCCAGCATCATCAGCTTGTCGAGCTGATCCTCCTTGATCTCCATATAGATCGTGTCGCGGCCTGCCTCCTTCTTGCGATAGAGGGTGAACAGGCCGGGCAGCTTCTCATAGTCTTTGACCGTCTCGTCGATCGACTTCTCTTTTTTCGGCTCTTCTTTCTTGGTCTCTTCCTTCTTAGGCTCTTCCTTTTTGGCTTCCGGCTGCGTCTGGGTCTTACCGTCTTTGGATGGCGCCTTGGCGTCTGTCTTGCCCGCCGCCTTCGTATCCAGAGGCTTGGCCTCGGATTTCGCGCCGCCCAGCGGGCTGCCCTCGATGCGCTCCTCGTGCAGCTTGCCGTTGGCCAGGGCGCTCTGATCGCCCGATCCGAACGGAATGTTCTCGATCTCGAAGTCCGCCGCGACCGCGTCGCCGGTAGACTTCTCCACCCAGACCGTGCCCGTGCAGGTCAGCGGCGACGATCCCTCGGTCTCCTGGTAGGACATCTTGATCTTGAAGGTGTCCTGGTCGCCCACTTTCTCGGAGCCGAGCACCTCATAGTCCTCTTTGGCCGCGACAGTGCCCAGGTCGGAGTCCGGCTTGACCTCCACGCTCCACTTATCGCCCGTACCCAGCGCCTTATCGGTGAAGATGGGCGTGGTAGCGACGTGGAGGCGAACGTCAGACTTATCCTTGTCCTCCTCGCCCGAGCCGCTGCTGGCCTTGAAGGCGGTCAGAACGCCATTCGGATGGATGGTGATGGTAGTGGTCTTTTTTTCGCTGTCCGGCATCTGCTGGGTATGGCCGTTGAAGCCGATCTCCGCCGACTCGGTCTCGCTCTCCATGGTGATGTCGCCCGAAGCGGAGACATCCTTGAAGGTGACCTTGTCGGTCTCTTTCAGATCCAGCGTAGCCTTATTGCCGCTGAAGTCGACGCTGAGCGTGCCCTCGTTCTTATAGCGGGCGACCTGGCCGGAGCGCGCTTTGTAGGTGAGCACGACATGATCCTGGGCGGAACAGAGGGCAGCCATGGCTGCCAGGACCACGACCAGCGCCGTGACGCACATGCCCTGTCTCATAAGTATGCATTCTCCTGGAAAGGGTGCGTGCCGAAAACGCAACGCACTTCGATCGGGTAATGGGAAACGGCATGAGGAACTGCGAGGTCTTTATGCGCTTCCTGCTTTGGTAAGTGAATACTATCAGTTTACCAGAGTTCTGACGGACTGGCAACCCGCACCCTTTCCAGGAACACGAGAACACGGCGTTAAAACACCTTTTCACCGGGTTAAAACGCCGTGCTGAAATACATAGCCCGCCTGCGCGGGCTAAGACCTTCAGGGCACAGCAAGCAGCGCCCCTACAAAAAATCTCCCCCTCTCCTTTTGTAGGAGAGGGGGAGGGTCGCCGAACCGTTCCGAAGGTTCAAGCGACGATGGCGATTGGAGAGGGGGTGAGGTCAACTCTCTTCCGGCTCCGAAAACTCGCCCAGATTGACCGGGCAGCGGGCCTTGAGCAGATCCAGCAACGGCGCCGGCCCGGCCGTCTGCCCGACATTGATATAGGTCTTGATCTTCTTAGCCAGCAGATCTTCCGGAACTTCCGGCGCCAGGGTCGTCTGCCCGACGTTGACGTAGAGGTTCCCGTCCGCCAGGTGAGAAAGGTAGCCCGGAGAGAGGGTGTTCTGCCCGATGTTTTTAACCAGGGGCAGGTCTTCCTCGGGAAGAGTGACCCCCATGCCGGTGATCTGCATCTTGCCTATCAGCGCCCCCTGCACGCCGGCCGTCGCCAGCACGACCCCGACCACCTGCAGGGCCTCGAACTTCTCCGTCACCAGGGCCGGAGGCACATCGGGCTTGAAGAATGCGATGCCGATCAGAAGCAGGTTCTGCCCCTGCGGCATCGCCTCCAGGCCGGCTTTGGAGAACTCCAGCCAGGGCTCGATCAAGACCCGCGCATCGGCAGGGGCGTCCAGGATGGCTCCGACCGAATCCATGCTGATATGGGCCATGGCCGAGCGCAAGGCGGGATCGATCAGCACCGCGCCCACGGATTGGATCGACTCCACCTGTGCCAGGTCCTCGGCGCTGACGCCCCGCAGGTCCAACATCCCGACCGCTTCGATATGCTTGCCGGGAATCCCCCGAATCATGCCGCTGTTGCCGCTATGTCCCGGCTGTCGTTCCTGTACCTCGGTCTCGCTCATTGTTTTCCTCCTTCAGGAAAGATAGTTTTTAGGCGCGCCGGCCAGGACACACATTCTATAGCCGGCTGCAAACGGCTGCGCAAGCGCGTCATCACCGCGGCGAACGCCACCCAGGCGATCCGCTCCTGCTTGATCTGCGCCTCCAGACGCGCCCACAGGGCTGCCTGGTCGTCTCCACTCAGCGCCAGGGCGGTCTGAAAGACCCCCTCCATCGCTCGATCTATCTCACGTTCATTCACGGTCTGTTCCTTATGGCCGCCACGGCAGCAGTCGTTCCCGCAACTGCCGCCGGCAGTCCACCAGCCGGCGCCGGACGGTGCCCTCCGGCATGCCCAGTATCTCGCCGATCTCCCGGCTGTTGAGTTCCAGGAAGTAGCGCAGCACCACGAGCTCCCGATCCGGCTCTTCCAGGCAGGCCAGCGCGCGAGCGACATCCAGCCGCAACGCCGCGCGCTCCCCCGATTCGAGCGCGGGACGATCCGGCTCGCCTTCGGTATCCACGGTCATCGGCTCTCGCCGCCAGGCATCGTGCGCCAGGTTGCGCACGACGCGGATCAGCCAGGCGCGCTGCGCTGGCGGGTCCATCCCGGCCAGCAGCCCGAAGTGACGCCAGGCGCGCAGAAAAGTCTCCTGCGCCAGGTCTTCGGCCAGGGAAGGACCGGCTCCTCGCGCCAGGGCCATCGCATAGACGAGGCGAATATGACCTCGATAGAAATCATCGAAGGCGTTCATAACTTTGCAACCATTAAACACGCCAGGCCGCCCAAAGTGTTCATAAGGACCAGATCTGGACAGATCAAATATGACCTGCTTGTTGAAGCGACTCATGCTATAATGGTACGAATCGAGACCGGAGGAGAGGAATGGCACATTCGAATATCGTGGAAGGCACGGGTGAAGAACTGCTGCACCATCTTGAACAGTTTCCCCATGATTACTTCCGTCTCATTCCTTTGCCAAAGCCCCAAGAGAACGGCAAGGAGCGTAAAGCTAAGAAACAGCGGCCTTCCGCATTAGGCAAGTACGCCTTTGTCGCGGGCGGCTCGGAGGAGTTTGCGAAGGAGAAGCAAGCCGAGATCGAGCGTGAGGACAGAGCGCGTTAATGAACCATGCCCTTGACGCCTGTGCGATGATCGCTTATCTGCGTGGAGAAGTAGGAGGAACGGTTGTAGACGGGTTTCTAAATAGCTCCGCCGATACCTGCTATGCTCACGCAATCAACCTTCTGGAAGTCTATTACGATTTCATTCGTAAGCATGATGAGCCAACGGCGCGACAAGCCCTCACGGATTTAGTGGCAGCAGGTGTCGTCACGCGCCGCGACATGAGTCAGCCCTTTCTGCATCAGATCGGACAACTCAAGGCGCGTGGTGGCATCTCCCTTGCAGACTGTTTTTGCATCGTGCTGGCACAGACTTTAGCCGGTCAGGTTGTCACCTCCGACCATCACGAATTCGACCCGCTCGTACCTCTCGGCATTGTCCCTATACACTTCATCCGTTAATTTTCCATTTCGCAGCCTGCATCAACCGGACTGCTTCTCTGGATTTCAGTGAGCGCTCGTATTTCATGCCGGATCGTTTACCGGCCTGGCTCTGGACAAAGGTGCCCGCTATCGCTATACTACAGACGGAAGGAGGCGGGAATGTCCGAGAGCGGCTTCTCGACCGCGCTCGATACGCTCAAAGAGCATCTGGTCGGCTACGACGCGGGGATAGAGCAGTTCAAGCTGGCGCTGCTGACCGGCCGGCACCAACTGCTGGTCGGGCGCCCAGGGCGCGGTAAGTCCTACCCGGCCCGTCTGTTCCTCGGCGCGATCCGAGGCGCTCGTGTCTTCCGTACCCAGATCACGGCCTACACCCTGCCCGATCATCTGGTCGGCGCACCGATCCCCCAGATCTATCTGCACGAAGGCCGTCAGGTCTATAATACGGAAAAGGGCCTGCTGGACTGCGACCTGGCGCTCCTGGAAGAGTTCACCGATGGCCCGGTCGCTCTGGCTCGCAGCCTGAACACCATCCTCTACGAGCGTCTCTTCGAAGTCAAGGACCAGCCGCCCTTGCCCGCCGCGCTCCACTGCGCCATTCTCACGGCCAACACGGCACCACGCGGCGAGGAGTGGCGGGCCGTCTGGAGCCGAATCGCCTTCCGCTTCACGCCTCCGGAGACCGCCGCGCCCTGGAGCCGATTCCAGACCGCCCAGGTCTACCTGCGCACGCGCGGCCAGGCGCCGCCGCTGGGCCTGGTGGACCTGGAAGAGGTGCGCGCGCTTTCCTGCCGCCGGGAGAGCCTGGAGGTCGCGCCCGGCGCGCTCCTGGCCTTAAGCTGGGTCTCCGGTGAGTTCCATCGCCGCTGCCAGGAGGACACCCGGCTCGGACGCTCCGGGCTGTTCGCCTCCGACCTGCGCCGCGACAACCTCTTTCTGGACGTGGTCCGGGCGGGCGCGGTGCTGGAAGGCCGTCCACGCGCCGACTACTCTCTCCTGCGCCGCTATCTGCCCTACGCGCTGCCCTGTGGCGACGAGGAGGACGGCCTGGCCGCCCGCGCGATCCTGCTGGAGACGCTCGATAAGATCCTCCCGGCGAAAATGAGCCGCGACGATCTGGCGCTTTACGACGCCCTAGGCGACCTGGCGCAGCAGATCCTGGCCTATCAGCGGGATCCCGGCCGCGCGCCGGGCGAGTTCCGCCTGCGCCTGCCCGGCATGCCGACGATCTTCGCCGCGCGCCGGGAGCTGCTGGGCCACCTGGGAAGGGTGCGCGGCGTCTCCGGCGCGGAGTGTTTGATCGCGGTGTTGCGTCAGGCGCTCGCCGCTGCCGAGGAAGAAGCATAACGCATGGCATCCGGTCGAAGACGGCCGCGCCTGGGTATTCTGCTCAAGACCCTGCGGCGCCGGCTGGCCCGGCTGCTGAGGCTTTTGACCCTGTGGGGCCGGCGCCGCGCGCGGCGACCCTGGCATCTGCGCATAGGGCGGTCCAGCAAATCCCGCGTCTTCAGCCGCCAGGAGATCGCGCGCCTGCTCCAGCGCCATCGCGACCTCCAGGACTTCGGCAGGATCGCTGCCTTCGCCGCCCGATTCCGCCTGCCGGAAAGCGACTTCTTCGCCGATCCGCAGCAGGTCGAGCGGCTGATACAACACTTCACGGAAGAAAATCCGCCCTGGCTCACGCTCTCGCGCCCGCTGCCGGGCGGCGAGCCGGGGATTGAGGGAGAAAATCAAGACATTCTTTGGCGGGAACAGGAGGTTCGGGAGCGGAAGGAGATGACGCTCTTCGTGCCGGACGAGACCTGGCACGACCGGCCGCTGGCCTCGCTGACCCTGCAGCCGGCGCGTCGCCTGGAGGAAGTGTGGCAGGCGCGCCTGCTCAATCGGGTCCTGCCGCCCGAAATCCTCCTGGACCGCTTCCAACGGGGAGAAATCCTGATCCCGGTCCATCAAGGAATCCGGCAGCGATTGGAATTTAAGCCAATCTGCCGCACGGTCGAGATCACGGAGCGCCGCCGCGTGCCGGTCCCCATCGCGAGCGAAGGCGGGAGCGGCCACGGCGGCCAGCTCCTCTACTTCCTGCTCGACTACAGCGCCTCTATGCAGGGCAAAAGCGCGGTCCTAGCGATCGCGGTCCTCGCCGCCGTGCTGCGCGCCAATCTGGGCCAGCGTAATACCCGCTACCTGTTCCGCCGCTATGCCGAGCAGATGTGGCCGCGCGTGGTCGAGCCGCCCCTGCAGGCGCGTACTTTAGCCGAAAAAGACGCCCTCTTCGATACCCTCTTAGCCACCGACTTCAACGGCAGCGCCACCCATGTCAACGATGCCCTCGAAGTCGCCCTTACCGACATCGCGTATCTGCGCCGCGAGGAACAACTGGAGGCCGGCCTGCTCCTCGTCACCGACGGTCGCGCGGAGATTCTGGAGAGCACGCGCCTAAAACTGCGCGCCGCCGGCATCGCCGTGCATACCGTCATGGTGACCGCCGAGAAGAACCCCGGCCTGGAAAGCCTCTCCGAAAGCTTCACCGCCCTCGACATCCATCCCGATTCACTGCCGATCCGCGCTTAAGAAGCGGAAGCAAGAGCCAGGATGCTCTCCGGCTTCTGGCCCTGGATTTCCAGCCGCCGCCAGGAATCGCCCCGGTCGGCGCTGGCATAGATCCGCCCGTCGCTCAGCCCCGTATAGAGGACGCTGCCCGCAAAGGCGAGCGCGTAGGGCATGCTGTCCAGCGGTTGGGGCAGCCCCACGCCGATCTGCTGCCAGGGCCCATCGCCGTGCCGGCGGTAGAGATAGGCGTCCGCCTTGCCGGGAGAATGGGCCTGGCGCGGCCCCGGACTGGCGGAGACATACCAGCGGTCCGTGTCTTCCGGATCCACGGCCAGTCCCCAGGTGTAGTGCCGGTCCCGACCGTCATCGGCGGGCTGCCACGTCTCCCCGCTATCCCGGCTCCAGGCGGCCCCACCCCCGCCGGCCTCGTAGGCGCGGCCAGGCACATGAGGATGCCAGGCCAGCGCATGGACATCCTTCTGAGCGCCGGAACGGTGGTCGGTCCATGTTCGGCCCCCATCGCGACTGAGCATCAGCCCGCCCAGCTCGATACCGGCCAGCAACCTGCCCGCGTCATGTGGGCACGGCGCCACCCAGCGCACGTGCGAGGTCCAGGGCCGCGGTGGAAAGCTCCAGGTCGGCGCCGAAGGAATCTCTCGCAGCGCCGACAATTCCTCCCACGTCTCGCCGCCGTCCGCGCTCCGAAAGAGCATGCTCGGCTCGCAGCCGGCATAGACGGCGCCGTCGGCGGCGCTGACCGCCAGCGAGAAGACGTCCGGCTGCGGCAGCCGCATATCCCGGAACGTCTCGCCTCCATCCTCCGTCTTCCAGACGCCCTGGCCGCGCGAGCCGGCGTACAGTACCCGCGCGTCGACCGGGTCCGCCGCCAGACACTGGATGCCTCTATCGGACAGCGTCTCCCGCGCCGTCCACCCATCGGCCTCGGAAGAGAGGAGCGTCAGCGCCTTTCCCGTGGCCGCAAAAAGCTTTTGCATGCTCTCACCTCCCACGTTTTGCTTAAACATCCGAGCGATTAGAGGAGGGCCATGCCCCCTCTAAATTACGGCTTGCGGTAAAGGTAGTGCGCGGCGGCGGTGCGCAGGTCGGCCTCCGCAGCGTGACGGAAACGGCGGGCGAGGTAAGATCGGCGCAAGCCGGGCTGACCCTGCAGAGCCTCATCACCCTCCACGTAGCGGGAGTCCGGCAGGATCAGCCGCCGGACGGCGATCTGCTCGAACCCGGCCGACTCGAATAGCGCCATGATCTCGCCCGGCAGCAAACGATTATGATAGAGCAGTGGATGCCCGCATAACAGGGCGTAGAGCGGACCGGGCAGGGCAAGATGCGCCAGGAAAGGCCACTGCCGGTCGGCATGACGCAGATGGTCGCGGTGGTCGAAGACGTGCGACAGGACTCCTCCGGGCCGCAGGATGCGGTAGCATTCGGCCAGGAAAGCAGAGAGGGCTTCCGGCCGGTAGTGCTCCAGAGCGCCGCCTGAGTGGCAAAGACCGATCGATTCTGAGGCCAGAGGCAGCGCGCCGGCATTTACGCCGGCATAGACCTTCCCCTCGACGGCGGCGACCGCCGCTTCCACGTGATCACACTAGCGTAACGGCTCGATATAGCGGCGTCTTTCTGGACAGATCAGTTCCTCCGGCACTTCAATCGTCAAGGCGCCCTCTACGGCACGGGCCAGATAACGGTCCAGCACGCGGCCCTGTGTGTTCGTCACAACGCCGCCTTTCCCGGTCAGCAGGTAGTTGACCAGCAGTGGGAAGGGGGTCCAGCCGCCTTCATGGACCCAAACATCGAGGCCATCCAGGCTCAGGCCGCAGCGCGAGCGCCACACCTGAACGTAACCCGGCCACACCCGGCGCAGTTTGTCGACGTGCGTCGCCTGAGTTCCCATTCGGTCGCGGGTAAGGTTGCGATAGAGACGCGCTCCGCCCGGCGCCCGTCCGAACGCGAAAAGCAGAGTACCCTTGGCTACGGCTCGCCACATAAGGCTTCCTCCGGCGGTTCATACAAAATCCGCCCGCGATTGTGTGCGACCTCCTCATCGAGCAGCACGCTTCCATCGGCAAGCCGGAAACGGCGGTGGATATGATTCTCTCGCATCCAGTGCTCACCCTCGCGGAAAAACCGATGCCCCACTTCATAGACTTCCACCGTCCAGCCCGGATCGTCGGTGGTCCATATCTCGCCCACGAGCATCCGATTCTGGATGGTAAGGCGCAGCAAGACCGGCTGCGACAGCGGGTTTTCAAAGCGCAGGTCGGCATAGTTATAGAAGATAGTGGCCCCACACCCGAAAGGGACCGTGCGTTGGTGATCCGGGAAGAGATCCAGGCCGTGCCGATGGCGTTCGACGATCTTCATGCCGCTGCGCAGCGCCAACAAATGCAGCATATTGGATATCTGGCAGCAGCCCCCACCCACGCCGCAAGACGGCGCGCCTTCGCGTAGCTCCAGGCCGGGACGAAATCCGCGCCAGCGAGTCGGACGCCCGACCACGCGGTGATAGGAGAATATCTCGAAAGGTTGGATGACGAGTCCGTCGAGCATGGAAGCGGCCAGGGAGATATTGCGCTCCTTACCACGTTGAAGGCGCGGAGGAGCGGTGCCCGGCGTGCGATCGAGCGGAGACTGATGGCAGGCGAGCAGGTAGTTAAACCTCTCCCGATCTCCTAAAGAGAGCCGGGTGTGGGCCAGTGTAGACCGCTCCACCAACCACGCAGGCCAGCGTTTCATGCGTCGCACTTCGAGTCTCACGGCAAAAGGGACCAGTCTTCGAACGAGGCTGCGTGCGTTCACGGCATCCTTCCTTCACTATCTGGGATTCATTAAGCATTATTCGCTATTGACGGCATCTTCCCTTTTCCTCGTATGGCTCTCCACGCTGCGTAACCAATCGGGAAACAGCGCGTACTAAAAGAAGCGATCTGCCACCGGTCCGGCACAAGGAGACAAGGCCGCCCATCGCGAATAGATAGCTATGCCGGACCCTGTTTTTCTGGAGAGTGGAACGAGGAAGTGAGCATGGCCTTCACGCAGGAAGCACGGGAGGAGGGGGAGCGCCCGCTGCCGCGCGGAATTCGGCTGCGACGCGGCCTGGCGGACGACGAGTTCGCCACGTTCGACGTGATGCGGCGGGCGATGAACTACGACATGCAGTGGTCGCAGCATGTGCTGCTGCGCCAGCACCTGCGAACGGCTCCCGACACCAGTTTCTGGATCGCGGAGGACACGCCGCTGCTCGGCGCCCCGCGCGTCATCGGGTATGCGCGCAGTGTCGTGCGCGATACCGTCTGGAGCCTCACCGAGTTCTTCGTCCTGCCCGGCCATCACCGGCAGGGCATCGGCAGCGCGCTGCTGGAGCGCTGCCTGGCCGATGGCGCTGCCGCCGGAGCGGAGACGCGCATGGTGCTCGCTTCCCAGCATCCGGGCGCCGACTCCCTCTATGTGCGCAAGGCCGGCTGCTTCCCGCGTATCCCCATGCTGCTGCTGTCCGGGCCGCTGATAAGCCTGTGCAGCGCCCGGCAACATTTCATGCCTATCGAAGACGCGGCGCTCACGCTGCCGGGCGTTATATCTAACCAGAGCAGTTCCCAACTGCGCGCGGAGCCCCTGGTCCGCACGCCGGAGATCGCCGCAGCCCTCGATGCGCTGGACCGTGAGATCGTCGGTTACGCCCGGTCCCAGGAGCACGATTTCTGGGAGCAGGCGATGGGCGGCCCGAACGGGACCGCCCGGCTGTTTCGCCGGTCTGCCTCTCTCGGAGACGGCGAGATCGCCGGCTATGCTTATATCGGCGCGACCAGCAGCGGGCCTGTGCTCGCCCGCGATCCCGCCGATCTACCCCGCATGCTCATGCACGCCGCCGACGTCGCCAGGGCGCTTCTTAAAGACGACCCCCTGGAACCTCTGGACACCGTGCAGCAGTACTGGGCGCTCGCCGGTACCAATGAGACCGTACTCCGCTGGCTGCTGGACTGCGGCTGGCAGATCGTGTTTCAATACCTGTTCATGAGCTCACGCCCGTTCGGCCGCTTCGACCGCTACGTCTGCCACAACCCCCTCTACATTTTATGACCAGGTGAGAAAATCAAATCCCCCTCCTTATGATTCCCCCTCTCCTTCGTAAGGAGAGGGGTCAGGGGGTGAGGTCTATTTCGGTGGCATCGAGTCTTCCAGGTCCATTTTAAAGTGAATGGCACGAGCGTTGATGGCGTAGAGCTTGCCGCGCCGGACGTCGTCGTGGCAGCCGGTGCAGCGCGTATCCGTGACCGGCTCGCCGCGCAGGGCGGGATCGACGCTGGAGCCGAAATCGCAGGCGCCGTATGCGAGGATGCGGCGATTGAAGCGCGCTAACGTGGCCGGATCGACGTGGGCTTCTTCGAGCGGCCGGATGACGCGCGGCCCGCTGGGATGACAGGAATAACAGTTGTCTTGAGAAGGCTGCAAATGCCACGATCCATCCTGTTTGCGGGCGATCTCCATGAAGTAGACGCGGTGGGTGATCCGCTGCACGCTGATGCACGCCGTCAGGCCATGCAGGGGATCCTTGAGCAGCCACTGATCGTATTCCGGACCGGCGCGCAGCCGTATCTCTCGAATGCCGCCCAGCTCCGCGTTGGGGAACCGCACGACGGGCAGGCCGGACCAGTCCTTGGGGATTTGCTGGGCCGCCGATGGAATACGCTGCCAGTACGTTCGGTCCGGCAGCGCCCATCCCATGCCCGCGCCGGCGACGTCCGAGAGACGGCCTGCGTCCGGAGCGGGCAGCAGGGACAGTAGGTGCCGGTGTGCGATATGCCGGGCGATACTTGAGCGGAGGTCCTCGCGCCGGCTTTTCGGGGCGAAGGGATTTCGGATGATCTCGGCTTCTAACGGCAAAAGCGCCGGAATCCGTGGCCTCTTCCCTCCAGGGCCGCCATCCGGCAAGGCGCCCTTCCACGGCGCAAGCGTGAGCGCCGCCGCAGCCTCCAGACTCCACGCGGCTCCCAGGACCAACAAAAGAAGCCGAACGACTTTCATTAGCGCTGTCCCTGACAAATCTCATGCGTGAGCGCAAACCAATTTGCCTCTCAGCGCATGGGTATAGAACTCTATGGGATTACCGGTTGAAAGCCGCTCTGTCACGCGGCCCGACCCCGCGCAGGTCGATGGCCTGGAAGCCGAGCGCGAGCGCGGGCGAATCCGGCCGGAGGGTAAAATCGGCGCGAGAGGGAGCGACGAAGAGTGGATCGGCGATCCTGGAATGGACGTCTTCGCCCCGCCGCTGCCACTCCGCGAAGGACTTGCCCTCAAAGGTGATCGGGCGCCGGCTCGCGTCCCAGTAGAGGTTGTCGTCCATATGGAAGTGCGCCGTGTCCTGCCAGTTCCCGTTGAGAAGATCGCCCCGGTTCCAGTAGACGATGTTGCGCCGGAAGGTAAACGAAAGATGGTCCTCCGGACGGGTGCGCTGCAGTTGCGCCTGTGTCGCCAGGGCGAAGATGTTGTTCTGCACCAGGTTGTCCTGGCCGTAGTGCTGGTGGAAGCCGCCGGTCTTTGTGTTATAGACGAGGTTATCTTCCGCGACGATCTGACTGCTGCCCTCGTCGAAATAGATCCCCCAGCCGCCGTAGTCGTAAGAGAGGATGTCGTGCAGGATGTTATGGCTCAGGCGCGTGCCGGGCGAGACGCCGAGCGTGTAGATGCCGCCCATGTCGCTCAACAGCCCCCGGCCGATGTTGTAGATGAGGTTGTATTCCACCCGGTTGCGCTGCATTTTGCTCGGACCGTAGCCCCAGGTCCAGCCGAGTGAGATGCCCGTGTAGAAGAAGTCGTGGATCGCGTTGTGGGCCAGCAGGTTGTCCGGGCTCTGGCCGACCCAGATGCCCTCGCCCGCCGGATGGGCCTGCCCGCCATCGAAGATCGCGCAGTCCGTTACGGTATTGTCCGAGGCGACCTCCTCGTCCGAATCCCGGATGGCCGTCTCGCCCAGCTTGACCCCGCCCGCCCCCAAGTCGTGGAGGCGGCAGCCGGCGATACGGTTCTGCTTGCAGCCGCGTCCTAGCTCGATAGCATAGCCGCCGATATGGGCCACTTCGCAGCCCTCGAAATGGCAGTCGCGAGCGCCTTCCGCGAGGATCGAGCCGCGCTGAAGCACCTCCGCCTGGGGACAGAAATAGCCCTGCGGCGCCAGCGGCCAGTCCGTATGCTGAAACGACAGCCCGCGAAATATAAGGTGCGTGACGTACCGGCGTTGCGCTGCGTCTCCGATCAGGTGAAGAAGCTGTTCCAGCCGCGGCGCGACGATCTCTGCCCGCGCCACGTCCTCGCCCGGCAGGGGATGGTAGTAGACCGCGCCCTCTGCCGTATCCAGATACCAGGTCCCCGGCGCATCCAGTCCTTCCCGCACGTTCTCCACGTAGTAGCGGTTGCCCTTTGCCAGCGCGGCCCAAAACTCACGCCAGCCGGTCGAGCCGGTAAAAGTGACAGTATGCGTGGCCTCGTCCAGCGCGGCGATCCGTAGGCGCGATGCGCTCCAGATGTGGATGCTGACCACCTCCACGTCGGCCAGATTGTGCCAGGCCGGATTCAGGTCGCCGGGCGTGTAGCGGAACTGAGTATAGCCGGGAGCCTGGGAAGGCGGCGGGATGGTATCGGCGATGGTATAGAAACCGGTATGGGGCAGGCGCGCTCGCGCGGCGCGCCTGCCGTTCACGAACAGCTCGCGGAAATGCCACCGGCCCGCCTTCACATCCGGCAGGGCGAGCTTCCAGAGGCCGCCTTCAACCGGCTGCCATCCGGTCAGCCGCTCTCCGCCGCTCAGGATGGGCGTCTCGCCGGGATAGGCGGCGTAGGCGATGGGCGTTTCTGCCGTGCCGGAATCCTCCGGCCCGAACGTGAGCGGTTCCGTCAGCCGGTAGACGCCGCCGCGAAGCAGCACCAACGTGGCTTTAGGACGAGCACTCTTCTGCCGGAGGGCGCGGACGGCGTCTCGCGCCCGTGCAACCGTAGCGAACGGTCCATCCGTGTGCGCATAGTTCGGCGCGGCCAGCCGTCCGGACCAGTCGTCCCGGCCCTGTGGAGAGACATAGAAATCGGCGTGCGGCCGCCTGCCGGAGAAGCGCGTGCTCGCGCCACCACCCTGCACTGTCCCGCACAACAGCACAGCGCCGATCAGAACCCATACCCCGGTTGAAACGCTCATGCGCCTCCTATCCAGCATCTAACCGCTCACTTCGCTCGATAATAGGCCGGCAAAGGATAGCGGAAGACCGTCTCCAGATTGCCGGGCTTCTTGTCTGGAGTCCCTCCATTGAACGTACCCGACGGCCCGACGCTGTAGACTGCGAACCCGCTGCCTTCCCGCCGGTAGCGGATCGGCTTGCCGTCGAAAGGATCGAGGGGAACCGGACGCAGCGCCTCCTATCGGGCGACTGAAGTCGCAGCCCCTGGGGCCCCTACCCCATGCCCAAAGTCCGCCTGCGCGGACTACCATTGTCAAGTTTTTCCTGCCCTCTGAGCTGCTACCAACTTAAGAGCAGGGGAAAATCCTGGCGGTACCAGTCGCCGAAGGGCGACTTCGCGCCTTTGTTGCTGCGACTTCAGTCGCCCGATACAATCAAAAGAACATGCAAGAACCGGAACGGTCCCGTAATCCCTGGCAGCTATTATCAGTATACACCGCTAACGGCAATCCGATCGGTGACGGCATCCGGAGAGAAAAATCAGAATGGCGACAGGAGCAGGCCAAAGAGGGGTCAGGCCACTACAAACGGAGACCGGTAATGACGGGTGCATAGCGCATTGGCTTGCGGGGCATGCGCGAAGCGCTCGGCGTGCGGATCGAATTTCAGGCGCGGGCCGAGGAAGTAGTCGGTCTCCTGGAGCGTAATGCCATTGTCGGCCAGATGCTGCTCGAACCGGGCGAAGGTCGCATAGGCCTCCTTGTCGTCCCCGAACGCCTGCGTTTTGGCCGAGAACGGCTGCGGGCGGCCCAGGCGGTAGGAGATATTGCCCAGGTGGCAGAGGGCGCTGGAAAGATGGCCCTCCAGGATGTCGGCAGTCAGATCCGACGACCGGCGGCTGCGGACGGCGTCCAGGAAGTTGCCGTAGTGGTCGCCTTCGCCGGAGAAGCGCGCGATCGTGTTGCCGGCGTTATCGAAGGCCACCGCCGTGCTGTAGCTGGTGAAAGCGACCATGCCCTCCGTGCCGTAGATGAGGTTGCCGATCGTGACGCCCTGCAGCGGCTCCGTCTTCAGCCCCCGCACCTCGAAAATCAGGTGGCTATCGCCGTAGTCGTAAAAGCAGAGCTCCGTGTTGGGCGTCTGGCCGTCGTCCGCGTAGCCGAACCGTCCGCCGAGGGCCATCACGCCCGCCGGCAGCGTGTCCTTGCCGAGCGCCCAGCGCGCCACATCCATCTGATGGACCCCCTGGTTGCCCAGGTCGCCGTTGCCGTAGTCCCAGTTCCAGTGCCAGTTGTAGTGGAAGCGGTTGGGATTGAAGGGCCGGACGGGAGCGGGGCCGAGCCACAGATCGTAGTCCACGCCGGGCGGAACGGGACCGTCGGGCTTTTTGCCGATGCTGTCGCGCCGCTTGTAACAGAGGCCGCGGGACAGGGTGACCTTGCCGATGTGGCCGGCATGGATGAAGGCGATGGCCTCCTGCGCGCCGCGCTGAGAGCGGATTTGGGTCCCGGCCTGGCAGATTCGCCCGTACCGGCGCGCGGCCTCGACCATCCGCCGTCCCTCCCGCAGGTTGTGGCTGACCGGCTTCTCCACGTAGACGTCCTTGCCGGCCTGCATCGCCCAGATCGCGGCCAGGGCGTGCCAGTGGTTGGGCGTGGCGATGGAGACCGCGTCGATTGTCTTGTCTTCCAGCAGGCGGCGCAGGTCCTGGAAAGCTTGCGGCGCAGGCCGTCCGCTCTTATCGACGGCCCGGACGGCATTGCCCAGCACGCTCTCGTCCACATCGCAGAGCGCGACCACCTCCGCATCTTTCCGGCTCATAAAGCCCCGAACATGGTCCATGCCCCGGCCGTGAAGACCGATGCAGGCAACGGCGATCCGCTCGTTGGGGCTGCCACGCCGGCGCGGAACGGCATCGGCCCTTTCTTCCCCAACGCTGCCCGCCAGCGCGGCTGCCGCGGCTGCCAGGGATCGCTCCAGAAAATCCCGGCGCGTCAGTTGGCCCATCCTCCCCCTCTCCTCCCGTCTGTGTCGAACACAAAAACGATCAAAATAGCTATACGCGGTCATCAACCGGGTTCCCTTCCCGAATTATTCCTGGAAATCTACATATTTCACCGGGCTGCCGGGCCTCATTTGCGCAGGCATTTCTGCCGATAATATCGGCAAGAATACCGGCGAAAGGCGGTTATCAGGGAGAGGCAAGCGGAGAATGTGGGAAAATATTCGCGAAGGGGTGACAGCCTGGGGTAAAGCCCTGGCCGAGCGAGACTCTGTCGCAACACGGGATAGCGCCTGGTTTCGGCTTGTGGCGCAGGGGCGTCTGGCCGTCTGGCTTGTCGTCCTCCTGGCGACCTGCCTGTTCTTCCATCGCTATATTCCAGCTTCCGTGGAAGTGGCGGCGCTGGGGTCGCTGCTCAGTATGGCCGTCCTCTTTCGGTCCCTCTGGCCGGGCCGGGAGATTTCCAGATCCAAAATCGATGCCTTTCTTACCGACGATCTCGTGGGAGCTGTGGCGGCCGGCGCCGATCTGCTGCTCGGCGTCCTGATGATCCATGCCTGCGGCAGTTTTCGCAGCCCGTTCCTGCTGCTGCTGCCTGCCGGCGTGGTAGAAGGGTACGCCCTGTTCGGGACCTTCGGAGCCGCCGCGCTCTGCCTCCTGTCCGTCACCGCCCTGCTGTTCCGCTTCCACCCGGCGGCTGCCGTGGGAACGGGGCTATTGACCACCGCCTCGCTGCTGGAGTGGACACGCAGCCGGATCTCCCTGCCGGCCTTCCTTACCGCCGCGCCGAAAGTCGAAGACACAGAGCCTGACGAGACCTCCTTCGAGCCTTCCGCGTCCACGCCCTCTCCCGATTCGGCCGCCCAGCAAGGGATCAAGCTGCTGATGTCCTTTCCGCCGATAGGCTCTGCGGCCCCGATAAAGGCAAGGCCGCTGGCGGCGGAGGCGCCGGAGCCGGCCTCCTCCCTCGAGGAAGCGGAAGCCGATTCCCAGCCTGCCCCGATGGAGGCAGATTTGCAGGAAGTCGCTTCCTATCCGACGCCGAGCGTAGAAGACGCCGGAGCGTGGGCGCCGCCGGCCACCCCTGCGGAGCGGCCGAGCATCGAGCGCGCCGTCGAGCAGTTGCTGGAGACCGTCGTGGCTCTGGACGGCGAAGCGGACGCGCGCGATCTCTACGCCCGCATCCTCAGCGTGGTCCTGGACCTCCTGGAAGCCGACAGCGGCGCGCTCTGGCTGGAAGACGGCCACAAGCTGACCGTTCAGGCCGCCGAGCGCAGCGTCGCCGTTCCGTTGAGCGCGGAGCCGCTCCCCGTCTGGCCGGTCGAAACGCTGCGGGAGCGCTGCGTGAAGCAGTTGCGTCTGGCGGCAGCCTTCCACAGTCCTCCGATCGTGGTCCTGCTGCCCCGCATGGCAGGCAGCCAGGCCGCAGGAGAGGATATCGTGGGGGTTGTCGGGGTGTGCGCGCCGCGTGGCAGAGCCACCTTCTCCGCCGAGGACGGCGAGCGGCTGCAGGCGCTGGCCGCCTCCATTGCCGCTACCCTCCGCAGCGTGGAGCAAAGAGTGCATCTCCAGCAGCGCGTGCGCGAGACGTCCCTGCTCTACGAGATAAACCGGCGGCTGCAGGACCTGAACGAGGTCGAGCAGATCGGCCCGGTCGTCGTCGCCCATACGCAACGCGTCCTCGGCTCCGAGGACAGCACACTGTTCCTGATGGACCCTGAAGGAAAGTACATCGAGGCGAAAGCCACCGAGGGACGGCTGATCAACCTGGTCGACTACCTCACCTTCCCGTCCTGGCCGGGCATCTCCGGCTGGATTGCGGACGGCGCGCAGCCGCTGTTCCTGCCCGATCTGGAGCGCGAGCGCGGCCTGATGAACGCCGAAGCCATCCTGCCGTTCGTGCGCTCGTTCCTGGCCGCCCCGCTCCGCGCGCAGGGCCGCCTGATCGGCATGCTGACCGCGAGCCATACGGAGCCGGGCGCCTTCACGGCGGACGATCTGCGCCTGCTGACCCTCCTGGCCGAGCAGGCCGCCGGCAGCATCGAGCGCACGGAGGCCTTCCAGACCCTCGAAACCCTGGCGCTCACCGACGAGCTGACGCAGGTCTACAACCATCGTTACTTTTTGGTGCGCCTTGAGGACGAGCTGCGGCGTGGAGAGCGTCACGAGACGGCAGCCACCATCATGATGGTCGATCTGGACAACTTCAAAGAAATCAACGACCGGTTCGGGCACATCCACGGAGACCGGATTCTGCACGACCTCGCGGCGCTCTTGCGCCAATGCGTGCGCGCGTCCGAGATCGTGACGCGTTATGGAGGCGATGAGTTCGCCCTGATCCTGCCGAGCACCGAGTACGAGTCGGCGCAGCTCGTGGCCGAGCGCCTGCGCAGCGCCGTCGCCGGGCATACGTTCCAGACGGTGGACGGCCGTTCCGTCCACCTGACCCTCAGCATCGGCCTGGCCTCCTATCCGCAGCACGGCCTCACGCGCGCCGATCTGGTCGCGCACGCCGACCGCGCCCTCTACATCGCCAAATCCAATGGCGGCAACCAGGTCGGCCCGGAGGCGCCTCCCCGTCCCGCGCCTGCCGTCGTTGCGGACGACTCCGACGATTCGGATTTTCCCTCGGAGAGCGAAGACCTGCGCGGCGCCGTCACGCCCTTCGACTCGTGGTCCGCCGCGGCGTAGCCGTCATCGAGGACGATCCGAGACAGAGGCGACTTCCAGAAGTATTGTGGCCGCTTGCATGTATCAGGCCGAGATCGTCGGCCGGATTACCAGTTGAACGGCCATCTCCAGGCAGTCGAGGCCGTCGCGTCAGCCGAGTCGAGCTCTTCCCACTGAGCGGCGCCTTTGGAAACCCATAGTATCACTCCCATAGCCACAACCGCCACTAACAGCAGAACGAGCGCGTAGATGACATCGACATAGATCGGACGCGTCCAGGGATGCGTCTGGCCCACACGCTCGCTCATCGTCGGCCCGCCTACCTGCGTCGTAATCACCGTTGCGAAGCCCCGCTCGCGGCCCATCTTGATGGCAACGGTTAAAGTCCAGCCGGCATAGACAGCCAGGAGCGCCGCCAGCACGAATCTCCAGATCCGCGCCGCGGAGGTCTGCATGCGCAGCGCGTAACGCCAGGCGCGCCGGCGCTCATCGCCGCTATCGACCTGCTCCTGTCGCGTGCGGATCATAGCCAGCAGGGGATCGATGTCCTGTGGCGGCGTCCCGGCCTGCGACAGACGCTCCAGCAGCGCCTGAGCCTCGTCGTAAGCTCCGCGCAGGATCAACAGATGCGCTTTTTCC
Organism: Chthonomonadaceae bacterium; assembly: GCA_035653075.1. Lineage (GTDB taxonomy): Bacteria > Armatimonadota > Chthonomonadetes > Chthonomonadales > Chthonomonadaceae > DASRCN01. Next base: position 38,610 of record DASRCN010000009.1, on the reverse strand, counting down.
AGATCGCGCTCGCCATTGTCAGGCAGCCCAGGTGTCATGAAACTGTCTTCGATTCGCCGTTCGCAAATTCCTCTTGATAAGGGAAAAAGGAGTCGGGCGTTGAATAGCGAATTCTGATACATATTCCGAGAGGCTTACGAAGGAGCGCAAGGAAGAAAACGCGATGACTCCGGAAGAGAAATTTCTGGTCGACCTGCAGGGCTATCTGGTGATCAAGAACGTCCTGACCCCGGCGGAGGTGGCCGCGTTGAACGCCATCGCCGACGAGAAGTTCGCGCGCCCCGCCGGCGTCACCGGCAGGCAAAGCAGCCGCGTCTCCACCTGGGGACCTCCCTACCAGGCGCTCATCGACCATCCCCGGATCGTGCCCTATCTGGTCGAGCTGATCGACTCGAAGTTCCGGCTCGACCACGACTACTGCATCTTTATGCAGGAGGGCGATGCCGGCGGCAGCCTGCACGGCGGCGAGGGGCACGAAGGCGACCACTGGTATAAGTACCGCGATGGCGTGATTCGCAACGGCCTCTGTGTCATCACCTTCTTCCTGACGCCCGCCGCAGAGGGCGACGGCGGCTTCGCCTGTATTCCGGGCACGCACAAGAGCCACTTTCTCGACGCCATCCCCTCCGATGTACGCCGGTTCGAGCGCCCGGCTCCCTATGTCGTTCAGCCGGCGGTCGAGGCCGGCGACGCCCTGTTCTTCACGGAGGCGCTGATCCACGGCACGATGACCTGGCGCGCCAGGCACGAGCGGCGGGCGCTGCTGTACAAATACAGCCCGGGCCATTCGGCGTGGTCCCAGAACTACTACAACCTGGACGACTATGCGAACCTGACCGAGCAGCAGCGCCGCATCCTGGCGCCGCCTTCCGTCGGCAGCCGGCCCGACGTGGTGCAGCCTGCGGCGTGAGGTCGGCGCGCATTCCCCAGAGGGCGGGCGCGGATCGAAAGGGAGGGATTAGGCTCATGGAGAAGGACACCGCCTACCAGATTTCCGCCTCGAACGTGCGCTTCGGACCCGGAGTCACGCAGGAAGTGGGGATGGATCTACGCGATCTGGGGGCACGCCGAACGCTGGTGCTGATCGACCCGGCCGTGCGCGCGCTGCCTGTGGGCGAGGTGGTCGCCGAGGCGCTGCAAGAAGCCCGCGTCTCCTACGAAGTCTTCGACCGCATCGCCGTCGAGCCGACGGACAGCAGTTTTCAGGAGGCGATCGCGGCGGCCACGGCGGACTCCTTCGATTCGTTCGTGGCGGTCGGCGGGGGCAGCACTATCGACACGGCCAAAGCCGCCAACCTCTATTCCACCTACCCCGCCGACTTCCTGGACTACGTGAACGCGCCCATCGGCAAGGGCCTTCCGGTGCCGGGACCCGTCAAGCCGCTGATCGCTATTCCGACCACGGCCGGCACGGGCAGTGAGACGACCGGCGTGGCGATCTTCGATTACCTGCAGAACCGGGCGAAGACGGGCATCGCCCATCGCACCCTCAAACCCACCCTCGGCCTGGTGGATCCGCAGAACACCCGCTCGCTTCCGCCCGCAGTCGCCGCCTCCACCGGATTGGATGTCTTGAGCCACGCCCTGGAGTCCTACACGGCGGCTCCCTATAACCAGCGCCCCAGGCCGGCGCGTCCGCTGGAGCGCCCCGCCTACCAGGGGTCCAATCCGATCAGCGACATCTGGGCGCTTCGGGCACTGGAGCTGGTGAATAGCTACCTGGTACGCGCGGTGCGTGACCCCTCGGATGAGGAGGCGCGCGGCCAGATGATGCTGGCGGCGGCGATGGCAGGGATCGGTTTCGGCAACGCAGGCGTGCACCTGCCACACGGCATGTCGTATCCGGTGGCCGGCATGGTAAAAAGCTACCGCCATCCCGGTTATGCGATTGATCACCCGCTGATCCCCCACGGCATCTCCGTGATCCTGCACACGCCGGCCGTAGTTCGGTTTACGGCTCCCGCCTCACCAGAACGACACTTGCGCGCCGCCGCTGCGCTGGGCGCATCCGTTACGGATGTTCCTGCCGAAGCCGCCGGCGAAATCCTGGCGAGCCGGGTCACGGAACTGATGCGCGTCCTGGACGTGCCCAACGGCCTGGAGGCTGTCGGCTACACGGAAGCGGACATCCCGGCCCTGGTAGAAGGGACGTTGCCGCAGCACCGCGTCACCAAACTCTCGCCCATCCCAGCCGGCCGGGACGAGTTGAGCGCGCTCTTTCGTGCCTCGATGCGGATCTGGTGAGAGCCTGCCCATCGAAGGCTTGCTCCAGGTGGTAATGTTTCTTTCACTACTGTCGAACTGAAGCGCCACTAAAGTTATGTACGGGATATGTAGCCGTTTCCCACGCGTAAGGTATCATAGATAGGAAGATGTGTTGTTCTCCCTTCGCCTGTTTTTGGAGACGCGCAGATGCCTGCCGACGATAAAATCCACGATGCCGTCAAGCTTGCTCTGATCAAAGACGGCTGGACGATCACGGATGATCCCTACACTCTGGATTTTGAAGGGGAGAAACTTTACGCCGATCTCGCGGCGGAACGCCCTCTTGCTGCAGAGCGCGATGGGGTCAAGATTGTGGTCGAGGTCAAAAGCTTTCTTGGCTCCTCCCTGATCAAAGACCTGGAAGCCGCCGTTGGGCAGTATGAAATCTATCGGGATATCTTGCAGGCGACTGCACCGGAGCGCCGGCTGTATCTGGCCTTATCCGAGGAAGCTCACTTAAGATTGTCCCAGCGCAAAGTGTTTCAGCGCATTGCAGAAAAGTTACGGCTAGCGATGCTTGTGGTGGATATTCTGGCCGAGGAGGTCGTTCGATGGATAGACTGAACACGTATCGTGCTCTCGTCCGCAAGGTGATCTGTTCATCGCCCTACTTTGTTCATGGCTCGGTAGGCCCGAATGTAGAAACGCAATTCCTCGGCGACGACGCCAACGCACGCTATCTCCTGGTGGATATAGGATGGCGCGGCAAGGAGCGGGTCTTCAAGCCGATCCTGTACGTCTGTATCAAACAGGAAAAAATCTGGATCGAAGAGGACTGGACGGAGGATGGGATCGCAGAAGAGCTGATGCGTTTGGGCGTGCCCAAAGAGGACATCGTGCTGGCGTTTCACCATCCTAAACTGCGCCCCTATACTGATTTCGCCGTCGCTTGAACCCCATCTCTGGTTCGCCGTGCAAGTCAAACTGATCTCCTACTATATCGGCAGAAGGCCGTTCGGTATGAAGAGAGGCGGCCTTGTTTTTCGACTCGACAGCCGCCGAAGAAGCTCTCCTTCTTCAACTGGTGAGAGCCTCACCAAGTTGGAACGGTCGGGTATAATGGCCGATGGATGATCCCATACGAGGAAGGGAACCCGGCCTATGCTGACGCAGGAGCAGATCGCTTTCTTTCATGCCAACGGCTACCTCATCATGCGCGGCGTCTTTCAAGGCGAGGAGCTGCGCTGCCTGATAGAAGCCGTAGATGCGGTGCAGGCAGAGGGCGAGGCGCGCCGCGGCAAAGGCCATCTCTACACGCCTGGCCCAGACGGCAAGGACGTCTACTGGCGGTCCGAGCAGATGTGGGCGCGTGGAGACGTCTTTCAGGCGGTGACCGTCAAGCCAGCGCTGATGGAGAACATCGGCCAGTGCATCGGGCAGGCTTTCTATCCCTGGAACGACTCGCTGGTGGTCAAGATCGCCCGCCAGGGCGCGGCCGTGCGATGGCATCAGGACCCGCCCTATAGCGATCCCCGGCGTCACACCACTTTCCCCATCCCCAACTTCACGACCGACATCTACCTCGATCATTCCGGACCGGACAACGGCTGCGTCTGGGCCATTCCGGGCCGTCATCTGGTCGGCCACGTCGATCTCGCCGATCTCTCCGCCGAAGACCTCTTCACCCACTACGGCGCGCAGCCGATCGAGATGGAAGCCGGCGACGTCCTGTTCCACGCGCTCTCTACGCCGCATGGCTCCCAGCCGAACCTTTCCGACCGCCAGCGCCGCATCTTCTATATTCACTATCTGGCCGAAGAAGCGTACCAGGATGCCTACGCCCACACTGGCGAGGAGTGGGTCAAATCGAAGCCGGGATGGGGCGCGGAGCGGGAGTCGCTGGTCCGGGGAATGATCGCTGCCCGCGAGCGGCTGGGCTGGGATAGCTATACCGAGACCGGCACATTACATTTAGGCGAGGGCGGCTTCACCTTCCTCGGCGAGCCGGTCAGCCCACCCGCCTACTGGGGACATCTGACAGCCTCCCTGCCTTCTGCCGAGCGCGCTCGCCTCAAGACCCTGGAGCCGAAGCCGCTTTCCTCCGTTTAGACACGAATAGATTTATCGATCCTTAGAGGAGCCCTTCTCACCGGGAAAAGCCATGCTGCCAAAGCGTACCAGCCCCCTGACTTCCGATCAGAGCGCGCATTTCTTCGACGAGGGCTATCTCATGCTCCCCGATCTCTTCGCGCCTGCGGAGCTGGAGCCGCTGCGGCAGGAGATCGCCGGGATCGTGGAGGCTGCCGCGCAACACCTGGCCGCGGAAGGCAAGATCACCGATCTGCACGCGGACGAATCTTTCGAGACCCGCCTGACCCGACTCCTATCCGACCATCCGGAGCTTCTGGGCGATTTTTTGCGCGCCATCGAAGGCAAAAGCGACGGCGGCCACGCGGGCCGGGAGATGTTTCAGATCATTACCCATCCCCGCCTCCTCGACATCATCGAAGCCCTCGTCGGGCCGGAGATCGTCGGCTCCAGCGTCTACCGCATCCGTCCGAAAGTGCCTTTCCTGGACCGAGGAGTCGTTCCCTGGCATCAGGATTCCGGGTACTTCGCCGCGCACTGCGACGACAGCCTGATCGTCACCGTCTGGATTCCTCTCGTGGATGCGACACCGGAAAACGGCTGCCTGCAAGTGCTGCCGCGCGCGCATCGGAGCGGTGTGGCCCCGCACCATACGAGCGACCACACCGGCTATCTGGCCATTGTGGAGGAGGATTTGCCGCGTCCGGTACAGGAGACGGTGACGGTGCCCGTGCCGCTGGGCGGTGCGCTGCTGCTGACCAATCTGGCGCCCCACTGCTCCACGCCCAACACGACGGATGGGATCCGCTGGAGCGTGGACCTGCGCTATCAGGGCCGTGACGTGCCGACCAACGCCTACCAGCAGCCCGAGGACTTCGACCCGAACGCCCCGAAATACGAGATCGCCTGCTATCCGCCGGAGGGGGATTTCGTCGTCCGCAGCCTGAAACATCCGGAAACCGTGCCGACCTACGAACAGTTCGCCGCCCGCCGCGCCCGCTACGAGGCCGCGCCCCTGCCCTGGCCCGAGCGAGGATGGACGCATCTGACCGGGTGAAAAAGCCCCTCCCCCATTACCGGGCCGATAAACGACCCGGCAATAAGTACAAGCGTCCTCCGGACGCACCCAGCCTGCGGACTGTTCCCCCTCTCCTTGGTAAACCCCAGTATCGGGTTGAATTTTCGAGATAGGGAGGGGGCCACAGAGACCTTGCAACAGGGTCTGCATCGGCCCGAAAAGTCCGGCAATCGGGCCGAATCGGCCCTCTCTGATAGAAAGTGCCCCTACCCGTAGGGTTAGCCTTTGTCAACCCGATACTGGGGTTTCGTAAGCAGAGGGGGATTAAGGGGGTGAGGCTTCTCCCCTCACCTTACCAAGGAGAGGCTGGGCCGCAAGGCCCGTGGTGAGACAGGGGGTGAGGTCCGTCCGGAGGACGGTCGTTTTTAATGCCGGGTCGTTTATCGGCCCGGCGCTGAAAAGGGAAAGTCATGCTGACAGAATCGCAGATACACTTCTTTCAGGAGCACGGCTACACGGCCGCCCCACACTTTTTCACCGCGCAAGAGGTGGCGGCCATGCAGGCGGAGGTGGCGCGCTTCCAGCGCGAGGGCCTGCTGCGCAACGTCGCCACCGAGGGCGACGGCAAAACCCCCTCCCAGGTCAAGCAGAACCTCCAGCTCTGCCCGATGGTCCATAAGAGCGACCTCTTCCGCGCGCTGCCCTTCGAGCCGCGCGTCGTCGAGGCCGTGCGCCAGCTCCTCGGCGATCCGGTCCTGCTGCACCTGGATCAGATTTTCTTGAAGCCCGCCCGGCACGGAGCCGGCACGAACTGGCACCAGGACAACGCCTACTTCCAGATTGCCGATCCGCTCAAAGGCACGGCCATGTGGATCGCGGTCCACGACGCCACCGTCGCCAACGGAACCATCCACGTCATCCCGGATAGCTTCGCCGAAGTCTACGAGCACCGCCGCGACCCGGACAGCGATCACCATATCCGCTGCTACCCGCCGGAGGAGCGCGCCGTGCCCATCGAATTGCCGGCGGGCGGAGTGGCCTTCTTCGCCTACGGCACCGCCCACTGCACCCGCGCCAACACCACAGACCGGGAGCGCGCGGGCGTGGCCTTCCACTTCCTCAACGCCGAAGCCAGCCCGCACGCTCATGGCGGATTCGCTCAGGACGCCCGCCCTTACCTGACCGGCCCGCAGGCGACCGGCGGTCTGCGGGAATACGGCGTGCGGGTCGCGGGCACGTGGGAGCAAGAAGTGGAGCGCGTGATCGTCCCTTTCAGTGCCACAGAAGACCGGCGCCGGAATCCGGATCGACAAAGATGCCGGAGAGCGCCGGCAGATAGTCGCCCAGAGCCTTGATGCGGATGATGAGGTTCCCTGTAAATCGGTAGCGCAGGTAGGCGCCCTCCCCGTAATTGACGGCGCGCCGGCGGTCCAGCAGATGGCCCTGCAGGTCAAGCATCTCGATCTGCATCGCCATTCCCTTCCGCAGGTAGTCCAGCAGATACAGACTGAGCCGGTGCGGCTGCCCATCCGAAGTATCCACGCGCATCAGCAGCGGCAGGCCGATCTTCGGCGCAAAGGCGAGAGGCGCGCGGTCGGTCGAGCCGGGCCCTTCCACGGGAACGCGAGGATCGTCTACGTTCCCTCGGAGAGGGGATCCGGTGAGATTGATGTACTGGGCCTGTTCTTCCAATCGCTCGTCGAAGGGACTATCAGGCGCCGGTTCCATCCCGGTCCCCCGGCGAATGACGACACTGGCGATCTGAAAGCCGGAGGTGCCGAGCGATATCGGCAAAAGGAACCCCTGCTGGCCGTAAACGTCGAGCCAGTTGCCCTGCGTCTTATCGTCGCGGCCCTCGTACTGTACCTGCGTCCCCTTCGGTCCCGGCGGCACGATCACAAAAGGAAGGGTCTCCCGGTAACGCTCCTCGCCCCCCTTGCGCACGCTCAGCGCCAGCAATAGCAGCGTATTCTCGGTAACCTGCGGGACCGGAATGTCCAGCGTCAGGAGGACGTGGCTATCCGTGGAAACCGTTACCGGGCGAACGATCGCCGGCAGGGGCCGGCGCGCGCGCGGTTTCAGAACCAGAGCCGGCAGCACGCGCACCTGCAGGCGCGTGCCGGTCGGATCGTGGTTGACCACCTCCAGCGACCGTGTGAGCGTTTTGCCCGCCGGAATCGCGAGGCAGCATCCCTCCGGCGCCTGCAAAGAACTCCTATCCCGCACAAAGACTCGCAGCGGCGCGGCGTGAGCTTGCTGCCCCCGCTTATGGGCAGCCGTCTGATTCGTAGTCTGGGCTGCAAGAGGACGGCCGGTCGCCGCCAATGCCGGCAGCGCGACCGCCATCCCCATTATAAGTTTATATAAAGACTTCATTTGTCACCCTTTCTCGGTAGAACTCCTTCCAGTGTTCGACATAGCCGTCGATGATTCCTTACCGGACCTCAGGTAGGATTTCGCGACGCGCGCAGGGAATGGATAGGCGTGGACACACAGAGCTTCATGGCGGCCCTGGAAGCCGCGGTAGGCCGCGAGAACGTGCGCGCCGGGGCGGCGCTGCCGCCGGAAGTGGTCAAGGCAGACTGGGAGGGAAAGGCGCTGGCGACGGTCGCGCCCGGCAGCGCGGCCGAGGTCGCGGGCGTGGTGCGCGCGGCCGAGGAAGCAGGCGCGGCGCTGATCCCTTTCGGCGGCGGCACGCAGCTGCACACCGGCTACCCGCCGCGTCCCGACCGGCCGTTTCTCTTGCTGCCTACCGCCCGCATGAGCCGCCTGCTGGACTACCAGCCCGACGACATGACCGTCACCTGCGAGCCGGGCATGACGCTGGTGGCGCTGGATAAAGTCCTGGCGGACCGCCGCCAGTTTCTCCCCCTGGACCCTCCTCTGCCCGATAAGGCCACGCTCGGCGGCATCGTCTCCACCAATACCACCGGCTTCTGGCGGCCCGCCTATGGATCCCCGCGCGACCTGCTCATCGGCCTGCGCGCCGTCCTGACCGGCGGCGAGGAGGTCAAGGGCGGCGGCAAGGTGGTCAAGAACGTCGCCGGCTACGACGTGTGCAAGCTCTTCACCGGCGCCTGGGGCACGCTGGGCGTCCTGACCGAGCTGACCTTCAAAGTAAGACCGCTGCCGGAAACGGAGCGCGTGCTCGCCTGGGAAACTCCCGACCTGGTCACGGCTGCCACCCTCGGCCTGAAGATGCACGCCGCCCGGCTCGCCGCCACCTACGTGCTGGCGACCAACGAGCCGGAGGGCCGTCCACATCTGGCGCTCGGCCTGCAGGGCACGGCGGCGCGCGTGGAGTGGCAGGTCCTCCAGTTCACCCGCATGGCGGTCGAGAATGGGATCAGCGCGCCCGTCGTCGAGCTGACCCCGGACCAGATTCGCGACCTGCGCGACCGCCAGGCCCGCCTCGCTCCCGACACTTCCATCGCCGGCCGGATCGCCTGCCTGCCCACGGACCTGCCCGATCTCGTGCGGGCGCTGGAGGCGCAGCCCTACTGCCTGCTCACCGCCCACTGCGCGACCGGGACCATCTCCCTGGCTGCAACTATTCGCGTCCCCTCGCTTGTCCCTAAAGTCAGGGCGATGCTGCCCCCGAACGCCAATCTCGTCTGGACGCGCCTGGACAAAGAGATCGCCGGCAGCGAGGACGCCGACCGCTGGGGAGCACGGCAGGAAGAGTTTTTCCTGCAGGAAGCGCTCAAGCGCGCCCTCGATCCCAAAGGAACGTTCAGTCCAGGCCGCTTCCTCGGAAGGATCTAAAGACCCTTGCTGTTGACCATCACCTGCGAGGCCGGCAACGCCACCGATCTCGGCTATCTGCTGCACAAAAACCCGGCCAGCGTCTTTTCCGAAAAGCTCTGGTTCGGCTCCGTCTCGGTCTTCTACCCGGAGGCCACGCCGCAGCGCTGTGAGGCGGCGCTGCTTCTGGACGTGGACCCGGTGGTCCTTTCGCGCGGTCCGCGCCGCGCCGCCGGTCTGGAACCTTACGTCAACGATCGCCCATACGTGGCCTCCAGCCTGCTCGGCGTGGCCCTCGCCGCGGCCTTCAGCACCGCCATGAACGGGCGCAGCAAGGAGCGTCCGGAGCGCGTCGCGGAGAAGATGCCGCTGCGCGCCTCCCTGCCCGCCCTCAGCTGCATCGGCGGCGAGGAGCTGATCGCGCGCCTGTTCGCGCCGCTCGGCTACGAAGTCACTACGGAGCGCCATCCGCTGGACGCCCGCTTCCCGGCCTGGGGCGAGTCGCGCGTCTATTCCCTCACGCTGGAGGGCCGCCAGACGGTCCAGGACCTGCTCACGCATCTCTACGTCCTGGTCCCCGTTCTCGACAACGCCAAGCACTACTACGTCGGCGCAGACGAGGTGGAAAAGCTGCTCAAGCGCGGCGAGCGCTGGCTGGCCGAGCATCCGGAGAAGGAGCTGATCGCCCGCCGCTACCTCAGCTACCGGAAGTCGCTCGTGCGGGACGCGCTGGCGCAGATGCCGGAGGTCCGCGAGGACATACCTGAGAGTCAGGAAGAGCAGGATGAGCGCCAGGAAGCGCAGGAGAGCGCCGTCGAGGCGCCGATCCGCCTTAACGACGCGCGGATGCAGGCGGCGCTGGCGGCGGTGCGCGCGCTGGAGCCGCCCGCCCGGCGCGTGCTCGACCTCGGCTGCGGCGAGGGGCGCCTGCTGGAGCTGCTGCTCAAAGAGCGCGGCCTCACGGAGATCGTCGGGGTGGATGTGGCGGCGCACACCTTAGAGCGCGCGGCCCGCACCCTGCGGCTCGACTCGCTTCCGGAGCGCCAGAAGGCGCGCATCCGCCTGCTGCAAGGCTCGCTCGTCTACCGGGACGAGCGATTTTCCGGCTTCGACGTAGCTCTGCTCGTCGAGGTGATCGAGCACCTGGATCCCCTGCGCCTGCCCGCGCTGGAGGCCGTCGTCTTCCAGCACGCCCGGCCGCGCCGGGTCGTGTTCACCACGCCCAACCGGGAATACAATGCGCACTGGCCCTCCCTGCCCGCCGGACGCTTCCGCCACCGCGACCACCGCTTCGAGTGGACCCGCGCCGAGTTCCGCGCCTGGGCCGAAGGCGTCGCCGCGCGGCATGGCTACACGGTCGCCTTTTCGGGCATCGGGCCGGAGGACGCCGCGCTCGGCTGCCCGACGCAGATGGCCGTCTTCGACCGCCATAGGTGAGGACTAAGAAGATGAAGGTGTTTTTCGCCGCGATCTGCCTGATGCTCTGCCAGGCAACCCCTGCCGAAAGGATGGAAACGATCCAGCCCATGAACCCGATCGAAGCGCAGGCATTCGACCTGCGCGACGTGCGCCTTCTCGATGGACCGTTCCTGCATGCCCAGGAGTTGGACCGCCGCTACCTGCGCAGCCTCGACCCGGACCGGCTGCTGCACAACTTTTACGTGAATGCCGGGCTGCCTTCTTCCGTCGCGCCGTTAGGCGGCTGGGAAGCGCCGGACTGCGAGCTGCGCGGGCATTTCGTCGGGCACTATCTCTCCGCCTGCGCCAAAATGGCCGCCAGTACGGGCGATGAGACCCTGCGGCGCAACGCCGATCGCGTGGTCGATGGGCTGGCCCGCTGCCAGCAGGCGCTCGGCAGCGGCTATCTCAGCGCCTTTCCGGAGACGTTCCTGGACCGTGTCGAAGCGCGCCAGCGCGTGTGGGCGCCCTGGTACACGCTCCACAAGATCCTCGCCGGCCTCCTCGATATGTATCTCTACGGCGACAACAAGCAGGCGCTCGAAGTCGCGCAGAAGATGGCCGCGTGGGCCAAACGCCGTACGGACAGGCTCAGCGACGAACAGATGCAGAGCATGCTCGACACCGAGCACGGCGGTATGAACGAGGTCCTGGCAAACCTCTACGCGGTCACCGGGAATAAGGACGACCTGGCGCTGTCGCTGCGGTTCAACCATAGGGCCGTGCTCGATCCGCTCATGCAGGGCGAGGACCACCTTACCGGCCTGCATGCCAATACCCAGATCCCCAAGGTCATCGGCGCGGCTCGCCAGTACGAGCTGACCGGCGACGAGCGGCTGCGCACCCTGGCCGCCTTCTTCTGGAACGTGGTGACGCAGGAGCGCTCCTACGTCATCGGAGGCCACAGCGACGACGAAAGCTTCTCCCCGAAAGAGCGTCTCTCCCACTACCTCAGCGTCCACACCACGGAGACCTGCAACACCTACAATATGCTCAAGCTGACCCGGCATCTGTTTCTATGGGACCCGAAAGCGGAATATGCCGACTACTACGAGCGCGCCCTCTACAACCATATTCTGGCCTCCCAGAATCCGGAGACCGGAATGATGTGCTACTATGTATCCCTGCGCCCCGGCTCCCATAAGGTCTACAGCACGCCTACCGACTCTTTCTGGTGCTGCACCGGCACGGGCGTCGAGAACCACGCGCAGTACGGCGACAGCATCTACTTCCACGACGGCGCCACGGCCCTGTTCGTCAATCTGTTCATCGCTTCGGAATTGACCTGGAAGGCAACAGGAATCACGCTGCGCCAGGAGACGCGCTTTCCGGAAGAGGCGCGCACGCAGCTTGTCTTCACCTGCAAGCGCCCTGTCCGGCTGGCTCTCCGCATCCGGCATCCGGGGTGGGTCGGATCCGGCTTCCGCATTCTCGTCAACGGCAAAGAGACACCGGCAGACAGCGCGCCCTCCAGCTATGCGACCGTCTCCCGGACCTGGAAGACCGGCGATACCGTGGAGGTCTTCCTGCCGATGGCGCTGCACACCGAGGCGTTCCGCGACGATCCCCACCGGCTCGCCTTCCTGGAGGGGCCGATCGTGCTCTGTGGGGAGGTCAAGGAGGAAGCGCCGGTCCCGGATATTATCTCCACGGACGGCCATATTCTGGACGGCCTGACGCCGAAGCCCGGCAAGCCGCTCTATTTCACCGGCTCCGCGCGCCTGTTCCACGCCACCGGACAGCCGGAGGGCACAAACATCTCCCTGATTCCCTTCTATGCAACGGCGGACCGCAGCTATACCGTCTACTGGGACGTGCTGACGCCCGATCAGTTTCAGGCGAAGGAGCAGGCTTACGAGGCCGAGATCGCGCGGCAGAAAGAGATGGCGGCCCGCAGGGTCGATTCCGTGCAGCCAGGCGAGCGGCAGAGCGAGCGCGACCACGCCTTTGCCGGCGAGGACACCTACGCCGGCGACTTCGGGGACCGCCATTGGCGGGACGCCCGCAACGGTGGATGGTTTGCCTACACGATCACAGTGCTGCCCGGCGCGCCCCAGGAATTGGTCTGCACCTACTGGGGCAATGATGATAGCCGGAAATTTGCTATCCTCGTCGATGGGGTGAAGATCGCGACCCAGCGGCTGGACAACGCGCATCCGGGTAAGTTCTTCGACGTCGTCTATCCGCTCCCGCCCGAGCTGCTTCAGGGCAAGAAAGCCATCACGGTCCGCTTCCAGGGCGAGCCGGGCAGGACGGCGGGAGGTATCTTCGGCTGCATGGTGCTAAAGAAATGATCCTTATCCGAGCCTCTTTTCTCGTATCGGCCGGCATGGCGCTGGCGCTCGCCTGTCCCGGCCTCCCTTCCGCCGCTTCCGATCCCGCGGCGCCGCCGGCCCTGACGGTCCATGGGGATCGGCCCGGCAGAGCGGGCAGCCCGCAGCTCTACGGCGTCTTCTTCGAGGAGATCAACCATGCCGGCGACGGCGGCCTGTATGCGGAGATGGTGCGCAATCGCGACTTTGCGGAGCCGGTCGGGCCGGGAGAGCCGCCGCCAGGATGGTCCCTGCGGACCGAAGGGGGCGCGCAGGGAACTCTCGCGCTCGATCCGAGCCACCCCCCGGAAACGGCGGCCACGCGCTCTCTGCGGCTGGATGTCACCGCCGCTCCTTCCGGCCTCGCCGGCGTCCAGAATACAGGCTATTGGGGCATGGCCCTTCGCCGGGACGCCTCCTACCGGCTGAGCTTCTACGCGCGGCGCAGTGCGGCGTTTCCGGAAGCGATGGAAGTCCGCCTGGAAGGCGCCCAGGGGCAGCTTTACGCTCACGCACAGATCGCCGGACTGGCCCAGGACTGGAAGCGCTTCGCCTGCCGCCTGACTTCCACCGGCGACGATCCCGCCGCGCGCCTGGTCTTCTCGGCGACGGCTTCCGGCTCGCTCTGGCTGGACGTCGTCTCGCTCTTTCCAATGGCGACCTGGAAACACCGTCCCAACGGGCTGCGCGCCGACCTGGCCGCGGACGTCAGCGCGCTGCATCCGGGCTTCGTGCGCTTTCCGGGCGGCTGCTACGTAGAGGGCGGCGACTCCCTCAAAAACGCCTTCCGCTGGAAGCAGACCCTGGGCGACATCGCCGCGCGGCCCGGCCATCTCAACGCCAACTGGGGCTACTGGTCCAGCGACGGCCTGGGCTTTCACGAGTACCTGCAGTGGTGCGAAGATATGGGCGCGACGCCGCTCTTCGTGGTCAACTGCGGCATGGCCCATCACGACCTGGCGCCCCTCGATCGACTGCAGCCCTGGGTGCAGGACACGCTCGACGCCATCGAATACGCCAACGGCTCGGTCACCAGCCGGTGGGGGGCGCAGCGCGCCAAAAACGGCCATCCGGCCCCCTTTGGCCTGAAATATATCGAGGTCGGCAACGAGAACGGGCTGTTCGGCGGGTTCGGGGGCACGCGCGAACAGTACATCGAGCGCTATCGAATCTTCTATGACGCCATAAAAGCCCGCTACCTTGACATCAAAATCATCGCCGATACCCGCGGCCCCTACCCGATGGACCTCGTGGACGATCACTACTACAACAGTCCGGGCTGGTTTTGGATGAATGCGCATCTCTACGACGACTACGACCGCAACGGGCCGGCGGTCTACGTGGGCGAGTATGCCGTCACGCAGGACTGCGGCCGGGGCAATCTGCGCGCCGCGCTGGCCGAAGCCGCCTTCCTGACCGGCCTGGAGCGCAATGCCGACGTGGTGAAGATGGCCTCCTACGCGCCGCTCTTCGTGAACGCAAACGACCGCAACTGGAACCCGGACGCCATCGTGTTCGACAGCGCCGCCGCCTACGGCACGCCCTCCTATTACGTACAGAAAGTCTTCGCCGCCAATCGCCCGGACGTGATCCTGCCGGTAGACCTTCCGCAAGATCCCGCGCAAGTCACCCGGGGCGGCATCGGTCTGGGAACCTGGCGGACGCAGGCCGAGTTCAAAAACATCGAAGTCTTTCAGAACGGGCGTACCGTCTACAAATCCGACTTTACGCGCGGCGCGCCGGACTGGCAGCCTCTGCGCGGCGACTGGCAGGTCGTCGATGGCGCTTACCGCCAGACCGCTGAGGGTGAGGACGAGCGGGCGCTGCTCAAAAATCCGGCGCTGGCGCAGGCTTCCGACTATACCCTCCATCTGAAAGCGCGCAAACTGGGCGGCGCGGAGGGATTTCTCATCCTCTTCCGGGCGCGCGACGCGGACAACTGGATCTGGTGGAACCTCGGCGGATGGGGCAATCGGGAAGACGGCATTGAGGAAGGCCGAGCGGGATCGAAACTGCAAGTCGGCTGCCACGTTCCCGGCTCCATTGAGACGGATCATTGGTACGACATCCGTATCGAAGCCGAAGGAACTCATTTTCGCTGCTATCTGGATGGAAAGCTGGCCCAGGAAGCGGAGGAGCGCAGCCTGCCGACTCTAGAAGCCAACGCCGGGCGCATCGCAAAAACCAGCGAGATCGTCATGAAGGTGGTCAACGGAGCGGAGACGCCTCGCGCCCTGACCATCCATCTCCGGGGCGTCGATTCTATTCTGCCGGAGGGGCAGGCGACGACACTGACCGCCCCCAGTCTGGACGCCGAGAACTCTCTGGCCCACCCTGCCAGCGTGATCCCTATGACCCGTTCGGTATCTGGGTTGACGCCGCAATTCACGTACACCTTCCCGCCGCGCTCCCTCACCGTCCTTCGGCTGCGGACACGATGATTCTCGGCCGGCGCCTATCCGGCGAACCAGCTTGCGGGAGCCCAGATGGGAGATCGACGTGGGGACGCCGGTGCGAGGGATTAGGAACCTTCATAATGGGCATCACGAGCGCGCCTACACGATTTCGACCATTTTAGGCCGAGCAGACGGAAACGCTCAATGCGGCTGGTAGGCGCGCCACCAGTCGGGCGTGTAGGGGCGACCGGTGACGGCTGCAAAGCGGTGCTGCAGGTCGGGACGGCGTTCGAGATTCTGCCGGATCGTGGTATCGATCTCATCGGCGAGGAAGCGCATGGCCTCGGGGGGCGTCTGCAGGCGATTCTCCACTTTATCGATGGTCTCCGAAAACCAGCGGGCGACCTCACTCATGTCGATAAACGGGCTGACGTCCAGCGGGCGCGCGTTCTTCATGGCCTGAATAAAAGGCGCGTGGAAGGCCGGGTCCTCGACCGCCGCATCGACCAGGTCTTTGCCGGTGCGAGCCAGTTGCGGATTGGGCGGCAGCGAATCGCCATCCTCGACGATCACCTTGCCGTAGTCCGGACCAGCCAGATACTGCAGGAAGGAGAGAGCCTCGCGCCAGTGCGGGCTTTTCACGTTGATGCCGGCGGCCCGGCTGTCCGTGACCCCGCACGACGGCCGGTCGCCGACGCGCGGCAGCAGCACGGCGCCCAGGTGTCCGCGCAGATTTGGGTAGTTAGGGACCTGCACGATGTACCAGCGCCCGATAAAGATCATCGCCGCTTTGCCGCTGGAGAACCAGTTGAGGCCTGAGCTGCCCCATCCCCCTTGCGACGACATGGCTGCCGCCTCCGCCGCCGTCGGGATCACCTTATCCTCGTACATCAGGTTGTAGTACTTCTGCATCGTGGCAATCGCTTCCGGCGAATCGAGCCTTGAGCGCAGGCCATCCTTCGTGAAGAACCGGCCGCCGTAACCCATGAGCAGGTCCTGGACGAACCAGGTGTTGAGCCAGTTGGCGACCGCCAGATGCTTCTGTCCGCTCTTCGAGGGGTTGTTCAAAATCTGCTTGCAGGTGGCGATGAAGTCGGCGTAGGTCCAGTTCGGCCTGGGATAGGGCACGCCGTGATCGTCGAAAATCTGCTTGTTGTAGAGGACGCAGTTGGCCCAGACGTTGCAGGGAAAGCGGTACTGCTTGCCGTCGACCATCAGGGCGGGCGCGATGGCGGGATAGGTCTTGCTCGGATCGAAGCCCATCTTTTTGGCGTAGGGCGTCAGGTCCAGCAGGATGCCGGTGTCCACCAGCGCATGCAGTTGCTGCTGGTCGTAGACGTCGATGATGTCCGGCCCGGTGCCGGTGGCGCACTGCACGATGAGCTTGGTCTGGTCGCCGCCCAGCCCCGGATCGACCGTCGCGTCCAGGCGCGGATAGAGCTTGTGGAACAGATCGGTCTGCACCTTGCGGGCCGGGTTGTCGTCGGTCGCCCAGCGCATATGGACGATGCCGTCCCGCTTGGGTCGCTCCAGGGTCCCCTCGGCGGCCACATAGAGGGCGACGCAGAGCAGGAAGAACAGCAGAAACACGCGCTTCATGCCGCTCCCCCTCATCCCTTGATCCCTCCCACCTGCAGACCCTTGACCAGGAACTTCTGGAACAGAACGAACACCACGATGAGCGGCACGACGTTCATCACGGTCGCCGCCATAATCAGCTCGGTCTGCCGGCCATACGAGCTGTCCAGCGCCAGCATCCCCACCGAGAGCGGATAGTACTGCGCGTCATTGAGCAGGATCAGCGGCCAGAAGAACGACTGGTAGTTGCCCAGGAACGTAATGACGGCCAGCGCGATCAGTCCGGGCCGCGCCAGCGGCATAATGACTTCCCAGAAGATCTCCCAGTGGCTCGCGCCGTCGATGGTAGCCGCCTCGTCCAGCGCCGGGGAGATGGAGAGCATGAACTGGCGCAGCAAAAAGGTCCCGAACGCGCTGAAAGCGGCGGGAAGAATGAGGCCGTGATAGGTGTTGAGGAAGCGCAGCCAGACCATGATCTGGAAGTTGGGGATCATGAGCACCACGCCGGGAATCATCATCGTGGCGATATAGAGCAGGAAGACCGTATCTCTTCCCTTCCAGACCATGCGCGCGAAGGCATAAGCGGCCATCGCGCTGGTCAGAATTTGGAGGAATGTGGTGACGGCGGCCAGGAACAGGCTGTTGAAGTACCAGCGCCCGAACCGCAGATCGAGCTTCTTGTGGGTAACAGGATCGGGCTGCTCGTTGAGGACGATGGGATAGTTACGCGCGGTCGGATGCTGCGGCACGATCCGCACCTCTTCCACCTCGCTGCGCGGCTTGAAGGAGGCGCTGACCATCCAGACGAACGGCAGCGAGACCGCCAGGCCGAACACGCACAGGGCGATCAGGCGCACGAAGGGGCGCACTCGGGAGCGGCGTCTCATCTTACCTCCAGCAACTCCATAAACCCTCAGCGGGGATTGCTTCGGATATGTAACGGGCCATGACTTGTGCTTCCTGACTGGCTACGCGATCTGGCCTATAGCCCATATCTCCAGGTATCCGACCGAGCCAGGTTCTCCACGACATCGGGACACGGTAAACCCAGCATCCCCTCAACTTACGAACATGTTGCGCCAGGGCATGGAGGGTCAGTTCGCATGCTGCCAGGCGATCGGCGAGCTCCGCTTCGTGGCTCTCAGGGCGGTATTCGATTCCGACATCGGGGCGCACGATATTTATGATGATCTGCTCGGCCATCGTTTTCTTCCACCTGTGTTCTGATTCATCCTTCTGGAAGCTACAAGGATGATTGCTCGGTGCCGAATACCAGCATTTGAGCATAGGCATGTCGCTCCTGCTCATTTTGTGGCATGCTAACAAGCGCTTCCAGAGCCAGCATGTTCACGGGCCGCAGGATCACACGGCCCATGAGCCTGCCATCTACCGTATCGTTTATGACGATGTGCGCCTCGGTCGCCGATGTGTCCAGCGTCGGGTAGAGGATGATCGCCGTCCGCCTCTCTTGCTGAATCAAGGCATAGATCGCGAGTTGGTACAGCATGTCGCGCGGCAGCGGGTTTGCCCACAGGTCACGGTACTTTGCATCCAGGACCGCAACCATCTGATTCGCCTGCAGCACCACAAAATCAGGACGAGGCGCGGGCATAGGGCGACGGCGCGGGTTGTGCATGGGATCGTAAGTCATCATCCCGCGTAGACGCTGTTCGTCCCGAACCTGATAGCCCGCAAGGTTCTCGGATAGGAAGCGTGAGAGCAGGGCCTGGAAGAAACGATTCATGTCGAAAAGAAAGCCTGGAATGGCGATTGCATCAGTTTCGCCTTCCAGGTTCACTCCTTGCATCCCAACCAGCAGTTCTATCAAGGCCAGCGTGGGCTCATAAGCAGTTGTGAGCCGTGACATACTCCGACGGGACTGTAAGAGGGTTTGCCTATCCAGACGAATATCGGAAATTCCTTCCTCAAGTACGCGGCAGCGGCTCGCCAGGGTGGCACGCAAGGCGAGGTCTGTGGTCAAGCGGCTTCCCAGCCGCAGCCCAGCCAATAGAACCTGGTTGATGGCAGTGTCCTCGGCCCTCGGGTAGAAGCTGCATGGCAGGGTTGCAGACACAGTGGCAGCGTTGCGCACATACCGCTGAACCTCAAGCCTGCCGCGAGGGAAGGTGAGGTCAGCCTGCTGGCGAATATATTCCCGCCGTAACCCTCGCCGCATCAACTCCTCGGCTTCAGCGGCGAGCTGGTGGATCAGCAGGTCGAGGAAAGAGAGGGTTGAGAGGTCATAGGACGACGCTCCGAAGAGATCGAGGTTGCGCAGGCCATAGGCGTAGCGCAGCAGGCGCAACAGCGGCATCCCTGTGATCTTAGGTTCTACTGTGATCTGAAGGCTGCCAAGAGTGATTCTGCCGACCCAGGAAGTGGCGCGCACCCGCGTTCCATGACGAAGCTCCTCGATGTGAAGCATCCCCACGCGGGCAAGCTCGTCAACAACATGCCTGGTGGGCGGGTCGTCAGGCAGATACGTGCCCGTTAGAGTGTCGCCAGGTTCCCGAGGGTAGCTCTCCCACTCTCTTATCCTGATCGATCTCGTTGTCACAGGTTCAGCGGCTGACACACTCATCTATTCGTCTCTACGACCGCCTGCGGAGTGATCAGGGTATCGGATGGCTCGCCTTCTTCGCCACCCTCCTCGCTGTCAATGGCGTCTTCTCCCGCAGGCTCTCCTGGCGCAGGAGCCGCTATGTAGGTGGTAAGATCGGGGTGCGGCATGATAAGCGCCTGAATTAGCTCGTCAGCATGGCCTGGAGCGAATAAATCCTCCTGAATGCGCTGTCTGCTCGAATCAACCAGGCCGCTGCCCAGAATGCGCTCTAGTGTTGTGTAATCCTCGTAGCAGTATTCCTGTAGGAGTGGGATAACCTCCTCGGCCAGAACACGGGCGAACGACGGCAAGTCAGATATAGGCTGCCCCTCATCGGTGAGGAAGTAAGAGTGGCCGATCTGAAGGTTGCGCCCATCACGGCCTATGTTCTGAACGACGCTCTCATTAATGGTTTCGAACCACTGTCGTAAAGGCAAGCCGCCCAGGTTCACATTGCCAAGCACCTGGCTGTCAGGCATGAGTTCCATGAATCCGAAACGTCGCCTCAGCGCTGCGTCCAGGAGGGCGATTGAGCGATCGGCGGTGTTCATGGTGCCGATGATAAAAAGGTTCTGTGGCACCGTGAATGGGGTCGCCGTGAGGGGAAGCAATACCGCCTGCCCACGCTTGTTCTTCTCCATCACTGTCAGAAGTTCGCCGAAGATGCGTGGGATGTCACCACGGTTGATCTCGTCAATAATCAAGAAGAATCGATGGTTGGGATGAACGGCAGCGTCTCTGCAGAGCTTCTTGAAGATTCCATCACGAAGTCTGAAGACCATCTTCCCGTCCACGACTTCGGGCCGATGACCTTCCAGGAAGTCCTCGTAACCATAGGCAGGGTGAAAGCTGCACATCCGAACGGTGCCCTCTGGATGCTCAGGCGTTCCGAGGATCAATGCGCGCTCGTTTTCCGAGAGCTGGTCATACGCCTTGCCAAACCATGAGCGGGCTGCAAGTTCGCGCGCTGTTTTCTCAGCCCAGTAGGTCTTGCCCGTTCCTGGTGGGCCGTAGAGGATCACCTGGCCCTTCCGCTCAAGAACGTTTCCAATGCGGGCAGGGATCCCGTCGAGAGAGGGGACAGGTGCCATGACCGGAGACGCGGGCGGAGCCACAATGATTGGCTTTGCCCCCAAAATGCGCCTCTCCGCTTCCAGCAAGTTGGCGGGATACTTCCACAGTTGACGAACTGTGCTTCGCATCTGTTCGGGGTTGGGCATGCGCCAGGTATCCAAAGAGAGCCAATCCACAAGCCTACGATGGCGAAACATCCCTTCGGGAGCGTAGTAGTAGGGGCCTTTCACGCGGCCAACTCCCTTGATGATCGCGCCATCTGCCGCCAGGATCAGGTCGCCTTCCTGAACGTCTACAAGAAAACGATGTATCTCGCCTGCCGACCCTCCCGCAGTGCCTTCATCGGGGTAACGGTCGGCGTAGTGCTCAGCGAGCAACTGTTTGATCGCTGCCTTGCGCTGCGCATTGTCGGGGTTGGCTCGTATCTGTGAAAGGTCACCGCTCTCATCCCACCCGATAGCAATGTAGCCGCCCTGTTGCATGGCTTCCCATTGGCTGGGGCCGTGCTCTCCAATTGTTGTGCCTATCCGCCAGTATCTATAAGGGTTGCGGCCATCTCGCTCGTTGATGGCATGAGTGAGATGGTTCATCCGCACACTCACCTCGGCGGCCATTGCCACGAAGCGCCCGCCACATACATACCTCCCCTCTCCCTGAGGAGGCATTTGCAGGAGCCTTATAAGGTGGTAGCGCTGGTAGTCAGGGCTGTGAAAGTCGTCTAGCTTCTCAGGGAAGAGGAGGCTGAAGTATTTGTGGCCCCAAGCCGTATCCCCAACTGTCGGGCTGACCCTATTCATCTGTTCCTGTAGCTCACCGTAATGCTGATCGGTGACACCCTGTGGAAGCCGCGCCAGAAGCTCAAATCCTGCTACAAGCTCGTCCCGTTGCTGCCTGGCAATCTCGATGGCTTTCTGCAGGGTGATCTCTTGAGGATTCTGCGCACTGCCGCTCATCCAGGCGGACTTGTCCTGACGGTAGAAAATGCCAAATTTATGGGCGCTGCCACCTGCAATGCTGCCCAACTGGCGGCTCGGGAATTCCTCGTCGTTTTTGAACTCCAGCCAGTACACCAGACTGTTGTTGTCTCCACGGGAGTGCATGGTAAGAAGGAGTTCTTCCCCGTCGAGTGCCTGGAGCTTTTCAGGGTCGAAGCGGGCGCGAAATGCTTGGTAGGCGGAGTCCAGTTGGGCGTTCGAGAGCAGTTTACCTTCGCTGTCGAGGCGCAGATAGTTCTTCCGCAATTCGTCGGCTATTCTGGGATCATCGGCCATGATAAAGCTCCTATGGGATCTAATTGTGAGTTGAAAGGATGTTTTCGGCTTTGTATTCTTCAGGAAAGCGCTTTGCGATTTTGGATAATCGCTCTGTCAGCAAAATCGTGCCTGGCCACTGTATATGCATTACCTCCGAGGTTTCTTCCGTGAGGCTCCATTCGCTGGGCCTGATAAACGGGTTGCGAGCATAAAAGGCCATCTCTTCATCAGGCAGATTTTCTATAAGCGCCAGATGCAAAACCAGTTTTCTAAAGGCTTTGCTACCGATACGGATAATATCCTGGCTGTAAAGCCGTTTCATACCGAACGCGTGAACACCTGATGGATACAATTTACCCGCATGGATATTTTCCACAGGGCCGTTGCGGTAAGCACTATTTACAAGGGCATTAGCAAGCTCGCGCTTTGTAAGAGGACTCTTTTGCTCCTCTTGCAATTGGATGCCTTGATGCAAGGCATGTATCAATTTTTCCGGCAGTGTAAAGCTTTCCTGAAAATCTTCCCATATATCTGAGCGATGCGCGCGCCAAGGCATGGATAGACTCGTCCGCGCCGCCAACACTAGCCGATGGGCATGTTCAGTATTTTGACTGCGAAGTGTTAGCCAGTGCGCCAGTCCTGCCGAAAATTCAATATTGATCCTGCACATTTCATTATCATCTACCTGACTGATGTCAGGGTCATTAATAGTGGGATTAGCAACGCCTGCGGTCAGAACGGCGGCGTACGATCCATGTAGCCAGAAGGCAGCCAGAATCATATCGGCCTCATCGGTCCATTTCATAGGGCCTTCGATACTAACAGGTACGGTTTCCAGATAGCCTAAAACATCATGCCAGGGCGCTCGCTCAGGCAGATTCTGAAGAGCCGGAAATGTTTCCTCCTTGCGGTTCGTCCAGGTGGTCGGCTTCCAGATGCCAAAATCTCTCTTGAAAGGTAGCTTACTCACAATTGCGTTTCCTTATATAGTGCGTGTTCGGAAGCGGCGCTTCATTCGACCTCAAGCCCCTTTCCGAACCGCCAGTTGAGGGCGGTGGCGATAAAGACGATGGCGAACAGGACCCAGGAGATCGCGGCGGCATAGCCGAGGTCGAGGTCCTGGAACGCCTTATTGTAGATGTAGTAGCTCAAGGTGGTGGTCGCACCGGCGGGACCGCCGCCTGTCATGACGCGCGCCTGCTCGAAGCCGCCCTGCAACCCGCCGATGATCGCCATGATCGAGATAAAGAAGGTCGTGGGCGCCAACTGCGGCCAGGTGACGTGGCGGAAGCGGTTCCACGCGCTCGCGCCGTCAACTTCGGCGGCATCTAAAAGCTCGCGGGGCACGTTGGCGAGGCCGGCCAGGTAGAGCAGCATGTTCGTGCCGCCGATGCTGGTCCAGACGCCCATGGCGATCAGCGCCGGCTTGGCCCACTCCACGCTGGAGAGCCATTCCGGCGGCGCGGCATGGATATGCAGGAGCGGGAACAGCGCCCGCAGGCCCGCGTTGATGGGGCCGGTCTGCGGATTGTAGAGCGCCTTCCAGAGGATCATCAGCGCGACGCCCGCCGTAAAGGTCGGCAGGTAGAAGAGCGTGCGAAACGTGACCACGTTGAACGCGATGCCGAGCGCGGCGATGCCCCAGAGGACCGCGGCGAGCAGTCCCAGATCGGCGTGCCCGGCGTCGACGCAGAGCAGCAGCGTCAGCCCGCCGCCCAGGCCGCAGAGGAGCGCGCCGGCGATCCGCATCCAGCGCGGGCCGAGCGGCAGTTCGTCGTTGAGCAGCAGGGAGAGCAGCAGCGATCCGGCGATGGAGAACGGGATGCCGATCATCAGGTAGGCGGTGTTATAGAAGTACTGCCAGAAGCGGAGATCGCGCGGCTCGTAGGCGCTCCACATCGCCCCATTGAGCATCGCCAGTCCGAGCGCTGCGAGAGCCAGCAGCAGCGCCGGCACCGTGCCGATGCCGATCTGCCAGGACATCTCCTCCCGCCGCATCACCGCGATTCCGCCGCAGAGCGCCACCACGCCCACGATCCCCACGCCATCGCCGCCACCCCGGAAGAGCGCGCCCCACAACAGCGCCAGCCCCAGGACGCTCAACACAGCGCCGCCGATCCGCATGCCCCGCCATGCCGCCATGTTCGCCCACAGCGCGCCCACCAGCCCTATCACGATAGCCAGGACGCACAGGCCATACGCCCACACCAGGCCGGGACGCGGCGGACCGAGCGCGCTCACGCCCAGGAGATCGGTGAAATTGCGTAAGCCCAGGAACTCTAAATGGACTGCCGGCTTGGGAGTCCAGTTGGTGAAGGCCATCCAGAAGGAGAACACGACCGGAAAGAGAGTGAACGCCACAAAGCCCAGCAGGTTGGGCAGCAAAAACCCAAGCACCGGAACAAACGACCGTTTTGCGCCCTTCTGCGGCATTCGTCTATTGGGAAGCATTAGGGTTATCCCGAGGATAAATTATTTTGACAACCGTGGTTATGTAAATCTCTTCGTCTTCTATCTCCTCTTCCGTTTCTGGTGGGTTCGGAGCCATCTTTTGAGAAACAGGAGGAAGGAGATAGGACCCGGCATAAGAGATAATTCTTTTCCGTGTGGGCGTGATGATAAGCAGAAACGCCAAGATATGGGATATCAAACCCGGTATAAGCAGAAAGACGAAAGTAATGTAATAGCATATTAACTCATCCCACTCCTCTTTGAGAGCGGGATCAGCCCAGGGAGGCCCATTTGGGGCCTCACGGTCGCGTTGGCTTACCTTGCCCCAAATAGAGCGTATCGTCTTGGCGCGTCGCCATTGTATCAGCAGACCAAGGATGGCGGGGATAGCGTAGAGGGAGAAGGCTACTCCCGCGCCAAGCCATCGGGTAAGCAGAACCGTCACCCCGATTTCGGCGAACGGGAAGGCTATAATCAACACCGTCAACCATCGGTTCGATATTTGAGGATTGGTTGCCATGAAGGTCGCTCTGCTGATAAGTTGGAAGAACAGGCTGAAGACGATTATTCGAGGATAGCTTAAAATCGTCCGTCAGTCAACCCTTGTCGGGCGATTACTTCAGGGCCGACTGCTTCTGGCTTTTCCTATCCTTATCAGCCTCCTCTCAGCCAGGAGGCAGAAGAAAAGCCCGACGGATCCAGTCGCCGAAGGGCGACTTCGTGCCTTTGTTGCCGCGACTTCAGTCGCCCGAATCCAGTGGTGAGGTCTTGGAGGATCTCAAATCATCGGACGGGAGCGGATGGCCGTGCCGCCGACCGTGATCTCGCTGACCAGGATCATGGGCATCCCCACGCCGACCGGCACGCTCTGACC
This sequence comes from Chthonomonadaceae bacterium, assembly GCA_035653075.1. Classification (GTDB taxonomy): domain Bacteria; phylum Armatimonadota; class Chthonomonadetes; order Chthonomonadales; family Chthonomonadaceae; genus DASRCN01. The sequence continues at coordinate 13,557 of DASRCN010000009.1, read as the reverse complement.
GTCTTTGCCGCAGGTGCCGATGCCCTTATCCAGCGCCCAGTTGCTGCCGACCATCGTCACCTTTGCCAGGTCCTTGGGGCCGTTGCCGATGAGGGTGGCGTTCTTGACCGGGCGGCCGATCTTGCCGTTCTCGATCAGGTAGCCCTCAGTCACATTGAAGACGTAGTTGCCGTTAGAGATGTCCACCTGCCCGCCGCTGAAGTTCTTGGCATAGAGGCCATGCGAGACCGATCTGATGATCTCGTCCGGCGTATGCTCGCCCGGCTCCAGGAAGGTATTGGTCATGCGGGGCATGGGAATACACTGGTAGCTTTCCCGCCGGCCGCTGCCGGTGCTGGCGGCCTGCATCAAGGTGGCGTTCAGCCGGTCGTGCATATAGCCCTTCAACACGCCCTTCTCGATCAGCACTTTGCGCTGCCCGATCACGCCCTCGTCGTCGATGTTGATCGAGCCGCGCGCATTGAGCACCGTCGCGTCGTCCACGACGGTACAGAGCTCGCTGGCGACCTTCTCGCCAATGCGGTCGCTGTAGATGGAGGTCCGCTTGCGGTTGAAGTCGGCTTCCAGGCCGTGCCCGACCGCCTCGTGCAGCCAGACCCCGCCCCAGGCGTTGTCGATGACGACGGGCATCGCGCCCGCCGGCGCCTCCGCCGCGCCCAACTGAAGGATCGCCTGCCGCGCCGCCTCGACCGCCAGGCACTCCGGCGATTCCCGCTCGAAAAACTCCATGCCGATGCGTCCGCCGCCGCCGTGAAAGCCCATCTGCGACTCGCCGCCCTCCACCGCGAGCACCCCGACATGCAGGCGCAGCATCACCTGATGGTCGGTAATGTAAAGCCCATCGGAGTTGGCGACCAGGATGTCCTTGATGCTGTCCACGTAGCCGACCTGCACCTGCCGGACCCGCGGGTCGTACTCGCGGGCCGCCGCGTTGGCGCGCAGAACGATCTGGACCTTGTCCTGGATCGCGGCGCGGGAGGGCGCAAAGCGGATCGGGTAGTAGTCCGGCCCGGTCTCGCGCGACACCGCGACCGGCTCGACCGTCTTGCCGCCCTCGGCGATATAGGCGGCGACGCGGGCAGCCTCCAGCAGCTTCTCCGGCGACAGGTCGTCGCTATAGGCGTAGCCCTGGCGCTCGCCGTGGATGACGCGCACGCCCACCCCGAGCGCCTGGCGGGCTTCCGCGCTCTGGATCTTATCCTCGTCCAGCGGGATGCGCGTGCTCTCGGCGCGTTCGCCGTAAAGCTCCGCGAAGTCGCCGCCGCGCGCCAGCGCCTCAGCCAGCAGGCGATCGGCCAGCTTCGCGTCCAGGTATGTCGTCAAAGGGCTTTCCGTGGTCATACCTCTATACTCCTCAGTGCCGGGCCGATAAACGACCCCGGCAATCAATACAAGCGTCCTCTAGACGCATTAGCCTCGCGGTAGGTTTTCCGACCGTGAGGACGGTCGTTTTTCATGCCGGGTCGTTTATCGGCCCGGCTATAGAAAAGTCGTCTATGTTCTGATACGTTCCCGGCCTGCGTTCGGATGCAAAGGAGTTTTGGAGCGGGTTGATTCAGGGCCGGGTTTTGGAGTATAAGGAACACAGCATCCCGGCTCCCGGCCCGAAGAATGGCCCAGGAAGGCACGCGCATGACCGAACAGCTATGGGCGCCCTGGCGGCTCCAGTATATCGAATCGGCGCATAAGACCGAGGGCTGCATCTTCTGCGACTTCCCGGCCCAGGGTCCGGAAAAGGACGCCGGCAACCTCATCGTCTATCGCGGCCCGCACGCTTTCCTCATCCTCAACGCCTTTCCCTACAGCAACGGCCACCTGATGGTCGTCCCCTACCGGCACGCGTCCAGCTTCGAGGCGTTCTCGGACGACGAAATGCTCGACGTCATGCATCTGACGCGGCTGGCCCTGCGCCTGCTGGAGGCGGCCTTCCATCCGGACGGGTTCAATCTGGGGGTGAACATGGGGCGCGTGGCCGGAGCGGGCATCGCCGACCACCTGCACTGGCACATCGTTCCCCGCTGGAACGGCGATACCAATTTTATGCCGGTGCTGGCCGATGTCCGCGTCATTCCCCAGAGCCTGCAGGTGACCTACGAGCGCCTGCGCGCCGCCCTGCCGGCCGCGCTGAAGGCGCCCGTAGAGACCCAGGCACAAAGCACACCCACAGAAGGAGACTCATCGTGACCAGCGGAAGGGAAAAGGAAAAAGGGAAAAGGGAAAAGAAGGCAGAGACGGCGGAGGATGTCGCGGAGGCCGAGCAGGAGAAGCGGCAGGAGCATACGCCGGAGGCTCAGGACACCGCCGAGGCGCGGACGCGGGAGCCGTGGCTGGCGGCAGGAAACCCCGAAACGAAAGCGGCGCGCCTGGCGGTCCTGGCGGAGCGCGCTTCGCTGTGCGTGGCCTGCGACCTGGCCCGCACGCGCACCAACGTCGTCTTCGGGGAAGGCAACCCGGAAGCGCCGCTGGTCCTCATCGGCGAGGGACCGGGCCAGCACGAAGATGCCACCGGGCGGCCGTTCGTCGGGCGGTCGGGAATGCTGCTCGACGCCTGCCTGCGCGAGAACGGGATGACCCGCAAGCACATCTATATCTGCAATGTGGTCCGCTGCCGCGCCTGCGTCCTGGAAGCTGGCCGTCTGAAGAACCGCCCGCCCACCCCGGAAGAAGCCAACGCCTGCTCGACGTGGCTGGATCAGACCATTGCGACCATCCAGCCGCTCGTGATCCTCTGCCTGGGCGCCCCCTCCGCCAACACGATCATTCATAAGGGGTTCAAGATCATGTCCGAGCGGGGCCAGTGGTTCGAGTCCAGGTACGCCCGCTACGCCATGGCCTCCCTGCACCCCGCCTATATTCTGCGCCAGCAAGGAGAAGCCTACGACGCCGCCCGCCGCGCCCTCGTCGCCGACATCGCCGCCGCTCGCCAGAAGGTCATCGACGCCAAGCGCGAGCCCAAGCTGACTCTCTTTTAGGCATACGGCATTTGGCAAGAAACTTCCGATTTTTGCCAAAAATGCTATAATGAGAGGCAGGAGGCTTGAGATCAAAATGGCGACGATGAACATATCGCTTCCGGACAGCATGAAATCTTTTGTGGAGTCTGAAGTTAAAGAGGGCGGCTACAACACCACCAGCGAATACTTTCGTGCGCTCGTCAGGGAGGCGCAAGAGCGGAAAGCGAAAACAAAACTGGAAGAGCTTCTCTTAGAGGGGCTTCGCAGTGGAGAAGCGACCCCTATGACCGAGCAAGATTGGGAGGAGATACGAAAAGAGGTGCGGGCACGCACCGCCAAACGCGCTGCCCGCAAGCATGACGCCGAATGAGAGAGGTCGTCAAGCGTCCTCAGGCTAGGCGGGATATTGTCGAGCAAGCAGATTACATCGCTCAAGACAGCATGAACGCCTCAGACCGCTTTCTGAGGAACATTCAGAAGGCGTTCCATAAGATCGCGGCTATGCCTGGTATCGGTTCGCCCCGTAATTTTGACAATCCTGAACTGGAGGGGTTGCGGATGTTTCCAGTGCCAGGATTCCCAAAGATTGGCATCTATTACCTGACGACTGACGAAAGTGTAGAGATCGTTCGGGTGCTGCACGGAGCGCGAGATATAGCCAGCCTCTTTCGTGTTGAGGAAACAGAAGAAGACGAATGAATGGTCCAGCTTAGGATGGGAGCTTAACTGATGAACTGGTAGACCGGCACGCCGCTCAGGACCGCGCCGACATCGCTGCCGCCCGCCAAAAGGTCATCGAAGCCAAGCGCGAACCCAAGCTGACTCTTTTTAGATGTCAGAAAAAGCTCAATGTCCGCCCCTGCAACTAGCGGGTACAAAATTCAGGCAAGAGTTCAGCGGCTGAAGGAATAGAGAGCGGCGTGAAATGCAGTACCCCAGAGATGTCTGCTCCGGGCCTTGTTATTTATTGGCGTGGAAATCGATATTTTCTCTTTTGTATCGAGAAAGGACTCCTTATTATGTCTATATTAAGTTGATCCCTCAGTAGTTCGGATAGTTTCGCCTGCAAGCGAAATATATCCTCAAGCTCACCTGATTTTAGGACATCTTTCGTTGATGAATTCATCTTATCTTCTTTCTTTTGTTTCATCAAATCATGCATGAGTTTGACGCACTTATTGGAGATTACTATCGCTAAATCATAAATATCAGTCCCAAGAAGCATTCTTTCGCGTGCTGCCATAAGTTCCAATTCATCCCCCTCTTTGTGGATTTATCGAACCAGTATTCTAATTCTTCGCCTTCCTTTCTATCTTTAAAATCAAATACGAACTGCTGAAGAAATTCAAGCATGTCCGAGACGGCATCATTTATACCCTTTGCAGCCTCCAACTCAGACGGATATAGTATTTTGTAAATGTCAAGGCGGCGATCCCACTCACGAAGCCGTGCCGTAAGGAGCGGCGAGACAACCCCACTGAAAAGGCCGCCCACCAGACCACCGACCAGCGCACCAGCTAGACTTCCAAGATCGAACGCCATGGGAACCTCCGTAAATGAGCACTGATCTTATTTTACCCTGTTGCTAGAGATCGAAGAGGAAAGAGCGGGCGAGCGTCGAACTGTGACGCATGAATCAACAAACCTTTACTACTCTCGTTTCAGTCATACTTGGTTTTGCGGGTGGCATCTTGGCAGCTATCATTGCTCAGTTTACAAATGTTCGACTGGATAAGATCAAAGCAGATCGAGAAGAGATACGCGAATATAAAAAGAAACTTCAGGAAGCCATAGAATATGCTATGAAGTTTCCTGATCGGATGCAATTGTCTACAAATAACCTAATGGGTGCTTGTGAGGGATTTCTTCGGAAAGAAAAGGATAGCAATGAGTTGATCGAAGAGACAGCTATCAATCTTGCTAGGATGTATCCGCAGGAATGGCAGGATCACTTAATTACTCTAGTGGAAACCAGCCAATTTTCTGATCGCCTGGATGAATGGACTAGACTGTACCATCTATGCGTATCAGTATCGCTCGATAAGATCCAAGAAAAGTATTGGAACGATGTTCGAGCAGAGGTTATGGGATATATATCACAGATGGACACGATCATTAGAGATATGAGGCAAGCCTTGAGAGAAGAATACATCAAAACCTACCCGCTACAACCAAAGAATCAGCGGGCAATAAAGCCATGAACAAAGCGGCTGACCCCTTAAGGACACAGCATGCAACACTCCTACTCCTACCCGCTTAAAGTCCGCCCGCGAGGGCGGTTGGCGGCGTAGCCGCCCCCCAGACGGGTATTTCAATGCCCGGCTAAAACATCCCCGCGCTCTAGCTGATGAACTGATAGACCGGCACGCCGATCAGGACCGCGCCGACCGACCAGGCCGTCATCGTCACGATGTCGCCGAGGATAATGCCGAACACAAACGGCAGGGTGCGCCGGTAGAGGTCCACGCCGCCATAGCGCAGGATCAGCGCCTTGAGGAACCAGGCGATACCGTAGTGGACCCAGAAGGAGAGGCCGGTGCCGGTATGGCCCAGCACGTAGCCGATAGGATGCAGCGGCCACCAGAGGAACCGCTGGCGCAGGATAAAGAGCAGCAGCGTGAACAGGGCACCGATCCCCACCCACGGCAGCCCGACGGTGTCGGGACCGGTACGATTATTGACCCAGTTGTTGACCACGCGCGGCGCATAGCTCCTCCAGAAGCTTTCCCCACCATAGATTTTTCCGCTGTCGAGGCCAAGCCGATATTCCAGCGTCAGCACGGCGTAAAACCCCAGCGCAAGGCCTACCACCGTCGCGATCCCCAGCGCCGCCGCCATCGCGCTTTTCTTCACCCGAATCGCATCCCCGATCTTTAACGATTCCATGTGAAACGGCATCGGCAGGAACCGCGTATCCTCGAACATCCACTGGAGCGTGCCCAATCCCGCCAGAGCCGGGACCGGAAAGGCCGATGTGCCCAGTAGGTTGGTCACGTTCCCGGCGATGCCAGCCGGCGGGCCGAACGCCCAGGCCGTGCCTGATTCCGTGCGGATGCGGGAAAGCGCCGTCGCGATCAGCAGCGCAAGCAGGATGACGAGCGCCGTCAGCAGTGGCGACAGCCCGATCGCGGTAAGGAAGACGGCGAGCAGGCCGCAGCAGGCCACCAGCCCTACAAGGGCGGCGCGCTCGGCGCGGGCGTCCGGATCGCGCAGCCGCAGGCGGATATGCGGCCAGGCCCGCCACAGCGGGATCAGGGCAAAGACCAGGAACGCGCCGAGGGTCTGCTGCGTGGAGAACGGCATCTCGCTGCGGGCGCTCACGCTTCCCTGCCCGTAGCCCGCCCAGGCCGCCCACACGTGCAGCAGGCGGTCGGCCAGCCCGAAAAAGAAGATCGAGAACGAGATGTCGGCGGGGGCGATAAAGGCAAACCCGATGATAAACGGCGTAAAGCCGATATAGAGCGGGTCGGCGGCGTTCCAGGGGAACGGCGTATCCGGCGTGATGAAGTTGACGTGCTTGAGCTGGATGGCGGGCACGGCCGGAAAATAGAAGTTCAGGGCCAGCAGGCTTTCCAGAATCGTCGGGATCGCAAATCCGATCCACATCAGGCGATTGCGGAAAAACGGGGTCCGCTCCTCGGTCATCTCCAGCGGCAACTGCACGATGGGAAAGGTAAGCCGCTCGTGTCGAAGCCAGACCTGCGCCAGCAGGACCGCCAGGGCCAGCATGGCGAAGGCGAACAGGGCGATGAGCGCGCCCCAGGCCGCCAGCGGCAGAAGCCAGGCGTGCCAGGGCACGCTCGCGTTGCCGACGTAAAGACCCTTCAGTACGCGCGGATCGTGCGGGACCAGCCACGTCGGCACGGTGCCGCTGAAGCTGCGAAAGCGGGTCGTCGCGCCGGGCGCGTAGAACTGCCCGGTGATGGCGGGGAACATCGCCTGGATAAACCCATAGCCGACCAGGCAGCAGGAGGCGGAGAGCATAGCATAGGCCACCAGCAGCCGGGTCCGCGTGAGCAACCGGGGAAAGATAGGCCGCAGCATCAGCAGCGCGGCGAGCAGCAGGATGCCCGGCAGCACCACCGACCACGAGCTGATGAAGACCTTCGCCGGCACCTCCGAGGAGACGATCCACAAGATGACGGCGACCTGGCAGAGGATGCCAAACAGAATCGTCCCCGCCCCTAACCCCGTCTCCGCCGAATCTACTTTCTTCATTTACTCTCTTGCCCACCCCCTCTCCTCACCACGGGCCTTCCTCCGCGTAGGACGGCGCTTCGCGTCTACGCTCCGTATCGGCCCTGCCTCTCCTTCGTAAGCAGAAGGTGAACCGTGTTGCTCTCCTGTGCCTCTGCTTACAGGCAAGAGCAGCTTTAAGGAGAGGGACCAGAAAGCAATCTAGTCCCCCCTCCCCTAAACTTCCGAAGGTTCGAGGAGGGGACGGGGGTGGGGGCCTAAAACAGCTCCTCGATAAGCCGGTAGCCTTCAGAGATGTTGGTCCGGGCGTCGGCGGCGCCGCGCTCGTCGAAGGGGAGTACGCGACCGGAGTTCAGGGTCTTGCGCGAATCATAGAGCAGAAACGGGACCGGCCCGACCGCGTGGCCGCGCGTAGAAACGGGCGTTTTGTGGTCCGGCACGACCAGCAGGCGGAAATCGTCCAGCTTCTTCATGCCGTTCAAGATCGTGCCGACGACGAGCCTATCGATATTCTCAATCGCCTTGATCTTCTCGTCGATGGAGCCGGCATGGCCGGCCTCGTCCGGCGCTTCCACGTGGACCCAGACAAAATCGTGCCGGTGCAGCGCGTCGAGGGCGTAGCGGCCCTTCCCCTCGTAATTGGTATCGAAGTAACCGGTCGCGCCGGGCACGTCCACGATCTCCAGCCCCACCAGCTTGCCGAGGCCGCGGATGACGTCCACGGCGGCGATGACCGCGCCGGTATGGCCGGACTTCTGAAAGAAGAGCGGCAGTTGCGGCATGCGGCCGGGACTCCAGGGCCAGAGTAGATTGGCGGGCGGCTTGCCCTCTGCACGGCGGCGCCGGTTGTAGGGAAGGTCGTCTAGCAGGTTCAGCGAGTCCTCGATGAAGGCGCCCAGCTTCGCGTCTCCGTCGCCGCGCGGCCAGATTTCCGAGAGCGGCTTGCCCACGTTCTCGTGCGGCGGGAAGGTCTGCATCTCGGTCGGGCCGTCGCGCCAGAGCAGGATGTGGCGATAGGAGACGCCGGGGAAGAGGCTGAGCGTGCGCGTGCCCAACTTCTGCGCGGCCAGCTCAATCAAGGGCCGTGCCTCCGCTGTCGTGATGTGGCCCGCGCTATAGTCCAGCAGCCGCTCGCCGTCCGTGCTCACGAGCGAGCAGCGAAAGGCCACGTCTTTCGGCTCCATCGGCACGCCGATGGCGGCGCCCTCGATCGGCCCGCGCCCGGTGTAGTAGCGCGTGGGATCGTAGCCGAGCAGGGCCATGTTGGCGACGTCACTGCCGGGGTACATATCCGGTGGCGTCACCTGCACCGCTCCGACCAGGCCGCTCTGCGCCAGATCGTCGAGAAACGGCGTGCGGGCGACCTCCAGCGGCGTTCTGCCGTCGAGATCGGCAAGCGGCTCGTCCGCCGCGCCATCGGGAACAAGGAGGATATATTTCATAGCGGTGGCATCATACCTGAAAAACAGGCCCCGCTTCCATATCAGAAGCGGGGCCTTGCATTTTGCAGAACCGAAAGCCAGAAAGGACTACTCTTCTTCGACGACGGCGGCTGCATTGAGGATCGGCACGTCCGCGTTATTGGTGCGGATGCGGTTTTCGATCTCCTCCATCAGCTCCGGGGTCTCCTCCAGGAACGTGCGGGCGTTCTCGCGACCCTGGCCGAGGCGAATGTCGTTGTAGGAAAAGAAGGCGCCGTTCTTGGTGATGATGCCCAGGTCCACGCCCATGTCCAGCAGGCTGCCGGAGCGGGAGATACCTTTGCCGAACATGATGTCGAACTCGGCCTGGCGGAAGGGCGGGGCCACCTTGTTCTTGACCACCTTGACCTTGACGCGTGCGCCGACCGGCTCGGTGCCGTTCTTGACGGTCTCGGTGCGGCGCACTTCCATGCGCACGGAGGCGTAGTACTTGAGCGCCAGGCCGCCGCTGGTCGTCTCCGGGTTGCCGAACATGACCCCGATCTTCTGGCGGATCTGGTTGATGAACACAGCGGCGGTGTTGGTGCGGTTGATGCTGCCGGCGACCTTGCGCAACGCCTGAGACATCAGGCGGGCGTGAATGCCCACGTGCGAGTCGCCCATATCGCCTTCCAGCTCCGCCTTGGGCACCAGCGCGGCCACGGAGTCGAGCACCACGACGTCGATGGCGCTGGAGCGGATAAGCGCGTCCATGATGTCGAGCGCCTCTTCGCCGGTGGTCGGCTGGGAGATGAAAAGGTTGTCCACGTCCACGCCGAGCTTGCGCGCATATTCGGGATCGATGGCATGCTCGACGTCGATGTAGGCGCACAGGCCGCCCTTCTTCTGCGCCTGGGCAATGACCTGGAGGGCAATGGTAGTCTTACCGGAGGATTCCGTACCGTAGATTTCGGTGATGCGTCCGCGCGGGATGCCGCCGACGCCCAGAGCCATGTCGAGGGCGATAGAGCCGGTGGAGATGGAGTCGACGTTGAGGCGCATCGACTGGCCCAGCCGCACGACACTGCCTTTGCCAAACTGCTTCTCGATGCCGCTGAGGGCCATGTCGAGGGCTTTGCTCTTCTTGGGGTCGATGTTGCTCTGAAGGCTGTTCGGAAGCTCTTCGGTTGTCATGGAGAAAGATCCTTTCTGTGCGCCCGTGGGCGCGTCTCGTGAGGACGCAGCGGCGCCCCACCTGCCGCCGCCTGCGCGCTGTCTGTTGGGATTTACAGCGGGCAAACGACGCGCCGGCTTGCTCGTAAACGAGCAGGGACGCGAGTGGCCTCCGGCGTCATGTCTTACGGAACGAGTGACCGGGGCGAGCGGCTGAGAAAACCCTTATTCCCCCTCTCCTTACGAAGGAGAGGCAGGGCCGTAAGGCCCGTGGTCATTTAGGGGGTGAGGTCTCACCCGGTCAGTTTTTAGGAACCGGACAGTGCGAACGTCTCCTCGACGGTGTAGATAGGCCCGGCGGGACGTAGCTCACTTCTCATCAATACGAAATTCCCGACCGGAATTACGCCAAATCCGTCTACTATTTTTTGATCGTCGGCCTGCGCGGCGAGCGCCTGCGCCGCCGCCTTTTCCCCGGCAGACGTCTTGATGCGCGCCAGGGTCAGATGCGGATTGAAGCGGCGATTTTCCGGCGGGAAGCCCTGTTCGGCCAGCTCCTTTTCCAGCGACTCCGCCAGCCGCGTCAAAACCGGAACCCCTTCTTTAGCGCCGACCCATAAAACTTGCGGACTTCGCGAATTGGGGAATGCGCCCAGGCCGGCAAGGGACAGTGAGAGCGGGGCCTGCTGCGCCGCGATCCGCCGCGCCGCCGCCTTCACCCCAGGGACTTTCTCCGCCGGCGTCTCGCCCAGGAACTTGAGCGTGTAATGGAACTGCTCCGGAGCGACCCAGCGAATGCCGTTATCGCCCGCTGCCGCGCGCAGCCGCTCCTGCGCGCGAGCGACCGATTCTCGCACCTCCTCCGAGAGCAAGACCGCGAAAAAGAGCCGCATCCGCCTCTTCCTACCCTGCCGCCTCATCCACAGGCCGGCCGTTCCTTTCGCCTCCTTATTATTCTACAACCCTCCGCCAGAATCCGCCATTTCCAACAAGAAAACGCCATTTCCAACAAGAAAAATAGAGGACGTGCCGCGCCAAAACGTGTTGGAGGCCGATTGTTGCTGTATAATGAGCTATCAACGATTTGAGAGATGCCCGTGAATTTCACTTACCCTTTCCTTTCGGTCCGTCCTCGCGTGGGTGGATGCCGGGAACCCAGAGATGATTTTCGAGCCTATTCGGCAGCGTCCGCATTTACCCTGATCGAGCTGCTCGTGGTCATCGCCATTATCGCGATTCTGGCAGCCATTCTCTTTCCGGTCTTCGCCCAGGCCCGCGAAAAGGCCCGCCAGACCGCCTGCCTGTCCAACCTGCGCCAGATCGGGATGGCTTTTATGATGTACGAGCAGGACTACGACGAGCGCCTCCCCGACCGGCGTGACCTCAAGCTCTCGCTCCCCGGCGGCTACAAGCCCTGGACCACCTGGCCCACGTCCGATCCGCGCGCCGGCTGGGCCGCGATCGTAATGGCTCCCTATATCAAGGACGACAACGTCTGGACCTGCCCGAGCATCGCCAACTCGCCTCTGGGAGAGAGTATCCAGGTGCAGCAGTATATTGCGCCGCCTCCCAACGCCCCGGCCACTTACTACTGGCTGTGGCGTTTCGACCGGCCGGATAACCCGATTCCCCTGGACGATCTCTGGGGCAAGACCGACGATCAGGCGGTCGCCGACCTGCAGGCCGCCCAAAATCCGCAAGCCGGCTATCCGCACAGCCCGTCCGACGTAGAGCTGTGCGTGGACCCCTATTTCCCCAATACCATCAAGAAGCTGCCGGCCAGCATCCGGGGCCGCTCCGCGCATTTCGGCGGCAGAAACCGCGTCTTCCTCGATAGCCACGTCAAGTTCTTCAAGGACTATCGTACCCACTAAGCGCCCCTTCCGGTCTCCCATTCCTTGCGCCGGAGATCGTGCGGCTCTATAAAAGCCGGACGGTTCAGGAGACGGGCCGCAATAAAGACCGCTCGGACTTTGAAAATACCGTTGCCCTGCTAGAACCGGAACGGCGAGCCTGGCTGCGTTGGGCGTTGACGGTACTGGACCCGCAACACCCCTGGTTGGAAGAACTGCCCCCTTAAACCCCGAGCAAAGTCCAACGGAAGGGAAGTTTTGCCTTTCCGGATATAAAAATCGTGAAAAAAGCAATTTTGAAGAAATCACCCAGGGCGAGTTTCGGTAGGAGAGGCAGCGTCATTAGCATGGAAAGACTGGCAGACCAGGAGTATCTGGCGGGTCCGTTCAGATCGGGAGGAAGAGCAGCTATGACAGGATTTGTGACTACCACCGCCTTTGCGGATCCGAAAACCACGGACTGGAGCGCGCCCTGCGCGCTCTACGGCTGGCCCAACCTCGTGCATCGTGCCCATGCCACCCGCGTCTATCTTCCCGAGCACTATGGAGTCCTCTCCGTCAAATGCGCCTTCCATGGCCGGGAGACGTATGAGGTGGCGGGCCGGTCCCTGCCGGTGGAGGATACCATCTATTTGATCTTGAACGAGGGTCAGCGCTACGCCAGCTCCATCGATTCGGATATGCCGGTGGAATCGATCAGTATCTTCTTCAATCCCACCTTCGCCCGGTCGGTCTTGCGCAGCCTGCGCGATTCACACGAAAAGCTCATGGACGATCCCACGCATTTTGGCCCGGATCCCTGCTTCTTTGAGCGGCTCTACCCGCACGATCAGATCGTCAGCCCGGTCCTCTTTCGCATGCGCGAGGCGCTTCAGGCCGGCCCGGTCGAAGAGGGTTGGCTGGAGGAACAGTACCATCTGCTGCTGGCCCGGCTGCTGGCCGCGCACTGTCGCCTCTATGCCGAGGCCGAGCGGCTTTCTGCCGTGAAACGATCGACCCGCCTGGACCTCTATCAGCGCCTCTATTGGGCCAAGGATTTTATGGATTCCAATCTCGGAGAGCCCCTCAAGTTAGACCAGATCGCCGAGATCGCCTGTCTCTCTCCCCATCATTTCCTGCGGCTTTTCAAGGAGCTGTTCCTGATGACTCCCCACCAATATCTGATCTGTCGCCGGCTGGAAATGGCCCAGAGTCTCTTGAAGAAGACGGAGATGCCGGTCATGGACATCTGCCTGGAAGTCGGATTTACCAGCCTGGGGACCTTCAGTTGTCTGTTCCGGCGCCGGCACGGCATCACGCCGGGGCAATACCGCCGGGACCATAGTGCCTCTCTCTACGCCATCACGTGCGACCTGCGCAAAATGGATCGAGAGCAATAGATTAGCCCTGTCTCCGTTAGCCCGATAGCGCGGTTAGAATTTTCGGCATTTCTATACCTGTTAAAGTGAGCGGGCAGGGCAAATTCATTGCCACTTAAAAACGATCAGTTCATAAATGGCAATAATCAGTAGGATGAAAACAAGGTAAATCGGGATGGAAATTTTGGAAAAATGAAGCAGTAATACGAGGCTAGCCATTGCCCCTAAAAGGCATAGCCTGACGGAGATTATCAGCAGTTTCCGCTTTGTAAACGGCATGATCGGCCTGCTTACTTCTGCTTGACCGCCCGCCGTCGTTTGCGCTCCGCCTTCTCTGCGGCGATCTTGGCGTCAACAGCCTTCTTAGGCACGGTAACGATGGCACGCATGAGGTCTTCAAACTTCTGCGCGTCTGTGCGTAAGTCAGGCTTGTCTAAGTCGGCTTGCTCGCTCATGGTCGGTTTCTCCTTCCGGAGTCTACTACTTAGAGCACCTAACAAAACCGGTTAGGTTGCTGTTAGGATTATGGAAGAAGCAGGTATGGCAAAACCACTTCTTCCCGATGAACTCTGGGCACTGATCGAACCGATCCTGCCCCCGCACACTCCCTCCCTCAAAGGAG
>DASRCN010000008.1:0-15025 GCA_035653075.1 Chthonomonadaceae bacterium | reverse complement strand
CCAGCGCCAATCTGCTCTTCCTGCCCATTGCCAAGAAGCTGCGGGCGCGCTCGACCGAAGAGGTGCTGATTCGCGAGGTCATGGTCGAAGGAATCCTATCCATCCAGGCCGGTGATAACCCACGTGTAGTGGAAGAGAAACTCAAGGCGTACCTGGCGCCCAGAATACGCGAGGGCCTGGCGCTCACCGGCGTCTCGGCCTTACGTCAGGCGGAACGGAGCTCTTATGCCACGGATGACCCGAGTCACCAACGCTACGCCGCCTAAGCACCGGACACTCGAGCCGCCGGAGAACCTGGACCGCTGGCTGCTTACGTATGCGGACATGATCACGCTGTTGACGATGCTGTTCTTGATGCTCTACTCGATGTCGGTGATGAATAAGGGCAAATTCTCCGAGCTGGCGCTGTCGGTGCGGAGCGGCTTTGGCGGCGCGATGCAGGGCGGAAACAGCATCCTGCCCGGCAACGCCCAGTCGCTGCACACCGGCGTCCTGCCGGTAGGCTTGCTGCCGCCCTACGGGGAGGCGATCAACCGGCTGCGCCGGTACGTGGACCAGCACCACCTACAGAACTGGGTGCGCATGAGCACGGACGATCGCGGCGTGGTCATCTCGCTGGTGTCCGACAACATGCTTTTCGAGCGCGGGCAGGAACAACTGAAGCCGAACAGCACGGAAGTCTTGAATCGCATCGGGCTGCTCCTCAAGACGGTGCCCAATCCGGTCATCATCGAAGGGCACACCTGCGATCTGCCCATCCACACCGAGCGGTTTCCCTCCAACTGGGAGCTCTCGACCGCGCGGGCGGGCACGGTCCTGCGCTATTTCACGGAGCAGATGGGACTGCCGGGGCGGCGGTTCACGGCCGCCGGCTACGCCGATACGCGCCCGCTGGCGCCCAACACCTCGGAGGCCAACCGCGCGCGCAACCGGCGCGTGGACATTGTGATCCTACAGACCGAGGCGCAACGGCAGGCCGCCCTGCAGCACTGGCTGGATCTGCGGCGCAGTGAGGACAAGGCCGAAGCCACCTCCGCAGGCCGCGCCGCCGTGCCGCCTGCGAGGCCAGGCGTGCTCGCGCCAGGGATAGGAGGGTCTCACCTATGATAACCAGACAGGCAGGAGAACCGATCCGGGTCAAGCGGCGGAGGTCGCGGGCCGAGCAGAGGCTGATCTGGGCGCTTATTCTCGGCGTCCTCTTCGTTCTGGTCCTGGTGACGAAGAATATGCTGGGCCTGACCAATCTGGAGCGCAACATTCTGGCTACCATCGGCAACGGATCCGGCTCCGATTCCAGCTACCCGCTGGATGAGTTCCTGGTCAACCTGCGCGGCGGCGGCGACCACTACCTGCGCACGACCATTGCGCTGGGGTTGCGTCCGGGTGTCCCGGACGACCAGGTAAAAGAGAAGCTAGCGCCCATTCGGGACGCCATTGTGACCACCCTGACCGCCAAAACGCTCAGCGACCTCTCCAGTCCCGAAGGCAAAGAAACGTTGAAGAACGAGCTGCGGATCCGGATCAACTCCGCCGTTGCGGAGAATATCGTCGATAAGATCTATCTGATGTCCTTCGCCACGCAATGACAGGACTTTGGACCTCAATCCAATAACGTTCTGATCCATAGAGATCAGCCCAATGGCGCTGGGAGCGCAGGGGAGCGGCTATAATGGCCGCTCCCCTTGTCGTTCAGGCCATACCGCCTGCGGCAACGAGCGCGGCGATGGCCGGTTCACTGACCCAGGCCGGCTCCAGATACTGGCGGGCATAGCCACGAGGCGTGGCCTCGTGGAAGACGACCAGTCGCTCCTTTTCCGGATCGCCCATGTCGAGCAGTTGCTTGCGGAAGGTGGCCCGCGCGTTCGGATCGGCTCCGTGCGCCAGGAGCAGGCGCGCCTTAGCATCCGAGCGGTCGCCCAGGCTGACAACGGCATGGAACAGCGGCGTGTGGCCGCCGAAGCCCTCCGCATCGACGGCAGCGCGGGCATTCGGGTCTGCTCCCCGCTCCAGCAGCCAGCGCGCGATCTCCATCTCATCGTACTCGATTGCCAGATGCAGCAGGGTGCTGCCGTCCACCGGGGTTGCCGTCAGACCATCGCCGGACTTGAGTCCAAGCTCCGGCGGGTAGATTTCCGCCTCCGAAAACCGGCGTTCCAGCAACTGCGTATCCCGTTCGAGGTGCTGTTGCAGCAGGTCGATCCGGCCGCGGTGAAGCGCCAGGATCGGTGTGTCGGGCAGGGCAAAGCCGGCTTCCACCATGACTTCCAGGCAGGCATGCTTGCCTTCCGGCCGGCGCATATAGGTGCCGATCAGCATCGCCAGCGGCGTGCCGTACTGTGAGGGCGTTGCCGGATCGGCTCCGTGCGCCAGCAGCCAGCGCAGCGCCTCCGAAGCCAGGGTCTCGCAGGGCGCGCAGATGATCGGATACCGGTCGTGCCAGAGCGCATGGACATCGGCGCCGTAGCGCACGAGCAGCTCCATCATCGGGATACGCTCCTCCTGCAAAGCGGCGCGCATCAGCGGACCATCCCCGCCCTGATGCACGTCCGAGCCGTTCTCGATCATCCACCGGGCCATTTCGAGGCGGGTTTCGGAGGGGGCGCGCCGGGGAACGCGGCATTCGGCGACCCAGGTGAGCGGGCCGTCGTTCCCATAACCCATCGGGGCGCGATGCAGGTCCGGATGGCGTGTCATCAGGCGCGTCACGAGTGGAAGGTCTTCTGAGTCGATAGCGGCTTTGAGCTCGCCGACAAGACCCAGGGAATCCACATAGGCTTTCAGCTTCGGCCAACTGGCGAAGCCATACAGACGGGCCGTTTTGAACTGCGCCTCGCTGAGTGTTTGTGCCTGGCCGGCTTTGAGGAGATCACGCGCCTGATCTTTGAGATGGCGCAGATCGGGGTTTGGCGGCAGGGTACGAGCCGCCACTGCAGAATCGGGAGCAGACATTCTAGCCTCCTTTCAGAATTGCCCGTTGTCCGCTATGCCGGGCCGAAAGAAGGTGTTTTTATCGCAAACAGAAACAGGTGGGCTTCTACCCTTCCCGCGGACGGGACGCGTCCTGCACGCCTACGCTTTGTTTTACTCCGGGGATGGTAATTCCTGCGGAAAGAGAGATCGAAATTTTTTTCAGGCAGGACGCTTCCAGAGGTCAGGCGCAGAAAGCAGCCTGATCTATTGCCCGGTCCTGCCTCGGCTTATGGATGTGGGGTAATAGCAAAAACCGTAATCGTTCCGGACTCTGGCCCATAATACCAGAACACTCTCCAGGCGCCAGGGGTGTTGTTTTCGACGTAGGATTCCCAGATGTCTTCGCCATTCGGACCCTTTTCGGCTTCGCGCTTATGGGAGTTCAGACCTGGGTGCTTGGGGTCTTGAGAGAGTAAGCCCAGTGTTTTTCTTACCTTCCGAAACTTTCTCTCGTCTTTTTGCTCTAGCTCTTCCATCACCTTGACGACAGACTCCGTTCGCGCGATAAGGAAAGGCATGCTCATTCGTCCTTGATGTCGTCATCGGCATATTTCGAGAAATCCTCCCCCGCCGTCACTTTGCCTGCGGCGGCCTCCGCCATGCCTTGATGAAACCTCGCTAAGGCTTGTGGGTTCTTGTAAAGCCATAGGTCTCGTTCCGGTATGATCACGACGGGCGTGAGCAATATCTGGCCGTTTGGACTCACGGAGACGCGAAAGTGCTTGCCGGAAAACTCACGCCCAAGTATCACCCGCCCTTTCTCATCGGCTTTGATCGAGTCTTTGATGTCCTCGAAGACGGTATCCCATTCAAGAACGGATGGCATTTCTATCACCTCCACACAGGGGAATGTGGGAAAGTCCCACAATTAGAGTGTACTCCACTTTCACCCAACCTGTCAACCATATAACCCGGCCTCCTGGCTCGTCTGAAATACGCCATGCAGGAGATTTCTTGTTTGGGGCCGAACGGTAGCGCGTTATGTCCACCGAGCCGTTACGCGCCCCCAAGGAAGCGGGGCGCGAGCCTGCGCCGACGCCAGAGAGAAAAGCCACCTTGCCGCCTGCCCGCTTGGGGCGGGCGCTGCTCTCTGCGCTGCGCCTTGCCTGGGACCGGATCGGGCTGGTGATAGCGATGAGCCTGATGTGGGCGCTGCTCCTCTGCCTGCCACTGGCGGTCGGGAGACTGCTGCCGGCCTTGCTTCCTCCGCCGGCTCGCGATGCTATCACCGCTCTGGTGGCGGCACTGCTCCTTTCCGCACCCGCTGCCGGCATCTTCCAGGTCGCTCATCTGCTCTGCTCGCAAGACGAGGTCTCGTATCTGGATCTCTGGCGAGGCGCCTGGCGGCTATTCGGTCCGGCCACGCGCCTGGGCTTGATCCATCTGGTCGTATCCGGCCTGTTCGCAGTCAACCTCTGGTTCTACCTGCAGCTCGGCCATGCGATCGGCATCGCCGCGACGATCTTCTGCCTGTATGCCCTGTTGTTCTGGGGGATGATGGCGGCCTATCACCTGCCCGTGCTGGTGGCTCAGGAGACGGGCGTTTTCGATACGCCCGAGCGACGGGCGCGACGTGGCGCGGTGAGCGTGCTACGCCGGGCGTTCTTCCTGGCGCTGGGCGATCCCTTTTATACTCTCGGCCTGCTGGCGGCGCTCCTGCTCATTGTGGCGCTGACGCTGGCGGCTCTCCTCCTGCGTTTTCCGGCGCTGCTGGCTGTGATTGCGGTCCTGTGGGTGCTGCTGTGGCCGAGCGTCGCGGCGCTGCTGGCCACGCAGGCGACGCGCGCCCTGCTGGTCAAATACGGCGTGTTGCCGCTTCCCAGCGCCGAATCGCCCGTTCCCGACGAGCCAGTTTCGGATCAAAGTTTGAGGGCTCATCCCTACCCCCTGGCTCGCTCGCTACGCCCGCAGGGAATGGGGAGCGACAAGCAATTTCGTATTTCAGCATGGCGTTTTAACGCCGTGTATGGAGAAAAGAAGCCGGAAGTGACGTGCGTGGGAATTGTTGTGGCGGATGTGGTCGGTAAGCCGATCGATGAGTTGCCGGAGCGGGGCAAGCTGGCGCTGGTGGAGCGCATGGAGCTGCACTCCGGCGGCTGCGCGGCCAACACAGGCATCGGCCTGGCGAAGCTGGGCGTGGAGACCGCCATTATCGGCAAAGTCGGCACGGACGGCTTCGGCGACTTCCTGGTCTGCCGCTTCGAGAGCTTCGGCATCGACGCGGGCGGAGTGGCGCGCGACCCGGAGGCCGCAACCTCCGCCACGATGGTGCTGGTGCATGGTGACGGCGAGCGCAGCTTTCTGCACTATCTGGGCGCGAATGCCACCCTTCGCCTGGAGGACATCGATTTCGAGCGGGTTCGCCGCAGCAAGATCCTGCACATCGCCGGCGCGCTGGTCATGCCTGCCCTGGACGGCGCGCCGACCGCAGAGCTGCTGCGCCGGGCCAAAGAGGCTGGCATCACGACGGCCTTCGACACCGTCTGGGACGCGCGTGGCCGCTGGATGGAGCTGGTCGCTCCCAGCCTGCCCTACGTGGACTATCTGCTGCCCAATTATGAAGAGGCGCGGATGCTGGCCGGGGGACGCGAAGAGCCCTCTGACATCGCGCGGTTTTTGCTGGACGCAGGCGCGAAGGTCGTGGGGCTGAAGCTCGGGGAGCGCGGCTGCTACGTCCGCGCGGCGGATGGGACCGAGATCACCGTGCCCGCGCTGCCGGTAACGGCTGTGGATGCCCTGGGCGCCGGCGATGCCTACGTCGCCGGATTTCTGGCGGGTGTCGTGCGCGGCTGGGACCTGGAGCAGTGCGCCCGCTTCGCCAATGCCACCGGTGCCTGCTGCGTGACGGCGCTCGGCGCGACGACGGGGATCCAGAGCTTCGAGGAGACGTTGGCGTTCCTGCAGCGGTGTTCGCCGGAAAGCGCCAATCCGCCCACGCAAAAGGAAGCATGAGTCCCTCCGGCCTGCACGTGGCGATGTTCACCCCCTGGCGAGAGCGCTGCGGTATCCGCGAGTACAGCCAGCACCTCATCGAGGGTCTGCGCGCCCTACCGGAGATCGCGGACGTGCGGATCGTGGAAGCGCCTTCCGAGGCTGTGCGTGGAGCGCTAACGGCGCTGCGCCGCTTTCCTGCCGATGCGCGCCGCTGGCAGGCTCTGGGTCGAGAGATGAACGCCGGTCCGGATGGGCTGCCCTCCGATGTGGCGCACGTGCAGCACCAGTATTTTTTCTTCGGAGGCGTCGCGCCTCACAAAAACCATGCCCGCGCCTTCCTGGATGCCGTTCGCGTGCCGCTGGTCGTGACGGCGCATGAGATCGCCCGGCCCGGTCCGTACGCCTCGGCGCTGGAGCGTCACGCGATCGCCCTCACCAATCGCGCCAACTTCTTGCACCCGGCCATCCAGCAGATCGTCGTCCACACCGAGCCGGACCGGCAGGAGCTGCTTGCCCTCGGAGCGGCCCCGGAGCGGGTCCACGTCTTGATTCATCCTGTGCCTCCAGCCCAGCCGATGCCGCCCTCCGACGAGGCCAAGCGCGCGCTCGGGCTGGAAGGAAAGCGCGTGGTGACTCTGTTCGGCTTTCTCTCGGCTAAGAAGGGGCATTCGCTGGCGCTGGTCGCCTTGCGGAATCTGCCTGCGGACGTGGTCCTCCTCTTCGCCGGCGACCGCCATCCCGACGACCATACGGACTACGTCCCGCGCCTGCAATCGCAGATCGCGGCGGAAGGTCTTGCAGGACGGGTGCGAATCACCGGCTTCCTCCCCGACGCGCAGATTCCAATCGTCATGGCGGCTACGGATGTCGCGATCGCGCCGTTCGTACAATCGTCCGGCTCCGGCTCGCTGACCTATCTGCTGGCCTATGCACGCCCGATCGTCGCCTCCGACATTGCGCCCAACCGGGAGATCGATCAGGAATTACCCGGCTGCCTTGCCCTCTTCCCTTCCGGCGACGCGGAAGCGCTCGCCACACAGATCCTTTTCCTTCTGGACGATCCTGCCCGCCGCGCGGCTCTGGAGGCGGCCGCGCAGGCGTTTGCCGACCGTCACTCCTACCCACAGATGGCCCGCGCCACCGCTGCCATCTACGCGCTCGCTTGTCGCTGAAATGAAGCCGGGCCGTTTTCGCTGAGGGTCCTCCTGTTCTCGGTTTGCGGGCAGTTAAAACTGCGCCAACCAGGGCCCGAAGTCCCCTCCGGGGACTATAAATCTAAGAAAGTTTGAGTCTCCGAAGCAGACTTTGGGCATGGGGCAGGAGCACCAGAGGCCGCAACTTTAGTCGCCTGCGGAAAACTGAAGGACCCTGCGTTTTCGCTAAAAAGAGCACACAGACATGGAAACGTGAACCGTTGTATAATGAAAGAAGGATACGGGTTCTCTTTCCCTGGAGGTAAGTCCATGGGCGTACATCAGCTTCGCTATAGCAAGGAAGAAGCCGCTCGACGCGAAACAGAAATATACGAACGTGACATTCGCCCCCAAGTAGAAGCAGACAACAAAGGCAATTACGTAGCCATCCATATCGAGACCGGCATCTGGGAGATGGATGCCGATGAAATCGCTGCCAGCGACCGCCTTCTGGCTCACCATCCGGATGCACAAATCGGGCTGACCCGCGTTAGTTTTGGTTACATCCGCCGCTTCGGCGCAGAGTGCAAATAGAAGGCATCAAATTATGGACGGCCCGGCTGATAAATGAGAAAAGGAATAGATATAGTGAAAAGCAATATGCAGGCTCTATGTGTTCTACTGCTGTGTGGAACAGCGCTGACGATGATAGGAAGGGATGCGTTGGCCGAGAAACCATCCTCGTCCAGACCACTGCCGCTAAAGGTGGTCGGGACCCAGATTCTTAATAGCAGAAACGAGCCGGTATGGCTGCGCGGGGTCAATGCCGCTTCCCTGGAATGGACCAGCGACGGCGAGGGGCATATTCTCGATACCGTGAGGACGGCCATTCAGGACTGGCACGTCAACATCATCCGCCTGCCCCTGGCCCAGGACCGCTGGTTCGGCAAAGCGTCCGAACAGAAGGACGAGGGTAAAGCCTATCGCGGCCTCGTCAAGCAGGTCGTGGAGGAGTGCGCCTCGCAGGGCTGCTACCTCCTGCTGGACCTACACTGGTCGGACGCGGGCGAGTGGGGCCAGCAGATCGGCCAGCACGCCATGCCGGATAAGAACAGCGTGACGTTCTGGCAGGACTGCGCCAGAGCGTACAAAAATAATTCTGCCGTGCTCTTCGACCTTTATAACGAGCCGCATGACGTGAGCTGGGATGTCTGGCTTCACGGCGGCACGGTTACCGAGAACGACCGGCAGCGCGGATACACGAAGACTTATGAGGCCGTCGGAATGCAGACCTTGCTGGACACGGTGCGCAGCGCCGGCGCGAAGAATGTCGTGGTCGCGGGCGGACTGGATTGGGCGTACGATCTGTCCGGCTTTCTGGAGGGCAAGCAGCTCTCCGATCCTCACGGTCACGGCGTCATCTATGCCAACCATGACTATCCCTTCAAGGGCGACACATTCGAGAAATGGCTTGCCAAGATGGAAAAGGCGACGAGCGCCATTCCGGTGATTGTCAGCGAATTCGGCGCGGATGGAGCTTCCAGAAGAAGGAAACCGGAGCCGTCCGGGGATCAGTGGATTCTTCAGGTGCTGCAAGCCTTGCAGGAGCATCATTGGAACTGGATCGCCTGGGACTTGCATCCCAGCGCCGGCCCGACCTTGATCTCGGACTGGAACTACACGCCTACGCCGCATTTCGGGATTTACGTCAAAGAGGCGCTCGTGGGCAACCTGCCGCCTTTGCCGCCTGCGACCCCGACGCCGCCCTCATCGGCAGGAAACTAAAGTTGCGAATCGCCATCGACGGACGCGCGCTGACCGGCCGCTTTACCGGCGACCGCACCTACTGGCGCAACCTGCTGCGCGCCCTGCTCCGCCTGGATACGGAAAACGCGTATCGGGTCTACACCCGCGTTCCAATCCCGGAGGGGGAGATTCCCGCTGCGCCCAACCTCGCCTGCCGCGTCGTGCCGGCCGCCAACGACCGGCTCTGGACCGCGCTCGCCCTGCCGCGCGCCGTGCGCCAGGACCGCGCCGATCTGCTCCACGTGCAGTATACCGCCCCGCCGCGAAGCCCCTGCCCCGTCGTTACCACGGTGCACGACATCTCGTTCCGGCTGTTCCCGGAGTGGTACACGCTTCGAGACCGCGTGCTGCTCAATGCGACCGTCCCGCCCTCCATGCGCCGTGCTGCGCGGATCATCACCGATTCAGAGAGCTCCCGCCAGGACATGCTGCGCGTCTACAGGCTGCCGCCGGAAAAGATCGCCGGGATCCCGCTGGGCCTGCCGGAAGAGTTTATGCGCGTTTTGCAGGGATCGCAAGCCATCGGGCAGAATATCTCTGTACAGGAAGAAGCGCGGCGGACCGTTGCCGAGCGTTTCGGGCTAGAGCGGCCGTTCGTGCTGGCGGTCGGGGTCCTGCAGCCGCGCAAGAATCTGCCGGTACTGGCCGAAGCCTTCGGGCGGGCGAAAGCCGCGCATCGATTGCCGCATCCGTTGGTGCTGGTAGGGAAGGCGGGCTGGCTGACCGAGCAGGAGGCGCTGCGGCAGGCAGCGGCGCGGGGCGGCGGCACCGAGGCGGCGGAAGCCGTGATCTTTCCCGGCTACGTGGCCGATGCCGATCTGCCCCTCTTCTATCGCGCCTGCGAACTCTTCGCGCATCCGGCGCTCTACGAAGGGTTCGGTATCCCGCCGTTGGAGGCGATGGCCTGCGGCGCGCCCGTCGTCGTCTCGGATGCGCCCGCCCTGCCGGAGGTCGTGGGAGATGCTGCCCGGATCGTTCCGGCCCGCGACGTGGCCGCCTGGGCCGAGGCTCTGGCCGCCCTGCTGACCGATCCCGCGCTTCGGGCGGACCTGGCGGCCCGCGGCCCGCGCCGCGCCGCCTGCTTTTCCTACGAGACGACCGCGCAGCAGACCCTTGCCATCTATCGCGAGGCGGCGGGGAAGTAAGGCCGGATGGCGCAGGATTTTACCGACGCCGTGATCGGCTGCCTGCTGGGTACGGCCGTCGGCGACGCCATCGGGCTGAGCTATGAGGGGCTTACCCCGCGGCGCCAGCAGCGACTTTTTCCCGATCTGGAACGCTACCATCTGCTCTTTGGAAGAGGGATGGTCTCGGACGATACCGAACATACCTGTATGGTCGCGCAGGCGCTGATCGCCTCGGCCGGCGAGCCGCGGGCGTTTGCGTGCAGTCTCGCCTGGAAAACTGAATGAGGAGGCATGCGGAGATGGATACACTGGAACAGGCACATCTGGCTCTGATGCGCGGCGACCTCGACCAGGCGCGCCAACTGGTCGAGGGAGTGCTGGAGCAGGAGCCGGACAACCTATCGGCGATGAAGCTGTTCAATCAGGTCCGCTCCCAGCAGGCGCGGATCCGCGCCGAGCAGATCGAAGAAGAGAGCCGTGTTCAAGCGCGGACCAACTGGCTCAATACCTTCGATCCGAGTACCCTTCAGGTCTACCTGATGCTCATTGGCGCCAGCATTCTGGTGGGCGTTGGCTTCTGCCTGGCGATCAACCCGTTCATCCTGGGGCTGCGGCACGGCTTCTCCTACCAGGTGGTGAAGCCCACCTTCCTGGGCGATGGGCACTACCCCGTTCATTTCCTGCTGGTCGGGCCGCTGATCCTGTTCGGCCTGGGCGCGTTCTTGCTCTACTCGCTGTTCCGTTACCTCTGGTGGGACTGACCGCGCGGGCGGATTTCAGAAGGAAGAAGGAGACATTCTATGGATGCCAACGACGCTGTCGGTCCAGCCCCGCAGCCGCTCAATGCCTGGTTTCTCGACCTGCTCGCCTGCCCGGCCTGCGAGCAGCATCTACCGCTACGGCTGGAAGAGGACCCGTCGCGACTGGTCTGCGGCTGCGGACGCTATGCCTATCCCATTCGCGATGGCATCCCGGTGCTGCTCGTAGAAGAAGCGACTGTGCTCGATGAGAACGCCCGCCCGGAAAACGTGACCAAAACCGGTTAGCGCACTATCAGGACCAAGGAGCCGCCCGTGATCAAAGTCACCCTCATTCACGGACCCAATCTCAATCTGCTCGGCATGCGGGAGACCGACATCTACGGAAGCGAGAGCTTCGATGAGACCAACCGCCACATCAAGCAGCGTGCCCAGCAGTTGGACATCGAGGTCCGCATTTTCCAATCCAATCATGAGGGCGAGATCGTAGACGCGATCCAGGAAGCCTTCCAATGGGCGGATGCGCTTATTATCAATCCCGCCGCCCTGACGCATTATAGTATCGCGATCCGCGACGCCATTACGGCCGTGCGTCTGCCGACCATTGAGGTCCATCTGTCTAACATCCACGCGCGGGAGGAGTTCCGGCACCATTCCGTGATCGCGCCGGTGGTCGTCGGACAGATCATGGGTCTAGGCCCCTACGGCTATCTTCTGGCGCTGGAAGCCGTCAAACAGATTGTGGAGCAGAGCCGCCGCTGAAACACAGACAAGAATAAATGAGTAAAGGATAGTAAATGGACCTCATCCCAACCCCTCTCCTTCGTAAGGAGAGGGGACCTGGGCAGAAGAAACCATTTACCCATTTTACTTCCGCGAAGTGGGCATTTACGTAGGATTGGTATGGTGAAACAAAACAAGGCGTTGTTCGGCTGGATGGCTTTCTCGACCTGGATGCTATGGCCTTATCCGGCAGCTCCTCAGCAGCGCCCGCCCGTCACGGCGCCATTGCAGGAAGGGCCTGTTACCCTGGCTAAGGGCAGTATCATGCCCGCCCTCGTGCCTTTTCAATTCTGGAATGGGCTCATGGTCGTAGATGCGTACGTCAACGGGAAGGACCGGGAGAGTTTCGTGATTGACACGGGCCTGAACGCGGACGCAATTCGACCGGAGGATGGGACGCGTCTGCAGCTTGCCGACCTGAAGCGACCGGTGCGGGTCGATACGCTGCAGACGACGAGCGAGGCGCAGGAGGTCCGAATCCCGTCGCTGCGTATGGGCACGATGACCGTCGAGAACATGCCGGCGGCATCGATCGACATCGCGGCGCTCCTCTCCAATACGCCGCATCCGGATGCTCCGCCGGGCTGGCTTGGCTTCCCATTTCTGTCCGCGTTTCAGGTCACCATCGACTTCAGCTCCCATATTCTCGCGCTGAACCCGCCGAACACCCGGCTTCCCGTCGTGAAGGGAACGGTCGTTGTGCCGATCTCCTTGCGCGACGGTCGCATCTGGGCCAACGTGACCGCACCCGGCGCCGGGACCTTCTCCGCTCTGGTCAATACCGGAGCGGTCGGTACGCTCTTGCCCGGCGCCATCGCCGACAAGCTGAAGCTGAAGTCCGACAACTCCTCGGTGATCCACGTCAACGGAAAAGACGGCAAGGCGTTTTCGGCGACCGCGCCGCGGTTGCGCCTCGGCAAAGCCGAGCTCAAGGACGTGCCGGTCGTGTTTCTGGCCAAGGACGTGCCATCGGGATTCGATCGCAGCCTCGGCGTGCTCGGCATGGACTTCCTCAGCCACTTCAAGGTCACCATCAGCTACGCTCAGAAGAAGATGGCCCTGATTCCGCTCCCCCCGACGACAGGCTAGGCAGTCTGCATCGCCATTTCCAGCGGTGCTTTGGCGCTGTCGCGGATATAGGGGAAGATCGTTTCGGCGGCCTTTCGCTCTTCGCCCGCGATCTCTTCCGCCAGCGATGCCGTGGTGTGGTCGCCGAACGCCTGCGCATAGCCGGCCAGAGCGGTATACATCCCGATCTCCAGATGCTCGGTCGCGTACGCCTTGATCAGATCCATCGTGGTCTTCTCGAACGGATCGTGGCCGGCATGGGCTACGTCGCCGAGGCTGGCCATCAGGCTGTTGATAAATCCCTTGGTCCGGGACGGCGTCTGGCCGTAGTCGCTCAGGCGCTTCTCCAGGCGCTGGGCCTGGCTCTGGGTCACAGCCAGATGCTGCTGAAAGATGGCGCGGATATCGTTATCGGTGGCCTCCTTGATAAAGCCTTCCAGCATCTGAGTGATGCCTACCTCGGCAGCATGGGCGTCCTGTAGATAACGAATCAGTTGATCCTGCACAGTAACCATTTCCTTCCCTCCTCACAGAGTAGTTCCATCAGGAGACGGAAGGACAAAGAGGCGAAGTTCCGACGTTTCACAACTTTTACGCTCGCGCGCTTACATCCGCTTCTATCGTTTCGGTTCGATCTCTTCTTTTTCTGGCTCCTCTACACCGCGTTGCGCCAACTGCTCGCGGGCGCGGCGGATCGCCTTATGCAGCTCTTGCTCCAGCAAAGGCGGCGGCAGTCGTTTGGTGAAATACTCGGCGACGCGGATGTCGCCCCGGTCGAGCTGCAGCAGCTCGATCTGCTCGTGGCTTTTCTGGCTGCAAAGAATCAGGCCGATCGGCGGCTCATCGTTGGGCCGGCGCTCGTAGCGGTCGAGCCAGCGCAAGTACAGTTCCATCTGGCCTTTGTAGGCCGCGGTGAACTTATTCAGTTTTAGCTCGATGGCAATAAAGCGGCGCAGGTCCAGATGATAGAAGAGCAGGTCGAGATAGAAGTCCTCGTCGTCGATGGTCATGCGCTTCTGACGCGCCACGAAGGCAAATCCGGCCCCCAATTCCAGCAGGAAGGCTTCCATCTCACGGATAATGGCATTTTCTAAATCTTGCTCGCTATAGCCATCGTGCAGGCCGAGGAAATCCAGCAGATAGGGGTCCCGGAAGACGAGATCAGGCGTGAGTTGGTCTTCCTTGCGCAGGGCGTCTATCTCCGCCTGAATGACCTCCTCCGCCTTGCCGGAGAGCGTCGTGCGCTCATAGAGCATCCCACCGATCTTGGCCCGCAGCGTACGGACGCTCCATTTCTCCAGGCGACACATCTCCGCATAGAAATCCTGCTTGAGACGATCTTTTATGGGCAGCAGCAAGAGGATATGCGTCCAGCTCAATTGTCCAATCACTGATTGGACAATTTGAAGATCGGGAAACTCCTCCGCAAACTGCATCATGTAGAGGATGTTGGTTCGGCTAAAGCCGCGCCCAAACTCCTGGGTCAAATGCGCGGATAATGTTATAACAATCTGCTCGCCATACGGCGCGCGCTCTTCTCGAAGGATGTCCTTACGGATTCGGTCACCGATATGCCAGTGAAGCAGAGTCAGTTCCCGATTGACGGCGACCGCCATGCGCTCTCGCGCTTGTTCGATGAGTTGACGAATATCACCGAGCAGTCCCGTCACATCGGGCGGGGAAGCTTGCTTCTTGGGTGGTATGCGTTCAGGGGTTAGGGACACAGACGAACTCCTCTCCTCCAGGCAGCAGATCAGGGAAATATCGTCTTGGGTGGATCGTTGCTGGACTTTCCTGGCTTACGTTCGACTTTGTCGGCCTCTTCAATGATTTGGGCGGCTGCCTCATGAAGCTTTTTGCTATCGACAAAGGCGTTACCTTCCTCCGGCAGGACGATGAGTCGGAGCCTGCGTCCCCTAAACTCGTCGGCACGAGTGGAAAGCTCCTTCCATGTGCCCTCTATGATTTGCATCTGATCCCTTTTACCCTCTGACGACATATTCTCGCTCGTATGCTTTTCTCCCACCATAGGTGTCTTCAAGATGGAATCGGCAACTTACTTGATTGGAGGCGGGATCGATTGTTAGGACGTTGATAGACAACAGCCTACGTCTTAGCTTTGTCTCAATCATCCCAGTAGCGCTGCCAGCGCCATAGAGAGGAATCCCCTTCGGAGTGGCAGTTTGTCTCGGGATATGCTTGTGCCCATGAAGAACAGCACCAAAATCCCGAGATTCAACAAAATCCAGAAACTTCTCCGAGTGCTCAAAACAGACTGTTGGTTCATGAAACACCTTAAGAAATTTCGGTTTTAACCAAGATGACTCACCTGGGGATTAGGCAATAGGAGTTAAAACAATTTGCCACAAATGCTACACACTCCCAGATTGTGTGTTTGAGCAATCCCTGATCCGTGGCAGGTGTTACAGATTTGGTAACGATTACT
>DASRCN010000007.1:0-34444 GCA_035653075.1 Chthonomonadaceae bacterium | reverse complement strand
AGCCCCTTTCTGGGCATGAAGGGGTTGCTCACCATTGTCGATGTTCCCACGGATGCGCAGCTCCGGCGACTGACCGCCGACGTGCTGGCCTACAACGGCATCGTAGATCGCAGCGCGGACCGCGCGGCCATGAGCTCTCCGCTCATTCCCACCACGCCGGGCGTTACTTCGCCGCAGATCCAGTATGTGGTCTTTATCACCAAAGAGAACCATACCTATGACACGATCTTCGACCACATCCCCGGCGCTAACGACGATCCCGACCTACTGCGCTGGGGCTACCATCAGAAGATCGAAGCGCCCGGCCAGCCTACGCTCGACGATGCCGCCGTCATGACCAACCACAACGCGCTGGCCCGCCAGTTCACGGTCAGCGATAATTTTTACATGGAGCCGGAAGCCTCCGGCGTCGGGCACCGCTGGCTGGTCGGGGTGCAGCCCAACAACTTCTGCCAGATGACCTACACGCTCGGCTGGCGCTTTAAGCTGGATAGCTCCGCTCCCGGTCGACGCGCTTCCTTCGGGTCCAACGGCTCGATCGCCCCGGAGGACTATCCGGAAGCCGGCTCGATGTGGGAGCACCTGGCCCGCCACGGCATCTCCTTCCGCAATTATGGCGAGGGCTTTGAGTTCGCGGGTGTCGGCGAGGATGCGGACGAGCATAAGACCGGGGCGCGCGAAGTAGTGAACATTCCGATGTCGAAGGTCCTCTACGACAATACGTGCCGGGACTTTCCTATCTTCAACATGAACATCCCCGACCAGTACCGCGCCTACTGGTTCCAGCAGGATGTCACCCGCCTGTTCCTGAGCGGCAAGCAGCCGATGCCCCACTTCCTCAATATCGCCATCTGTAACGACCACGGCACCGATCCCGCGCCTGCGCACGGCTATCCCTACGTGGCCTCCTGGATGGCCGATAACGATCTGGCATTAGGAAGGATCGTGGAGTTTCTCTCGCATACGAAGTACTGGAAGAACATGGCTATCTTCGTCACCCAGGACGATGCCGGAGGGGAGAACGATCATGTGGACGCGCAGCGGAGCGTGCTTCTAGTGATTAGTCCCTGGGCGAAGCGCCATTATGTCTCGCACCGGCACACCACCATCGTCAGCATGCATCGCACGCTCTACGAAATCCTCGGCCTGCCGCCGCTGAATATGTTCGATGCGCTCGCCAACGACTTTTCGGACTGCTTCACCACGCAGCCGGACTTCACGCCCTACGTCCACGTACCGGTCGATCCGCGCATTTTCGACCCGGAGAAGGCCAAAGACCCCAAGGATCCCGACTACCAGCAAGCGCGGAAGCGGCCCTCCATTCCCATGGACGACGAAGCCGTGGAGGAGCGCGTGCTGCAGGCCGATTCCGGAACGCATTAGTCGCGCCGTGTGGCCGGGTGCGGGAGAGAGTTACATCGGCGTGCTTACCGTCACGCAGCCGCCCCCTTCCGGATGGTTCTCATAGCGGGAATATCCGTGAAGATCCAGCCGGACCAGGTTTTCCACCAGCTCCAGGCCGGTGTTGGCGGCGCGGAGGACATCAAAATCGGTGGGAAAGCCGGGACCCCGGTCGCAAATGCGGAGGAGCGCGCTGCCTTCCTCGGACGTCAGGCTCACCTCAATGTCGCCCGGACTGTATTTGAGGGCGTTGCTGATCAGCTCGTTGGCGACGATGGCTAATGAGGTGGCCTGGTGGATCGGGAGCAGCACGTCGGAAAGATGGGCTGTAATGCGCCGCGTGGGAACGGTGGACCGGACCAGGGCGATCAATCGCTCCATGACCGCCTGGGCCGAAATCTGCTGGACCGCCTTGCCCTCGCGGGCCTGCTTGGTCAGGATATCATGCACCGCCGCCAGCGTGAGCACGTGATCGGCCAGCCGCTTGAACTCGGTCGCGGGGACCAGAGCGTCTTCCTGCATCGCCTGCATATCCATCAGGGACGCGATGACCTGCAGATTGTTCTTGACGCGGTGATGGGTCTCGATCATGGCTCGCTGCAGGCGGGCGTTGAGGGCTTCGATCTGGGCTTGCTGCCGCTGGATGCTCTCCATGCCGGCCGCAAGCTCCTCCGCTCTGCGCAGCGACTGCTGATAGAGATGGTCGCGCTCCGCCTCCATCTGCTTGCGGGCCGTCAGGTCTCGAAGGATTTTGGCAAAGCCGCGCAGGCGCTGACTCTCATCGCGCAGGGCGGTCAGCACCCCGCTTGCAAAGAAGCGGGAGCCGTCTTTGCGCAGATGCCAGCGCTCATCTTCCGCTCGTCCCTTCTCTACCGCGTAGGCCATCTCGCGCTCCGGCACGCCGGCCTGCCGGTCTTCCGGGAGAAAAATGAGCCGGCCATACTGCCCGATCACCTCGGATTCCGGATAGCCCAGAATGCGCTCCGCCCCCACGTTCCAACTCGTGATACGGCCTTCCGTATCCATCATGAAGATGGCGTAGTCCAGCACGTTTTCTTCCAGCAACTGGAGGCGTTCCTGCGCGCTCATCTCAGGTTCTCGGTAAAGTCCATGCATTCCTGGCAGCCCGGCAGAATGGTGAGTGGGAAGCTGCCTCTGCTTCAGAGGCGCACTCTCTACTACGCAGGCATCCTGATTCCGTTTGTCGTTCTGCCCCGGTCCCGCTTCTGCTTTATATCCATTGCTCCTGGGCCTTCCCCTTATAGACAATGGTCCATACATGAGAAGGCAGGGGCTACAGCTCCAGATCCTCCAGCGAAGGTTTGTGGAGAGTGACCCGGACAGAATCCTCCACAAAGGTCGTGATCGCTTCTTCCTGGCGCAGGACGTCGATCTGCTTGTCCATCTCGGCGATCCTGGCATCGAGCCGGGCTTGCTCCTGCGGGTCGGTGGCGTGTTCCCGGTCGCGCTGAAAGGCGGCGCGGCGCTGTTCCAGCGCGGTGCGCATCAGCCGCAATTCGCGGGCGCGCGGGTTCTCTCCCAAAACCTCATCAATGACCTCATCCTCGCTCGGAGCGATCTCTTCCTCATAACCGTAGGGGTCCATTCTCGGCCTCCTTATCGCCAGGTTCTATTCCTTGTTATCAATACGACTCAGGCTCTCAGAGCTTCCCCAATGGCCGGCAGATACTGCAGCTTTTCCGGCAAACCAACGATTTTCCTGCGTCCCTCCCCGGACACCCATACGGCCACGAGCGTCATCCTGCGGGAGACTCAGCCCGCTCCATGCCGTCAGTCGATCCGGAAATAATCAGAGACGAGCGCACAGGAAAGTCTGCCGGGTGCAGCGAACCTTTCATTCCGTCGCGTCTGTCGGTGACGTGTGCGCGCAACAGACCCGGCGCGACCGAAGGAGATTCTCCGATGAGCGAAGCCGTGGATAAGATCCCAACACAGAGCCTCTTAACGGCAGCCGAGCGAATCCTGTCTGGCGCTCTTGGAGGCCCTGTCCGCCTGGAAGATGCCGTTGTGCTCAGAGCCAGCGATCACTCTGCGGTCCTGCGCGCGGCTCTCCTTTCGGGTCCTTCGCAGGCGCCGCGCAGCGTGATCCTCAAGCGCGCCGGGGGAGATGCGCAGACTCCCTACGATCCAGAAGAGGGGAAAGTCTGGGGACCGGCCTGGCGGCTGTTCAACGACTGGGCCGGTGCGCATCTCCTGACAACCGTGGGCGGCGATCCGCTGAACGGCCCGCGCCTGTATGGAGGCGACCGAACGCTCGGCCTGATCGTGCTGGAGGACCTGGGAGAAGGCGAAAGCCTGGCCGACGCCCTGCTGGGCAGCGATCCACAAAAGGCCGAATCGGCTCTGATGGCTTTTGCGGCTGCGCTGGGGCGAATGCACGCCGCTACGATCGGCCGCGCGGAAGAGTACCGGCAATTTTTCAGGGGGCTCGGCGCTGCGGATACCGATCTTTATGCCGAGGAGGTGGGCCGCCTGGAAGAGAATCCGCGCTGGGACCCGGCTGCCTGTGAGTCGGTCGGCCTCGACTATCCGGCAGAATTCGATGCCGAGGCCCGAACGGTTCTGGCTGCGATGCGCGACCCTGGCCCGTTCCTGGCCTACACGCATGGCGATCCTTGCCCGGACAACAATCGCCTTCTCGACGGGCAGATTCGTTTCTTCGACTTCGAGACGGGCGGCTTCCGGCATGCTCTCTTAGATGGCGTCTATGCCCGCGTTCCGTTCCCGACCTGCTGGTGCGTCAACCGGCTTCCGGCCCACCTCCCGTCGCAGATGGAAGCCGTCTACCGCGCGGAATTTGCGAAGGGATGTCCGCAGGCTGAAGACGACTTCCTTTTCGCGCGGTCACTCACGGAAGCCTGCGCCTTGTGGTGTCTTCGCACGGTGAGCTGGCCGCTGGCCGGCGCGCTTAAGGAAGATTCAACCTGGGGCATCTCCACGATCCGGCAGCGGATCTTGATGCGCCTGGACGGCTTCGCAGAGACTACGGAGCAGTTCGGCCATCTGCCGGTCATGGGCGCGACCGCGCGCGATCTGGCGTCGCGCTTGCGCGCCGTCTGGCCCGATGCCGATGCGATGCCGCTCTATCCCGCCTTTAGAAGCTGACCGGGTGAAACCTCACCCAGACCTCACCCCTAACCCCTCTCCTTCGTAAGGAGAGGGGGAATTTGGTTTTTCGCGCCCGTTCACCCGATCAGTTCGCGGATCGGTTTACCCTTTTCGGTGATGGCGATGGGACGGCCTACCGGAGTCATAAAGGACTTACTCGGGTCCAGTCCCAGCAGCGTGGCGATCGTGGCGAAGAGGTCGGGCACCACGACCGGCTTATCCACCACCTTCATGCCTTCCGCATCCGTCTGGCCGTAAGCCTGTCCCCCGCGGACGCCGCCGCCGGCCAGCGCCGCGCTCCAGGCCTGCGGGTAGTGATCTCGTCCCTCGTTCGGGTTGATCTTGGGCGTGCGCCCAAATTCGCCCATCCAGAGGATCAGCGTGCTGTCCAGCAGATGCCGATCCGCCAGCTCTTTGATCAGCGTGGACATAGCCGGATCGAGGGCGCCCATGAGCTTGGTCGTGCGATTGAAGTTGTCCTGATGGGTGTCCCATCCATCCAGCACGACCTCGACGAACTTGACCCCGGCCTCGACGAGGCGGCGGGCCATCAGGCAGCCCCGCCCGAAGTTCGAGTCGCCGTAAGCGGCTTTGACGGCATCCGGCTCTTCGGAGATGTCGAAAGCTTTGAGCTTCGGCGAGCGCATCATCCGAATCGCCCTGCCGTAGACGGCCTCGCGCCCTTTGACCTTGTTGTCTCGGGTCTGCGCGGCGAAATCCGACTCCAGCATATCCAGCGCCGATCGGCGCATCTCGAACCGGCCGGGCGTGACGTTGGGCGCGAAGGCAACATTCTGCGGCAGTTGATTGGGATTTTGTACCACCAGCGGGCCGTACTGGACTCCGAGAAAGCCCGCGCCAAAACTGGGGCCGCTGATGCTGACGAAGTCGGGCAGCTCCGCCTGCGGACTGCCCAGCTCCTCGCTGACCCAGGCGCCCAGCGAGGGATGGGTAACGGTCGGGTTGGGCGCGTAGCCGGTATGCATCAGGTACTGCGCCCGCTGGTGGTTGCCCTCCCGGCTGGTCATGCTGCGAATAATAGCCAGATGGTCGGCTTGGTCCGCCAGCATCGGCAAGTGCTCGCAGATGCTGACCTCCTTGACCCGCGTGGGAATGGCTTTGAACGACCCTCCGGTATCCGTGCCCGGCTTGGGGTCCCAGGTATCGAGCTGGCTGGGACCGCCGTTCATCCACAGCAGGATGCAGGCTTTGGCTTTGGGCGCCGGCCCTTGCGCGTAGGCCATGCGCGGATCCAGCCACTGCGCCAGCAGCAGACTCAATAGCCCGCCCATGCCCACCTTGAAGAGGCCGCGCCGGTCGATGGCGGAGCTCCACAAATCCACAGGTCCCGGACAGCGGCCCAGCTCCTGCTCGATCTGCTGCTCCTCCATCTCTTCCAGTTCTTTGAGTTCTTTGCTTTGTGGATCGTAAGGTGTCATCGGAAAACCTCTTGTCTTTGCCGGGCATTGAACGACCCGAAAAGGAGCTAATGGTTGAACGTAAACTCGCTGGAGTTGAGCAGCGCCCAGAACAGGTCCTCGTAGGCCTGCAGCCTGGGAGTCGGCTCCGGAAGCGTTCCGGGCCGGCCAAATCGGGCCAGCGGATCGGGGCCATTATTCGGTCGATTGGCCTTCTTGCCTTGCGGCAGCCGCGCCAGAAGCATTCTGCGCGGAGCCGTCGGAGCGGGCGGGCTGGATTCCTGCGTGACCGCCACTTCGGTACGACCGTTGACGAAGGCGACCCAGCGATGGATCTCGGCCGGAGTCGGCTTGCGGGAGAGCGTCCGCAGGTAGAGCGCTTCGATCTTGCCGGCATCGCCTCCCGGCGCCGCGAGGATGTCCGAGAGCGCCGTGCCCGGAATGGGCGTCACGCCGCGATTGACCAGATTGCCGTTGAGAAGCATCAGTACTTGCGGGATCGTTCCCGAAAACTCTTTCTGCTCGAACTCTTCATCCACGTCGAAGAGAAACGTGAACTGCTGGCGCATGGCAAACTTGAGCCGCTCCAGACGGTCGCCAGCGACCCGCTCCAGCACCGGTTCCAGATTGGTGGCATCCACCAGCGAGTCGAGCAGCTCTTCGGGCGAGAGGGCCTTGAGCCGGTAGCGCTCCCAGAGCGTGTTACCGGGGTCCTCCGCGTTGTGGGCCGGAGCGGCAGACAACTGGTAGACCTGCGTGGCGCAGATGAGACGAATGAGATGCTTGAGATCGTAGCCGCTGGCGGTAAAATCGTCGGCGAGGGCCTTCAAGAGGTTGGGCATCACCGGCGGATTGGAGGCGCGGAAGTCATCGATACGCTCGACAAAGCCGCGTCCGAGGAAATGGTTCCACATCCGGTTGACGATGGCCTGGGCGAACCAGGGGTTTTGGGGAGCGGTCATCCAGGCGGCCAGGGCTTGGCGGCGGTTGGGACTATCCGAGAAGTCCGTTCCGTCCAGCGCCACGGGCGGCGAGGCGGCATACTGCTGATTGTTGGCCGCGACCTTGCGCCCGCCGAGGAACGGCCGCTGAATATCGATGACATCCACGCGCCGGATGCCCATCACCTTGCCCCGGTCG
The DNA here is from genome assembly GCA_035653075.1 of Chthonomonadaceae bacterium. Lineage (GTDB taxonomy): Bacteria > Armatimonadota > Chthonomonadetes > Chthonomonadales > Chthonomonadaceae > DASRCN01. Next base: position 27,356 of record DASRCN010000007.1, on the reverse strand, counting down.
ATCTGCAGGGGCCGTGTATTGATGAAGCAGGCGGTGAAGCGGCGGAAGTCTTCCTGCTTCCACTTCTTATCCATCTTCTCGTCGTGGCACTGCGCACACTGGATCTGCACGCCCAGGAAAATCTTGGAGACGGTGCCGGAGAGGTCCTGCGGATTGCCGGCGTATTTGAGCGTCCAGTTGACGGCGCCGTTGACCGGGGCGGAATCGGTCGTCCCCGTTCCCGCCTGGGCCTGCATGGCGCCCTGCATGGTCTCGGCCGGCATCATCAGGCCCCGAGCCTTGGCGTAGGTGCCGCCGGTGCTGTTCTGGCCGCTGGCGGAAATCAGATTATAGACGAACTTGTTCCAGGGCGTGTTCTGCAGGAACTGCTGGCGCAGCCACTCACGAAAGGCGGAGCGATCCACCAACTGCCCGCCTATCTTCTGGCCCATCAGGGTATTGTCCCAGTAGTCGGTCCAGTGATTGGCGTAGCGTGGATCGTCGAGCAGCGTATCGATGAGCTTAGCGCGCTTATTGGGGGATTTATCCGCCAGGAACGCCGTCACCACGTCCGGCGGCGGGATCGTGCCGAGGATGTCCAGATAGGCGCGCCGGAGAAAGCGCGCGTCATCCACCGGCGGCGCCGGCTGGATATTCTGCTTGTGCCATTCCAGGCGAATGAGATGGTCGATCCAAGCGGGACTGAGCGCCGGCCTGGTCTGTGCCTGCGCGCGGCTCATGCCTAGAAGCGCCGTCGCGGCCAGCAGCCAGACGCCCACGTATCTCCACTTCATACCGTGACTCCTTTCTGAACGATCCGCTCTTTACTGTTCGCTCTGACGTAAACTATCGGCAAGAGTTCAATTCCGCTTTAATGCAATCAGGGGCCGCCCAAAATGGACGGCCCCTTCGTGGTACAGCGCAGCCGCAGGATTCGCGAGATTGCGCACGCTCGTTTGCCTCTAGTTCCTGCAGCCGGAGGGATTTTCGGCGCGCCGGAATTTCAGCAGAATAGGGAAAAGTCTGTATTTCTGCTTCAGGAAAATACCGCTCTGTCATGGAAACCTAAAGAAAAGGCCACCCGAAACGGGTGGCCTATGATCCATACAACCTCGAAAGGAAAGGCTTGCTGGTTTCTTGCTCGTCAATCGATACGTCTTGCGGCGTATACGCTCTCTACTTCCCACGAACGAGATCATTTTCGGCATGCGTTCTCTCCGGCCATATAAGGGAAAGCCTGTATTCTTCGCAAATTACTTATGCCAGATGCGTGAGTCATCGCTTATGTGCCAGCGCTGGCGCGTGCCGTCGGGCAAGTTGAGCGTGACGGAGGCCAGGAAGCCGGCCTCCGTGGTTTCCAGCCGGGGCGGGCCGAGCCGGTCGTCGTGTGGCAGATGGGCCAGGTCCAAATCCGAAAGTGCGGGGGCCCAGTGACCATGTTGCTTGTAGTAGCTGTGCTCGGCGTAGTAGATGCGGTGCAGGAGATCGCGGGCCGGGATGGAAGGATCGGGATGAAACACGGCCTGACCGGTGGGCGCCGTCGTGAACTGTATGTAACCCCATTTTTCGGGCATGTGCATGTTGATGGCCCCCTGCGGCGACCAGACCCAGTTATCCTCCGGACGCTGCGGTATCTTCTGGTAATGGCCATCTATCACCTGAACCTCCCACTCGACGCGCGAGAAATTGATCTGCCACTGGTCGCCGTCGTGAGGTGGGCAGGGCATGTTCGCGCACTCTTTGAGCGCCTTCCAGGGAAACGCCAGCTCGACCGACCAGCCTTTGTCCGTGTCGGAGGGGTCGTTCAGCGTTCCGTCCACGTGAACGGCGGTCTTCAGGCCGGGTATCTCCCAGCCATTGACGGCCGGGCCGCCGTCCCGGTAGGGCTTGATGAGCAGCAGGTCCCACTCGGTATTGAGCGCGTTGATCTCGATTTCATAGTAGAGATGGCTGTCGCCGTCGGGGTCGAGGAACACTTCAAAGTCGTTATCCTGAAAAATGACCGAGTCGTGCTGGGTGAGCGTCGCCCAGACGTGCGGCTCCTCAATGTCCGCGCCGACATAGAGATAGTCGTCGTCCCAGAGCATCTTGACGCGCGTCCGGAAACGGGGGCGCGGCTTGCTGTCACCCTCGATATCGACGAAGTCCTCGGTCCAGGGAGCGTTGTGCCAGGCGGGATCGTCGAGCCTTCCGTCGATAGTGATCGGGCCGCTGGCCCGGTAACAGAGATAGCCTCTGGGAATCATGGTTTTTATGGGTTCTCCATGTGGCTGTCGATGCTGTTCAAGGGTGGGAACAGCCAAGGGGAAGGCCGCAAAGGGAGGCGCGGGGCAGACAGAAGCGGCTATGGCGCTGCCGGATGTCGCTCCGAGCGGAATGAGGAGGACCATCAGCGGCAGCAGGTACGGGCATCTCATATAGGCAGACCTGACGCGTGTTTTCCCTATATTGTTTGCAGGCGGGCAGATTCCTGCATCAGGCCGGAGATTGAAAATCCCCGGCAGAAAACCTCACCCCCTCTCCTTTGAAGGGGAGGGGGAACTTGGATGCGTCTTGCAGACGCCAGGGTTTGAAACGAAAGCGCGTCCTAAGGACGCTTGCCTTGTACAGACAGGGGTTAAAAACCCCTGGCAGGGACCAGGGCCATTCAGTTCTCGGTTTGTTGGATGCGGGCAGTTGAAACTGCGGCCCCTGGGGCCCCTTCCCCATGCCCCAAGTCCCCTGCGGGGACTAAAAACGCAGGGAAGCTTGAGCCGTCATAGGAACTAGACCTGACGGAAAACTGAATGGCCCTGGGGTAAGACTCAATCAAGCAGGAATCGGCGGCGCAAAAATGCAACACAGCGAAGACGGAAAAACAGCGAGGCAGCCGGGCTGCCCGAAGAAAATCAGGAGAGGAAGACGACCATGACGCAGGCCACACCGGGCAGCACCGGACAGCCGGCCGAATTTCGAGAGCAAATTCGGGTGCAGGGCGAGCAGTTGGTGGAGAAGGTGCGGGAGCTTCTTCACGAGGGCAACGTACGCCATATCATAATCAAGCATGAGGACCATACGGTGATGGAGATTCCGGTCACGCTCGGCGTGGTCGCTGCGGTCCTGGCGCCGATGCTGGCGGCGGTCGGCGCGGTCGGCGCCGCTCTGACCCACTGCACGGTCGAAGTCGTGCGCATGGAGCCGCCCCCTACTTCCGGCACGCCGCCGGTCACGCCGGAAATCTAGCGGCCTTGCCGTCTATAGACGCCCTCCGAGCAACGAGACGGACCGCTCCCTGCGTCCGCCGAAAGACGCTTCTATGCTCGATGCCATCGATCTGATCCGCCAGCTTGTGTCCCTGCCCGGTCCACCCGGCGAGGAGAACGCCGTGCGGGACTGGCTCGCCGAGCAACTGCGTGCCCTGGACTACGCCCCGACCCTGGACCCCAAAGGCAACCTGTGCGTGCAACTGGGCGGGACTCCCGATTCGAAGCGGCCCTCCGTATTGGTGACGGCGCACCTGGATGAGATCGCCTTGATGATCACCCAGGTCCCAGAGGACGGTAAGATCCGAGTCGCGCCCTTAGGCGGGGCCTATACCTGGAAATGGGGCGAAGGACCGGTTTCGATTCTGGCGCGCCAGAACGCTCTGCCGGGCATTCTCTCCTACGGCTCCATCCATACTAATGCGGAAGAGAGCGTGGTGGAGAAGGCTCGCCATCATCCGCTGAAGTGGGAACAGACCTACGTGTTCACCGGCCTGGAGGCGGCGGCTTTAGGAGCGGCCGGCGTGCGGCCAGGCCTGCGCGTGGTTCTGGCGCCGTCACGCCGCATCGTAACGGAGTTCGGCCCGTTCGTCGCCTCCTATTTCCTGGACGATCGCGCCGACCTGGCCGTCTGGCTGATGGCCCTGGAGGCCCTGCGGCAGGAGGATACGAGCGGCTGGGGGCCGGTCACTTTTGCGGCGACCGCTTCCGAAGAGGTCGGTGGCGACGGCGCGCAATACCTGCTTCACACGCAGCCTGCCGAAATCTGCATCGCCCTGGAGATCGGTCCGCGCACGCCCGAAGCCGATTTTTCCATCGACTCGCAGCCGACTCTCTGGGTACGGGACGGGTACGCCTCTATGGAAGCCATCGACGGCGAAATCCTGGCCGACTGCTGCGCCGATCTCGGCCAGTCGCCGCACTGGCAGTTCCTCTCGCGCGGCGGCAGCGACGCCTCCTGCGCCGCCTCGAAGGGCCTCACGGCCCGCCCCGTCACCCTGGGCCTGCCGGTCGAGAACTCCCACGGCTACGAGATCATGCATCGCGACGCCCCCGCCGAGCTCACCCGCCTGCTCCTGGCCTACCTCCGCAAGCTGTGAAAATAACCTAAAGTCTGACATCTACTGCCAGGTTGCATAGATTTTCACCACCCACTCGCTTCGCTCGTTAGAGCCACAGAGCACACAGAGGAAAAGCCAATGCGAGAAAAACAAAGAGAAAAACAAAATCGGGCGGTACGTATAGCAAGCCTTTCCCTCTTATTCATAACGAGCGAGAGCACAGAGAAAAGCCAATCCTCGCTATAGCAGGAGCGTTTTTCTCTGTGCTCTCCCTTTGCTTGTAGCAGAGGCACAGGCTTTTCTATTTGCTCCGGCCTCTTTCTTCTCTTTTGTTTTTCTCGCATTGGCTTTTCCTCTGTGTACTCTGTGGCTCTAGCGAGCGAAGCGAGTGGGTGGTGAAAATCTATGCAACCTAGCAGCAAGTACACGCTTGGGGTAGAGCGTAGCGAGCGGGTGGTTTATTTTAAAGGGAGTTTAGAAAGCTATCGAAGGCGGCAAGAGCGCGCTCGGCTTTGAGACGCGCCTTTTCCCGCTTATCGCGGATCGGCGGCGGAGGCAGTTCTGGCACGATACCCCAGTTGGAGTTCATCGGCGCGAATCGCTTGGGATCGGTCTCGACCAGATAGTGGCAGAGGGAGCCGAGCACGGTCTCTCGCGGCGGCACGGCGGGCGGCAATCCCCGCACCTGCCGGTGCGCGTTCAGGCCGGCCACCATGCCGATGGCCGCCGACTCCAGATACCCCTCCACGCCGGTCATCTGCCCCGCCAGGAACACGCCCGGATGGTCCCGCAACTGGCAGGTGAGGTTCAGCAGGCGTGGAGCATTCACGTAGGTGTTGCGATGCATGACCCCGTAGCGGATGAACTCCGCATTCTCCAGCCCCGGAATCATGCGCAGGATGCGCTTCTGCTCGCCCCACTTGAGCCGCGTCTGAAAGCCGACCAGTCCCCAAAGCGTGCCCTCTTTGTTCTCCTGCCGTAACTGCACGACCGCGTAAGGGCGTCGACCGGTGCGAGGATCGATAAGGCCGATGGGCTTCATCGGGCCGAAGGCCAGCGTTCGCGGCCCGCGCCGCGCCAGCTCCTCGATCGGCACGCACATCTCGAAGAAGACCATCTTGCCGGGCGCGTCGTCCTGCTCGAAATCATGCAAAGGCGCCTTCTCCGCCTCCACCAGCGCCTGCCAGAAAGCCAGATACTCCTCTTTGCTCAGGGGGCAGTTCAGGTAGTCGGCGCTCTCGCCCTCTTCCATTCCTTTCCCCCGGCGGGAGGCGCGGAAGACTTTTGTCAGATCCAGGCTGTCGTAGGTGAGTGTCGGGGAGACGGCATCGTAGAACGAAAGGGAGTCGCCACCTGTCAGCCGGGCGATCTCGGCTGCCAGGGCGTCGGAGGTCAACGGGCCGGTCGCCAGAATCAGGGGGCGGTCCGCAGGCAACGCCGTCACCTCCTGGCGAATAACGGTGATATTGGGATGCGCCTCGATGGCTGTCGTCACCTCCCGCGCGAACGGCTCGCGGTCTACCGCCAGGGCCTCCCCTGCCGGGACGCCGTGCCGGGCGGCGATTGGCAGGATCAGCGAGCCGAGCCGCCGCATCTCCTCCTTCAAGACACCGCTGGCGTTGGTAAGCAGGGTGGATTTGAAGGAGTTGGAGCAGACCAGCTCCGCCAAGTCGCCGGTGTGATGCACGGGCGTGCCCTTGACCGGGCGCATCTCATACAGCGTGACTTTGCTGCCGCGCTGCGCCGCCGCCCAGGCCGCCTCCACGCCGGCAAAGCCGCCGCCGATAATGGTGATCTGTGTTTCCATTTCTGCTCTATTCTATCGCGAAAGCCGATTTTCGGGTTCCGATAGTTGAAAAGGAACCTGAAATCGTATATAATAGTAGGGCTTATTTACGAGAGGGGAGTGACATTCATGAAGCCGGGAATCCATCCTGAATATAAGACCGCCCGTGTTGTCTGCCAGTGCGGCAACACGTTCGAGACCCGCTCCACCCGCGAGAACATCCGCGTGGAAATCTGCTCGGCCTGCCATCCGTTCTACACAGGCAAGCAGAAGATCGTGGACACCGAGGGCCGCGTCGAGAGGTTCCTCTCGAAGTATAAGATGAAGCAGCCATAGGTTTCGCGAGGGCTGTCTGCACGCTGTCGGGCGTCTCTTCTCTCTCTGCCGGAAGGGTAAGACAAAGAAGAGGCGCCCTTTATTATGGCATGGCTTGGCTTTCGGGAACATTTCGGCGGCAGGCAGAGTTTTCCCGGCAGGAAATCGCTTGCAGGGAACGGAAAGCTAGTCGGCGGAGAATAACGGGTCCTGATCCGTATAGAAGGCTATGAGCAAGACAAACCAACCGGTAGGGGATTTTTTGCAGTACGGGGGACAGGCCGTCATCGAAGGGGTTATGATGCGCAGCCCCCGCTACTTCGCGGTCGCCTGCCGGCGGCCCGACGGCCAGATCGTCGTGCGGCGCGAGGAGATCGATAAAAGCCTTCTCGGCAAGCTGAAGTGGCTCAACAAGCCGCTACTGCGCGGCACGCTGGCCCTTGTGGATGCGATGGTGCTCGGCACCCGCGCGCTGGCATTTGCCTCCAGCGTGCAGATGGAAGCCCAGCAGAAGCCGGGCGCCCGCCCGGCCCCCGCGCCGGCAAAGCATGTCGAGGAAGAGGTCCTGGCCAGCGCGGCTTCGATGGCCGTCGGACCGCCGATCGAGGACATCCCGACCCAGATGCCAGCCTCCGGCAACATCAACGACATCGCCATCGGCGGCACCATCGCCTTTAGCTTCCTGTTCGGCATCGCTCTCTTCCTTCTGCTGCCGACCGCCCTCACTGACGGGATCAAGCATCTGGGCTTACTCCGGCCCCAGATGCAGCAGAGCCGCGTCTGGCTCAATATCCTCGACGGCCTGATTCGGATGGCTATCTTCTTCGGCTATATCGGCCTGATCTCCCTGATGGCTCAAATCCGGGAAGTCTTTATGTATCATGGGGCAGAGCATAAGGCGATCAACACGCTGGAAGCCGGCCAGCCGCTGACTCCTGCCAATGCGCTGCAGGCTTCCCGCATCCATCCGCGCTGCGGAACCAGCTTTATCTTCGTCGTCCTGGTCGTCAACCTGATCGTCTTTGCGTTTCTGCCGCGCCCGCCGATCTACCTGCGCTTTCCGCTGCACCTGGCGGTGATCCCCATTGTCGCAGGGCTGGCTTACGAGGTCATCAAGTTTGCCGGCCGGTTCCGGCGCAACCCGGTGGTCATGTCCGTCTTTGCGCCGGGGATGTGGTCGCAATATCTGACCACGCGCGAGCCCAATGAGGGCCAGATCGAGGTCGCGCTGGCTGCCCTGCGCTCGGTCCTGGAGGCAGAGGGCCGGCTTGCTCCCCAGACCGAGACGGCCACGACCGGTCCTACCAATCCCGCCGAGCCGGAAGCGGTTACCGCGTAAAAGCGGAGGGGTAAGACCTCACCCGCTCAGCTTTTTCCGAACTGGGCCACGAAGAAGTCGCGGATGCCGAAGATGGTGTTGGGATTGAGGACATGGCCGGAATCCCAGCGCTGGACCTGCACGGAGCCGTGGGCGCGCGCCGCCTCGACCAGCGCCTCGGACGCCTCCGGGGGAATGATCTCGTCGTATTTAGCCACGATGATCAGCAGGGGGCGCGGCGGAATGCGCCCGATATAGTAAATCGGGTCCGTGACATTAGAGATCTCTTCGACACGGCGCATTACTTCCGGCGTCGCCTGGACGGGCCAGTGCGCTTTGAGCACCGGATACCGGTCGATATGCTGGACGATGTTGACAAATCCTCCGCCCGGAACCGCCAGGCAGAACGCATGGATTCGCGCCTCCACGCCGCCCAGCACCGCCCCCAGCATCGCCCCCTGGCTGAACCCCAGATAGCCGATTTTATCCTTATGGATGTCCGGGCGGGTCTCCAGGTAGTCTACGGCGCGGCGCAGGTCGACGACGGTCTGCACCCAGGCGTCTCGCATAGTGAAGGAGTCGGGCATGTGGATTTCGCCGCTGCGGTCCGGGCGGGCGCGGGCGCCATGGTACTGGGTGTCGATGGAGAGGGTAGCATAACCCTGCGCGGTCAGCGCGGAGCTGGACCAGTGTATGTAGGAGGTATCCTTGCTGCCTCCGGAACCGTGGACCAGCAGGACCGCCGGATAGGGCGGCGTAAAGCGCCTCGGCAGGGCGAGGATGGCCGTCACCCGCTGATCGTGAACGCTGTCGTAGCTCAGACTGTAGCGGACGGCGCTCGGTTCCTGGTCGAGCGGCTTGATCTCGGCGTGCAGGGGCAGGTCTGAATCATAAGCATAAAAAGAGAGGCGGCACGCCTCTTGCGCATCCGCCGGTGGCGGCAAGGTAAAGGCTGACGGCTGACCTCCTCCAATCGCCGCCGCGCTCCCCATTCCCCCTCTTCCGATCTGGCCCAGCCAGAGTATCAATGACAGAAACAGAATGAGCATCGATCTCCAGTTGCCGGCCATTCGGATTCTTCCCTTCTACATGGGTATCATGAGAAGTGTACACGAAACCGCCCAGGAGAGGCAAGCGGGTGAAAGGCGGGAATGTGAATTCTGAGGCGCCGGCGTTTCCCATCGTCCTATGGGACGAGAGCCTCGCCACCTTTTTGCCGGCGGAGGCGCCGATTCCCGCCGGAGCTTCTGTGTATGCCGTCCTGGTCTTCGCGCTGCAGGAAGGACGCTTCGTGGTGGCGGACATCCCCGGTCGGGGCTGGTGCATTCCTGGCGGGCGCCCGGAACCGAACGAGACACCGAAGCAGACCGCGCGCCGGGAGGCGCGGGAAGAGGCGGGAGCCGTTCTCGGCCCCTTACGCGCGCTCGGACACTTCGTTCTCACCGATCCGACCACGCAAACGCAACAGATCGTTCCGGCGTTTGTGGCGGAGGTCCTGCGCTTAGAGCCTTTGCCTCCCGATACCGAGGCGTTTGGTGTACGCCTGCTGTCGCTGGAGGAACTGCCGCGCCACTACTATCTCTGGGATGCTCTGACCGCCGCCGTCTTCGCGTATGCAAACGGATCTCTCTTTTCACCGGGTTAAACCCGGCGCTGAAATGCAAAGCCCGCGAAGGCGGGCTAAGGTCCCTACCCACAATTACAGGGAAGGGGTCAGGGATGAGGTCTATCCGGCGGGTGCGTCAGGGCGTAGAGGGCCAACTGGATACGATCCGCCAGCTCCAGCCTTTTGAGCATGTTGCCGACATGGGTCTTGACGGTTTGCAGGCTGATGCCCAGCCGGGAGGCGATCTCTTTGTAGCTCAATCCCTGCGCGATCAACTCTATGACGGCTTGATCGCGCTCCGTGATCAACGGTCGCTTTCTACACCCGGCGTGGTCCTCTGGGGCCGGCTCCCCGGCTGCCTCGGACACGAGGGTATGGATCAGGCGCGCCAACTCGCTTCCGTCGATCGTAGAGCGGGCATAGCCCGCCGCGCCCAGACTCAACGCTCTCTGCCGCTCCGCCTGTGCCGCTGCTCGCATCTGTTCTTCCGAGAGTAGCTGGCCGGGCAGGTTCGCTTCGCCCGCCTCCCCGATGACCAGAATCGCGGCGTGGGGGCAGCAGACACGCAGGCCGGCGATGGCGGCCAGACCATCGGTCTCCTCTCCATGAGGCAGAGCCGCGTCCAATAGAATGACATCGGGCTGGACGCGGGTGCAGAGGCGGCGGGCCTCATCGGCATGGCCCGCCTCGCCTACGATTTCCAGATCGGCCTCCGAGGCCAGCAGAGCCACCAGCCCCTGCCGGAACAGGGTCCGCGCCTCTGCGATCACCAGGCGAATCGGCTTCATGGCCTTTTTCTCCTGGGGACTGGGGACTAGGGATTGGGGACTGGTCAGAGCCTATTGCCGAGGTTACAGCCTGCGGAACGGGCTTTTCCCTAGTCCCTAGCCCCTGGTCCCCAGTCCCTATGTTCTCTTAGCGCACCAGAGCGCCGCATTATGGATCACACGGCGCACGTTCGGATTGTAGTACGTGGGAAACGTCTCGTGGCCGGGCCGGAAATAGAAGACGCGCCCGATTCCAAACCCTTCCCCGACGCCTCCGCCGGGGCCGGAGGTAAAGCCTTCGGTCTTGCCCGGCCCTACCGTCCAGCAGATTCCACTGGGAAAATACTCCCCGCCGAGCGGGAAGTAGGACTGGAAGACCAGGCACAACGGTGGGGGCACGTCGAAGGGCGATCCGTACATCTCCTCGCGGTCCAGAACGAAATCCGAAACGCCTGCTGCGATGGGATGCCGGGGCGCGCAGACGGTGATCTCCTCGGAGTCCGGTGGCTCCGCCTCGCGCCAGCCTCCCTTAAGATGCCCATGTCCTTCCACCACGGCACGGAATGTCTTGGAGTAGTGGGCCGAATGGAGAGCGATGAATCCCATGCCGCGCCCATGGACCTGCGAGACGACACGCGCGACGGTTTCGTCCTGCACCTCGCCGTGGCGGATATGACCCCACCAGAGCAGCACATCGGTCTGGGACAGGGTCTCCTCGTCCAATCCCTGAGAAGGCTCGTTCAGGTTGGCGACCCGGACCTCGAACTGCCCGCCGCCCGTCTCCTGCAGTCCTTCCGCGATCGCGCCGTTGATGCTCTTCGGATACACGGCTTCCGGCGCGTGAGGGGGCTTCTCGTCCCAGACCAAGACGCGTACCGGTCCATTCTCTGCCATTGTTTCCTCCTAATTTTAAATGACTTCCAGCCCGTCTCGATCTGGCAGGAGCGGGAAGGGAGCGTGCGGCTCCGCCTGATACCAGTAGGCCGTCGAAGCGATGTCGTCCTGCAGGGGCAGATAGCGCCCGCCGCTGCGCCAGCCGAGGGCCTGGATGGTGACGCGCAGATCCTGCTCGAAGCGGATCGGGTCGGGAACATGCCAGCGGTACATGCCGAATCGCTGCTGCGACTGATAGATGCCGCCCTCGCCCGCGCTGATGACCTGCGGCAAGCCCAGGTAGGCCGTCGAGAAGACGCCATACACCCCGATGGGATGCTCGAAGTCCCAGGCGCCGCCGAAGTAGTCCTCCGTGCCGGTGCCGCAGATGGTCGGGAAATCGGTGTCGCCGTCCATGTAGAACTTGATCTCGCCCTCGCCCCACCAGCCCCGATTGTTGGTCTGCCAGGCTAGATATGTGCCGACGTAGTGCCCCTGCCCCTTCACCCCGTCCAGGAGGGTATGTACCTGTTGGTAGGGCAGTGGGTTCGAGCGGCGGAATTGTGCATGCAAATAGGCGGCATCCTCCGGCACGTCGGCCAGGGCGTATGTGATCTGATAGTAATACCCGCGGCACTCTTCGTCCCACAGGTTCTCCAGGGTAATACGCGCCGACTGCCGGAACGGCATCTCCCAGTAGGAATTGAAGCCGCCGGCGGGATTGACGGCGATAGGCAGGGAAGCGACATTGCAGCGCTCGCACCAGCCGTTGCAGAAAAAGTCGCCCAGCGGCGTCTCGATGGACGGCGTGGTCTCTCCATCCCAATAGACGCGCAGCACCAGCCGCCGCCACCAGCTTGGATGGACCGTGTTCCAGATATGCTGGATGGCACCCGGCCCCTGGATGTCGGCCAGCGTGACCGTCTGCCGGGGCTGAATATTAATGGAGGGCGAAACTTTCCAGCCCTGTCCCAGGTCGCGGGCCGCGTTCTTGCCCGTGCCCTCGGTGGCCATGCCCGCCTGGCCCTTCTCGCCGGTAACGTTCTCCGCGCTGATGGAGCGCGTTCTGGCGTGGGAAAGGCGCGCAATGTTGTGCAGGCCCATGCCGAGCCCGTTGAAAGGTTGCATCGTCGGCGTCTGTCTCTCCTTCGATCGTTTATAGGGATCTGTTTGTTCCCCCGCTTGCATACCGGGTAAACGGTCCAGCAGAAGCAGCATAGCGGGCTGAGCTTGATTTCGCGGGCCACACGGCGAATACCTCCGTAGATTATGCTCCAACGGGGTCATTCCGTTCTTGGTTTGCGGGCAGTTAAAACTGCGGCCCCTGGGGACTCCTGCCCCATGCTCAAAGTCCCCTCCGGGGACTTGATCACCTGACAGAGATTAGATTTTACGAAATCTTACCGTCAATTTCTCACTTGATAGCGCGGTCGCTTTGAAGGAGGGCAGGCTGCGGATGCGCCTGAATGCTCCAGGTGTCCGTCCTTGTGTAGACTTCCTCTCCGCGCAATAAGCCTTGCGCGTATTGCGTCAATCCTTGCGTGAATCGCGCAAATCGTTGCGTGAATTAGAAAACGGAGGAGTCCTGTTGCTGATGGTGAATAGGGAGAGGCACAGGCGGCAATCGGAGCCTATCCTGTCGGGCACGCCGGCAGGGAGAGCCCTAGAGACATGAGGGAGGAGCGAGATGGCAAAGATCGAAGCGCAGAGGCGCTATTGGGCTTACGAAGATATCACGATGGATATGGATGAGGTCCTGAAGGAGTTCGACGACGAGGAAGCCCGCCGGGCGGCTCCCTACCTGTCCGATGTCCACGTGCAGTACTGCGAGGAAGGCGGTCTGGAAATCGGCTTCTCCGCGCCGGACGGGACCCGCTACCAGGCCGACGTCTATGCCGTCTCGCCCAGCCCGTTCGCGCTCTTCCCCGACTGGGAAGAGACGAACGGCGAGGCGGAAGGCGAAGCGAACGAAGAGACGGCTGATGAGGGCGCGGAAGAAGAGGATGACGAGGAGGATGAGGACGACGAAGAGGCGCCCTATAGCTGGATGGTCGAGATCCATCGCGAGGGCCAGGCTCCCCTTGCGGATTACGATGCACCCTTCTATCAGCCGCCTAAGGGCGAGCCGATTCGAATCGGCGACACCATGGGCGTGCTGGTCGCGATTGCGGAGGCCGTCTATGCGGAGTCCGACCAGGACCATGGTTCCCCGCACTCCATCCTCGGAGACGACTACTTTGCCTTCTGAATAAAATTCCTCCTCTCCGTGGGAAGGAGAGGAGGCGGGGTTGAGGTTATTAGAAGTGCAGGCCGAACTGGGCCAGAAGGGAGCTGACGTGGTAGTTTTCCGAGGCGAAGGTCGGGTCTTTATTGATGTTGCTCAGGAACTGCCAGCCTAGCGAGAACTGCAGGTTTCCCAGCAGGGAGTAGTCCATGCCGAACTGCAGGTTCTGCTGCGTGGACGCCAGCGCCCCGGAGGAGTCGGAGCGGAGTATATCCAGGAACAGGCTCTCGCGCCGGCCGACAGGATACTCCAGGCGCAGCGCCAGGGACGTCAGGTTCGTGTCGGCGCTGGTGTCGCCGGTGGTCGTGCCTGTAGCTCCGGTTGTCCCTGTCGCGCCGGTAATGGCGCCGGTCGCGGCGGCAAGGTTCACAGCCCCGGTCGTGCGCATGGCGGTCCAGCTTAAGGTCGTGGTGAGCTTGCCTCCAAAGGGCCGCCCCTGCAGCCCGAAGAGGATCGCGCTCGTCTTCGTGCCGCCCAGGCCGCCCACGTACTGCACGTTCTGCAGGTCCACGCTGGCATTGATCTGCAGGCGCTTGGAAGGCTGCCAGAACAGGTCGAGGCCGTTGTCGCTGCGGTTGCTATTGTACGCATAGTCGCCGATGCTGTCGGAGATGTTCGAATGCAAGCCGATCTGCAGGTTCTGGCGGGGATGGTAGTCGATGGAGAGCCGCTGATTGGCGTTGCGCCCTCCGAAGCTGCTAGCCCCGTAGAGGTTGCTATAGTTGTTGCTGCCGCCCAGGAGGCCGCTGTAGCTGCCAAAGCCGCCCAGCGTCGCGTTCGATCCCCCGCTGCCGATAGTCGTGCCCAGCGAACCGCCCAGCCCGCCTATACCGGTCGATCCCGTCGTCACGTCGCGCGAGAGCGGCATCAGAGCGAACGGGGAGACGAAACGCAGATAGGCGCGGGGCAGGAGGAGGAATGCGCGCGGCGACGTGCCGATGACGCTGCCCGATCCGGAGCTTGTTCCCGTCCCGGCAGTCACGCCGTTGGCCCCGAGCAGGTTGGACAGGTTGCCGGTATCGGACAGGTCGTAGGAGTAGTTGACGGACAGATTGCGAATACGCCGGAAGGAAGCGGTGATCTGGGCGTCCCGCGCATCGGAATGACTGAGGCTGTTGTTGGTGTTGGCGCTGATGGTATCGTCCGAGATCGAGCCGGACAGCGAGAACCAGGTCTTCGGACTCCAGGTCATGCCCAGGCGCTTGCTGAGGGCGTCTGTCTTGGTGTTATAGAACTGCGACGTGGTCGTTCCCGTGCCGCTGGTACTGGTCGCGCTGCCGGTGGTCGTCAGGCCCAGCAGCGAGGCCTGGTTGACCGAATCGGCCGTGTTGCCGTTATGGCTGAGCGAGACGTCGAAGGTCAACGCGTGCAGGGTATAGTCGAGCGCGAGCGTATCGTTGACGTTGGTGCTGTTTCCGCCGACCGCATAGCGGGTCGACATCGTGTTGTGCGCGAGGTTGAGGGTGGCGTTCTTGGCGAGATTGTAGACCGCTCCCAGCGTGTAGGTATCGTACTGATCGGTGCCGGCCGCGGCGGCCGTCGGGTTGGTGAGACCGTAGGTGCCGCTGTAGTCGGGCCGCTGTGACGTCTCCCAATTCAGATTGAGCTTGAGGCGCTTGGTCGGGCTGTAGTCGCTCGTCAGGTTGATGGAGCGCTCGTTGACCTCGAAGCCAGGGTTCTGGATTGAGGCGTAGGTCGGACTGATGTTCTTGAGCGTGAGGGTGGCGTTCAGGTTGCGCGTTGGGTGCAGGTCTGCCCGTGCCTGGAAGGCGTTACCGGAGTAGTGGGCGCCGGAGAGCGTCATGCCGGAAAAGGCGCTCTCCAGAGTCAGCGCCCCCAGCTTGCCCAGGCTCAGGCGGCTGTCCAGGCCCATCACGCTCTGGCTGCCGACGGTGGGATTGAGGTTGGCCGGGAAGTACTTGACCTCGATGATCTCATTGGGCGGCAACGCAGGAATGATGGTGATCTGGTCCGGAAGCTGGGTGGCAAAAATATATTGGCTCTTGTCTAGCGGCACCTGGTTGACGGTCACCGTCATGAACGCGGCCTTGGCGGGGTCAGCGGGATAGTTGAGCAAGTAGACTTGCTCCGCCGCTCCGTTGCTCGTGAAGTCCTGCGTCTGTCGCTGCAGCGCGCTGCCGCCATTGGGGGACTGCTGGGTCACGTAGGTAAAACCGATGCCGACCCCCGGATGCAAGGTGTAGTCCGTGCGGATGCCATAGATGCTGCTGCCCGTGTCGGCGCCGAGCACCTCGAAGGAGATGGCGATGGTCGAGGTCTGGAGGATGATCCGGCCGTTCAGGAAGTTCAGGGCACCGCTATAGGGATCGAGCGTGTAGTCCTGGCCGCGGACCATATCGGTGTTATCCACGCGGACCCGGTCGCTACCCGGCACGATCTGACCGGCGAAGGCGTAGTAAGGGCCGGACGAGTTGTTGCCCTGTATGGTGATCGTGCGCGTCTCCGCCCTCGTCTGCGAATAGAGCATGCTGGTCGTCAGGTGGGACGTCCATTGATTCTTAAACGCGATGCCATACAGGTAGCGGTTGAAATCTATCAGGGAGTTACCCGTGATGCCGGCATTGATGTCCCCGTATTCCAGGCGCAGTTTCCGGTTCGGGTTGTAGTCGATCTTGAACTGGTTGTCGTTCGGATTGGTGAACAGGCTATTGCTGAACTGGGTCTGATAGTGGACGTATTTGAAGAGCGTGGCATCGATCGAGAGCGAGGTATCGTTGAAGACCCCGTTGGAGCCGCGCCCCAGGTACTGCTGGTCTTGATAGGATTGCATGGCCTGCTGGCCGCCGGAGACCTGATTCCACTGCAGCGACACGGTCTCGTGCCCACTGACCTTGACCTTGCTGCCGGTGATAGACTGGAGATGATCGAAGAAGTTGCCGAGGACGCCGAACATGCCCGAACGGCGCTTTTTCTTATGAGCCGGGTCGGCCTGTAGGCGGTGCGAGGCCAGGGTGAAGCCGGGGACAGGTCCCAGGGACTGGCGGGCGGCGACCACCTCCGCGCCGGCCGGACCCTCGCCGTGCGGCTGCGCGGTGACCGGAGGACGCTCGGTGCGGGCCAACAGGTCCCATAGAGAATCGTTGTCGGCACGCACGGCCGAGGCCGCCGCCAGCTCGAGGGCAGCAATAGCTAACAGGAGAAAGGCGCGCCGTTGGTAAGCTTTGATCATGAATCCACCCTGCGCCGCTTGGCGGCCTGTGCCGGCCGGTCCGATGAGAAAAAGCGGCGACGGTCCTCCATTGGACCTGGGAGCGGCGGCGATGGGGGCGGCACGCGCGCGTCAGGCCGGTCTTGCGTGTAGGATCTGTGGGGGGTGCGATCAGGTTGCATTATTATACCACAACTTTTTCGCTAGGTCAGACCGAATATCTCCTCCAGGGCAACGCCGACGCCATCCTCCTCACTGCGGCCGATCACCCGATCGGCGACGGCAATGACCTCGGGCCTGGCATTGCCGACCGCCACGCCCAGGCCGGCCCACTGGAGCATCGGCACGTCGTTCCAGCTATCGCCAAAGGCGATCGTGTCTGCCGCCGTAAAGCCGAACCGATGGGCGACCATTTCCAGCGCCCTCCCCTTGTTGACGTTGGGAGAGGTGAACTCCAGGTACTCGACGTTGCTCTTGGTGATGTAGAGGCTGTCGGCGAACAGGTCCTGGAAATAGGGCAGCAGGCGGTCGGTGGTCTCGGGCGTATCGATAATGATCAGCTTGGTCGGCGCGGCGCCGCGCAGCGTGACGTAGAAGTCGGGAAGCACCTCGAAAGGAGAGGAGGTACGCTCGTGATAGAGTTTTATCCAGGGCGTGTATGCGGCGACATAGAGATGGTCGTTGAGATAGAAGTTGAGATGCAGGCTATGTTCGGAGCAGTAGTCCAGCACGACCGCCCCCAGGTCGCCGGGGAGGCGCTCGTGCCACCAGACCTCGCCGGTGCGCGCGTGTTTGACCAGAGCGCCATGATAGGAGATGACGGGCGTATCGAGGCCGAGCTGGCGGGCGAAGATCAAGGTGGATTCATGCATTCTGCCGGAAGCCAGAACGACGGTCACGCCCTTCGCTATCGCCGCCGCGACGGCGCGGGCGTTTCGGGCCGAAATCTGATGGTCGGGACCGAGCAGCGTATCGTCGAGGTCGATGGCGCAGAGTCGATAGGGTAAAGGCGGCACGAAAGATCCTTTTCCAGGAAGAATGAAGTTTCCATGATTATGACATAAGAGGCCATTAACTGTCTTCCAAAGTGGCGAGTTGCTGCTCCTCTTCCAGAGCGTAGGCGATGGCCTGCTCCATCGTCATCGCTTGCCCTTGCTCCCAGGCAGAGGTGAAAGCTTCCTCCGCGAGCGTCGAGCGTAAAGCAGCCAGGCAGCGCTCATGTTCCGCCTGGAGATAGGGCACCATTGGAACGTCGGTGGTTTTACGTATGGCTTCCGCTGCGCCCCATAGCCGTCCTACGCGTTCTGGCTGCCCCTCCGCCAGCGCCAGACGCGCAAATGCTGCCAGTAAGAGCATGATGCGCCCCTTGTCCAGCAGCGCTTTTTGCAGCGCCAGGCTCTGCGTATAAAGCGCCCTGGCTTCCCGGAAATTCCCCTGCGCGGAGGCGACACCTCCTAAACATTCAAGCATCCAGGAGATGCACTGTTCGTCCCTCTCCTCTCGAAAAATCGCCGTGCCCTTCTCGTATAGGGATCTGGCTGCCTCATAGTCGCCCTGGCAAAGAGCCATATTTCCCAGATCGGCGAGTGTAGCGCCGATAGTGTGCTTTCCCCCCGCCTCATGTGCAACCTCCAGGGCCTGCTCGAAGAGTGACCGGGCTGTTATATAGTCACCTTGCCCAGAGGCGATGTTTCCAAGATGGCGGAGTGAGCAGGCAATATCGATCGTTATTCCCAACTCCCGGCTCGTTCTAAGAGCCTCTTCAAAGAATGGCCTGGCTGCCTCAAAGTCGCCCTGGTTGAGAGCTGATGACCCTGCCGCATTCAACGCCTGTATCCGCACCTTGGTTTTTACCATAGCTCCTTCGCGTCCCAACGCCTCCAGCAAATCCCTGCGGGCCTCCTTTGCATACCCGCGTACCCCTCGGAACCCAAACACGGCATGAGCCAGGCACAGACCTGCTTCCGCTCCATCCTCTGCCTCCTTACATGTCGCCAACGCCGTCCGCAGGTTATCATGCTCTATCTCCAACCGCTCCAGCCACCACTTCTGTTCCGATCCTTGAAGTTTCGACTCCGCTTCGACTGCCACCTCAAGGAAGTAGTCCTGGTGTCGATCTTGTAAGAGCGCCTCTTCTCCTCTCTTGCCAAGCTTCTCCTGTGCATATTGGCGCACGGTCTCCAGCAGCCAGTAGCGGGCCACCTCGCCCTGGATATTGACGGCCACCAGCGATCTGTCCCGCAGGCCTGTCAGAAGGTCCAGAACCTCTCCCTCTGCTATCGGCGCGCCAGAACAGATGCGCTCTGCCGCTTCCAGACTCCAGCCCCCTGCAAAGACCGATAGACGATGAAGCAACGCCTTCTCGGCTTCCGTCAGCAGATCATAACTCCAGTCTAGCGTCGCCCGCAGGGTCTGCTGCCGGGAAGGGGCGTTGCGACTGCCCCCTGTCAACAAATGGAAACGATCATCCAGGCGAGAGGCGATCTGCTCCAGGGTAAGCACACATACCCGCGCCGCCGCCAACTCGATAGCAAGCGGGATGCCGTCCAGAAGCGAGCATATCTGCCCAATGATGACCGCCGTCTCGGTCGTCACCTGAAACCCTGACTCCGCCTGGTACGCCCTTTCCACAAACAACTGGGACGCCCCATAATCCAGCAGCAACGCCCTCCAATCCTTGCCTTCGGCCTGCAGCTCCCGCGCATCCGGCACCGGCAGGGAGGGAACCCTATAAGCCGTCTCTCCCAACAATCCTAACGCCTGACGGCTCGTCGCCAACACCTTCAGCCCGGCACTCGCCTGTAAGAGCCGCTCCACCAGCGAGGCACAGCCTGCCAGCAGATGCTCGCAGTTGTCCAATACCAGAAGCTGACTCCGAGATTGCAAATAGCTCGCCAGCGTCTGCAAGAGCGGTTGTCCAGCCTGCTCTTTCACTCCCAGCACCGAAGCCACCGTCTGCGCCACCAGAGACGCTTCGCTTAAAGAGGCCAACTCCACAAACCATACGCCGTCCGGATAGTCTGCCGCCACCTCCTCCGCCACCCGTATGGCCAGCCGGGTCTTGCCCACACCTCCGGTTCCGGTCAAGGTCACCAGGCGCTCACAGGCCAGGCGAGCTTTGATCTGCTCTCGCTCCTGCTGCCGTCCGATCAGAGCGGTCAAGGGCCGAGGCAGGGAAGGCCGTGGCGTCGGTGGGAGTAGCTTGCTTGGAACCGCATGCTCATGTTGCGCGCAGACCGGCTGGCGAGATCGGGTTTGTATCTGCTGGTAGAGCGCGCAGGTTTCTGAGGAAGGCTCCGAATGCATCTCGCGATAGAGTTGCAGGCGCAACTCCCGATAGACCTGGGTAGCCGCTGCATAATCTCCTGCCGCTGCCAGGGCTTGCATCAAAGCCTGATGTAAGCTTTCTCGCAAGGAATCTACGGCCAGCGCCCGTCGCAGATACTCTGCCGCTAGAGCCGGCTTGCCATTCGTGAGGGCCTGCTCGGCCAGCTGCTCTAGCGCTTTCAGATAGGCTTGCTCCCGATGTTGGCGTTCTGCAAACACCCACTCTTCTTGGCAGCCTTCCAGCAAAGGACCTCTATAGGGAGTTATCACCTGCTCTAACGATACGGCCTTTCCCGAAGCCAGGGCATGATCGAAGGCGGTAACATCCACCCGCGCTCCGGAAAGGTCCAGACAGAGCGTATGCCGGGTGGGAGAAGTGAGGCGACGGGCCTGGCTGCCAAGCGCATTGCGCAGGTCGGTGAGCGCATTGCGCAGATTGGCATAAGCCTGGCTTTCGGAACTCTCCGGCCACAGCAGGCCAGCCACCAGAGAGCGCTCGACCGGCCGGTCATGGCGCAATGTCAGCAAGGCCAGAAGCCATAAAGGCTTGCGAGAGCGAAATCGAGGCAAGGGTTGTCCCTGCACCAGAACCTGCAGCGGCCCGAACAAGCGCAGATCCAGCGAAGCGGTCTGGCGCGGTGGCTCTGTCATGGCCGTTTGATCTCTCCTTTTCGGTCAACAGTAAGCAAAAGCTACATTATAAAAGAATTCGCTATGAGGTACGCTTTTCCTCCATTTTGATGACGCTTTGAATGACGGTGGTCCGCGATACTGTTTCCAGCGAAGGAGGCAGCGATGCGAAAGCGAGTTGGCATCTGGGCTAGCGGCCTGGTGATAGTTGCCGTGCTGTGTCTGATTCTGCACTATAGTTTCCGAAAGCCCTATATTCTCACCGACCTGGGCACCCTGGGAGGGCAGGAGAGTAGGGCCTACGCACTCAACGACCGGGGCCAGGTGGTGGGGCAGGCGGACACGTCGTACCAGTATCCCCATGCCTTTCTGTCGGAACACGGACACATGACCGACCTGGGCACCCTGGGCGGACAGAACAGTTGCGCCTATGCTATCAATAACCTGGGCCAGGTGGTCGGCGTGTCTCAGATCAGTTGGCGGCAGGGGCATGCCTTCCTGTGGCAGCAGGGCAAGATGCTAGACCTGGGTACGCTGGGAGGGCTTAACAGCGTTGCCTGCGGCATCAATGACGCCGGCCAGATCGTGGGATCGGCCCAGTTGCCTGATGGGGGCACCCATGCCTGCCTGTGGGAGCACGGCCGTATTCAGGATCTGGGCACGCTGGGAGGTAAGAGCAGTATCGCACTTGCCATTAACCGGGCAGGCCATATCGTCGGCCAGGCTCATACGGCCCATCGTCTGTCCCATGCCTTTCTCTATCGGGAAGGGAAGATGCTCGATCTGGGCACGCTGGGTGGACAGGACAGTACGGCCTACGATATCAACACCCAGGAGGAGGTGGTGGGCGCAGCGGATACGGCCAATGAGGATTGGCATGCCTTCCGGTATGTTGATGGCCGCATGGAGGACATCCATCCAGCCCAGGCCACTGTCAGTGAAGCCTGCGCCATCAATGCCGCCGGCCGAATCCTCGGCACGGCTCAGAACAGCAACAGGAACGAATATGCCTGGGGGCTAAATGGTTCCCGGCAGATAAACGCGAACACCCTGAGCGAGTGGCTAAAGGCCTGGACAGTTACCGAAGGACCGGCGACCAAACACAACCTCGCCATCAACAACCGAGACCAGATAGTCATGACCTGCTATGCCAGGGGAAAGACGGTAGCCCTATGCTTTTCCCCTCGCTAGGTCCCTGCCTTCCTGCATCGAATCGCTATTCGGTGGCGGGGCGCGTTTTGGGTTCGATCAGAGGCGGGGTCTGGGTTGTGGAGGGTCGTAGAAGCTGATCCGGAGCATGTTCCTCCCCTTTGCCGGCGGCCGGGCGTAGCAGAACATCCGGACGCGCGTCGGTAGCGGAGGAGGCGCGCAGCAAAGACATCACTTCCGGATGGAGCCGGTGAATGCGCGCGATCGCCTCGTTCGCGGTGGGGGCGAGAGGCTGGGCGGGATCGCGCGCGATGGGCTGCAGGTGGGGAAGGGCGCGCAGATCGCCCAGCCGACCCAGCGCCTCCATCGCCGTCGCGCGCGCCTCCATCGGCAGCGCGTAAAGCGCCTCCAGGAAGAGCGCGAAGCTGCCCGGCCCATACAACTGTACCAATACCTCTGCCGCCTCGGCACGCGCCACCCCGCCGACCTCGCGCATATCCGATTTACGGAACGTCCCG
The DNA here is from genome assembly GCA_035653075.1 of Chthonomonadaceae bacterium. Classification (GTDB taxonomy): domain Bacteria; phylum Armatimonadota; class Chthonomonadetes; order Chthonomonadales; family Chthonomonadaceae; genus DASRCN01. The sequence goes on along the minus strand of DASRCN010000007.1, from coordinate 5,332 downwards.
GAAGTCGCTCCCGCATAGACCATGCTGTGCTTGACGGTATGCAGCGCCCGAATCAACTCCCGGCGCGCTCCGAGGGCGCCGGGAGGCCCGATGCGGCCGAGCGCCCGGATCGTGGTCACGCACAGCGAGAGCACCTCTTCCGTCTCTTCCGGCAGGCGCGCAGGATGCAAAGCCTCCAGCGCATTGCCGAGCAGCAGGCGCAGCAGGTCGGGCACGCGGGCATCCGGGACCGCCTCCCCGCCCGCGCCGCCGGTCGCCGTCGGGCTGAACCGCTCCAGGGTCTCCTTCGAGAAGCGGCTCATCCACTGCGATACCTGCTGCATCGCCTCCGAGGCCATCTGGCCCGCGTCGGCGCCGCCGCGCAGGACTGCATGCAGCTTCTCCAAGAGACTGCCCTGTGGACGGCTCTCCGCCAACAACTGCTCGACCCGCCGTCCGAGCGGCTCGCCCAGGCGGACCAGCGCCTCCGCGGAGGCGGCGCGCACCTGTCCATTCGCATCGGCCAGCAAGGGGATCAGCGTCGAGCGGGCTTGGGTATCGCACGCCTCCCCGCACTGGCCTCGCTCGCCAAGGATCCGGGTGGTCGCCACACCGACGGCGACGCCGGGCCGCCGCTCCAGCAGGGCGCAGAGCGTGGGGACGATCTGTCCGTTCGGCAGGGGCGCGCGTGCCAACGCCGGCAGGGCGGCCAGAACGGCCTCGCCGGTATCCCCGCTGGGGCCACGGCGATGCGGGTCCCAGCGGCCGACGAGATTGAGCAGCGATTCATAGGGCGGCGCGGCGCTCTGGAGGATCATCTCGACGGCCTCGCGCGTGCTGTAGCCCTCCTGCAGCGCTTCCGTAACGGCGCGGATAGCGGCGGCTGCGCCGCCCGCTCCTGCCAGCGCATCCGGGAGCGCGGCGCGCACGGAAGGATCGGGGTCGCGCAGTAGCGGCACGAGCGCCGTAAAGCTGGTCAAGCCGGTGATGTGCCGCAGGGTGCGCGCGGCCAGAAGCCGATGGGCCGGGTTGCGGTCGCGCAGCATCGGCTTGAGCTTCAACACCGCCATCTCCCCGAAGCGGGGGACGTACTGCTCGAACAGATTGGGGACGCGCTGGGCGCGGGCGATCAGCCCGTCCAGCGCGCGGGGATCCCGCAGGGCTCCCCACACGCGGCAGATGCTCTCCATGGTCATCTGCGTGTCGCCCCAGTCCGGCAGGGTACGCCACAGCTCCAGCAGCGCCGTCACCGCATCCGGCGAGCCAATACGGATTAGGGCGGCCTCCAGCTCGTGACGCATCAAAGGCGTGGTGGGCAGCTCCCACTGCAGGGCGTTGACCAGCGTCTCCATTCCCTGTGGATCGCCCAGCCAGTGGAGCACGATGGCGGCAGCGAACCGCTTTCGCCATACCGGGCCGGCCTTGAGAGCCAGGCGCAGGCAGGGCAGGCTGGCGCTGCCCGCCGCGCGGAGTGCCTCCATCGCGCGGGTGCGCTCGACCTCTTCCGGCGCGTTCAGCCGCGTATACGCGAACCAGACTCGCCCCTGCAGTACTGCGGTTTCCAGTAGATCCATCATTTTGAAAGGAAATCTGCCGTCCCTTACGGAAACATTATGAACTATATCCCTCGGTTTCGCCAAAGTTCGGCCTGGGAGGAAGCGATGAAGATACGGTCCCTAATACGTGCCTGTGTCCTGGCGGCTATGCTCGGCGGATGCCTGCTGCCGGCAGTGCATGGGCAGCAGAGCGCCCCTGCGCCTCCGCGGTATGAGTACCGCGCGGTCCACGATCCCGACGGCACCGGCAAGTTTTATATGGGCCGGGAGATCGCGCAGGTGATGGGCCATGAGGCGGCCGACTGGCTCGACCGGCCCGAGCGCGAGCAGGAGGAAGCGCCGGACCGGATGCTGGACGCCCTCAAGCTCCACCCCGGCGATGTAGTCGCCGACATCGGCGCCGGGAGCGGTTACATGACTTTCCGGCTGGCCCAGCGGGTCGGGCCGAAGGGCACGGTCTATGCCGAGGAGATTCAGCCCGAGATGCTGGACATCATCCGCAAGCGCATGCAGGAGCGGAATGTCAACAATGTCAAGACGATCCTGGGAACGATCACCGATCCCAAGCTGCCCCCCCGTTCGGTCGATCTGATCCTGCTGGTGGATGTTTACCACGAGTTCGACCATCCCTGGGAGATGACGCGCGCCATGGTGCGGGGTTTGAAGCCGGGCGGTCGCCTCGTGTTCGTGGAGTATCGTCTGGAGGACCCGGACGTACCCATCAAGACGGTCCATAAGATGAGCGAGAAGCAGGTCCGCAAAGAGATGGCGATCTTTCCGCTGCGCTGGGTGGAGACGAACGAGAGCCTGCCGCGCCAGCACATCATCATTTTCAAGAAGACGGTAGAACGATGAGCTTTGTGGATGCTTGGGGCCAGCAGCTCTGGGACATCTATCAAAACAAGGAGCAATATTGGATCATCGAGCGAGATGATGGCCGGATCGAGGCCGGTTCAGGAAGCTTCTATTTCAGCGACTTTCCGGATTGGCCGCCGATGGAACAGGAGGCAATCCAGCTTGCCAGAGGCCGCGTGCTCGACGTGGGCTGTGGAGCAGGACGCCATGCCCTCTATCTGCAAAGCCAGGGCCTGGACGTCCTCGGCATCGACCAGTCTCCGCTGCTGATTCAGATTTGCCGGGAGCGCGGGCTAAAAGACGCGCAGGTCTGCTCGATCACCGAAGCCCATCGCCTCGGCGGGCGCCCGTTCGACACGATTCTGATGTTCGGCAACAACCTGGGCCTGCTGGGCAACGGGAAGCGGGGGCGCTGGATTCTCAAGGCGTGGCATAAGATCACCAGTGATTCGGCGGCGATCCTCGCCGAGACCCTCGATCCCTACCAGACGGACGACCCCGGCCATCTGGCCTACCATCAGCGCAACCGGGCGCGGGGCCGCATGGGAGGCCAGGTCCGGATTCGAGTCCGGCATAAGATGCTGAAAGGTCCCTGGTTCGACTACCTCTTTCTCTCTCAAGATGAGTTAAGGCAATTGGTCGCCGGAACCGGCTGGCAGATCGCACGATGTTTGGAAGAGGGCCCGCACTATGTGGCAGTACTGACCAAATTCCCGTCAGGTTAAAACCAGGGTTGACGTTGTCAAAAAATGTGCTAGTATATTTTGATAATAGAGGAACTCCTCATCTGGAAGGTAGCAATGACGAAAACAGTCAAGCCTGACGATCTTATCCAGCCTTTATTGATAAATGAACTCCGGTCACCAAAAGAGGCATTTAGATACCTGCGAAACTATCTCGCAGGCCAGTTCATAGGGGCGACACGAGATGACGCATTGTTAGATGAGGTTCTCAAATGCCTCTTTTGCAAACTCTATATTGAAACCTCAGCATCGGAAGAACTGCCGACGGATCTGAACCTCCCCGATCAAGCTTGTTTCGTACGCTCAGTGTTCAGCAAAGTTCGTCGTGATTTCCCTGACATCTACCCTAACGATGCTGAGATTCTGCTTGACCCTCAAGCCATCTGCGTCGTCATACGAGAATGCCAATTTTCTCTACTCGATGCTGGAACAGACCCAATAGGCGATGCCTTTGAGGTTTTTGTTGGCTCTGAGGCCCGTGGCCGATCCGGACAGTTCTTCACTCCTCAGACCGTAACCGACTTCTTAGTCAAAGCGGTCGATCCTCGCCCTGGTGAAACCATAGTCGATCCTGCATGTGGGGCTGGGGGTTTTCTTGCTTCTGTCGCTCGCCATTTCCGAACGACAGGAGCAGGAGTTGATGAACTTGCTTCTCTCGCTTCACGTACCATCTACGGTATCGATAAAGACGACTATCTGGTAAAACTAGCAAAGCTACATATTTCGTTACTTACCAAGGGCCATCCGAAGATTGTATGCGGCGATAGTCTTGCCATGCAAAACGGGGCGACCTCCTTACGAGACGAATTACCTGAAGAAGGATTTGATGTTCTTTTTGCTAACCCACCTTTTGGAACTCGCATTGTGGCAGCCAATCCGCAGGTCTTGCAGACATTTCAGATCGCGAGACGTTGGGTACTTGATAAGAGAACCGGTCGGCTAATGCCGTCGAATGAAATGCAGACTCGGGTGCCTCCACAAGTCCTGTTCGTAGAACGAATCTTGTCTCTTCTAAAGGAAGGTGGACGGCTAGGAATCGTATTACCTGAAAGTCTGCTCTCAAACAAGTCTTACCGGCATGTCATTGAGTATCTGATTACAAAAAGCACAATACATGCAGTGATTGGAATGCCAGAGGCTCTCTTTAAGACCTCTGGTAAGGGTGGAACACACACGAAAACCTGCCTTGTCATCGCCGAAAAAGGAAAACGCAATTCCCGAAAGACGATCTTCATGGCTGAAGCAAAATGGTGTGGTCATGATTCACGTGCAAGAACTATTCCTCATAATGACCTACCACAGATTCGCGCCAATTTTAAGGATTTTGAACAGGGGAAACTGAATAATCAATCCTTGCTAGGCTTTTCTGTTTCTCATGAAAAGATATCCAATGTCTTATGCCCTCGCTACTATGATCCTCTCATGAACTCAGAGATTGGCGTTCTCGAAAAGACACATAATCTCGTAATATTCAAAGAACTTGTCAAACGGGGTGTCCTGAGCGTTGCAACTGGCGATGAGTTGGGAAAGCTTGCCTACGGTACAGGGAATATTCCGTTTATACGAACATCGGATATTAGTAATTGGGAACTGAAAGCTGACCCGAAACACGGTGTGAGTCGAAAAATTTTTGAGAAGTATCGCAAAAAGCAGGACGTTCAAGTTGGCGACATCCTAATGGTGAAGGATGGAACCTATCTAGTCGGCACGTGTGCCATTATTACAGAGCATGATAAGGAGATTATCTACCAAAGTCACATATATAAGCTCCGTGTGCGAGAAAATGATTTTGGATTGAATCCGTATCTGCTTCTAGCGATGCTTAGCTCATCCACAGTGCAACGGCAGATTAAGTCAAAGCAGTTTACGATGGATATCATAGATAGCTTGGGCGAACGGCTCTATGAATTGATATTGCCCATCCCAAAATCAGAAAAGGTGCGGCAGAAAGTTTCGGATCTTGTGAAGAATTCAGTAGATAAGCGGATTGAAGCTCGTACGCTTGCTCAGTATGCACGGCAATTAGTTACACAAAATGATGCCTAAGCACCGACTGCATTCTAAGAGCACCTAACAAAACCGGTTAGGTTGCTGTTAGGATTATGGAAGAAGCAGGTATGGCAAAACCACTTCTTCCCGATGAACTCTGGGCACTGATCGAACCGATCCTGCCCCCGCACACTCCCTCCCTCAAAGGAG
>DASRCN010000006.1:0-39545 GCA_035653075.1 Chthonomonadaceae bacterium | reverse complement strand
TAGCTTGTTCTCACTGTCAAGCATTCATTGCAGATTCTTTCCTGTTGTTGCTAGCCGGGCCGATAAACGACCCGGCAGAAAAGACACGCCGTCCTCCGGACGGAAAAGCATTAAAACAGGATGGCAGCGTTAAGAGAAAAGATCGAGGGTGGTCTGGAGCTTTTGGGGCAGGCCCTGGGCGGTGGGCTTGGGAATGTAGCGGTCGAAGGCGCCCTCGAATGCCTCTTCCAGGCGCTTGGCGAACTTATAGAGCTTGTCCATGTAGTATTTGGTGTTCTCGTCGCCAGCATAGTCATCGAGCAGGCCGAGAGAGCCGTCGGCTTTCTCGTAGACCATGACGTACTCGCCGATGGCCACGCCGCTGGCGACGGCGGCGGCCCGCCTCTTCTGCTCGCTCTGGAAGGTCTTCTCGGTGACACGCTCCCGCCGGGCCAGATCCTCGATGGGGATGCGCCTGGTGAGTAAATCTTCGATAGTCTGGGCGTAAATCTCGGCGATGCCGTCCAGGTCGTGCTGCAACAGGCAGTCTACCACCTGGGCCAGGAAGCGGCGGCCGTAGCGCTCGTCGGCGCGGGAGCGCAGGGAAGCGCCTTTGAAGATTTTGCGCCCGTCGTAGGTGACCAGCACGTAGTTCTTGGTCTTGACGGAGAGCATTGCGGCGAAGCGGCCGTCGAAGGCCAGCCGAATGCCCTGCGGCAGCGCCTTGCCGATCTCGGCCACGTACTCTCTCTCCGCCGCTTCGCCTTGTACGCGCTCCGGCGGCACGAAGTAGACGCCGTCCGTATCGATCTCGATGATCTGGCTGCCGGAGGCTTCCAGGCGGTTGGCGACATCCTGCACGAGCGCGCGGCCCAGCTCGGTGACCCGCCCGGCGGCCTCATAGTCGTTCCAGTTGAACGGCCCGCCGACGTAGCCGTAGAACGAGTTGATGAGCACCTTGAAAGAAGCCTGCAGGCCGTCCCAGTAGTGGAATTCCGGGCCGCCTGAAGCCGCTTTGCGCTTGGCGTCCAGGCGCCGCTCGGTCAGATCGCGCAGGGCGGGCAGGAAGATGCCCAGCGTGTCCGAGGCGGGCGCGATCCGGTGGGCCAGCATGAGGCTGGGATACAGGCTCTCCACGTCCGCTTTGACCACCCGGTCCAGCACGCCGGAGCGGCGCACTTCGCTGTAGCCGCCCGGATACGGCTGGGGCGGCTGCCCGCGCGGCACGGCCCGCCCGGCGGCAAGATAGGCGCGGAGGAAGATGGCGTTGATCTTCTCGCCGTTGCCGCTGATGACCACCTGCCCGTAGTTGTCGGGCACCATCTGCGTCTGATAGAACTCGACGGGAGCGATCAATTCCGCCAGCTTGCCGGTTTCTTTCACATCTTGCAGGGCGTAGGTGCGGACCCGTTCCGGATCGGACCGGTAGATCGCGCCGATCTCTCCGCGCGGGATCTCGATGCGGTCGGCCTCGGCGAAGCCGAAGACGCGGGCGCACTCCTTGAGGCCATAACTGGACAGCGCGCCTTTGGACCAGTCGAAGCGCTGCACGACCAGATAGGTGTCGAAGATGTGCCGCCCGTGGATGTAAAGGGGCGTGAACGGGCGCGAGACCCCGCCGATGGCATAGTTACGCTCGGTACCCAGGCGCGGCTCGGAGCCGTCGCGACCGAGGGTGAGGCGCACGCCGTGCCGCTCGGCCCGCTTCAGGATATAAGGGAAGTCGAAGGAAAAGAAGTTGTGTCCTTCGAGGATGTCGGGGTCGCGCTCGCGGATCAGGGCGGCGAATCGCTCCAGGATCTCCTTCTCGTCGCCCTCCAGAAGCTCCAGGAGGCCGCGATTGTCTGCGACGGCGATAAGCAGGATGCGGTTGGCTTCCGGCTCCGGCGACAGTCCCTCGGTCTCGATGTCGAACTGAAACCGGACGGTCTCCTCGAAAGTCATACCTTTGAAGAGGGTCTGGCCGGAGCGGATGAGGGCCATTTTGGCGCCGCCGGGGTAGGTGAGATTCTCCCGATGGGCGTCGCGGACGATAAAGCGGGCTTCCTGATAAGCCGCCTGGCCGGAGAACTCGGCGAGCAGACAGTAGCCTTCGCCTTCCAGAGGGATAAATTCCGCGTCGGGCAGATCGAAGCCGGGCTTTTCGGTCAGCAGGATCCAGGGCCGGTAGGGAGCGCGCTCGCGCCGCACGGTCTCCCCCTCCCGCCGGTAGAGCCAGACGCCCTCCGTGCGGTCCGGCTCGACCGCCACGATCCGCTCGGTCGGGTCCCGGCCATAGAGTCCTTCCGCCTGCTTGATGGTGTTTTGGGGTTTCGTTTCCAGCATCGTCGTTTCTGGATTATACCTGCTTTCCCTGCCGGAGGAAAAAGGAGAAACGGCCTGTTGTGGGCGAATAAATTCGCAGCAACCAGAGCGCGAAGTCGCCCTTCGGCGACTGGGACCTTAAACTTTCCCTCTTCCGAGCCAGCAGAAGAGGGAGGGCAGAGGCAAAAGCGTGCAGCGACAGTCCCCTGCGGGGACTTCAGGTATGGGGCAGGGGTCCTCAGAGGCACCAGTTTTAACTGCCTGCAACTGGAGGCAGGGAGCAATGCAGACGCGTCGAAACAAGTATCGAGTTGTAGGCACATGCTTGCTCATCGGGATAGCGGGCGCGCTTGTCTGGCGCTTCCTGCCGCGCGAGCGGCTGCTGCTGAAGCGGGCAACGCGGATCACGCCGGTGAGCAGCCCGAACTTTTTTGCTATTTCTTCCAGTATCCCCTGGGTGGCCAAGCAGACAGGCCGAAAACTGGTCGTCTACGATCCTTATTTCTGGCTGTCGGATCAGAAAGTCGTGTTCTTGCATGCGGTGAGACTCTCCAACGGGGAAGCCATCAGCCTGGACACGCGGACGGGCGTAAAGACCCTCCTGCCGGTCAGCGATGAGATGGAAAGCTGGCTTGACTCTCTCTCTATTGCGATCGGCGGGGAGCACCGATTGAACACCCAGGTCGGCGGCGACTATGCCGTCTCCCCAGACGCCAGGTGGCTGCTTTGCAGCGCCCAGGGTCTGCGGTCGAGAGTCAAGGGGCAGACAGGCTATATGGCCCTGGCAATGGATGGTACTCGACGCCTGAACTGGCCTCAAGCGGGCATTCCGAGCATTCCAGACAGTTTTCCTGTCTGGCTGCCGGACCATCGGCATTGGGTATCCGCTGAACGCAAACCAGAGGGGGATTTTCTACTGCTCCAGAGCCTGAATGCGCCCGGCAAAACGCTGAGAATCGCCTTGCCCGGGCATCTCGATGGACCGGCACTCGGTGTCACGAAGGCGGGTGCGATCCTGATCGGCTCTGACGCAAGCAGCAGAAAGGGGACGATAGATATGGTGGAGATCATGCTTCCTCCAACGTCTGTCTCAGCGGGACAGGTCTTGACGGCACAAAAACGCCCCTTGTCCGTTGCAGCGCCCCCACTCGATAACATGCACATAACTGAAGACCCGAATCCGATCGTTTCTCCGCAAGGCGACCGGCTGGCCTGGCTCGTGACCGGCGAATACATCCCATCGCGCCTTCCCTGGCTGCAGCGTCTCTTCGGATTCTTCGGGGTGCATCGGCAGATGATGGTCGGCCTCTGGGTCAGCGGCGTGGACGGCGGTGATATGCAGGAGATTGGCCATCTGTTCTTCAAACAGAACGAGGAAATCCCGCAGCATCTTCGATGGACCCCCGACGGCAAACGGCTAAGTTTTCTCTACAGGAGCATTCTGTATACCATTCCTGCAGACTAAAAAGAAACGACCGGCTGTGCTTGCTTCTGAAAGGAAGCGGTTCGGATGAAAACCAACAAACCACGTTGGAGAAACGTATTCGTGGCACTGCTGCTGATGATAGCGGGCGCGCTTGTTTGGCGATTCCTGCCGCGCGAGCGGCTGCTGCTGAAGCGGGCGACCCGCGTTACCTCGGACCGGCCCTACTATGTCGGAAAGCCGCCGATCTATGCCTCCTACGACCCCTATTTCTGGAAGTCGCCTCACGAGGCGCTGCTGTTTCATCTGACGATGAGCGTACCGCCAAATTGCAGCGTCGAGCTTTACGATACGGCGACAGGCAGGCGGCGCGCAATGCCCTCTTTCAGCCGCATCTTCCAGCAGAGCGCCGTGTCGAACATGGCGATCGTGCAGATATTTTTTGGACGTGGGGCCGCTTCCAATGCCCGCAGGATCCTTGGAATTACATTGCGGAATGCTTGCTCCATTTCGCCGGATGGGGCCTGGATGCTCTACCGCAACTGGGCAGGCGGAGCGAACAATCCGTTCCGGACCCTGACTCTCTCGCTGAATGGCTCGCGGCGTATCGTCTGGCCGGCGTGGTCGGAGACCCGCTTTGATATGATCCGCCAGCCATTCTGGCTGCCGGATAGCCGGCATTGGGCCGAGATCGTATATGACCACACATCCCATACGTTCCTGGCGGCCGTGTACGGCCTGGATGGGAAACACTATACTGGCGTAATTGCGCGAGGCCGGTGGCTATGGAGCGGGGAGGTCCACGGCATCACTCAGTCCGGCAGCGTGCTTATCCGGAAATTCAACACCCCCGCGCTTCCGAAGCGGCTTGTACAGATTATGGAATGGGACCTCCAGGGTATCCTGGCGCATCGGGCAAATGGATCGGCACACGCGCGAACGATCTCCATACGCATGCCGGCCAATACTGAGGAGGTTAGCGGACCAGACCCCCGGATTTCGCCGCAGGGAGACCGGCTTGCGTGGGTTCTTACTCTCGAAAACGCGCATCCCGAGCCTGCTTGGCTCCAGCGACTGTGGGCCTTGTTCGGCCAGCGCCAACGGAAAACATTCGGCCTGTGGGTGAGCCACCTGGACGGCAGCCAACTGCGGGAGATCGGCCACATAAACTATCAGCCTGACGACGAAGTGCCTCAGGATATTCGCTGGACGCCTGATGGCAAGCGGTTAAGCTTCTTATATAAAGGCGCGCTCTACACAGTTCCAGTAGACGAGGGAAGATGAATTTTCGAGTCCTCTTCGGGGTGGTTCGGGCGGCTAAAGCCGCAGCAACAAAGGCACAAAGTCCGCCTGCGCGGACTACCGCTGCTAGGTTTTTATCTTACCTGGCAGCCTCTACTACTGCAGGGAAGAGGAATAAGCCTATCGGTACCAGTCGCCAAAGGGCGACTTTGGGCAAGGGGTAGGGGCCCCAGGGAGGTTCGAGTAGGGGCACCAGGGGCTGCGACTGATGACTTTTGAGATTCTAAACCGCTCGTTTTCCGGCTTAGTCCGCCCGTGAGGGCGGTTGGCGGCAAAGCCGCCTTAAAGACGGGTCGTTCACGGCCCGGCACAAGGCAACTATCGGATTAGATCTCCAAAAGTCATTAGTCGCCCCAATGAGATAGAATAGGCGGTGACATGACCGAGTTTAGCCATTTAGATGCAGAAGGCAAGGCGCGGATGGTGGACGTTTCCGAGAAGGCGGAGACGGCGCGGCGGGCGGTTGCGCGTGGGAGGGTCTTGCTGGCCCCGGATACGGTGCGCCTGCTGCGCGAGCAAGGAGTCCCTAAGGGAGACGCGCTGGGCGTGGCGCGCATCGCGGGCATTCTGGCCGCCAAGCGCACCAGCGACCTGATTCCGCTCTGCCACCCCCTGCCTATCAGCCATGTTGCCGTCGATCTGAAGGTGGTGGAGGAAGGAGTCGAGATTGAGGCAGAGGTCGCCGTGACCGGCAAGACCGGCGTAGAGATGGAGGCGCTGACCGCCGTGGCGGTCGCCGCCCTGACCATCTACGACATGGTCAAGGCGGTGGACCGTGCCGCCGTCCTCACCGACATTCGCCTGGTGCATAAGTCCGGTGGAAAGACGGAGGGGGTGAACAGGCCCCCACCCCCGACCCCTCCCCCAATTCTAGGGGAGGGGGGACTTGGTTGAAAACGAATACGCTCTTCCGTAATCGGGTCTGGCCTGCAGGCAGAAGCACAAGAGAGCAACACCGTTCCCCCTCTGCTTACGAAGGAGAGGGGTCAGGTGTGGGGCCGTTACCCCACACCAATGGCGATTGGAGGGGGTGAGGTCTATTTGCCCATGGCGCGGAGGGCTTGCAGGCAGCGGTCTACGCACTCCAGGGGCGGGTAAGCGTAGCTCTCCTGCTCGACGATGTACCACTCCGTGCCGCCGACGTTCTCGCAGAGATCGAAGATCGTCTTCCAATCGACCTCGCCCTCGCCGATAAGCGCCTTGTCGTTGGTGGAAGAGTACTCCTTGAGATGGACGGTGGTCGCCCGGCCGGGATAGCGGCGCAGGAAGGGTGGGGCTTCGGCGCCGGCGTGCATCGCGTTGCCCGTGTCGAACTGCATCACGACTTCCGGGCGGGTATTGCCAAAGAAGATATCCCAGGGCAGCTCGCCGCCGGCCATGGGATGGAACTCGAACGTGTGATTGTGATAGCCGGTGCGCATGCCGTGCGGCTGCACTTGATCGGAAATGTCGTTCATCCGCTGCGCCGTCGCCAGCAAGGCCTCCTTCGTGTCGCGCAGCTCCTCGCCCAGCCACGGCACGATCAGGAAGCGATTGCCTATCGTCTGGTTGAATTCGATAGTGGCGGGCAGCTTGTCGCCGAGCAGTGTATCGAGACCGGTATGCGTGCCGCAGCATTTCAGACCGTTGTCGTCGAGCATGCGGCGAATATCCTCGGCGCTGTGGCCGTAGTAGCCGGCGAACTCCACGCCCTCGTAGCCCATTTTGGAGACCGCCGCCAGAACGCCCGGCAGGTCGCGCTTGGCGTCCTCCCGCACGGAATAGAGTTGCAAACCGATGGGTATCTTTGCCATTCTTGTCCTCTCTTAATGTGGGCGTTGGGCGTCAGGCGCCGGGCGTTGGGAAAAGCGCATTGCCAGCGCCTGACGCCTAATTGGATTGGCGCATCTTCTGCGCGTTCTCGCGTGTGCGCTTTTTGTAGCCTTCGACGCCGAACTGCTGGTAGGTCAGGTCGCTTTCCGGGTCCGGCTTGCCGTTCACGTCGATGTGCAGCAGCTGCAGGCGTCCCTTGATCGCCACCGCGTCCATGAGCGTGCGCATCAGCAGGAACAGGTGGTAGCCATCCCGCTTTGCCAGGCGCAGCGCGGCGCAGGCCAGGCCGTTGGCGGTGTAGTCGTCGAACGTGCCCTGCCAGGAAGCGGTCTGCACCTGGGTCATCTTTAAGCCCTCGAAGGCCGACAGGTCGCCGCCGATTCCGGTGCCGGTCGGAATGGTCAGGTCCGGTCCCAAATCCTGCCACTGCAGGAAGAGGACGACCTTCTCCCGCGGGCCGCGCAGGATGCCATTTAAGAGCGAGTGGTTGCCGGTCGGGCCGCGCGTGCCGATGATATTGAGACCGTGCCCGCGCTCCTGGATGCTCTCCGTATAGAGCTGGCCCATCCATTCGGCGATCTTGGCATCGTCGGCGTAGTTGCAGAAGACCAGCGAGGTCTTGCGGTCGAACTGCTCGGCGAAATGCAGCCAGCGCGCCAGGCGATAGGCTGCGTTGTCGGGATCGTCCGGCGGCAGCAGGAACCGGCGATGGCCCTCCGCATAACCCGCCAGGGCATTTTTGAGCCGCTGATCCGGCGACTCCACGTTGGCGTTGGCGGTGACCGCAAAGGGAAGCAGGCCGACCGGCGAGATGAAGCTGAAGCGTCCGCCCACGCCCTCCGGTACGGGCAGCAGGCCGAAGAATGGGGTCTGCTTGTTCATCTGCCAGAGGACGCTGCTCTCCTCATAGCCGGTCGTGGCGACCATGTTCTGCGCCCAGTCCCGCCCGCCCGCCTTCTGCAGATACTCCCGCAAGATCATCGCTGCTGCGATGGTCTCGCCCGTCTTGCCGGACTTGCTGACGACATCGACGCACGTTCTGGCGAGCAGGTTGCGCTTTTGCAGCAGGTCCAGCAGCGCGACCAGCCGTTTCGGATCGAAGGTGTCCCCGGTGAAGTAAATCTCCAATCCTCCGCCGCGCTCTTCGGGCATACGCTGGTTATGGTAGGGATCGTCCAGGGAATCGTGGAGCGTGCGCCCGCCCAAATCCGAGCCGCCGATGCCCACCAGCACGAACACGGAGAACTTCTCGCGAATGCGATTCGCCAGCGCGAGTGTATCGGCGATGTCCTTCTCCTGCAGATGGCTGACGGTCCAGGCGCGCAGGTGCTTCTTGAGCGTCTCCAGCCCGGCCTGCTGCTCGGCGGTAAAGTCGGCGTGGATGGCTTTGAGGCTGGCATCCAGGTCGGCCCGGAAGGCCAGGGCGACCTCGTCGGTGACCTGATACTCGCCGTGCCCTTCGCTATAGACCAGGGGATCATCCGCTGTCGGCATGAACATGCTTCCTTTCCGCAAAGAGACGGGCTTGCAACCGGGCAAGCGTCTCTCTATTGTATCGTCTCGTTTCCGGGCAGACTCTTCAGCCACCGGATGGCCTGGGGTATCCCCTGCTGAATCATGGAATCGTAGTGGCCGCCGGAGGGAACGCGTACGAAGGTTACCTGATGATTGAACTGCTCCAGCACCTGATAGAAGTTGTAGACGTCTACGGTCGGCACGTTCGAGTCGTCGTCCGCATGGAACAGGAAGACCGGACAGTGCAAAGTTTGCACGTTCTCATCGGGCGAATACCGCTCGACAAAACTGCTGAAGCCGGGAATAGCACGGTCGTACGTAGCGAGGACGCGCGTTCCGAGCCGGTTGGGAATGCTGCAGGCGGGCGCATAGGCAATACAGGCCTGGATGCGCGGCTCGTGCTCCGCCACCTGCAGCGACAGCGTCGCGGCCGAGCTATGTCCCGCCGTATAGATCCGGTTCGGATCGATGCCGGGCACTCTGGCGACCGCATAGTCGAGCGCCCTCTTCGCATTGGCAATCCCGGCCTCGGCATCGCGAAAAGCGCGCGCGCCTGCAAGGATCTGCTGTTCGTTGCGATCGTCTTCCACGTTCCCATCGATCTCGTAGGCGACCACAGCGAATCCCGCCCGCACGTACGGCAGATGCTCCGGCCGATCGCCCTCCGCCAGATTCATCCCATAGGTGAGTGGGGTTCCTGCCGGCGCGATCAGGATACAGGGCAGCCTGGGCTGCGACGGATGTTCCGGCAAGTAGATCCAGAGCTTGCCGGGGCTGCCGTCTATGTGCGGCACGGCAACCTCGTAAAAGAGCACGCCCGGCTCAAGCTTGCGCGCCTGTCCGAGACCCGGCAGGGTCTTCACGTCCAGTCGATTGGGAGCGCGTTTTCCACACCCACCGAGGACACCGAGCAGGCAGGCGAAGCCTAGCAGAAGCGATCTTTGCGAGAATCTGCTTCCTTTCCGGACGATAGTTCCGCGCATCGGCGCCTCTTTCCTTGTCGAACCTGGGACCAGGGCAATCTACAGGCGAAATTCGTTTTTCAAAGCGCCCTGGCCGATGGCTTGCAGGAGAGCGACGCAGCGCTCGGTCCCCAGCAGGCTCATGCGCACGCGCGGCAGGTGGACGCCATCGCTGGGCAGGGCGATGGAGAGCGTGGGCGCCAGGGGCGTAAACAGGATCGTCTGGCTGCCGCTGCGCGCGGCGGACAGATGCAGTGCCACTCCCTGCGCTTGCAGCCGCTCGGCCACGCGGATGCCGAACGACGGATCGATGAAGTTACGGCCCTCAAAGATACGGATCGCAGGCAGATCCAGTTGCCCCTCGCTCAGGTTCTCGATCCAGGGCACGTCGGCGTTGGCGATGGTCTGTAGGTTCGGCGCGCGGCGCTCCAGGAAAATGACCGCCTTGCGCGCCACATCCATCGCGCACTCCTCCGCCATCACGAACAGCGCCCCGACTTCGGGCGTATCCAGGGCGCGCACGGCCTCGGCGACGGCATAGGCGGTCACGCGGGGATCGAGCGCTTTGCCCTCGATCGTATCGTCCTTAAAGGTCGTCTCTTCGTCGAACGTAAAGACGGTGCGATAGGGCCGGATGGCGTCGCCGTGGAGGACCAATCGCTCCTCCGTTTCAAAGAGAACCACCTCTCCATGCGCGCGAAATGTCTCCCCGGCATCCTCGGCCAGGTAGTCGAAGCCCTGCAGGGTCGCGTCCGCGAAGATCCCCGGCCGGTTCCCCCAGCAGCGCGCGTTAAAGCCGCCGCCTTCCCACTCCGGTCGCGGCCCATAGACGCAGCCGCCGATCTCGTCCACGTGCGCCACGAAGACCGCGCGCAGCGCCTCCGGTGTCACCCCGGCTTTCTGGAACAGGCAGAACCCGTCCGGGACCAGCGTGCGCGTATAGTCTTTCCCGAACCGCCGGGCCAGCAGGTTCAGGACCGGCCCGCATGCCGTTCCCACCGAGGGAACTTCCGTCAACGCCTTGAGGAATTCGCTATCTACCATCCTGCAGCCTCCGAAATAGTTGCTAGTAAAACCTCACCCCCTACCCCTCTCCTTCGTAAGGAGAGGGGAGAGACAGGGTTTTAACTAGCGTCTAGAAACTAGCAACTTCCAGGCAAAATCGGGATTGAGCACGTCGCCGGGAGGACGGAGATCGCCCAGGACGGCGAACAGCCGCGCGGCCAGATCGGGCAGCTTATCGAGCCGGTGAGTCAGCCGGTTGTAGAGCGCCGGCTTGCGGACGATAGCCTGCACGATGTCGCACAGCAGGTAGCGGCGGGCCAACTCGCGTCTGGCCCGGTCGTAGGCTATGAGGCGGGCGCGGGAGGTGTCGCCAGCACGAAGCGCCTCGGCGGCGGCTTCCGCGGCAAGCTGCGCGCCCTGCAGGGCGAAGTAGATTCCCTCGCCGGTAAACGGGTCGATAAAGGTGGCCGCATCGCCGACCAGCAGCGCGCCATCGGCGACGGCAGGGCGGCAGACGTGACCGAAGCAGCCCACGGTACGAATTTCCGGTTCGCGCTCTGCACCGGCCAGGCGCGCGGCCAGGTCGGGAAAGTGAGTCTGCAGGATCTCTTCCAGAAAGTCGCCCGCGCGGCCCGCCATCCGGGAGGCGGCGGAGGTCGGGACGACCAGCGTGAGATTGGCGCTCTCCGATTCCGGGCCGGGAAAGCCGAGACCGCAGACCGTCCGTCCGCGTGCGCGCATCTCGATGGAATCTCCGGAGATACCGCGCCAGTGGGAGACGATCCCGATGCGCTGCAGGCGCGGCCGCGCCCGAACCAAACACAACTGGCGGGCGACCAGCGAATGCGTGCCGTCTGCGCCGATCACCAGGTGCGCCCAAATCTCTTCCGGCCCGTTCCCTTCCGTCTGGCCCATCACGCCCGCGACACGTCCCCACACGTCCCGAAGCAGTGCCCGCACGGCGAAGCCTTCCCGCACCGTTACGCCCGCCTGCCGGGCCTGCTCCAGCAGGATTCGGTCCAGGACTGTCCGGCGGATGGCGTATCCGGCAGCATCAGAGGTATGTTCTGCCTGCGTGCCGTCCGGGGCGATCAGCGCCAGCCGGGCGACCGGGCGCGCTCCAGCCGCCAGGACCGCTTCCCATGCGCCCTGATCGGCCAGCAGCCGGCAGGCCGCCGGAGTCAGGAACTCGCCGCACGCCTTGTCGCGCGGGAAGCGGGCGCGATCCAGCAAGGCCACCTCCCGGCCCGCTTTCGCCAGCCGCATTGCCACGGATGCTCCGGCCGGCCCGCCACCCACGACGATCACATCTTTATGCGCCTCAGCCGCCATCCTTTTAGATACGAACGACAGCCTGCAGACGCGTCAACCTTTTTCAGGGAAAGCCGGAAGGCAGGAAGACCGGTTCGGATTATAGAAAAGAGGGGCGGCGCACGCGCTTTTACATCGATGATTCTACAGGAGGAGATAAATGCCGACCGAGGTGATTGTCCACGCACCGGGCTATCAGAAATCGGCGCCCTACGAGGAAATCGCCCACTACCTGCAGCCACTGCCGGATGCCCATATCGTGGGCAACGAGTTCGTTTTTGGAGACGAAGAGGCGCGCATTCAGATGAGCGCGATCCCCGGCCATGCCCAGGACGGCAGCGGGGCATCGCGCCGGCCCGGCCCGGATAGCACGGGACAATGTAACTACGTCCTCCTGACGGTCCCGGAAGAGTATCTGGCTACCACGCGCGAGCCGCTGGCGGAATTCAGCTTCAATCTGGCGCGACAGCTCGGCTGGGAGGTCTATAACGGCGCGAGCGAGCAGCCGGCCAAGAGCGAGACGGAGCTGCTGCAGCGCCTGAGTGGGAAGCCGCTCGCGGCGCGGAGTCTGGGTAGCTGTACGGGTGTCCTGGCGCTGCTCCTGCCGTTCGCGCTCCTGCTTTTCCTCCTCCTTCGGTAGGCCCTTTTGCTCTTGTCGCGGGCCGCCGAACAGGACTTGAACCGATTCGCTTTTGCCGCAAACTGCCGTCCACGCGCGTACAAAAGGGGTAGTGTGCGTCTCCAAGCCACGTTGCGAGGAGGGGGATGGTAGCGCGTGAAGTAGAGATATTGATGGGGCTGCTGGTCGCCGTGGCGGCGTTGGTGACCCTGTCGCGCAGGACCTGGATTCCCTATCCGGTCTGGTTGGTGCTCGGAGGGTTGGCGCTGGCGTTTATACCCGGCGTGCCCGCCATCGCCATGCGGCCCGAGATCGTCTTCCTCGTCTTCCTGCCGCCGCTGCTCTTCCGCGAATCGATCAATGCGCCCCTGAGCGACTTTAAGACCAACGCCCGGTCGATCTTTTCGCTGGCCGTCGGGTTGGTGCTCGCTACCACCGTCGTGGTCGCGTGGGTGGCTCACCGCCTGATCCCCGGCATGACCTGGCCCGCCGCCTTCGTGCTCGGCGCCGTCCTGGCGCCCACGGACGAGGTCGCGGTCACGGAGGTGGCGGAACGGCTCTCCGTACCGCGCCGCGCGATGGCCGTGCTCGAAGGCGAGAGCCTGATCAACGACGCCATCTCCCTGGTCGCCTACCGCATGGCGATCACGGCAGCCGTGACCAACGCCTTTTCGCTGGGCCGCGGCGCGCTTCAGTTCCTGGCGGTCAGTCTCGGCGGCGTCGCGATCGGCCTGGGCGTCGGCTGGCTCGTGGCGCTGCTGCGCCGCCGGCTGCACGATCCGCCGGTCGAGAACACGATCTCGCTGCTGACTCCCTTTGCCGCCTACGTGCCCGCCGACGCGATCGGCGTCTCCGGGGTTTTGTCCGTCGTGACCATCGGCCTGTATCTGGGGCGGCTGAGTCCGCGCTTGATCTCCTCGCGCGTCCGCCTGCAGGTGCAGGTGATGTGGGAGATGATCGCCTTCCTGCTCAACGGCCTGCTCTTTATCCTCACCGGACTGCAGATCCGGCTGATCCTGCACGCCAAGCAGATGGGGCCGCTGGGACCGGTCCTGGGCTACACGGCCGTCCTTATCCTGACGCTGATCGCCATTCGTTTTGTTTGGCTCTTTGTGACCGCCTACCTGACGCGCGCGCTGATTCCCGGCCTGCGCCGGCGCGACCCGTACCCGCCCTGGCAGCAGCTCTTCCTGGTGAGCTGGACCGGCATCCGGGGCGGGCTGTCGCTGGTCGCGGCGCTGGCCATTCCCTTTACGATCGCCGGCGGCGTTCCCTTTCCCAACCGCAGCCTCATCATCGGCATCTCCTTCTTCGTCATCCTGGCGACCCTGCTGCTGCAGGGCCTGACGCTGCCCTGGCTGATCCGCCTCCTCCGCCTGGATCAGGATGGCAGCCACGAGCGCGAAGAGGATGAGGAGACGCGCGCCCGGCTGGTCGCCGCCCGCGCGGCCCTGAACCGGCTGGAGGCACTGCGCGCCCGGCATGGCGGACGCCGAAGCAAGCGCGCCCCGGGAGTCGCCCTCGACGACCTGCCTCCCGATCAGATGAAGGCGGCGATGCTCGACGATCTGCGCGATCGCTACGTCGAGCGGCTGCACCGGTACACCGCCCGCGTCAAAGGCGATGACGACGACTTCCACGAGGACCGCGACGAGTCGTACCGGAAGTTGCGCCGGGACCTGCTCCACGCCGAGCGCGACGCCGTTTTGAAGCTGCGCGACGAGGGCCGCATCAGCGACGACACGCTTCGCCGCATCCAGCGCGACTTGGATCTCGACGAATTGCGCCTGACCGAACCGGAGCAGGCTTAGGCCCCCACCCCCGACCCCTCCCCAAATTTAGGAGAGGGGAGATTCTATTCATAGCTCTTTCCCTTTGCTTTTCTCTCCTTTTCTCTCCTCGGTTGTGGGCGGGTAAGCAGGAAACCGGGCGTTAGCCGCGAATCTAGAAGCATCATCCTTGCGGAAAGGAGAGAAGTCATGCGCTGTCGTTTCTCAGGATTGCTGACATTGCTGTTCCTTCTAACCGTGTGCGCGTGGTGCCGTGCCGATCAGGACGCCGCTGTTGTCAACCTCGGCAAGGAGGCCACCGCGCTGGCCGAGGTCGCCGACGGGAAGGTGTCGGGTACGGCGTTCTGCATTCAAGCATCCGGGCTGTTCGTCACCAACTGCCATGTCGTGGAAGAGGCGACGGACGGGAAGCTTTCCCTCGTCTTGAGGCCGGGCGAGAAGAACCAGAAGGTCGTGGCGGCGCGGGTGCTGCGCAAGGACAAGGATATGGATCTGGCCCTGCTGGTGGCTGACGCGGCGTCTGTTCGGCCTCTGGAACTGGATGACAGCGACCAGCTTGTCGAGACCCTGCCGGTTATGGCGTTCGGATATCCCTTTGGACGCGAACTGGCGCTGGGCGATAACGAATATCCGTCCGTCACGGTGAGCATGGGGCATGTGACGGCTCTGCGTAAGCATGAAGGAGAACTGGAGGAGATCCAACTGGATGCCGTCCTCAACCACGGCAACTCCGGTGGGCCGGTGCTGAATGCCAAAGGCCAGGTCATCGGTATCGTCGTGGCCGGCATTGAGAACTCCGGCATCAACTTTGCGATTCCCGTCAACTATCTGCGTAGCCTGCTGGCCCGCGTGGATGTCGTGCTGACGCCTGTCTCTGTCTCCTGGGAACGGCGGAGCGCCGAGACCGATTTTACGATTCAAGTGGTCTCCATGAATAAGGTAAGTCCGAATTGGGAAGCAACGCTTTCCCTGAGCGCCGGGAACGGAGATCACCGGGTCTATACCGCCAAGAGCCAGGATGGAAGAACCTTTCATCTGCGCGCGCCTCTCGTGCCGGAACACATGGACAATACCCTGCAGATCTACCTGCGGGAGCCTGGAAACGCGATGGTTTGCCGTGTGAAAGATCGCAGCCTTGCCCTCGAGGGCAAGCCCTTGCGCCTCAGCCAGATCCGGCATATCCAGGGCGGGGCGTCCGCGACGGTGACCCTTACCAATGGAAGCAAGCTCACGGGCCACATCACCGGTCTGGAGACGGTAGAGACGCATATCGCGGGTGTTGCCGTGACCCTGGACCTGGGACGCGCGACCGATGTCGAGATCAAAGACGCTTCTCCGGCGAGCGACTCCATGCACTATCGCATTATCCTGCGGGAGGGGAATCAGGTCATCACCGACCAGCCCGGAACGATCGCCATAGAAGGCGCTTCGACCGCTTCCGGCGCCAGCGTCCCCGTCATCGCCGGACCGGAGCCTTCGCAGCCTGCTCCGAAGCAGGCGCCGCCGGAACACCTCCCCGTGATTGCCGGTCCGCAACCCGCGCAGAAACCGGAGCCTGCCGTCAAGCCGCTGCCGCCCATCAAGATCCCGAACGGAACATTCGATCCGCACGCCTACACGATCCGCATCGTGAATCTGGAGACCAATGACATGGTCTACGACCTGGTCTCCCGCAAAATCTACGCCACCGTCGCAGGACACGTGCCGGAGCGAGGAAACTCGCTGACGATCATCGATCCGTTCACAGCCACCATTCGCGAATCGCTTTTTATCGGGTCTGAGCCGGACCGGATGGCGATCTCCAGTGACGGGCAATACATCTACATCGTCCTGGATGGCGCCAATGCCATCAAGCGGTTCCACATACCCACGCGGACGGTCGACCTGCAGTTCGCTCTAGGGGCTTTCGGCATCGACGATATGAAAGTGCCACCGGGCCATCCCCATATTTTGGTGATAGCAAAGACCCGGCCCGGCTTGAGCCCGCGCCACGGTGGAAACGCTCTGATTGTCGATGGCAAGGAGAGGCCGGGCTGACCAGAATGGAGCTACAATCTGTTCGCCTTCACGGAGGATGGATCCCGCCTGTGGGGCATCTATAACGAGCTTGGCGGCTCCGGTTTTGGTTGGCGCCACATCTCGGAAGATGGATGGGGAGAGCCAGGCGGCGGATTTGATTTCTCCCCTGAGAACGCGGACGAAATCGAATACGATGCCGGCTATTTCTACACTTCCAATGGACACATATACGACACGCGTACCATGACCCTGGTGGGCACCTTCTCCGGGGGCGGCGGCAACGTCTGCCCGGAGACGCGGCGCGGCCGCGTTCTGTTCCTGCAGGCAGAAAGGCCGGGCCTATGGCGGATGCGCGCCTGCGACATCAACCGGATGACCATGATCGGAGACATGCTGCTCCCTGGCGTGAATGGCAATATCACCCGGTTCGTCAGCTTCGGGCGAGACTGCTATACGTTTCGTACCACAGAGCATCAGATCGTTCTGATAACACCTGCTTCCGGCGCTGCCGGGAAGATGGCAGGCCATTAGATCATACGAAGGCGAAAAGTTCGATCGTAATGCTGTCTATGAAGACCGGATACAACGGTAGGAGAAGCGAGTGGCGAAGACATTTCGGCTGTATCGGCTGGGGGTGGCGTGCATGTCGCACGACCACGTGTGGGGCGAGCTGAATCGTTGGGAGCGGCTGGGCAACGTCGCGATCGTCGCCGGGGGGGACGACGAGCCGGAGCTACTGGAGAAGCTTCAGCGCGAGCACGGCGTTTCGCGCCTCTATAACTCCTGGCAGGAGATGATCGAGAAGGAAGACCTCGATCTGGTCCAGGTGGCGGGAGGCAATAGCGAGAGCGCGGACATCGTGGAGGCGGCGGCGGCGCGCGGGCTGCACGCGGTCATCGAGAAGCCGATGGCGGCCACGCTGGCGCAGGCGGAGCGGATGCTGGCGGCGGCGCAGAAAGCCGGCACGCTGCTGCTCATCAACTGGCCTACCGCCTGGTCGGCAGGCTGGCAGGATCTGGAGCGGCGCGTGCTGGCCGGCGAGATCGGCCAGGTCCACTACACGCGCTACCGCAGCGCGCACAACGGCCCCATCGCCATCGGCTGCCACCCCAGCTTCGTGCGTGACCTGACCGATCCGCAGATCAACGGCGCCGGCGCTCTGATGGACTACTGCTGCTACGGCGCGAACCTGGCGGCCCGGCTGCTGGGGCTGCCGCAGACGGTCACGGGCCTGCGCGGCTATTTCGGGACCGAGCCTGCCTATGCCGCCTCGGACGACAACGCCGTTATTATCGGCAAATACCCGCACGCTTTCGGCGTCTGTGAAGCCAGTTGGACGCAGCCGGTCGATTACGCCGGCACGAACCCGGTGGTCTACGGCAGCGAGGGCTCGATCGGCCTCTACCACGGCAAGGTCCTCATCCAGCGGCCCGGCAAGCCGGAGGAGGCGCTGACCCCGCCGGAGACACGCCCGCCTACTCGCAGCGCGCCCGAATACCTGCTCTATTGCCTGGAGGCCGGGCGTCCGATCGAGGGATTCTGCTCTCCGCAGGTCAGCCGGGACGCCCAGGAGATTCTGGAGGCCGGCCTGCGCGCCGCCGACTCCGGGCGCACGCAGACGCTCCCGCTTTCCTGATCGGCGCTAAAATCGCAAGATCGAATAAATATTTAGCGGCTTCTTCCGCTAAACTACAGATGGTGAGAAGGATGCAATTGTCCAGAGGGGGATCCAGACTCTGCATCCTTGCGATCGTGTCGCGATAGCGTAATGACACGATATGCTATCGTGACACGATCGCATCTCCATTGGCAATTAAAGTAAGGGAGTCAGAACGCAGAATGACAGCGATTATCACCGGCAGCGCATTTCCCGATCCGGACGCTCTCGACTGGAAGGCGCCCTGCTCGACGCATGGGTGGCCGAACCTGGCTTTTCGCTCCCGCGCGAGCCGCGTCTATTTTCCGGAACACGAGGGCGTTTTGTCCATCAAGTGCGCCTTCCACGGGCAGGAGATTTACGAGGTCCTGGGCCGGCCGATGACCGTGGAGGACACCTGCTACCTGATCCTCAACGAAGGCCAGCGTTACGCCAGCTATATCGACGCCGATACACCCGTGGAGTCGGTCTGCGTCTTCTTCCATCCGCAGTTCGCCCGGTCGCTGCTGCGCAGCCTCACCAGCGCGCCGGAACGGCTGCTGGACGATCCGGTAGGCGGCGATGGAGCGGCCCCCTTCTTCGTGGAGCGGCTCTACCCGCACGACCAGATCATCAGTCCGGTGCTGCTGCGCATCCGCGAAGCTCTGCGTACCGGGTCGGCGAGCCGGGAGTGGCTGGAGGAGCAGTTCCACGTTCTCCTGGAACGGATGCTGGCCGTGCGCAGCCACGTCTTTACGGAGGCCGAGCGGCTCGCCTCTGTCCGGGCCTCGACGCGGCTGGAGCTCTACCAGCGCCTCTACTGGGCCAAGGAGTACATCGACGCCAATGCGGGCCAGTCGCTGAATCTGGCTCAGATCGCGGAGATCGCCTGCCTTTCGCCGCATCATTTTCTGCGCCTGTTCAAGCAGCTCTTTTCCGTGACGCCCCACCAGTATCTGACCCTGCGCCGGCTGGAGATGGCCCAACACTTGCTGCGCAAGACCGAGCTGCCGGTAACGGACATCTGCCTGGAAGTCGGCTTTGTCAGCCTGGGGACCTTCAGTTGTCTGTTCCGGCGTCGGCACGGCGTCTCGCCCCTGCAGTACCGCCGGGTTCACAGCCCTCCTCGCTTCGCCGTCGGGTGCGCTCTTCCCCAACAGCGGCAATAGCCGGGAAACCGAAAACAGCCCGCCATTCTGCCAGCCTGGCCGCATCGTGTCAGGTCATGGCATGCTGGTGGCTGTATCGCCTCTGTGGAGGGAAATGGCTGTCTGGAAAACGAGGGGCCAAAAAATAATGTTAATAATTACAGCTTAAAGCCTCTTGACCGGCTGTAAGGGCA
The DNA here is from genome assembly GCA_035653075.1 of Chthonomonadaceae bacterium. Taxonomy (GTDB): domain Bacteria; phylum Armatimonadota; class Chthonomonadetes; order Chthonomonadales; family Chthonomonadaceae; genus DASRCN01. Next base: position 20,526 of record DASRCN010000006.1, on the reverse strand, counting down.
TATGATATACTATGGAGGTTGTCGATCCGCACAGGACTGCGCGGCACCTATTACGACGAAGTGCGTGAGGGTATCAACATGGAAACCAATCAGGCGGAGTGGAGGAGCGCGGAGAATTCGGTGGCAGAGGGGCCATCCCAGGATTTCATCCGCGCCGTGGCGGAACTGCTGGAAACCGATCCAGACGACATTCTCGCGGAGCTGGGTTACGCGCATACGGAAGAAGCCAGCGTGGCGACCAGCGAACTCTAGGGAATGAGGAAAACCGCGGGCCCCTCGCGCCGTGGAGTTTCCTCCGTAAAGCTTTTCACACCCTCTTCGGGTACCCCTGCAATCAGCCAGCGGCGAAGATCTAGCGGTCTTCGCCGCTGGCTTGTGTCTGCTTTATTCGGGCGCCGGGGGCGCGACGATCTCGGCCACGATCGGTTCTAGCTCCGGAGCGCGGAAGGGCAGGCGGGGAGGCGGAGCCGCGACGGGCGGCAGAAGAACGCGCGCCCGGCCTGCGGCCGTCAGCCGGCCCGGCTCGCAGCGCAGCTCGTCCACCCAGACCGCGATCGGCAACTGCGTCAGGTCCAGCGACCGGTTCAGTTGTTCCTCCAGAATATCCACGATCGCTTTGGGCAAGCCGACCCCAAGCGTCACGCCTTGCCAGTCCAGAAAGATACGCGTCCCATTCTCGATGCGCGGCACGCCTTCGATTGTGAAGGGGATACTGATGACTTTGACGAACTGGCCGGTCAGCCGCAGCTTGCCCGAAAGCACGGCCACGCGCAGCCCGCGCAGCCGCTCATCCGGCGGTGGGTTGGCCGCCAGGAAGCGGTTGATGTTCACCTCCGTTACCATGACCCGAAAAACGGTGCCCTCTGCGAAGATTTGAGGCGGCTCCCCGGCGGCAGCCGGCATCTCGACCCGGATCTCTCCGCCCTCCAGGTGGACTTCGTCGAGGATCAGATCCTCCCCCAGCTTCACGTTCAGAAGGTGGATATGCGCCCCGCCGATCTCGATCTGCTGCAGAGCTTGTATTGGTCCTTCCGTCACCGTCAATGGTTTCGATCTCCCTCCGATTTGTTTAAGAATACGGCCAGGCGGCCCATTCGGTTTTAGAACAAGCGTCTCTCTTTTCAAGGAAGTGCCTGCCGGCACGCCGGAAAATAGAGAAAATCGACAAATTTTTCCTGTCAAAGCCAGTCTGGGGAACATCCGGCGCTCGTCATTCGTTAGAAAACCGTGTGGTCAGCCCTGATGCCTGCCTTTGCGGCGCTTCCAGTGTTGGAAGGCCGTAGAGGCTTTATTATTGCCCGCCGATTTGCCGGGTTGCGCGATCGACCCGGTAAAATCACCGGTTTTTAACCTGGAGGCCAAGCCCACAACAAACCGATACTATGTAGTACTGCGCGTTTCTGCGGAAGCGTCGTGGATTACAGCGCCGGATAGGCTGGATCGCCCTGTCGCCATTCTGGCCGCCCTGGAACCAACACGCAATGCAAAACCTGATCCGTTTCCTGAAAGAACTCCGCGCCTACTGGCGCACCATGGTCCTGATCGCCGTACTGACCCTCCTTACTGCTGCTCTCAGTCTCCCCATGCCGTTCGTGCTGCAGTACCTGACGGACCACCTTTCCGAAAAGGCGTTCCAGAAGCATCTGGGCGTCAACCTGCTGGGCGCGTTCCTCGTCGTCGTCGGCGTGGCGACCGCCAGCGCCTTCTTTGGCTACTGCCTGACGCTCGCCATTACCTTCCTGGGGCAGCGCTTCAAGCTGGATATGCGCCGCAAGCTCTACGCCCACATGCAGACTCTCTCGCTGGGCTTCTTCGAGAAGAGCCAGACCGGCAAGCTGATGTCCAACATCACCAACGACGTGGCCACGCTCGACTCGCTTTTGGGCAGCGGCTTCGTCACGGTCATCCAGGACTGCGTTACGCTCCTGGCGGTGCTGGTCATCATCTTTTTCAAGAGCTGGTCGCTGGCGCTGGTGGCGCTGTCGGTCTACCCGATCTACATTCTCAACTACCTGATGTTCATCGGGCGTATCAAGCGCACCAGCCATGAGATTCGGGAGCAGCGCGACGTGATGTACGGCGACCTGCAGGAGAAGCTGGCGGGGGTGCAGGTCGTCAAGTCCTACGCCAAAGAGCGCTACGAGGTGCTCCAGTTCGTCGGGGAGACGCGCGAGCTGCTCGGGCTGAACGTGCGCATCGGCACATTGAGCACGGCCCTGTGGACTCTGGCAGAGCTGATCGGAGCGGTCGGCACGGGCCTGATCCTCTGGTACGGCGGACGGCTGGTCATCACCGGCCACATGACGGCGGGCTCCCTCATGGCCTTCTACGCCTTTATCAGCGGCTATCTGTACGGCCCGACCCTGCGCCTCATTCAGATCAACGACGTGATCGCCCGCACCAACGCGGCGCTGTGGCGCATCTTCCATGTGCTGGACACCAGGCCGAACGTCGTGGACAAGCCGGATGCCGTCGCGCTGCCGCCCATTCGCGGCGACGTGCATTTCGATCGCGTCTGGTTCGAGTACGAGCCGGGCCAGCCGGTCATCAAGGGCGTGGACCTGAACGTGAAGGCCGGAGAGATGGTCGCCTTCGTCGGCCAGTCCGGCTCCGGCAAGACCACGATGGTTAATCTCCTGCAGCGCCACTACGACGTGACCGGCGGGCGCATCCTGGTGGACAGCTGCGACGTGCGCGACATCCAGCTACAGTCCCTGCGCCGGCAGGTGGGCGTGGTGATTCAGGAAACGGTCCTGTTCAACACCACGATCCGCGAGAACATCCGCTACGGCCGGCTGGACGCCACGGATTCGGAGATCGAGGAGGCCGCTCGCGCCGCCAATATCGCGCACGTCATCAACGCGCTGCCGCAGGGCTACGATACCCGCCTCGGCGAGGAAGGGATCAAGCTTTCGGGCGGCGAGAAGCAGCGAATCGCGATCGCCCGCGCGATCCTCTCCGATCCGCGCATTCTGATTTTGGACGAGGCCACCTCTTCGCTCGATTCCGAGACGGAGGCCATGATCCAGGAGGCTCTCGACCATCTCATGCGCGGGCGCACCAGTTTCGTCGTCGCGCACCGCCTCTCTACCATTCTGAAGGCGGATAAGATCGTGGTCATGGAGAAGGGCGTTATCCAGGAGATGGGCAGCCATGCGGAGCTGCTGGCTTACGGCGGCATCTATGCCGGCCTCTACAACCAGCAGTTCAAGGTCGCTATCGAAGCCAGAATGGAAGAGGATCTGCTCGCCTTGCCGGGCCGATAAACGACCCGGCAGAAAAAACGAGCGTCCTCCGGACGCACATTCTAGCGATTTCCAATAAAGCTCGCTGCCATGCATCGTTCTAAAGCCGAGATTTATCTGCACTTTGTCTGGGCCACCTACAGGCGTCTGCCACTTGTCTCTCCAGAGATAGAGCAGTCGATCTACGCCTGCATTCTGGAAGAGACCAGACGGTGTGACTGCGAGACACTGGCAATCGGCGGTATGCCGGATCACGTTCATCTGGTCGTGCAAATCCCTGCCGTCTGTTCCGCAGCAAAGTTGATGCAGCGGGTGAAAGGCGTCTCTTCCGCGCTGGCACGTCAGCAGCTTGTGCCAGATGGGTTGTTCGGGTGGCAGGATGCCTATGGCGTGTTCAGTTTCAGCCGATCTCACAAAGGCCGTGTAGTCGCCTATGTTCACAACCAGAAGCGCCATCATGCCGCGGGCAAGATCTGGCCGGAGTGGGAACAGGCTGGCGAAGAGATCGCGCCACGATAGGGGAGCATTTCGATGATCGGGCCGGTAAACGACCCGACACTCCTTACCCCTTGATTCCCGCAAGGCGCAAGGGGAGTTTAGGGGCGTCCGCCGGACGCAACCACCTTACCGGACGCAACCACCTTACAGGAGGTTTTCCGTCCGTGAGGACGGTGCGTTTTTAATGCCGGGTCGTTTATCGGCCCGGCCATGGGAGAGTTAATGTTAGGTCAATTTGGACGACTGTTAGGGTATCTCAGGCCGTATCGGAAGCGGGTAGCGCTGGCCGTGTTTCTGCTGCTGTGCGTCACCGGCACGCCCATCGTCATGCCGATGATCGTGCGCTACACCATCGACACGGTGCTGCCGCATAAGCTCTGGAATGCGCTCAACTGGGTTTTCTGGATGGTCATTGGTCTCTATGTGGTGCGGGGCGTGGTCTCGTTCTCGCTCAACTACCTGATCACCTGGCTGGGGCAGCGCATCGTCTTCGACCTGCGCTTTCAGTCGTATCGGCATCTCAATCGCCTCTCGCTCTCCTACTACGATGCGCGCCAGACCGGCAAGATCATGGCCCGTCTGACCGGCGATATCGATACCATCCAGTACATGATCTCCGGCGGCTTCGTCACCTTCATGGCCGATATGTTCAGCGTGGTGGCGCTGCTGGTGGTGCTGTTCGTGATGCAGTGGCGGCTGGCGCTGGTGGCTGTGGCGATCGTGCCGCTGTACGTGCTGAACTACAAGCTGTTCATCCGCCACATCCGGCCTCTCAGCGAACAGTTGCGCGAGCGCTGGGACGCCATGCTGGGCGCGCTGCAGGAGAAGCTGGCCGGGATCACGGTCGTCAAAGCCTTCGTCCGCGAGGACTACGAGACCGAGCAGTTCATGAAGACGGTCAAGGACAACTTCGACCTCGGCATGACGCAAATGAAGCTCAACCGCCGGCTCGGCGCCATCGCTCAGGTCATCCGCGCGACGGGGACAGGGCTGGTGCTCTGGTACGGCGGCGCGCTGATCCTGCACCGGCATATGCTCATCGGCGAGCTGCTGGCCTTCAACGGCTGGATCGCCTCGCTCTACGACCCGGCGGTGCGCCTGGTGGACTTCAACGTCACGCTGCAGTGGGCGGGCGCGGCCATCGACCGCGTCTTCGAGACCCTGGACACCCGCCCGGAGATCGTAGATGCGCCCGACGCCGTTCCGATGCGCCAGATGGCGGGCGCGGTCGAGTTCCGCCACGTCCGCTTCGGCTACGATCCCGAAAACCCGGTCCTGCAGGACATCTGCCTGCGCGTCGAGCCGGGCGAGGTGATCGCCATCGTCGGGCCGTCCGGCGCGGGCAAGACCACGCTGGTCAACCTCATCGCCCGCTTCTACGACGTGAACGCGGGCGAAATCCTGATCGACGGTGTCGATTTACGCAAAATCCGCCTGGAATCGATTCGCCGCCAGATCGGCATCGTCAGCCAGGAGAGCTTGCTCTTTTCCGTCACCCTCAAAGAGAACATCCGGTACGGCTATCGCGACGCCACCGATGCGCAGATTCTCCAGGCGGCCCGGAACGCCGACCTGCACGAGTTCATTTTGAACCTGCCGCATGGCTACGATACCAAGATCGGCGAGGACGGCATCAAGCTTTCGGTCGGGCAGAAGCAGCGCATGAGCATCGCCCGCGCCACCCTGACCGATCCCAAAATCCTCATCCTGGACGACGCGACCTCCGCGCTCGACAGCAAGACGGAGGCCAACGTCCAGGCGGCCCTGGAGCGGCTGATGCGCGGACGCACCAGCTTCGTCATCGCCCACCGGCTCTCTACGATTATGAACGCCGATCGCATCGTGGTCGTGGATGGCGGGCGTATCGTGGACGTGGGCACACATGCCGAGCTGGTCGCCCGTCCCGGCGTCTACCAGAACCTCTACAACGAGCAGTTCAAGAGCGCCCGCGAGCAGGCCCTCGAAGCCCTCTTTGCATAACGGGGCCCCGAGTCCTTTTAGCTAATACCTGGGAACCCCCTCCCGCAAATCTCTGCCCCGCCGGAAGGGGTATGCTTGTGCCGTGAAGAAAACAAAGGTATGGCACGACGCGACCTGCTCCATGACGCCTGCAAGAACGCCATCTCGGGATTTGATCGCTGATGAGACGTTGAAGCTGATCGTGTTCCAAGCCGTTCAGGAGGAGATCGAGCAATGGATCGAATAGCGCGCTACCGCCAACTGGTGAAACAGGCGATACAAAACATCGCTGCTGAACTGCCTGAGGATCCGAATATCCGGGTAGAAATGATCCTGGATGACCAACAAGATCATTATGAGTTGATGGAGATCGGATGGGATGGACCGCGTCGTGTGCATGGTAGCCTGGTGCATTGCGATATTATAGAGGGCAAGGTGCATGTGGAACATGATGGCACGGACATCGGTGTCGCCGATTTCTTACTCTCCAACGGAGTGCCGTGCGAGGACATCGTACTGGGCTTCCATCCGCCGGAACTGCGAAAGCTGACTCCTTTCGCTGTCGCTTGATCGAATGGCGGTTCTCAGAACCTTTACAACGAGCCGTTCAAGAGCGCCCGCGAGCAGGCCCTCGAAGCCCTCTTCGCCTAGCTATGCTATCCGCCATTTTCAATGGGGCAGACAGCAGCACCCAAAACATTTGTCGGTTCGGTTAGGAAATACGGCACGGGCAGGCGAATTACAGGCTCATCATCTCAGCCCTGCAGGCAAGTTGCTATCAGGCATCCCATAAGAGGGTAGAGGAAGCGGCGGATATGCGCGTTCGTAAAGCCAACCTGTCCGATGTGGAAGCCATGGCGCATGTCGGGGTCGATAGCTTTCTGGCCGCCCACAAAGGTCAGATCCCGGAGCCGGTCTATAGATGGCGTCAGGAGGAGTGGACGTATGCGGTGTCGGCGCAAGGTTGGGAACGGCTGTTGCGCGAAATCGCGGATGGAACCAATCCTTACGCGTGCGTATATGTGGCGGAAATAGAATCCGGGGAGATCATCGGGCTGGGGATGGCAGAACTGGCCGCTTCGGATGCTACGGGTGCGACCGGGGAAGTCTACGTCCTTTATGTGCATCCTGCTTACCAGAGGCAGGGAGCCGGGCGTCGGCTTGTCCAGGCCATAGCCGGGCGCCTGTCCGAGCAGGGTATTACCAGGCTGGACATTAAGGTGTTGAAGGCCAACATACCCGCACGTCGTTTCTATGAGGCTCTCGGCGGGCAGGTGATCGGGGAGTGTGAGATCGAAGATGCGGGCTTCATGCTTCCGGAGGTCGTCTACGGCTGGTCCGATATAGGCGTGCTTGTCTCCGGTTAGTCGTCTCCCTTGCCTTCTGCGCATAATGACAAAGTTTCTCTGCCCGCCTCAAATCCCCATCCGGTGTTTCCAATAGGCGGTCCAGCGGCGGATGCGGGCCAGGTAGGCTTCGTCGATGCCAGGCCGTCCGAGGCGGGGTCTCAAGTCGCGCTCCATCACGGCGCCGGCCCAGGCAAAGAAGGGCGTCAGGTCGCCCAGCGGGCCGGCGACCTGCTCGTAGCCGCGCCGCCAGCCGCGCTCAATGAGGCGACGCGTGCGCAAAACGACGGTGTTAGGAATATCCGTCGGCACCGGCGCCAGGCGCAGGATGGAAAGGGTACGGGCAGCGTCCGCGCGAAGGTCGCCCGCGCCGGCGTTGGCCCAGTCCAAAACAGCGGTGATCCGCTCGCCGTCGGCCAGGACATTCAGAGGGTGATAGTCGAGATGCAGCAGCGCGTCGGGGCGTAAGGGGAGTGCGCGGAGGGCCGTCTGAAGCGGCTGCTCGCTCGACCCGGCCCAGCCGATCCAGTCGCTCGGAGAGAAGACGGAGGCGTGCGCGGTGAGGCGGTGAATCTGCGCGTGCATCTGCCCGAAGAGCACGCTGAGTCGCGCGGCATCCTGGGGCCGCGTCTCCAACATCTCCAGCAGGGTTTGGCCCGAACACCAGGAGAGCAGAAGCGCCGGGCGATCCTGCCAGGTTCCGGCGGCGTGGACGATGGGGACGGAGATTCCTCCGGCTGCGGCGCACTGCATGGCGGCCAGCTCACGCCGGCAGGTCTCGGCCTGCTCGGCCCGGAAAACGCGCAGCGCGTAGACGCCATCCTCACGCTCGACCCGCCAGATAGCCGTATCCTGCCCACCCGGCACGGGCGCAATACCCTGCGCGCCCGATACTCCCAGAGCCGCCAGAATCGCCTTCGGATCCAGCCCCTCGCGCCTTCCGTCGTTCCTTCCTTCCGTCATGCGGCCGCCTACCCGATGCCAGGACCAGGGGCGCCGGGAGCCGTCTGGCCCGGCTGCGCCTGCAGGACAGAGATGGGATAGGTCGCCAACAGACTGCCGTCGCAAAAGAGGGCGGCCGTGTAGACGCCGGCGCGCTGGAAGGGGACTGCCCGCAGGTTCAGGCCGATCTGCAGCGTCGCGAAGCCGGATGCCTGCAGCCCTGCCTCTACCGACTCCCATGCGCATGGCAGCGGCGGAGAGGAGAAGATCATCTCGTTGTCCGGCCCGGTCAACCGCAGGGTCATCTCCCGGCGGCGCGCCGACTGCACCCGCACCCCGATGCCCACCGCCAGGTTGGCCATCAGGGGAAACTGCTCGCCCATCAGGGCGGAATAGACGCCGATCAGCGACTGCTTGTGGGTCTGCGCCTCCGTAATGACCTGATCGCACAGCACAAAATAGTTGACCTGCATCTCGTCACTTTCACTGGTCATAAGAGCCTTCCTTCCCGGTCACGGATCATTCCGTCTGAATCACGGAGAGCACGGATAACACGGATGGCACGGATCCGCTCCCTTCTCCTTTTCTCGCTTCCCGATGGATGATTGCCTGCCGGAAGGGCAACAAGGAAGGGGATCAAGAGGCTTTTATCCGTGTTCCTCCGTGACATCGGTGATTCAGATACCTATCCGTGATTCTGGTTCCCTTTTCCTGCTTTTTTTACGGAAGGGCGCGCGTTTTGCAACCGGATTGACGTTTGCTCCGTCTTGGACTATAATTCTGGCGGCCCTGGGATTTTTAACGGGCATACGAGGGGAAGGCGATGGACTTGTTCGAGAAGATCAACCGGTCGTTCGGATCGTGGTATGAAGGGCTGTTCGGAGGCGGAGACGACGTACGGCCCAAGGATATTCTACGGCGCATCCTCGCGGCCATGGAGGATAACCGCAAAGAGGGCTTCGACAACAAGGTCTATGTCCCGAACCAGTATATTCTGGAGATAAACGTCCACGACGAAGAGGAGAAGGAGTATCTGCTTTCGTTTTTGGACCGCGATGAATTAGAGGCCGCCATCCGCCGCTACTGCCAGCAGAACCATTACTCCATTCGCGGCCCGCTGGACTTCACCATCAAAGAGGTCGAAGACTCCGAGTTGAGTCAGGGCCGGCAGGAGAAGGTGCGGGTCCGCTGCCGCTACAACACCAAAGTAACGGCGCCGGAGCCAGCGCCGTCTCGCCAGGCGCCATCGGCCGCTTCGGCTGCCGCCGCTCTGCCCGACATTCCGACCGAGGAGCGCACGGTGCCCGGCATCAGCGCCTATGGAGCGGGTGGGGAGGAGAGCGGCACCGTCCCTTCCATCGCCTCCGCTGCGCTCGTCGTCTACGCGCCCGACCGTCCGCCCTTCCGCTACACCATCGCCCGCGGGGCCGTCAACATCGGTCGCTCCCAGCGGGTAGGCAACGATCTGGTGATCGACAGCGACGGCCAGGTCTCCAAGCGCCATGCCCGGATCGAGCTCGATCCCGACGGCAAGTTCACGGTCTACGACCTGGGCAGCACCAACGGCACGAAGGTCAATGGACGGCGCGTGGACAATCGCACGCTCCACGACGGCGACGAGATCACCCTCGGCGCGACGCGGCTCGTCTTCCAGCAGGCGCAGCGTGAGGAAGCAGACCTTTCGGAAGAAGAGCCGGTCCGCAGGGAGCCTGCCCGCGACAAGAGAGCGCCGGAGGCGCAGCTCGCTCCGCCTGGCGCGTTCGGAGGCGCGGCGGCCCGCATAGGCGGCTCTGAGGGATCGAGCGGCGCCGGGCCGGTCTCCCGTGTCCTTCGCTCCCATGCGGCCCGCTTGGTGCTGACCGACGGCCCTCAGGAAGTGGATGATTTCCTGCTGGCTTCCGAAACGTTCATCGGGCGCGGCATCACCAACGACATCGTCCTGCCCGACCGCTCCATCGCCACCCAGCACGCGCGCATCGCTCACGATGGCGACGGCTACACCCTGGAGCGGCTGGGCGGCAGCGAGACCGTAACGACCCTGAACGCCGCGCCGCTGTCGCCCGGCCAGCCGACCCCGCTCAAAGACGGCGACCGTATCGGCCTGGGTAATCTGACGCTCCGATTCGAGAGTGGAATTTGACCTCTATGATCTTACTCGGATTGATGCGCTATCTGCTCTTAGGCGTCTTCGCGCTGTTCCTGCTGCTGATGCTGCAGATGCTTCGCCGTGACCTGGAGTAGGCGTTCCGCCACGGAAATTCGTTTCACTACGGGAGAAGATGGTACCGCTTACGATCGGCTTTAAAACGGATATCGGGCGCAGACGCGATACAAACCAGGACAGCTATGCGGTCTTGCGCCGCTCCGAGCTGAACGATAAGCTCGATGCCCTGGTGGTCGTGGCGGATGGCATGGGCGGCATGCGCGGCGGAGAGATCGCCTCCGGCATCGTCGCCCAGAGTTTGCCGGAAGCGGTCTGCGACTTTCTGGCCGAGCGCAATGGCCGGGAGGACGCCATCGATACTGCCCGTCTACTGCGCGACCTCCTCTCCCGCGCCAATCGCAGCGTCTGGGAGCGTCAGGCGGAGCAGTCCGAGCTGCGCGGCATGGGAACGACCTGCGTCGCCGCGATCGTTCAGGGCGATCTTCTCACCGTCGGCAACGTCGGCGACAGCCGCGCCTATATGCTGCGGGAAGGATTGCTCCGCCAGATCACCGAAGACCACTCCGAGGTCTGGGAAGAGGTCAAGGCCGGGCGCATGACGCGCGAGCAGGCCCGGCGCAGCCGCTACCGCAACGTCATCACCCGCGCGATAGGCCTGCAGCCGGACGTGAAGGCCGACGTGCAGACGCTGCCGCTGGAGGCCGGCGATACCGTCCTGATCTGCTCGGACGGCCTCACGACCGAGGTCGAGGATGCAGAAATCGCCCGTATTCTAGCCACCGTGCCGGATGCGCAGGAGGCTTGCGACCGCTTAGTCGAGGCCGCCCTGGAAAACGGCGGCTCCGACAACATTACGGTGGTGGTGCTGCGCTATGGTCCTTTTACGCCGCTGATGCTGCCGGAAGAAGAGGACGAGGAGACGACCGATCCCAACCAGGACTGGCGCGACGTGACTCGCTCTCCTGTGGGCGACCGGAACCTGAGCATCATCACGACCACGCCGCGCCGGGAAGCCGCCCCAAGACGCAGCCGTTCCCTGTTTTGGGTGGGCCTGGGCTTTCTGCTCCTCGCAGCATTGGCGGAGGCCGCCGGCGGCTATTTCCTGCTGAAGCGGCTGAACGCCCATCCGCTGCCTCCGAAACCGTCGACGCCTGTGGTACTGCAAAAGCCTACCGATCAGCCGCTTGTCTATGGCAAGCCGGTGATGCTGCTTGCCAAGCCGTTCCGCGACGACTACCTGCTTCTGGATGCCGGCGGCAACGCGATCGTCGTCGCCCTGTCCGGCGCAAAACTGCGCGTCAGTCCAAAGGGCGAGGTCACGCAGATACCCGGCTCCGTAGTGGGCGGCGCAAACGGGCCGGGGCCGCCTCGCGTCTACATGGCGCTGGATCCGAGCGGCAATCTCTATCAGACCAATCCGATCACGCGGAGCATCGAGAAATATAAGCCGGACGGCACGCGGATCGCGGCCAACATCGGCAAGCGGTGGCTCCGGTCGCCGGCTGCCCTCCAGGTGGATACGCTCGGCAACATCTATGTCCTGGACGACCATCGCCTGAAGGAAATACCTGCCTCAAGCCCTTCACATTAGACCGCGTCCCCTCCTCACCACGGGCCTTGCGGCCCTGCCTCTCCTTACCAGGGAGAGGGGAGAGTTTTGGAAGGTGGTCGCTCCTTCAAGAGTTCGGAAGAGGGGAGATAGCTGAAAGATCTAAAGCGGGTCATCCCCTTCCAGGGGACCGAGGGGTCAGGTAAATACAATGCCACTGGGAATGCTGGGAAAATACGAGCGGCTGGACGTGCTGGGACACGGAGTCTCCGGTATCGTCTATCTCGCTCGCGATACGCTGCTCAACAAGCAGGTCGCGCTCAAAGAGGTGGACGTGCAGGCCGGCGACGTGCGCCGGTTCCTGGAGGAGGCGCGGGTCATGGACCGCCTGCGCCACCCGAACATCGTGCGCGTGGACAGCGTGGATAAGATCGACGGCAAGATCGTCATCGCGATGGAGTACGTGCGCGGCGACAATCTGCAGGATCTCCTGCGCGCGGAGGGCCGCCTGCCGGTCGAGCGCGCTCTCGATATTGTCGCACAGGTCCTGGACGCGCTCGACTACGCGCACCGGCTGCAGATCATCCATCGCGACATCAAGCCCGCCAATATCCTGATCTCGCGTGAGGGGCAGGTGAAACTGGTGGATTTCGGACTGGCGGAAATCCTGGCGACCAACGCCTACGCGGGCGGCGCCGGGACCTATGCCTACATGGCGCCCGAGGATTTCGCGGAGGAAGAGCGCTCCGATAACCAGTCGGACATCTGGGCGGTCGGCGTGACGCTCTACGAGATGCTGACCGGACACCGGCCGTTCCAGGTGACGCGGGTCAAAGACCCGTTCGCCTGGAAGCGGGTGCTGGAGACGGAAGCGCCCACGCCGCTTTCTGCGTATCTGTCCGGGCCATCACTCGCGCTGCAGGCCGTTCTCGACCGGGCGCTGGCGCGGGACAAGCGCGCTCGCTATCAGACGGCAGGCGCGTTTCGGGACGATGTGCTGCGCCTGCGCGCGGGGGAAAATCTTAACACGGGGTTAAAACCCCGTGCTGAAATACAAAGCCCGCCTTCGCGGGCTACACCTTTCAAGGAAGTCTCCCGTCCCCTGTTTTCGTGGGAAGAAGCGCCCGTTGTGCCGCCGCTCGTGGCGCCGCCGCGCGTGGGGCCGGGCATGGTCGTCGCTGACGTGAGCGGCAAAAACGGCGCCGAGCCGGTCGCCGACCTGGAGGAAGCCGCTCCGGCCCGCCCCGCCCGTCGCCCCTTTTCCTCCCGGAAAGTCGAGGCCCGCCTGAGCGTCGATCCATCCCGCGTCGATTTCGGCTCCGTACACAAGGGAGAGCTGCGCTCCGTGAAGCTGCAGGCGCGGATTCAGGGTGGCACGGAGCGCCCGCATGGGCGCGTGCTGCACGAGCCAGGCTGGCTGACCGTGCATCCCGCCGCCTTCGACCGGGCCAGGCAGACCATCACGCTTACCGCCCACTCGGCGCGCGTCTGGGAGACGGGCGAGTTCGAGGAGACCGTCCGGATAGAGACTAACGCCGGCTCGGCCGAGATTCCCGTGCGCATCGCCGTTCGCAAGCCCCGTCCTTCCTTCGTGCAGGTCGCGGCCTGGTATGTGCCGCTCTTCATCGCCGCGCTGCTGCCCGCCCTGAGCATCGCCTTCGGCGGCGGAAACGTATCGGCTCTTACGTTAGCCGCTATGGTCCCCTCGGCGGCGTTAGCCTCCGGCCTGCTGGCGAGTATGCTGCTGCTGATTGGCATCGCCGCCGATATTGGTCTTGGCGAGCGTCTGGCCTGCATCATCGTGATCTTGTCGATGGGGCTGGTGCTCGGCATCACCGCCCGCCATGCCTCCTCCGGCAATCTCCAGCACGCCTTTCTGCTCGGCAGCATCCTGGGCCTCGTCCTGCTTTTGCAACTGTTCTTCTTGCCGCGCTGGAAAATCTGGGCCGTCGTGCTGTTCTGTCTCAGCCTGGCCGTCGGCGGCGGCTTCCTGCACACTCTGCTGCGATTCTAGCCGAACTTTCCACCGATCCGCCGATATGTTTTGGGGCTAAGGCGTGTATAGGTTAATCGCCGGTGGGTTCCAGGTCTGAGTATAGCGCATCCAGTGCGCATGTCCATCGGCAAAGACATCGTTTATGCCTTCGCTGTGCCGGTGGGTCTGCATCGCCCCGGTATATTCATCCATATCGTTCGCAGGGGATTCAGGATTGATGGGTGGATAGAACCAGGGATGGAAGATGTCGTCGCAGTAGGGTGGGGCGGCGGGATGGGAGGACGCTACGCTGCGCCGCTCGGTGTAGATGATCGTGCTTGCCGGCTGGGATACGCCCGCGTCGGTCAGTCCCCAGACGAAGTAGCCGTTGACCAGATAGGAGATGACGTGCGGGCCGCCCACGTTGATGACGTCCGGGCAGTTGGGATCGAACGGCGCTGGATCGGAAGGGCAGGCGTACAACTGCTGATAGGAGATGGCTCCCTCGCTGCTGCTTCCCGGGCGTCCGGTATAAGGCAAAATCATCCAGAAGATAGAGCCATAGTCCGGGTCCTCAATGCTGCCGTCGGCATCGTCGATCTGGGGCTGGGCGTCGGTCTGCTTGGTCTGGGGAAACTTCTCGTCGTAGTCCTCCATATACATGCGGGTCGCCATGCCGATCTGGCGCATATTGGAGAGGCAGGCTGTGGCGCGGGCCTTCTCGCGGGCCTGGGAGAAGACGGGGAAAAGAATGGCCGCCAGCACCGCGACGATGGCGATGACGACGAGCAACTCGATCAGCGTGAACGCATTGGGTTTTCGGTTTCGCATGGTACACGTCCTTCTTCGATCTCTTCGATCGGTTCGCAGCCTCCGGCTGCCATGTTTCTGTGAAGACGCCGCGTACAGGCGCCTATAGAATAACGCTCCTCCGGCGTTAAAAGCCGGCGAGAGCCGCTTGATGTTCTTCACAGCCTCAGTATACACAGGCGGCGTAAAAGAATCGTAAAATGTCCGCAACATGGCGGATGCCGAAGCGGGGCAGGTATAGATTTCCGCACCGGGGCCGCCGGGCGAGCGAATCAAGACCCTAACAAGGATATGGCGCCGGGAGGGTAGAATGAAGAAGGAACACGAAACTACTGTAGAGAGAATGGATCGATATGGAACTGGTGCGCAAGTACCTTAACTACATCATTTTTGGAGCGGTCGTCCTTTTGGTCGTCGGACTGGCGGTCAACCACAGCCGCCACATGCGCTACCTGGTGGATACCATGGCGTACGGCGCCGACCCGAAGGCGCGGGCAGCGGCGGCCGAGGAGCTGATCAAAGGCGAGCAGTTCATGGACTCGGTGACGGGCGAGCCCATCGAGACGCGCGTCAAAGCCGCCGAGGCGCTGGAAGTCCTGGGCAACGCGGACGCCGTGACGCAGGCCGTCGCCTTTCTCAAAGATCCCGACAAGCCCGTGCGCGACCGGGTCGTGTTGACGCTGGAGCATATCGGCGACAACTCCCCGGACAACATCAAGGCGCTGGTGGCGGGTTTGAAGGACGGCGATCCCTACGTCCGGAAGGGGACCATTACGGCGCTGGACGATCCGGCCAATGGCATCGGCCCCAGGCCGGGCGTCGTGGCGGCGGTCGTCGCGCAGATGAAGGCGGACGGGGCAGCCCGCGGACCCGGAGGCGACGTGCTGGGCAGCCCGAAATTCACGCAGAACGGGGCCGATAAGGAGAGCGTGCCGCTGCTGCTGGCGCAGTTGAAGGATTCGGATGAGGGAGTGCGCGCCGGCGCGGCAGACGCGCTCGGCAAGATCGGCGATCCGAGCGCGATCCCGGCTCTGGTCCAGGAGATGCATCAGGACACGGCCCAGCTCCGCCGCATCGCCATCGGCGCTATCGCCCTGATCGCGGATAAGTCCGGCGAAGCTGCCCTGACCGAAGCGATCGACAATCCCAACGACGATAATGCGGCCCGCGCGCAGGCGGCGGCCGGACTGGGCAAGATCGGCACGCCCAGCGCCATTGCCACGCTGATCAAGGCGCTCGGCGACGACGATTTGAATCTGCGCTCGGCGGTCGTCGCCGCCCTGGCACGCGCCGGACGGTCCACCCCGGATGCGCCGGTCAACACGCGGGTGCTTGCGTCGCTGACCGAGGCCCTGCACAACGCCAGTGCGAACGTGCGGCTGGGCGCTGCGCAGGCGCTGCAGTCCATCGCGGCGCCGGAGGCGGACAGAGCGCTGGCGGCCATCCTGACCAATCCGAGTTACGATGCGCGCGAGCGGGCTGCAGCCGCCACAGCTTTAGGCTTTCCCGGCAACAAGGCGGGAGTCTCGCCGCTGATCGCCGCTCTTCACGACACCTCCGACGACGTGGCCTCCACGGCCGAGCAGGCACTGGCGAAGATCGGTCCGGATGCCACCCAGACCCTGCTCGCCCTGATCCAGAAGGGCGGCACGGATGCCTACTACGCCTCGGAGGCGCTGGGCCATCAGAGCGATGCCCTGCCGTCGTTGCAGAAAGCGGCGCAGAGTCCCAATCCTGTCGAGCAGCGCTGGGTCGCGGTCGCGCTGGGGGATATGGGCGTCTCCGGTGCGCGACAGACGCTCGAACAGCTTGCGAAAAGCAGCGACCCCGACGTGGCCTACGTTGCTAAGGAGCAGTTAGACCGCATGGGCCGCACACCGTAAAAGCTGAGAGGGTGAGGGCCTTTCTCACCCCCTCAGTTCTTCCTGGTCCTCTTCCGAGGCCAGGAACTCCAGCGCCGCCTGGAGCGCCGCGTCGGCGGTGGGTCGAGAGGTCTGGTCGATCGGATACTCGGTCCAGATGGTATCCAGATCGCTGATGAGGGATTGCGGCGGCCGGCCCGGCATCGGCTCGACCGGCTCGTCTTCCTCCGTCAGCACCACGCCGGTCTTGATCCAGCAGCGCGCCGTATAGTGCTCTTCCGGTCCTGAGAGGCCCCGCATTACCTCGATCCGAAAAACATCCTCCAGTGGCGGCTCCTCGTCCTGGTGCGTCATCACGACCTCGACCGTTCGCACAACCTCGTACATCTCCGAGAAAGCATTCCTGAAGCGGGCCAGGTTATCGCTCATAGCTCTGAAACCTCCTGAAACGCGCGTCGAAAGGGTATGCAGCCATTACGGAAGAACTCTGCCTTGCGTTCCTTCTTCTGAATCACAGATTACACGGATGTCACAGAGGACACGGATTCAGGACCCTCTTATCCGTGTTCCTCCGTGCTATTGGTGATTCAGACGATCCGGTCCCAGGCGAGGGCGCGGGCTTCGAAGACGGGACCATCCATGCAGGCAAGGGCAGTCGTGATTTTGCCTTTTCGGACCGGATCGTAAACAGGGATGGCGCATTCGCCGCAGGTACCGATGCCACACGGCATGGGAGTCTCGACGGAAACCTGGCAGGGCAGATCGCGGGCCAGGGCGATCCCGGCGATGGCCTCAAGCATCGGCATGGGACCGCAGGCGTAGAGGTGGGTCGGAACAGGGGAGTCTTCTTGCGCCTGATGATCGAGAAGATCGACGAGCAGATCGGTGACCAGGCCGCGTGTGCCGCGCGTGCCGTCGTCGGTGAGGGCGTGCAGAACGATGTCCAGGCGGCCGAACTCGACCATGCCGACCAGCAGCTCGGCGGTGCGCGCGCCGATGACGGCGAGGATGTTGTGGGTGTCCAGACCACGGGCGATTCGCTCCTGGCACATTTCGCTTGCCAGGAAGTAGAGCGGCGGCACGCCGATGCCGCCGCCGATCAGAATATGCCGCGTCTCCGGATCGGAGGGCCAGGCGAACGGTTTGCCGAGCGGACCCAGCAGCGAGACGGTCTCGCCGGTCTGCTTTTGCGCCAGATGGCTGGTGAACGTGCCGCGCGCCCGGTAGAGGAGCGAGCAGGTCCCGTCCGCACGGTCCACGCGAAAGAGGCTGAAGGGGCGTCGGACGGAAGGCGTTGCATCCTCCTCCGAGAGGATCTCCACGAACTGGCCGGGCCGGGCCGTTTGGGCGACCGGCGGGGCGTGCAGGACCATCTCGTACTCGCCGTCGGCGACGCGCGCATTGGCGACGACGGGCGCATCCAGCGCCGCGTAGGGCGGTCTTCTCGCAGGGGGCGCTTTCACCGCACGTCCGTTCCTCGCCGGTGGAACGTGAGATGAGGCCGCGTCTCTGCGGGGCGCGAGAGGGTCAGAGAGAGCTTTTGCCAGCCGGCCAGGCCCACGAAAAAGCTGTCGCGGTCGTAGAGATGAATGCCTTTGGCGTCGGCGGGGAGGGACCAGGAATGGATCGGGCCGTCGGCGGTAGCGTGGAACTCGCCGCGCGGCAGATAGGCGAAGAAACCGGCGGAGCGCGCGTCCTTCGTCCAGAAGGGCGGGGCCACCGTGAAGTCGGTCGCGCCCGCAAGGGAGGCGTACACGCCGCGCAGGAAATCGGTCCCGTGGATGAAGCCGCCCTGCTGCGGCAAGGTATAAGAGAAGGCGTCCATGAGCGCCTTGCTGCCGTAGACCGTGTCGAGGTAGAGCGCGAGGGCGGTGAAGGCATCCATGCCGGCTGCGTTGCGGCGGCCTATCTCATGCTCGTCCACGCCCTCGCGGGCGATACGGCGCAGAAGCGGGTCTACCTGGCGCGTCACGTAGTCGCCCAGCATCTCCGGCGTGACAAAGGGGACCTGCTCCGGATGCAGCCGCCCGGCGCTCAGGTCGTCGTGCAGCCACTTGAGGTAGAGACGCTCGCCCAGGACGCCGTTGGCCCACTCCTCCGGGGAGGTGTAGCCGGAGACTCCGATCAGGGAGAAGTGGCCGTACTCATGGGCGACCTCCCGCGCCCACTCGATGGGCTTACGCTCGGAATAGATATTGTAGAGATAGATCTGGTCTTTGAGCTGCTCGCCGCCCACGTCCGCCGACAATCCCTGCTCGGTCTGCCGGGTCAGCCACACGCTCACAACGGAAATATCGGAAGGGTGGTCGTAGCGCAGGCGGGCGCGCGCCTCGCCGAGCAGCAGCAGCAGCAGGCGACTCACCCGCTTCGCCAGCGCCAGCGAGTCGGCATCCGGGGCATAGACGGCGAAGCGAAGGTCGTAGCCGGCGATCGGCCCATTGTCTGCGCTGCCCACCGCGCGCTCGGCGGTGTAGGCGTAGCAGACGGCATGGAAGGGCTGGCCGTACTTGTCATCGGTGAGATTGAAGTCGCCGCGCGGCACGAAGAGCAGGCCGGCAAACCGCCCATCAAGCTCCTCTTTCTCCCCGCTCAGATCTTCCAGCTCCGATGGATTGAGATGCGCCGGCGGCGCCGCCCACGCTCCACGCGGCAGCACAAACAGGCATAAAAAAAGGAATAGAACTGCTCTTAGGGCCACTTTCTCTCCATAGCCGGGCCGATAAACGACCCGGCATTAAATACGAGCGTCCTCACGGACGCAATCCGCTTACGATTGGGTTCCGCCTCCAATCGCCGACGCGCTCCCATTCCCTGCGAGCGTAGCGCGCGAGCCAGGGAGGCAGGGCCGCTAGGCCCGTGGTGGTAAGGGGGTGGGCTTATCAAAACTCGGCACGGGCAGCAGTTCGCCGCCTTTGAGCGCCGACTGATGCGCGACGATGCCGGGCGCGGTGTAGGCGATGGCCTCATAGACGTCGATGGCCGGGCGGCGCTCCTCTTGCAGCGCGGAGATGAATTCGTGCGTGAGGTGCGTGTGGGAGCCGCCGTGCCCGCTGGGATGGCGCAGCGGCTCCGGCAGGCGCTCGTAGAAATCGGATACTGGGACCGTCTGCGCCTGATTGCTCTCGCTGATGGCGTTGGGCTGGCCCACCGGGGAAGCCATGACGAACGAGAAGTCGCTGCCGTACCAGGAGGCTCGCTCGACCTCCGGATAGCCGACGTGCCAGCCGACGATCATACGGCTGCTGTGACCCCGGTCGGTCTGGAAGAACGCCATCTCGCTCCAGAACGGGTTGTTGTAGACATTGGTCTTGAGGATCTCGTCGTCATCGCCCCAGCCGGTACACTGGACTCGGATCAGCCGCTCGCCGGTGACGCCGATGAGGAAGCCGGTCGAGTGAGTCGGATAGTGCATCGGCGGCAGGCCGTGGCGCCAGGTCGGCTTGCCGTCCGCAAACATGATGGTCTCCAGCTTTTCGTGCCAGTACTCGCCTTCCGAGTAAAATAGCTCTCCGAAGCGACCTTCGCGGTACCAGTCCCGCGCCTGAATCGTCTCCCGGCGATAGTAGCTGGTCTCGGCCATCATATAGGTCAGACCGGTGGCCTCGACGGTCTCCTTGAGCGCCTGGCATTCCTCCAAGCTCATGGCGGCGGGAACGGCGGAGAGGACGTGTTTGCCCGCCCGAAGCGCGGCAATACTGTGGCGGGCGTGATCGGGTGGGGGCGTGAAGAGAGCGACGGCCTCCACGTTCGGGTCGCGCAGCAGTTCGTCCAGGGTCTCGTACGCGGTGTCGCAGCGGCACAGATCGCGCAGTCCCTCCCGCCGCTTCGGATGTAACTCTGCCACGGCGGTGACTTTGCAGCCGGGATGCTCGTGGAACGAGAACTCGCGCCCAAAGCCTCCGCCGACGAGGCCGATCCGTATCGTGTTTTTCATGCGCCGGGCTCCTTCGGGAGAGACAACACGTCAGGCCCTCATTCTGTAAGGTGTGTACGGAAAACCTACCAGGTCCTTAGCCGGGCCATGAATGACCCGTATAGCCGGGCATTGAAACGCTTGCTGTGAAATATAAGCAGGCGTGGAAGGCATCGCTGCCGTAGAGTTAGTTATCTTTCTTTGGCTGGAAAGGAGCTAACTCATGGTCGACATCGATACCTTCCTGACCATATTGTACGTTC
>DASRCN010000005.1:0-20807 GCA_035653075.1 Chthonomonadaceae bacterium | reverse complement strand
AGGACACCCGGCGCGATAGCGCCTCACAGCGAAGGATTTTAGTCCATCGCACATGCATTCCCTCGCGCATTCCTCGCGGCGTTATCCCACTAAATGCGACAGGAAGAAAATATTGCTCGTTCTGGCACTCTTGCAAACAGTTTCAAAAAAGTGTATAATAAGACATAAGCATCCGGCCAGAAGGCGGGGTGAGAATCGAAAACAAACTGGTGGACGAAAGCAAGGGGTCCGTGGCGGGACCCGGTGCTTTGGTAGGCCAGCATCCTGGTTCGGCTGCCCGCCCGGCAGGCCGACTTAGCGATGCTGGTCTTTCGTGTTTTTCTATGCCACAATAGCACGGTGAGCCGACCGACGAAAGGGACAATCGAATCGGAGGTAGCGAACGCCGTCGTCCGCTTCCAGAGGGAGCAGCAGGGACGCGGCCCTGCCGACGTGCATGCGCATCTGATGGGCGACCTGATCCTCGTGCGGTGCGCGGGTATCTTCACGCCGACCGAGACGCGGCTCGCGGCCACCGAAGAGGGGCGACGACTCATCAAGAGCGCCCGCCAGGAGCTGCGCAGCATCAACCACCAGGAGATAGAGACCATCCTCGCCGGCATCACCGGATGCCGCGTGATCCGCAGCTACTGCGATGTCAACGTCGAGGCGGCGGAGCAGATGGAGGTCTTCGTGCTGGAAGCCGATCTGGAGAAACGGCTGCTGCGCCAGGACCTGGACCACCTGAGTGGCCTGACGGCCCGGCGAGGAACCTGATTCTCGGCTCAAGCGTATTCAGATCGAACACACAATTTTAGATACGAGCGCATCCGGTTGCCACGGCGAAGGATAGTGTCTTGTTAGACACCATCGGTCGCAGGGGAGGCCAGAGGTTCGCAGCGAAGCTCGGACGGAATTGCCGTCCCTGGAGCTTTCTACGCGATCTTCCGGCCTCCCCTTTCGCTTTGGGTAGGCTCAGAACAACGGAACACGGAAGGAGCAAAGCCAACCATGCACGATCTTTTCTTTATCGCCGTCGCCGTGATTTTCTTCGCGGTGAGCGCCGCTTTCGTGCGCGGCTGCGAGAAACTGGAGAACGAGGAGAAGTAAGATGTTCGATTACATCTGGATCGGATTCGTATCCCTTCTGCTGCTCGTCTACCTGACTTACGCGCTCTTGAAGCCGGAGAAATTCTAGGAGGGAGGACGCCATGACACTGAATGGGATACTGCAGATCGTTTTTTACTTCGTCGTGATCCTGCTCCTGACCAAGCCGCTCGGGACCTACATGGCCCGCGTCTTCCAGGGCGAGCGCACGCCGCTCACGCCCATCCTACGGCCCGTAGAGCTGCTATTCTACAAGCTCTTCGGCGTTAAAGAAGACCAGGACATGAAGTGGACGACCTACGGCTTTGCCATGCTGATGTTCAGCGTCGTAGGCGGGCTGATGACCTACGCGCTGCTTCGCCTGCAGGGACATCTGCCGTTCAACCCGCAGCACGTTACCGGCGACAACATGACGCCGGATCTAAGCTTCAACACAGCTTGGTCGTTCACGACCAACACCAACTGGCAGAACTACGTGCCGGAGCAGACCATCAGCTACTTCTCCAACATGGTCGCGCTGGCCGCGCATAACTGGATGTCGGTGGCTACCGGAATCGCCGTCGCCATTGCCGTCGTGCGCGGGTTCGCCCGGCGCTCGGCCAACGGCGTCGGCAACTTCTGGGTGGATGCCACGCGCACGATCTTATATATATGCTTGCCGATCTGCTTTGTCTACGCGCTCTTCCTGGTATGGCAGGGCGTGCCGCAGAACTTTGCGCCCTACACGAGCGCGAAGACGCTCGAAAGTCAGACGCAGACCATCGCTCAAGGGCCGATCGCCTCGCAGGAAGCGATCAAGATGCTGGGGACCAACGGCGGCGGCTTCTTCAACGCCAACTCCGCGCATCCTTACGAGAACCCGACGCCGCTCTCCAACCTCATCGAGATGCTCTCCCTGCTCTGCATCGGCGCGGCCCTGACCTACACCTTCGGCAAGATGGTGGGCAACGTCAAGCAGGGCTGGGCGATCTTTGCGGCCATGTCGGTCATGTTCATCGGCGGCGTCTTCGTATGCTACGGGTCCGAAGCCAGAGGCAATCCGAACGTCGCAAAGCTCGGGGTGATGACCGCCGCGAACGCCGGACAGCCCGGCGGCAACATGGAGGGCAAGGAGGTGCGCTTCGGCATCGCCAACTCCGCGCTCTTCGCCACGGTCACCACCGATGCTTCCTGCGGGGCGGTCAACGCCATGCACGACAGCTTCACGCCCATAGGCGGCGCGGTCCCGCTGCTCAACATTCTGTGTGACGAAGTGATCTTCGGCGGCGTCGGCGCCGGCCTCTACGGCATGCTGATGTACGCCGTCATCGCCGTCTTCCTCGCGGGCCTGATGGTCGGGCGCACGCCGGAGTATATCGGCAAGAAGATCGAGAAGTTCGAGGTGCGGATGGCCATTCTAGCCGTGCTCATCCTGTTTGCCAATGTGGTGATATGGACAGCCCTGGGGGCCAATATGAACCTGCCGCCAGGAGATTCGGTCACGATCACCGACGCCAATAAGAGCCTGGAGCCGCACCTGATGGCCTCCCGCGCGGCATGGAACCACGCCAACGGCAGCAGCCCGAGCCAGTTCGATGGCGCTACCTGGAACAATGTCAACAATTCCGGCGCGCACGGCTTCTCGGAGATTCTGTATCAGTATGCTTCCCAGACGGGCAACAACGGCTCCGCCTTCGCCGGATTGACGGGCAACACGCCCTATTACAACACGACGGGCGGGATCGCCATGCTCATCGGGCGCTTCATTATGATCGTACCGCTTCTGGCGATGGCCGGAAGCCTGGCGCGCAAGAAGGCGGTCCCCGCTTCGGCCGGTACGCTGGCTACCGATTCCGGGACCTTCGCCTTCCTGTTGGCCGCCGTCGTGCTGATCATCGGCGCGCTCGAGTATTTCCCCGCGCTGGCGCTCGGCCCCTTCGTCGAGCATTTCCAGATGATGGGCGGGAAGCTGTTCTAGAGGAGAGATTTTCATGGCAACTCCGTTAAGAGCGCCTGCGCCCGTTCCGGTCGGAGAGGTGACCGGCTACAAGCGACCGAAATTTGCGCCGCGCTCGCTCTTCGATCCGCAGATCACGCGGCGGGCGCTCGCAGACGCCTTCCGGAAGCTGGACCCGCGCCTAGTCGCCAGGAACCCGGTCATGTTCGTGGTCGAGGTCGGCAGCGTCGTGACGACCATCCTGTTTTTCCGCAGCCTGCTCACCGGCGGCCACGACCTGCTGTTCACCGGTCAGATCACGCTCTGGCTCTGGTTCACGGTCCTGTTCGCCAACTTCGCGGAGGCGATGGCGGAGGGGCGCGGCAAGGCGCAGGCCGACGCGCTCCGTAAGACCAAGACCGAAACGGTCGCGCGCCGGATCGTCAGCGGCCGGGTGGAAGACATGCGGCAGGAACGAGTTCCGGCTACGGAGCTGCGCAAGGGCGATCTGGTCGTCTGCGAGGCAGGGGACGTCATTCCTGGCGACGGCGAGATCGTCGAGGGGATCGCCTCAGTGGACGAGTCGGCGATTACCGGCGAGTCGGCCCCGGTCATCCGCGAATCGGGCGGTGACCGCGCTGCGGTCACCGGGGGCACGAAGGTGCTCTCCGACCGGATCATCATTCGGATCACCTCCAATCCCGGCGAGACGTTCATCGACCGCATGATCGCACTGGTGGAAGGCGCACGCCGTCAGAAGACGCCCAATGAGATCGCCCTTTCGATCATTCTGTCGGGCAGCACGATCATCTTTCTGATCGCGGTCGTAACGCTCGTGCCCTTTGCGGCCTACAGCGTGCGCTCGGCGGGCGCCGGAGCCATCCCGAGCATTCCGGTGCTGGTGTCGCTGCTGGTCTGTCTGATCCCGACCACCATCGGCGGGCTGCTCTCCGCGATCGGCATCGCCGGTATGGACCGCGTGATGCAGGATAACGTGTTGGCGATGTCCGGCAAGGCGGTCGAGGCAGCGGGTGACGTGGACACGCTCCTGCTGGATAAGACGGGCACGATCACGCTCGGCAACCGCCAGGCCACGGAGTTTATTCCGCTGCCGCATGTGGAGATCAACGAGCTGGCGAACGCGGCGCAGCTCTCCTCGCTGGCAGACGAGACGCCGGAAGGCCGCTCGATCGTCGTGCTGGCCAAAGAGAAGTACGGCCTGCGCGGGCGCGAGCTGAGCGAGCGCGACGCCGAGTTCGTACCATTCACGGCGCAGACCCGCATGAGCGGGGTGAATATGAATGGGATGCAGATCCGCAAAGGCGCGGCGGAATCCGTGAAGCGCTTCGTGATCGAGCAGGGCGGGCGCATTCCCAATGAGCTGGATGAGATCGTCACGCGCATCTCGACCGCAGGCGGCACGCCGCTGGTAGTCGCCATCAACGACAAGCCTCTCGGCGTGATCTACCTCAAGGACATCGTCAAGGGCGGCATGCGCGAGCGATTCGACCAACTGCGCGCGATGGGCATCAAGACGGTCATGATTACCGGTGACAACCCCCTGACGGCCAAATCCATTGCCGACGAGGCCGGGGTGGACGACTTTCTGGCGGAAGCCACGCCGGAAGACAAGATGGCGCTTATCAAGAGGGAACAGGCGGGCGGGCGGCTGGTCGCCATGACGGGTGATGGCACGAACGACGCTCCGGCGCTGGCGCAGGCCGACGTGGGTGTGGCGATGCACACGGGCACGCAGCCCGCGAAGGAAGCGGGCAACATGGTCGACCTGGACAGCAACCCGACCAAGCTCATCGAGATCGTCGAGATCGGCAAGCAACTCTTAATGACGCGCGGAGCGCTGACCACCTTCAGTATCGCCAACGACGTTGCCAAGTACTTCTGCATCATCCCGGCGATGTTCGTCGCGACCTACCCGATGCTGGAATCGGTCAACTTCCTTCGGTATGGTCCGGGCGGCGCGCTATCGACTCCCAATTCGGCGGTCCTGGCGGCGGTGATCTTCAACGCGATCATCATTATCGCGCTGATCCCGCTGGCCTTACGTGGCGTGGCCTATAAGCCGATGGGCGCGGCGGCGATCTTGCAGCGCAATCTGCTTCTCTACGGGGTCGGCGGCATTCTCGTGCCGTTCCCCGGCATCTGGATCATCGACCGCCTGTTGGTGCTGCTGCACCTGGCGTAAGGAGAAAACCATGTGGCAACAACTACGACCGGCGATCGTAAGCGTGCTGGTCTTCACCATACTGACGGGACTGATCTTCCCGTTCGTGATCTTCGGGATCGCCAGGGTGGCCTTTCCTCATCAGGCGAACGGCAGCCTGATCGAGCAGAACGGCCAGGTGGTCGGCTCGGAGTTGATCGGGCAGAGCTTCACGGCGCCGGGCTACTTCCATCCACGGCCTTCGGCGGCAGGGAACGGATACGATGCCTCCAACTCCGGCGGCACGAACCTGGGGCCGACCAGCGATAAGCTCATCAACGGCATCCACAAGAAGCTGCCGAACGGCAAGGACGACCCCGGTAACTTCGACGGCATCAAAGACCTGGCTGCCGCCTATCGCAAGGAGAACGGGCTGCCGGACAACACCCCCGTGCCCGCCGATGCGGTCACTCGCTCCGCCAGCGGGCTGGACCCCCAGATCAGCCCGGCCAATGCCGACCTGCAAGTGGCCCGCATCGCCAAAACGCGCGGCCTGTCCGAAGATGCCGTTCGCAAGCTGGTTGATGAGAACACACAGGGCCGTCAACTGGGCTTTCTGGGCGAGCCGGGCGTCAATGTGCTTACGCTCAATATTGCGCTAGACAAAGCCGCTCCTGGCAAATCCGGCAAATAGAATGCCCCACCCTCTTCCCCTCCTCGAACCTTCGGAATTTTAGGGGAGGGGACTAAGTTGGAGACTGAAACCTTCTCCTTAAAGCTTCTCTTGCCTCCTGGCAGAGGTACAAGAGAGCATCAGAATCTCCCCTCCCCTGTTTTTGGGAGGGGGAGGGGGTGGGGGCCAAAGGAAGGATATCTTCAATGAAGACCATAGGAGGACGATTGTCAGCGTGGACGATCGCCTGCATGGTGAGCATGATTCTGGCTCCGGTTATAGCGCTGTGCCAGGCTTCGACCGGCGGCGCGCAGAACCAGGGCAACCAGCAGACTCAACCGAATCAGACGACACCGGCGCCCCAGGCGCCGCAGACTTCACAGCCCGTGCAACCGGCCCAGGCGCCTGCGCCGGAATGGGTGTTCAACGGCTTTACGGACTGGTACTATCAAGTCAAGTTTCAGAAGGCAACGGCCTCGGACGTGACGGGGAGGCAGTTCGATATCAAGCGTGATACTTTCAGTATGGCGGTGACCGAAGCCAACATCTCCCGCGCCCCGACGCACAAAGTGCCTTTCGGCCTGACGGTGACGCTGACGGCAGGCAAGAACGCCGACATCATCACATCCACCGATCCGGGCCGTCCGGTCAAGTCGCTGAAACTGTTTCAGCAACTCTACGCGACCTACGACACGTTCGGGCACACGCCCGTTACTATCGACTTCGGAAAGTTCGCTACGTGGATCGGCTACGAGGGCATTGAGAGCATCAATAACGACAACTACAGCCGCTCATTCCTCTACACGTTCGGCCAGCCGATCTATCATCTCGGCTTTCGCGTCAGCGCCCCGCTGACCGGACGCCTGACCGGGACCCTCTATGCGGTCAACGGCTGGAACGAAGTAGTCGATGGCAACCGGGGCAAGTCGTTCGGCACCACGCTGGCTTACGTGCCCACGACGCCGCTGACCCTGACGCTGAACTACTATGGTGGCGAGGAAGGCAGCGACAGGGTCAATGCTGCCGGCTCGTATGGTGGCATCGGGTTCCCGAATCCGGGCGTGCTTTTCGTCAATCTGGTGGACGCTTATGCTGTCTATCAAATGACGCCTAAGCTCAAGATCGGCGTAGACGCGACCTACGCAGACGCTTCCAGCACGCACGTCACAGGCGGTCACTGGAACGGCCAGACGCTCTATGCGCGCTATCAGTTCACGCCGGTTCTGGCGGTCGCAGGGCGTTTAGACCGTTTCGAGGACAGCAACGGCTTACGGTCGGGTGTCGTGGATAACTATACGTCCTTTACGGCTAACCTGGACTACCTGGCGTTCCACGGGCATGTTCTCGCCCGCCTGGAGTATCGGCACGATCATGCCAGCACGTCTTATTTCAGCAGCGGCAGCGGGGTCGGCAAGAATCAGGACACCATTACGTTAGCCACTGCATACAAATTCTGAGAGCCTGTATGCTAACACGGTAATCCTGGGAGGAGAACGGTATCTCCGTCCGCAGGACGGTTGTCCGACTCCTTAATGTTCCCCCTCTCCTCCGTAAGGAGAGGGGGTGAGGGCGGCCCGGTTAAAACGGTTCGGCTAACACGACCCGGCGAATGGCCCTGCCGATAATCGGCTGGCGAGGAAGGTATAAAGGAAGGTAAGGCAGGTAAATGTCGGAGAGAGATACGCAGGGCTATGAGCAACAGCGGCTTCAATGTCGTTCCCTTCTTCTGGCTGGTGCTGATCGCCTTTGTCGTCGCGCTGATCACGCGGCGATTCAAGGTGCCCTATGCGCTCGCCCTGGTCATCACCGGCCTGGCAATAGGCATCCCGCGCCTGCTGCCGCACGTGCATCTCGATCCGACTATTCTGTTCACCGTGTTCCTGCCTCCCCTATTGTTCGAGTCGGCGATCAACCTGCGGATCGAGCCGCTGCGCCGTGACTGGAAGCCCATCGCCATCTACACGCTGGCCGGCACGGTCTTATCGACCTTCATCGTGGGCGGGCTGACCGCATGGGCGCTGCATATCCCGCTGCCCGCCGGGCTGGTCTTCGGGGCGCTCATCTCGACCACCGATCCGATCTCGGTCATCGCGGTCTTTCGGCGGCTGGGAGCCGGCCGGCGGCTATCGCTGATCATTGAGGCGGAGAGCCTGTTCAACAACGATACCGCCGTCGTGCTGTTCACGGTGATGATGGCCGCCGTCACCGGCAGCACCGTCTCGATGCTGGGCGGCATCTTTCAGTTCTTTCGGCTGGTGGTCGGCGGCGCGCTTCTGGGTGGAACGATCGGCTACCTGGCCTCGCGCCTGCACTACGAATTGGACGATCACCTGATCGAGATCACGCTGACCACTGTTGTGGCCTTCGGGTCCTATCTGGCTGCGGAGGCGCTGCACGTCTCCGGCGTCATGGCGGTAGTCGTCGCCGGATTGGTCATCGGCAACTACGGTCTGCAGACGGCCATGACGCCGGGCACGCGCCTGGCGGTCACGGCGTTCTGGGAATACGCCGGCTTCGTCGTCAACTCCATCGTCTTTCTGCTGATCGGCGTGGAAGTGGCCTACGTCCACTGGACCGACAAGATCGGCCTGGCGCTGGGCGCGGTCGTGGTGGTGCTGGCCGGGCGGGCAGCGATCTATCCGCTTTCGCTGCTGGTCAACCGGCTGGGGGGAAACATCCCTCCGGCCTGGCAGCATATCCTGTTCTGGGGCGGGCTGCGAGGCGCGCTCTCGATGGCGCTCGTTCTCGGCCTGAGCCGCGATTTCCCGCAACGGGACGCGCTCGTGGCCGCTACATTCGGCGTGGTGCTGTTCTCGCTGCTGGTGCAGGGCATGACCGTCGGGCCGCTGCTCCAGCGACTGAACTTGGCCGGTGCCACGCCAACAGTCGAGTCCGAAGATCAGCATCACCTGGCAAGCGAGATCCTGGCGTGCCAGGCCGCGCTGGCCGAGCTGGAGCGGCTGCGCCGCAGCGAAGCCTATCCCGACTGGTCCGTCGAGCTGCTGATTCAGGACTATCGCACCCGCCTGCGAATGCTGGAAGAGACGCTGGATTCGGCGCATCCAGGCCATCGGAAACAGCGGGAGCAGCAGGTCATCAGAGCGCGCCGGTCGGCGCTGCTGGCCGAGAAGAGCGCCTATCACGAAGCCGAGCGCAAAGGCTGGCTGGACGACGAGGCCTGGCGGCAGATTTCCGCCCGCATCGACGCCGAGCTGGTCGCTCTGCAGACCGAAGGCAAACCGGAAACAGATCAGTGACCACCTTAAATTCCCCCTCTCCTTACGAAGGAGAGGGGGTCAGGGGGTGAGGTCCAGGTGCGGAGCTTAAAAGTCCAACTGTTGTTCAGTCACCTGCTGCTGGTGGGCCTGATGGTCGCGCTCATGGCCGGCGCGGTCGTCAACTTCTTTCGCCTGGGCGGCTCGATCGACCGCATCCTCAAGAACAACTACAAGAGCGTGGTCGCGGCCCAGAATATGAAGGAGACGCTGGAGCGCCAGGACAGCGCCGCCACCTTCTTCCTGGCCGGAGAGAGACAGGAGGCACGGCAGCAGTATCAGGCCAACTGGCCGCAATTCGAGCAGTGGTACCAGGTGGAGGCGCACAACATCACCGAGCCGGGCGAGCAGCAGATGGCGGACGATATCCGAGACCAGTTCGCGGCTTATCGCAAAGCCATCGAGCAACTGCTCTATGCCGCGCCGCCGATGTCCGCAAAGCAGGCCCACGACTACTACTTCGGCACGCTCGAACCCGCTTTTCTGAAGCTGAAGCAGCGCGCCCAGGACGTGCTGGAGTTGAACGAGCACGCCATCAATCTGGCGAATGCCCGCGCTAAGACGGAAGCAGAGCGCGCCACCGAGATCGGCGCTGCTGTTACTGTGATCGCCTGCGTACTGGCGCTGTTCTTCGCCTTTCGCATGATCCGTATCGCGCTGACTCCCCTGCGCACCCTGGCACGGCAGTCCGAGGAGATCGGGGCCGGGCATTGGAACCAGCGCATCGAGCTGCACCGCACGGACGAGATCGGCGTTCTGGCAGACGCCTTCAACGCGATGGCCGAGAAGCTGCGCGAAGCCTGGCAGCAGGAAGAGCAGCGTCTGCACCGCGCCGAGCGGATGTCGGACGCCGCCCTGGAGAGCCTGTACGACCCGGTGATCGTCACCGACGGCAAAGGCGCCGTCGTCCACTGGAACCGGGCGGCGGAGGGCCTGTTCGGCCCGGAAGCCCAGGCCATCGGCCGACCTATCGCACAGGCAGTACGTGACCCGCGCATCGTCGAGGCGATTCAACGGGCGATCCACCAGGAGCGGATTTTCGCCGCCGAAGATGAGGCCGGGTTCATTACCCGTCAGATCGGTGAGGCCCAGCGCACCTACCGCCTGCGCGCCACGCCCATGCACGACGAGCGCGTTTTGCTGGGCGCGGTGGCCGTGCTGGAGGACATCACGCACCTGCGTGAGCTGGACCGCCTGAAGTCCGAATTCATCAGCGTCGCCTCCCACGAGCTGCGCACGCCCGTTACCTCGTTGCTGCTCTCTGTGCAGCTTCTGCAGGAGGGCGCGGTCGGTACGCTGACCCCGGAGCAGCAGGAAGTCCTCTCCGCCCAGCGGGAGGACCTGGAGCGGCTGGAGCGGATGATGCGCGACCTGCTGGACATGACGCGCCTGGAAGCAGGCGTTACACCACCCCGCTTCGAAATCGTGTCGCCGCAGGAGCTGGTGTCCGCTGCTATCGAGCCGGTGATGGCGCAGGCAGAGGCAAAAGGCATCTGTCTTGCCGGCGATGCGACGCCGGATCTGCCTGCCGTGCGCGCGGACCGGGCGCAGGTCCATCGCGTACTGGTCAATCTGATCAACAACGCGGTGCGGCACACGCCGGAAGGCGGGCGTATCGTCGTGTCCGCCCGCTGGGAAGAGGACGTGGTGGCGTTTCGCGTCCAGGATACGGGCGCCGGCATCCCGAACGAGTACCTGTCGCGCATCTTCGAGCGGTTCGTGCAGGTTCCCGGCGCCACGCGCGGCGGCGCGGGCCTGGGACTGTCCATCGCCCGTACCATCGTCACGGCGCACGGCGGCACGATCTCGGCAGAAAGTGAGCCAGGCAAGGGCAGCGCCTTCACGTTCACGCTGCCCACGACCTGGGAGGCGACCGCACCGGAAAGAAAGGAGCCGTAAACATGGCGCGCATCCTCGTGGTTGACGATGAGAATAATATCCGCATGATGGTCCGCCTGGCGCTGCAGCACGAAGGCCACACGGTCGAAACGGCGGCAGACGGAGAAGAGGGCCTGGACAAGTTTGGGGATGGCAAAGAATGGGACCTGGTTCTGCTCGACCAGCGGATGCCGGGATTGAGCGGGCTGACCGTCTTGCAGCAGATGCGCTACCACGATCCCGCTGCCCGCGTCATCATGATCACGGCTTTCGGCACGGTGGACCTGGCGGTGGAGGCGATGAAGGCCGGCGCAACGGACTTTCTGCGCAAGCCCTTCACGGTCGATATCCTGCGCGGCGCAGTGCAGGCCGCCCTGACCGGCGCTTCGCAACCATCTGCCTCTCCGGAAGCTTCTCCGATGACTTTCGGCATGGCGACCATCAACGGTTTTCACATTGTGTCGCAATCCGGCGCTTCGATCCAGATGGGCGAGGATACGGGCTTTCGCTTTACGATCCAGAACCCGGAAGGACAGACGCAGGAGTGTACGGTCATCCTGCCCGCCTACGTCGCCGAGCTGATCAAAGCGCATACCGACCGGGAGCAGATGCCGGGCGGCCTCCGTTTCTGGCAGGCGCTGTGCGAGGAGGCGCTGGCGAACTATCTCTATCAGAACGCCGAATTCCCGCCCGGCGGCCTGCTGCGCGTGGAGGACTTCACCTCCGGCATGCGCCGCTGGGTGGATGCCGTGCTCGCGGCCTGAGCGGAGGAGCGCCGGAATGGACAAAGACCCCCCCAGCGAAAAACGCCCCTCCCCGGAAGAGCTGCTGGCTCGCGTGATGCGCGAGGAGAAGGAGCAGAAGTGCGGCCGCCTGAAGATCTTCCTGGGCTTCGCGGCCGGCGTCGGCAAGACCTTCGAGATGCTCAATGAAGGCAACCGGCGCAAGCAGAAGCGCGGCCAGGATGTGGTCGTCGGCTACGTCGAGACGCATGGCCGCGCCGGAACGGCGGAGCAGCTTGGCGGCCTGGAGGTGATTCCGCGCAAGAAGATCGAATATCGCGGGGCCACGTTCGAGGAGATGGACACCGACGCCATTCTAAAGCGCCATCCACAGTGGGTCTTGATCGACGAGCTGGCGCATACGAATGTGCCCGGCTCCGAGCGGGAGAAGCGCTGGCAGGATGTCGAGATTCTCCTGGACGCGGGCATCAACGTCGCCACCACCTTGAACGTGCAGCACCTGGAAAGCCTGAACGACATCGTCCACGACATCACCGGCCAGTGGGTCCGCGAGACGGTGCCGGACCGGATCGTGGCGTCCGCCGATGAAGTCAAGATGGTGGACATCACCCCCCGCGCGCTCATTCACCGCCTGGAGCGGGGCGACATCTACAAAGCGGACAAGGTCCAGCAGGCGCTCAACAACTGGTTCCGGGAAGGCAATCTGAACGCGCTGCGGGAGCTCGCCCTGCGTGAAGTCGCCCAGGAAGTCGATGAAGACGTCGAGGCGTACCGCAAGGAGCGCCACATTCAGGAGACCTGGGCCACGCACGACCGGATCATGGTCTGCGTCAGCCCCAAAAAGTCGTCTCTGCGGCTGCTCCGTCGCGGCTGGCGCATCGCGCAGCGGCTGCACGGCGATATCGTGGCGGTCTATGTGGAGAACACGCCCCCGACCGAGGCGCAGCAGGAGATCTTGCGCAACGACTTCGCGCTTGCCGACCGGCTGAAGATACCGGTCGTCACCCTGCACGGCGATGTCGCAGGCGAGATCATCCGCTATGCGCAGGAAAAGCAGGTCACCCAGCTCGTCATCGGCCACTCCAAGCGTACCCGCTGGCAGGAGCTTACGAAAGGCTCGATCATCAACCGTCTTACCCGCGAGCTGCGCAACGTCGATATTCTTGTCGTCGCCGCCGACTCTCCTTCCCTTTAAGCCGCTTTTCTTTTCACCCCACCCTCTTGCGTGTGCTCGTGGTACATCTTGCAGACGATCGCCCCGACGACAAGCAAGATGCACGTGTAATAGATCCATGTCACCAGGAGGACCGCGCTTCCCATCGCGCCGTAGAGCTTGTTGTAGTTGCCGAAGTGCGCCAGATAGACGGCGAAGGCCTTCTTGAAAACCTCCCAGAGCACGCCCGCGAAAACTCCACCGGCGAGAGCGTCCTTCCAGGAGACTTTCGCGTTGGGCAGGAAGCGGTAGATCAGCGTGAACAGAGCGGTGTCGATGACGACCGCGATCAGCTCGAAGACGATCTGAAACAGCGCGGCGAGGATAAAGGGAGGATGCTTGGGCAGCCCCAGCCAGGGCAGATGCAGATGCTGCACGGCATCCGGACCGGCAGACGGAACCAGCGATAGCATGAAGAGCACCGCCGCCCCAATGAACACCCCGAACGCCAGGAGGCGTAGCTTGATAAAGTTACGTGTCTCCTTGACCTCCCATGCCGCATTGAGCGGCCCGGTTGCCGTCACAAAGAGACCCAATGCGGAAATGAAGAGCGAGAGCAGGCCAAAGAGCACGGACCACCATTTGCCGTGCATAAGCCCCTGCGCAGACTGAATGATGCCCGTCTTGGCGATGATCTCGTTGGCGGCCTGCGCGCCCTGCGCTCCCGGCAGCATCTGCTTGACGAATAGATCCACGTAGCCCGCCACCTGGCGAGGATCCTTGATGACGAAGCCGAGCACCGCCAGCAGGAACAGCATCATGGGAATGAGGGAGAACACGCCCGCGAACGCCAGAGCCGCCCCCCAGGTCAGCCCATTGTCCCGGTTCAGGCGCGCCCATAGCTCCTTGGCGAGCGGTGCCAGATCTTTGATCCCCTCTTCGTCGGCCTGGATGGTGCTCTCTGCTCTTCCTCCCTTTTCGATCGCGGAGGACTCTCCTGTCTGGCTCACGGCAGGCACGGATTTCACGGAGGATACGGATAAGCCATGGGTATCTCTATCCGTGTAATCCGTGTCATCTGTGGCCATCCGTGATTCAGACAAAGTAAGGGTATGTCGCAGCTTGGCTTCCTCGTCGGCGGTGACTGCCGTACTGCCGTCCCGGTTTGCTTTCTTCCCCGCTTGAAAACTGCGCCAGGCAAACGTAGCGCCTGCCGCCAGGGCGACGATCCAGGAGACGAGACCACGCGCGGAGCGTGTCTGCGGCCGGATGGCGTGCTCCACCTCCTGCAGCGCCTCCTGCACGGCCTCTCGTGTTTTGGCCGGATTCAGCTTATGCATATCGCTTGCTTGTTTTGCCATTGTTCTTCCTCGGAATAGGTCGTTCAAACAATGCTTCCGCTGCATTAAAACTGCTGTTCGTCTGACGTAATACAGCCCACCGTGTTCCCGCAACAGAATGGAATAGGATGAGAGCCAAAAAAGGGGAGGCGTCTCTGTCGTGAGGACACCTCCCAACTTCTTCCACATGCATACGTTTCGTGGCAGACACTTTATCGATAAAAATTGTTCCCGAATTTGCAGGCGGCCGCAAGAAAAAAACGGCCCCCTCGTTCTACAAGGGTAAAAAGTAGAAGGCATCAAGCGAAAAGAGGAGGCAGTGAGGTCCTCTCTCCTGCCTATTGGTTCTCGTTGTCTGCGCTTCCGCGCCCGCGCGTCCTTCCGCCCTCGCCGGCCTGATAGAAGGTCGTACGATTGATCTGATCGCTCACTACTCTGCCGTCCTTGAGCAGACGCACGATCGTTGTCTGCGACACCTGGCCGCGCGTCGTCGCCATAAACTGTGATTCTCCGAATGAGTAGCTGGCTACCGGCGTATCCGCCGGCGAATCGGATTTAGGAGGCGTATAGACGAACGCGCTGGTTTCACCACCCTGGCAGGATAGGTAAGAATCGTCATTCAGATAGTGGGGCACGAGCGCCGAAAGAGAGGCGGGATAGGCGCCCTTGTGGTCCTTCCGATAACTATCGAGCGCTTCGCGCACGTACACTAGCCGTTGCGCGCACTGCGGCGCAGACATGGCGTTGCTCATCATCCTCTGAAAGCCCGAGTTTTTCGAGAACCGATACGCCGCAAAGATCATAAAGAGTACCAATAGGATGACCAGCGCGCCACAGCCGACCAATCCCCAGATCAGACAGCCGCTACTGGACTTGCGCGCCGGCATTCCCGTCGGATACCCATAGCCTACCGGTCCTCCCGGTATTCCTCCTGCCATAGCTTCCCCTCTTCTCTTTCCCTCTATTCCCCGCCGGTCGCCAGATGCATGATCTTCTCCTGGGTCGCCTCAGCGCGGGACAGCTCGCCCATGATGCGCCCCTCATGCATGACCAGGATGCGATCGCTCATACCCAGGACCTCCGGCAGCTCGGAGGAGATCATCAGGATCGCCACCCCCTGCGCTGCCAGCGCGTTCATCAGCTTATAGATCTCGCTCTTGGCCCCGACGTCGATGCCGCGCGTCGGCTCATCGAAGATCAGGATCTTCGAGCCGGTGAACAGCCACTTGGCTAAAACGACCTTCTGCTGATTGCCCCCGGAAAGGTTCTGGGTAACCTGCTCGACGCTGGGGGTCTTGATTCCCAGATTAGAGCGATACCTTTCCGCGACCTGCCGCTCCTCCCGCGTGCGGATAAAGCCCAGGGTCGCAAGCGCGTCCAGGTGCGCGAGCGTGTTGTTTTCGCGGACCGCCATACCGAGCACCAACCCTTGCTGCTTGCGGTCTTCGGTCACCAGGCCGATGCCGTGATGAATGGCATCCTGCGGTGAGCGGATGCGGACCGGCTTGCCGAACACCTCGATCGTGCCGCCGTCGATGGGATCGGCGCCGAAGATGGCGCGGGCCGTCTCCGTCCTTCCCGCGCCGACCAGGCCGGCAAGGCCCAGAATTTCGCCCTGGCGGACCTCGAAGGAGATGTCGTGGAGCACGCCGCGCCGGTTTAAATGGTTGACGGAAAGCGCAGGGGGTCCGGTTTCAGCGGCGACCTTGGGGATCGCTTCTTTCAGTTCCCGACCGACCATGAGCCGGATGATCTGATCGCGGGTAAGATTGGCGACCGGCTCCGTGGCGATAACGCGGCCGTCCCGCATGATGGTCGCCCGGTCGCATATCTCGAACACCTCTTCCAGGCGATGGGAGATATAGACGATGCTGACGCCATTGGCCTTGAGCTGGCGGATCAGGTTGAAGAGCGCCTGCAGCTCATGCTCGGTCAGCGTGGCGCTCGGCTCGTCCATGATGATGATGCGCGCCTGCTTGCTGGTGGCCTTGGCGATCTCGACCATCTGTTGCTGGGCGACGCTGAGCCGGTAGACGGGCGCGCGAGCGTCCAGGCGGACGCCGAGCCGGTCGAGCACCTCCTGGGAGCGGCGATAGAGCGTGCGAAAATCGACGAAGCCGGGCAGCAGCGCCCGCGGCTCCCGGCCCAGAAAGATATTCTCCCCGGCGCTCAGATAGGGCACCAGGTTAAACTCCTGGTAGATGATGGAGATGCCCAGGCTCATCGCCTTCTGCGGGCTATCGATATGGACCCGCTGGCCGGAGAGCAGGATTTCGCCGCTGTCTTTCGTCTCCGCCCCGGCCAGGATCTTCATGAGGGTGGACTTACCGGCGCCATTCTCGCCCAACAGGGCGTGGACTTCGCCTTCATACACGGTCAGGGAGACGTCGTCGAGGGCGCGCACGCCCGGATACTGCTTGCTGATATGCCGCATCTCCAGGGCGGGCGCGGCGCTTGTCGTATTCGGCTGGGGCAGGGAATCGTCGGTCACACGCGACTATTCGAGCCGGAGCGGCCATTATCCTCTTGCCGGCTCCTCGGGTTTCACATCCCTATCCATCTTCGGTTCCGGGTCTCAATCCGGCAGACGGATGCGGCAGAGCGTCTGTTTGTATCCTATATGCGCCTCGTCGCCGGTAAGACGGTCCAGGAAAGGGCGGTCCTCTTCCAGGTGCGTGAAATAGAAGGAGTCTCCATCGACCGTGCAGTTGGCCGATCCGGAAGGCAGGGTGAATACGTCCTCAACGGGATCGCTGCGGTCGGGGTCAATGCGGCAGAGATACCGGGGATTCCCGAGAACCGGGCTGACGCCGGAAGGCTGATCGCGGAACAAGCCGTACAGATGGCCTCGATAGACCTGCAGGAAGGAAGACCGTAGGCGCCATAAGACCGGAAAGCGCATTCTGGCCGCCGGTAAGAACACCTCACGCAGATCGGAGCCATCCAGCCTGGCGCTCACCAGCCGGTCCGCGCTCCAATCCAGATTCGGCCAGTGGGGGGGCTTATTGGTGGCAAACCAATACAGGCGGTCTTTGAATTCCGTGGGCGGCCCGAACGGATCGCCGCGATAATCCAGGATCGTGTAGAGCTTCGCGTCCCCAGCACGGTAGTAATAGAGGTCCTGGCCGCTATGTGGGAAGGGGCGAGGCTCCGTCCAGAAGACGCCATTCGGACCGGCCAGGAGGACCGAATTCATGGGCAGGACCGTCGATAGCTTGTGCAGAGAGCCATCAGCCAGGGTGGTTGCCATCAGATCGGAATGTCCTGTCATTTCCTCCCACGTTACGCCCCCGGAAGCGATCTGTACCATCCCGTCCGGACGCTTCTGGATCCAGTAGGCATAACCGCCGGCCAGGCAGGCAGAGCCTTCGATCCGGGCCGTGAGGTCTCTGGGCGCCCCTCCCTGGACAGGTACGCTGCGGAAGCGCCCTGTGCTTTCCGTCAAAGTCTGGGAGACCGGCAGAACAACTTGCTTTTCCCGCGACAACTCTTGCGAGCTGGCCTTATGCGGGGACGCTCGATAGACACCGAGAAAGCGGCTTGCCGGGAAAGGGGATGGCCTGAGGCCGCCTGGGTTTTTCACCGGTCGCCTGGAGGGGGACATCGCAAAGTAAAAGACGGAGCCGCCTGTAATTTGTATCCCAGCTACCGCATCGACCTCAGCCCGAGTATCCTCACGGACCACCTCCCGGATCGTCCCGCCGGTGACCGACTGCGCCAGGATGGTGTTGCCGGAGAGCCAGTATTTCTGTCCATCCTGAATCTGTCCGACGTCGCCGGAAAATCCGCCGGGAAAGCATTCCGGCCTGTGGCGAAAATACAGGATGTAGACTACCCCTCCGGCACAGAGCAGGGGCAACAGCCATACCAGGCCCTGCCATCTGACCCGTCGCGCTTTCCCCGCTTGCCCCATCATTCGCCCCTTGTCTTGTTTATTGTCATGTGCTGATGACGGCAACGTGTTTTAGATCGGGAGGACTTTGTAGACCTGAGCGCCCGTGGCGAGGCCGAAAAGCGCCCAGAAGGCACCGGCGACGTAGTCGCCGAGGATTAGGCCGATGAAGAAGGGCAGCAGGCGGTGATAGGTCTTCCTGCCGCCGTAGCGAAGGATAAGCAGCTTGGTCAGCCAGCCGAGGAACGTGGCGCACCAGAGCCAGGGCATGGTAAACGTGCCCGCCAGCGCGTAGCCGACCGGATGCAGGGGCCACCAGAGGAAGCGGGTGCGCGCCGCCATGAGCAGCCCGACGATCACAAACCCGGCCCCAACGCCTTCCAGCCGCATCCAGTCTATCTTCGTCGGATTGTTGACCCAGTCGGAAAGAATGTCCCAGGGAATGCGGCCTGTGGAGGTTCGCCAGGCGTCTAAGTGCGCGGAGCTGGCGCCATAGTGGTAGTAGACGCTCAGATCGCCCACCCAGGCTGCCAGCGCGCCAACGACCGTCGCCAGCAGGATCGCCCCGAAGAGGCCGCGCTGGCGCATGCGCGTCTCCGTCGCGATCTTGAGGCCCTCTAACTGGTGCGGCATCAGGACCGTGCGGTAGTCGATGTCCAGCCACTGGAACTGCGCCAACCCGACCATGTCCTGCATGCTCAGGTTGCGGGTGCCGGCCGCCGCCTGGATCATCTGGTGGGGGGTCATGTCCGGCCCGAAAGCCCAGGGCAAGCCCGCTTCGGCGCGCAGCCGCGTATAGGTGAGCACGACCAGCAGATAGAGCGTGAAGAAGACAATCGCCACCGGCCAGGAGATCCCCAGCGCCACCGCAAACCCGACCATCGCCAGCGAGCCGAAGAGGATTCCCAAGAGCGCCCACCGGTAGGGAATCGCCTCCTGGCTATCGTCGAGGCCGGTCCCCGGTCGCCACGCCTGGCGCAGCACCTCCTTCAGATAGCCGCGCATGTTCCAGAGCGTGAAGATCGCCAGGCCCAGGAACGCCCCACCCGCCTGCTCGCCGATATAGGGAATGCGCGACATCGCCAGGGTCTGCCCCGGATCGCGGAAGCCGAACGCCGTCGCCGTTACATCCTGGCCTTTGCGCAGGAAAAAGAAGAACCAGGCCGAGAAGGAGACGTCCAGCGGCAGGAGGTAGACCAGGCCGATGACCACCGGATAGAATGAGAGGTCGAGCTCCCCGACGGCGTTCCAGGGCGGCTGTTGGAACAGGGTGCCGAAGAGCGGCCAGGAGGTCAGATTCAGCCGGGGATCGCTGGGCTTGATGGGCAGGAACGGGATCGAAGGATAGAGGTAGGCGATCCCGGCCAGGTTCTCTAAAGCGAAGGCGATCAAAAACCCCGTCCACATCGCGCGGCTGGTGAAGAAGGCCCGGTTGCCGCCGTCGCGGGTCATCTCCAGTGGCAGCGCCACGATCGGAAACGTCAGCCGCTCCTGATCGACCCAGCGCCGCCGCAGGACGACGTTCATGCAGAGCATCACCCCGAGCATCACGACGATGAAGGCCGACCAGACCAGGATCGGAGAGAGCCAGCCGAGAATGTGGGCGGGCGTAAAGAAGGTGGAGCGGCCCAGATAGAACGCGCGCAGGACCTCCGGCTGCGGAAAAGCCCAGCGGCGCAGATAGGGCTGGTACTTCGCCCAGTTGTTCTCGGGCGTCGCGTAGTGGGTGACGCCCGTGAGCATCATGCCGAGAAACTGCACCATTCCGACGCTGCTGATCTCGATCGAGACAGTTTGCATCACGAAGATGAACAGCAGCTCGGCCTGCGAGAAGGCAAAGCGCGGCGCCCACCGCTTGAGGCCGAAGTTGATGAGCAGCAGCACGAGCAGCGCGAAAACCACGCCTACGCTCAGCGCCATCACCGCCAGCTCGGTGGACTGCGCCACGATGTCGCTGTAGAGGTTCCAGAAGCAGAGCAGCGGCACCAGCAGCGTGCCAATAAGGAGGGCGCGCGGCGTGACGCCATAAGCGCCCAGGCCGCGCGCCCTCTTGGGTGCGGGAGAAGCCGAAGGATTTTGCGAAGTGCCTCGCGGCTCCGAGGATAGCATACCTAGCCCACCGGCGGCAGAGGATTGTTCTCCCAATCGAGCACCACGCCCAGATAGGCGTCTTTCTGGTGCAGCAGCCCTTGATAGGCATCGTTCAGCTTCGCGGGCGGCAGCACGTGCGAGAGCAGCGGCTTGACCTGCAGCTTGCCGTCGCAGAGCAGTTGGAAGATCAGCTCGGCGTTCCGCTCAGTCGTGATGCCGGGGCTCTGCTTCTTCAAGAGGGGCACGAGCCATTCCAGCGCGCCTATGATCTCCACGCCGTGGAAGTGGGCGTATTTCAGCATGATGGTGCCATCGGTCTGGTAAGGAGCGCGCGGGGTGCCCAGCATGATGACCTGGCCGTTGTTGGCCACGCGCTGAACCACCTGCTCGACGATCCGCGAATCACCGACCGCGTCCACGATGACCGGCGGACGCGCGCCGCCATTCAATTCATATATGCGCTCCCAGAGCGCATCTTCCGACATCGAGAGCGGATCAAGCACTTCCGTAAAGCCGACCTGCCGTGCCAGCGCGCGCCGCTTCTCGGACATATCAATGCCGATGACCCGCTGGCCCGCGTTCAGGTAGAACTGCCCGCC
>DASRCN010000004.1:0-34784 GCA_035653075.1 Chthonomonadaceae bacterium | reverse complement strand
GTATTTGAGCGCTTTGCTGCCGTTGTAGTCGGCCAGAACGCGAGTGATAGCGGATGTGAGGCTGGTCTTGCCGTGATCCACATGCCCGATCGTGCCGATGTTGACGTGCGGCTTGGTCCGCTCGAAACGCTGCTTTCCCATAATGATTTCCTCCAAAACCTCTTCCGGCGGCGCTATCTTAACGCCGGGAAGGGACTGCCGCGCACCGGGCGCTCCGGAATAGGAGCGAGACCTGCAGGGCGCCGGCAGCACGCGTTGGGATTGAGCCAGCCCACACTGGGAATCGGACCCAGGACCTCTTCTTTACCAAAGAAGTGCTCTACCTCTGAGCTATGTGGGCGGGATAAGGTGGTGGGGAGAGGAGGATTCGAACCTCCGAAGCGTTCCGCGACTGATTTACAGTCAGTTCCCTTTGGCCACTCGGGAATCTCCCCACGCTCTGGCGATCTGCCAAAAGTGCGGCAGACAAATTTTTACTCGGTGGAGACTGCTTCTTCCACCGAGTAAGTACTGCCAGTATACCACAGCCTCCCTGCTTGAGTCAAGGAGCGGGCCGCAAGAATTTGGAGACGGCCCACGCAAAAGTATGGAATCCCGGACCGCAAAATGTGGAACACCCTGTTGGGAGTTGTTCCCGGATGCCGGAAGGCCGCCGGCACATAAATATTACCGCAGGCGGCCGGCCGATTGGAGCCGGGAGGATCCCCAATCTGTTTCCAGGGAGCGAGAGGGAGATGCAGACGGCGTATTTCGCCCAGTCTTTGTTGCTTGGCTTTGTGCTTGCGGGCGCCGGAGGGGCGTTCTCTATGATGCCCCAGACGGGCCTCTCTCTCTCCCCGGAACAGATAGCTCTGCGACAGGTCGTGTTGCTGACGAATAAGGAGCGGACCGCCCACGGACTTCCGCCGCTGAAGCTGCAGGAGAACCTGAGCGCCGCGGCGGCCTGGATGGCGCAGGACATGGCCTCGCGCAGCTACTTCGCCCATACCGACCACGAAGGCCGCAGTATCGATCCCCGCCTGCCCGCCTTCGGCTACGGCGGCTATTCGTATATCGGAGAGAACATCGCCGCCGGCCAGGAGTCACCGATGGCGGCGGTCTCGGACTGGATGCAGAGCCCGCAT
The DNA here is from genome assembly GCA_035653075.1 of Chthonomonadaceae bacterium. Lineage (GTDB taxonomy): Bacteria > Armatimonadota > Chthonomonadetes > Chthonomonadales > Chthonomonadaceae > DASRCN01. Next base: position 33,660 of record DASRCN010000004.1, on the reverse strand, counting down.
CACCGGGAGAACCTGCTCAGCCCGGATTATAGCGAGATCGGCGTGGGTTACGCCGATCGCCCCGACAGCCTTTATCATTCCTATTGGGTGCAGGATTTCGGCAGCCGCTTCGACGTCTATCCGGTGGTCATCGACAATGAGGCCCCGGTGACGCGCGCGCCGGAGGTCTCGCTCTATATCTACGGCGCGGGCTGGGCCCGGCAGATGCGGCTGAGCAACGACGGCCTGAACTGGACGGACTGGGAGCCGTATCAACCTCATCGCGCCTGGACGCTGGCGCCCGGCTTTGGGACACGCACGGTCTTTGTGGAACTGAGGAACGGGCAGACGATCCGCCAGACTGAAGATTCTATCGAGCTGATCGGGGAGTAGTGACCTGAGTCCACCTATCCCCCTGCCCCCTTCCCTACTGCGTTCACAGCGAAGCAGGAACCACCGAATCGGAAGGAGCGATCCTTTCCTTAGCTTTTGCCGAGCAGGGACAGGGCTTTCTTGATGGCGGGATCGTCCTGGGTACGGACAGCGATATTCTTGAGCAGGGTCGTGACGACGGCCTGCGCCTTGTCCGGTGGGAAGCCGTCCTGGATGAGGGCAGCGATCAACTGCTCCTGCTGCCGGGCGATCTCGGCTTCGTTGAGGGCGCGGCGATGGTCGAAAGCGTCTTTGGCCCAGCGAAAGAGGGCGTAGGCAGAGACGGTGAAGAGCAGGTCCACGCCGGTCACGGTGATGTAGGACTGCGGCTCTTCCAGCGAGACCTGTTGGGCCGTCTCCTCCGCGACTTCCCGCAGAAACGCCGACAGCACGGCATCCGCTCTGGCTTGTTGATGGAATACATCCGCGTCCATAGATGTGTGTTCGCTCCTGCTATATTCCTAAGAGGCTATACGGCAATCCTGCCGGCCGCATCGCCCGGCCGATTTGGCCGAGTTGTATTTGCCGGGCCGTTTTAGCCGGGCAATGAATTACCCGCCTGCGGGGCCCTGCCCGTTGCCCTGCGGGCGGAAAAGCCTGGATTAGATCACGGATACCGATTTGGCGTACAGGACTCTCCGTATAGTTCTACCTTACTGTCTCGGTACCCTCTGGAGAGATTTTCGTACGATCTCCAGGCTATAAGGATCGTTAACGCGAATGAAAATTGCCTCTGCCTGCTTATAGAAGGCTACGGCTTCCACCATATTTCCCTGCTCCTCAGCGATCCTGCCTAGCTGGTGGAGAGTGCTGGCCTGGCCGTGTTCGTTTCCGATGTGCTCCTTGATAGCCAGGCTTTGCCGATACCAGCGCTCCGCCTCCTCGAACTGTCGGCGCTCCTCTGCGATCCTGCCTAGCTGGTGGAGAGCGACAGCATGATTCCGGTCATCGCCCGCCCGTTCGTAATGCTCTTTCAGACGATGGACTATTCGTTCTTGTGTTTCAAAATCCCGTTGATATTGCGCGATTTCCTGGCGATGCCCCAAGAGAGCTAGCCACAGATACTCTCTTCCTGGTAAGGGTTCTCCATTGGCGTCTGCAGTCTCCGCTTCCAGTTCGGTAACAAGTCGCTCCCACTCTACCCAACGACCTTGTGTATCCAACAATCTATTTAACCCATAAAGAATGCCCGCGATCGCATCCCATTGCCCATACTGTCGCGCCAGATGCAGGGCGTAGATGAGATTGCCCTCCTCCGCCTGAAGGAGATCGATTGCCATCCGGGCATTGCTTTGAAACAGATTGTTCAAAAAGCTTCCATACCCGCTATACACGGCTGAGAAAATCTGCTCCAGGCGATCCTGCAGGCCAGGAAAAGCTTGCTGGGCCAGATCGTGGAAGAACCAGGGCAGGGCTGGATGGACGGTATAGTAGCCTTCGCCTGCCTGCCGCAGAAGTCCGACCTCGGCAACTGTGTCCAGGATGCCTATCCATTCGTCTCTTCCCAATCCCTCGAGCAGATCAGGAATTTCTTCCGCCCGACACATCGCCGCTAGAATATCGGCATCCACAAAGCCTTGAAAGAGCCAGAGCAGCCCCAGGCGTTGACGCAAGGAAGTATCCAGAGCATCCAGGCGATAGGTCAGGGAGGCGGCCAGGGAGTGTTCCCGGCCTAAGTCGCTATCCTCTTTCGGCAGGGGGGCTTCGCCGGCTTGCAGGGCTTTCAGAAGAGCATCCGGCTGCATGCGCTTGAGTTCCGGCAGGACGACCTGAATGGCTAACGGATTGCCGCGCAGATACCGCAGCAAATCGTTGTAGGCGGGAAGCGTCTTGATCTGCCTGTCGTCGAGGCCGGCGCGCTGCAAGACACGGACCGCCAATTCCTGCGCCTCTACCAGTTTCAGCCCACCTACTTCTACCCGTCGATAGATCTTGCCCAGCCACGGCTCGTCGCGGCGGCTGGTGAGCAGCACTTTGGTCTGGCCGCCGCGCAGGTCGCGCAGGAAATCGCGCAGCTCTTTTTGCTCTTCGGCTGTCCATTGGGAAGGCGTCCCCTTCGGAAAGCCGGCGACCGGCTCGAAGTTGTCCCAGATGAGCAGGCAGGGGATCTGCTTGAGGATGTCGAGGGCCAGGCTGCGGCGCTGCTTGGCATCGAGAAGATGCCACTCGACTTGCAACTGGGCTTTGATGGTTGGCTGGAAGACCTGGCCGACGCGATCGTAGACCTGAGAGAGCGGCAGGTACTGCTCGAATTTGAAGAAGAAGATGGGACCGTCCAGGCCGCCAGTCTCGGCGCGCCAGCGGGCAAAGCCCATCGCGGCTTCGGTCTTGCCCACGCCCGCCATACCCTGCAGCAGCACGACGGTCTCTTTTTGGAAGGCGCGCTCCAGGTCGAGCATCACGCCATCCCGACCGATAAAGCCGAAGTCGGGCAGGTCGGGACAGCCGATCTCCACTCCGGCGGCAGCCTGCTTTTCCTGGATGGCATTGGGATCGAGGCGCAGGCCGCCTTTAGCTATCTTGGGAGTCAGACGGATAGACGTGGCTTCAAAGAGGATGGGCACCATCCAATCCTGCAGATCTACCTCGCCGATGGGCGAGGAGCGCTGCGGATGGGAGCGCAGCTCCGCCCGGCCCAGCGCCACGGCTCTTGAAAGCTCCTCGCCGTTGATGAGCCCTTCGTAGAGCCGGGCCATGAAGCGCACGGCGGTCTGGACGTAGACCGAATAGGCCATCGCGACCACGCCGCCGGTTCCCGCTTGCAGCAGATGATTGCCGACCGAGGCGTAGGTGGCGTCCGGCTTCGTCATGCCGGACTGGCAGGCGTTGAGCAGCACGACCGGCACGCCGGTAGAGGCGACCAGTTGGCCGATCTTTTCGCCGGTTATCTGGTTGGGCTTGCCGTCTTCTCCCTCGAAGAGCAGCCGGCCCTGTTCGCCCTGCTGCTGATAAAAGTGACTAGATCTTCCGCCTTGCGGGAAGGTTCCATGCCCGTCGAAATGCAGGACGTGATAGAAGCCGGGATTATCCTGCAGCACATGGGTCAACTGCTCGAAGGTGGGCGGGCGCAGGATGTCCAGGTTGATGCGGTCGCGGTGGGGACGGAACAGTTCCAGGAGCGGACGCGCGACGGACTGGAAGGGCACGTCGCCTTCCGGTCCGCCGGGGCGGCAGATGACCATGAGGATGTTGAAGGTGTCGCCACCAGTCAGGGGGCGGGGAGTAAATCTGACGTTCGGCTGGCTGCGGATAAAGGCGTGAGCCAGATGGGCGAGGACGCCGAAAGGCTCCTTGGTCGAATCGCGCATCAGCTCCCAGGGAATGCTGATCCCTTCCGGGCTATCGGCATGAATGACGATCCGGGTGTCGTCGAGGTCGTTGACGACATTGCTATAGTAAGCCAAAGCCTGGCGGTCGTTGAAGACGGCGTCGAACAGCTCGACGCCTTTGCCCTTCATCAGCTCTTCGGCCCGCTCCGCGCGGTTGCGGAACTCGCCCCAGGGGAAGCCCAGATACTCTTCCAGATACCACTGGATAAGTTTGCGCTCCTCATCGCTGATCTGAAACGCAAACTCGACTTCCTTCTCCTGCGGCTGCGCGCCTTCTTGCGCCTGATAGCTCACGCGCACGCGGGCCGGCGTAGATTCTTTCGCCGGAGAGTGATGGATGGTCAGCTCTTTCATCGATCGCCTTTCTCCCTCTTTGCAACAAGCTTTTACTTTGGTAGGACAAAGCCTTTGGCCCGGTCGAGCAGCCTTTAGATATAGTAGCAAGAAATGCTGGAAAAAGCAACAGGGAAATGCAGTTATAGACAGGACACATGCCGCGTATTGCTGAGGCTGTTATAGCATGGGAGTTGGCAGGAGTTGACAGCCTTAAAATTTTCACGGAACAATTCTGAAACTGACCCCGTATTACAAGCAGCGCATGTCCTCCTTTTCATAGAAATACCATCGAACTGCGATGGGCCTGTATCGGGTCGCGAAACTCGATACAGGTTCTTTTTTTGTCTCGTTCTTTTTGTCTCGGAGGTTAGGTGAGCGCGGCGACGAAGGATTCGAAGAGGCGGCGGGAGCGCTCGTCGTGGGGGGCGGTCTCTTCGGGGTGGAATTGAACGGCGAGGAGGTAGCGGCTGGCAGGACGCTCGACGGCTTCGATGACGCCGTCGGGGGCGCAGGCGGTCACGCGGAGGCCGTCGGCCACGTCGCGCAGGGCCTGATGGTGGAAGGAGTTGGTCGGCATCTCCTCCGCGCCGACAATGCCTCGCAGACGGCTGCCCGGCTCGGTGCGGATGGTGTGGCTGAACGCATCGCGGGCCATCTTAAGATCGCGCTGCTGGTGGACGATCTCGGAGGGGCGCTCGGAGGGCAGGTCCTGAAAGAGCGTGCCGCCCAGCGCCACGTTGAGAGACTGGATGCCGCGGCAGATGGCGAAGAGAGGCACGTCCTGCTCGACGGCCATACGGATGAGGGGCATTTCGGTGGTATCGCGGTCGGCGTCTACCGTGCCGAGTCTGGGATGTGGCACCTGGCCGTAGAGGGCGGGCGCCAGGTCCACGCCGCCGGAGAGCAGCAGCCCGTCGATGACACTCAGATAGCGCGCGATCACGTCCCGTTCGGTGGTCACCGGCAGGATGACCGGCACGCCGCCGGCCATCTCCACTGCCCGGACATACGCCCGATTGAGCACTTGCCGCGCGCCGGCTTCCGAATCCGCAGCCGCCGTACTGCAAGTAATTCCCACGACCTTACGCGCCATGTTTGCCTCCACTAGAACCGGACTGCCTTCTAAATTCCCACTCTTATTCGGGCGACTGAAGTCGCAGCCCCTGGGGCCCCTACCCCATGCCCAAAGTCGCCCTTCGGCGACTGGAGCCGTCAGGCTTTCTCCTCTTCCCTTAAGTCTGTAGAGACTGGAAGGCTGAGGCAAAAGCTTACTGTAGCAGTCCGCGCAGGCGGACTTTGCGCCTTTGTTGCTGCGACTTCAGTCGCCCGAACAAAGCTATGACTACCGCGCTGTGACCGGGGCTGCCGGAACAGACGGCCCGGCGTCTGCTACGGCAGGCCGATGGCGGCGCAGCCACCCGATGCCGATCAGGCCGGCAAGGACCATCAGGACGCTGACGATGTGCGTATCGGTCAGGTGCAGGCTTGGAATCAGGTAGGTCGAGGTCGCGCCCGCGCGGAACATCTCCACGACGAAGCGATAGAAGCCGTACATGGCGATGTAGCCGAAGAACATCTCGCCGTCCCGCCGGGGCCGCTTCTCCCAGCGCACCAGCAGCACGAAGAAGAGCAGATTGAACAGGCTGGCGTAGAACTGAGTCGGATGGCTGGGCGGCGTGAGGATCGGCGCGGCAGGCGGCGCGGGCTGATGGACGCTCTCATCCGGGAAGCGCACGGCCCACGGTAGATTGCACACCGCTCCGTAGCAGCAGCCGTTGAGCAGGCAGCCGATGCGTCCGATGGCGTAGGCGATGGCGAAGGAGGGCGCGCACAGATCGCCCAGGGCTAGCAGCGAGACCTTCTTCCAGCGGCAGTAGAAGATGAGGAACAGGATGCCGAACAGCAAGCCGCCGTGCAGGGAAAGCCCGCCCTCCCAGACTTTGAAGATGTCGAGCGGATGATGGGCGAAGCTGGACCAGTCCAGCAGCACGAACATCAGGCGCGCGCCGATGACCCCGAACAGCAGGCCGAAGATTCCGAGATCGAAGGCTATGTCCGGATGGATGCGCCGGGGCGAGCCTTCCGGCTCGGTCTGCATGCGGCGGTTACAGACGCGCACGGCACGCCACAGGGCCACCAGAAAGCCCAGGACCAGGAGAGTCCCGTAGGCGCGCACGGGGAATTTGCCGAGGTTAAACAGGATAGGATGCATGGTAAATCCGGATTCCGATTTCTGCCGTCGAGAGATTAATTCTCTTTCGAGCCGCTTCCGACCTCCTCGGCAGCCAGAGGGGACGCAGGAGTCAGGCTGTGCTCTCCGGCCTCTGACTCGATCCTGTGGGACCGCAGGAAGTGCAGCAGAAGCAGCACGATGCCCAGGGAGATCGCGGAGTCGGCGATATTGAAGATAGGCCAATGAATGATGCGCGCGTCAAAAAAATCGACCACGTACCCAAAACGCAGACGGTCGAGCAGATTGCCAAGCGCTCCCCCCAGGGCTAACGCGAAAGCGCCCCCGACCAGCAGCTCGATGCGCTGCATCCGGTGGTAAGCAAACAGCAATGCGAGCACGGCCACCGCCGCAAACCCGACGAAGAGCAGGTTGCCCTGCGGCAGCAAGCCCCAGGCCCCTCCGGTGTTCTGCGTGAGCGTCAGCGCAAAGGCGTTGCCGATGAGGGGCTTGGTCTGGCCCCAATAGAGCATGTGCCGGACCCACGCCTTGCTGAACTGGTCGCAGACAAAGATGAGCGCCACGATCACGTAGAACGTGGAAGGCTGCAGGCAGCGTATGATCGGTTCCCGCGGTGCGCTGTTAAGCGCAGGGGACGTGTTGTCTGTTCCGAGGGTCATAGATTTCTTTCGTTGGCGGTCTCTACGGTCATGGTAGCCCAGGGAATGGCGCGCAGACGCGCGACGGGGATCGGCTCGCCGGTGACCTCGTCCAGGCCATAGGTGCCATCGTCGATGCGGGCCAGCGCAGCATTCACCTGTTCCAGCAACTGCCTTTCATTGGCTTCAAACGCCTGGTACCGCTCGACGTCGTAAGTGGCCGCGGCGGCATCCGCGTCGTCGGCGGGATCGAAGCTGTACTGGGGCGCGAGCTCGTTGTCGGTGACGTCCTCCATCTCCTCGATCGCGCCCGACCGCTCTCGCTGGGTGACCCCCTGCAGGCGGTCGCGCTCCGCCAGCAACATCTTGCGGAACTCCTCAAAATTGATGTCCGTGCGTCTCTTTGTCTCCGGCATCTCTTTATCCCCTTCTGATCCCGCAAAACCACACCCCCCGGCCCCCTCTCCTTAAGAAGGATAGGGGGAGATTGTATGCAGGGGTGTTAGCCCGCTTGCGCGGGCTTTGTATTTCAGCACGGTTTTAACCCCGTGTGCCTCCCAGCACTTTTTCCGGTTCGCGCTCCAGGTCCGAGACGGCGCGGGCGCAGCGGGCGCACAGCTCCGGATGCGCGGGATCGGAACCGACGTCGGTCTTAATGAGCCAGCACCGCGCGCACTTGGCGCCCGCGGCCGGCGTTACGGCGACGAAGTTGCCGGACTCGGTGTGTGCTTGCGCCAGCTCTACCTGCGAGACCAGCAGCAGAGTCGGAAGCCAATCTCGATAAGGCTCCAGAGCGCGATAGGTCTCGGTATCGACGTCCAGATGAACGTGCGCTTCCAGCGAGTTGCGCACTTCGCCAGACTGCCGATTCTTCTCCAGGGCCACCTGCACGGCGTCGCGGAGCTCCAGAATGCGGTCCCACGGCGCCGACAGCCGATAATCCCGGCCGGACGGCTCCGGCATCGCCGCCAGATGGACGCTTTCCGGCTTGTCGGGCAGTTTCAGATAGTCCCAGACCTCCTCCGTCGTATGCACGAGGATGGGGGCCAGCAGCCGCGCCAGCGTCTCCGCCAGGCGGTGCATCGCCGTCTGCGCCGACCTTCGCTCCGGCCAATCGGGACCGGAGGCGTAGAGCCTATCTTTCAGTACGTCCAGATAGAACGCCGACAGTTCCACCGCGCAGAAGTTATGCACGGCGTGGTAGACCTTATGGAACGCGTAGACGTTATAGGCTTCTGCCGCGACCTGCACGACGCGGTCCAACTGCGCCAGCGCCCAGCGATCCAGCTCCTCCATCTCCGCCTCCGGCACAGCGTCTTTCGCCGGGTCGAAGTCGTGGATGTTGTTGAGCAAGAAGCGGAACGTGTTGCGGATGCGCCGGTAGGTATCGCCGACCTGCTTGAGCACGTTGTCGCCGCAGCTCACGTCCTCCATGAAATCGGTAGAGGCCACCCACCAGCGCAGCACGTCCGCCCCGTACTTTTCGATTACGGTCAGTGGATTGACGACGTTCCCTTTGCTTTTGTGCATGGCATGGCCCTGCTCGTCCAGAGTCCAGCCATTGGTGACGACAGCACTGTAGGGAGCATTGCCTTTCGTGGCGACGGCGACCATGAGCGACGAGTTGAACCAGCCGCGATGCTGATCGCCGCCCTCCAAATAGAGATCGGCGGGCCAGCTCAGGTCCGGCCAGTGCGCCTGATCCTCCAGCACGGCGCGGTTGGTCGAGCCGGAGTCGAACCAGACGTCCAGCACGTCCGTCTCCTTGCGCAGCTTACTGGTATCCGAGCCGCAGTGCGGGCACGTAAAGCCGGTCGGCAGGATCTCTTCCGGCGACTTCTCGTACCAGGCGTCCGAGCCTTCGCGCCGCGTCAATTCGGCGACCGCGCCGATGCTCTCCTGGCTCAGGATGTGCTCGCCGCACACGCTGCAGTAGAAGGCCGGGATGCCCACGCCCCAGGCCCGCTGGCGCGAGATGCACCAGTCGGGACGGTTGGCGACCATGCTCTTGATCCGGTTGATGCTCTCCGACGGATACCATTCAACCTCTTCGATAGCCTCCAGGCACTTCTGACGATGGCCGTCGTGGTCGATGTTCATAAACCACTGGACGGTGGCGCGGAAGATCAGCGGGCTATGGCAGCGCCAGCAGTGCGGATAGGAGTGCTCGATCTTGTCGTGGCCGAGCAGGTTGCCGGACCGGCGCAACGCGTCGATCACCGCGCGATCTGCCTCGCTGTCTTTGCCCTTCTGCTCGCCGACCGTAGAGACGCGCAGCCCCTCGAACGGCTGCCCGAACGCCTCGCCCGCAGCCGCGGTGTAGCGGCCCGACTCATCGACGGGCGTGAGCACTTCCAGGCCGTACTTCTGGCCGGTCTCGAAGTCCTCTTTGCCGTGACCCGGCGCGGTATGGACGACGCCGGTACCGGCGTCCATCGTCACGTAGTCGGCCATGACGACTGGCGAGGTACGATGGAAGAGCGGGTGCCGGAACACGAGCCCGGCCAGCCCCTCCCCTTTAATGGTCTTAACGGCCTCGAACTTCTCGGCCCCGATCGCCTGCATCGTCGCTTCGACCAAGGGCACCGCGACGAGATAGAGGCCGGTCCCTCCGTTCTCCGTGGTGGCGCGGACGAGCGCGTACTCGGCGTCCGGATGCACGGCCAGCGCCAGGTTGGCCGGGATGGTCCAGGGCGTGGTGGTCCAGATGAGCGCGAAGCCGGGCACGCCCTCGCCGGGATCGGCGTGATTGGGCGGCGCGGCGCCGGGCACGTTGAAGACGCCCATCGGATCTTCCCAGAGCGGGAAGCGGACGAAGATGCTGTTGGAGACGTGCGGCTCGTACTCCACCTCGGCGTCGGCCAGAGCGGTCTCGCAGGTGGCGCACCAGAGGACCGGCTTGAGCCCGCGATAGATGTAGCCGCGCTCCACCAGCTCCCCGAAGACCTCGATGATCTTCGCCTCGAACTCCCGGCTCATCGTCAGGTAGGGATCGCCCCAGTCGCCGCGCACGCCCAGCCGCATGAATTGCCGGCGCTGCACGTCGACCCACTGGGCCGCGTATTCCCGGCAGGCGCGCCGGAGAGTCACGCGATCCACCTGACGCTTCTCTTCGCGGAACCGGCGGGCAACCGCGTTCTCGATGGGCATGCCGTGGTTGTCCCAGCCGGGCACGTAGGGCGACTCGTAGCCCTGCATCGTCCGCATGCGCGTGACGATGTCCTTGGTCATCTTGTTGAGCGCGGTTCCCAGGTGGATCTCGCCGTTGGAGTAGGGCGGGCCGTCGTGCAGGACGAATTTACCTTTCGGCGCCCGCTTCTTGAGGCTCTTGCGATAAAGGTCCATCGCCTCCCAGCGCGCCTGGAACTCCGGCTCGCGGGCCGGCAGGTTGCCGCGCTGCGGGAACGCGCCCGGATCGTTATCTTTTAACGGCAGATTGAGCGTGTTGCGATAGTCACGCTTCGCTTCGTTGTTCTTGTCCATGTGTTTATCCATCGTGAATTCCGTAGGCCCACCCCCTTCCCCCTCCCTGGTTCGCACGCTGCGCTCGCAGGGGGAGACTTTTGAATTGAGTCCCCCCTCCCCTAAACTTGGGGAGGGGTCGGGGGTGGGGGCCGAGACGTAAAAAAACGCTCTGCCGGGGACGATCAGCGCGTCCCGGCCGGGCGTGGGATTCGGCGACGCCAGGATCGGGAAACGACGGATGCCGTCAGTCCTCCTGCGCCGCCTGCGGAATCACGATGATGGTGACCCGAGAGACGCTGAAACGCCGCAGGCTCTTATTCGCGCGTATCTGGGTGACGACTCGCACGCTATTTCTCCCACCGGAACGATCGTAAGATCTGATCGCAGACCGGGTCGTATCTCTTCATAGTGGCCGGCAGCATGGTAAAGGTCAGCTCGAAGGCGTGGTCCTGCCGGATGCAGACTACCTGCCGGTTCTCGACGGGCGGATGGCCCGGCAGATGCAGATGCGTGCGCCACGATTGGGCGGGCACTCCATTCAGCGTCGTCCGCTTCCTGGCATACATGACGCCGTTCTTGATCTTGACGTCCTTCATGAACGCGTTCAGATCGTTGTTCTCGACCGGCTTGGCGTAGACGGTGACGAAGAAGTTGGCCGCAAAGCCGTTCTCTGCCGGCCCGACGAAGGCGACGTAGGGCCGCGGCAGGCCGGTTTTCCGTGTCCATCCGGCGGGCGGCTGGAACGAATAGTGATAGTACGTATCGACGTATCGCGCGGGCTTTGCCGCTGGCGGAGCGGCCATCGCCCCCGCCGCCACGAACGGCAATACCAGGCCGAACAGAAACCGGCGCAGCGCGCCGAGAGAAAACAACCGATTGCGCATCAGGCGTAAATCACATCCCTACAGACAGTGCAGCCGGCGGAAAAGTTCTGCCGGCAGAGTTTACTGCTTACATTATACTGGATAGGTAGGAGCGCGTCAACGATTTGCCGCCGGGAGGGGGTTATGCTATACTACGCATAGCTATGAAACGCACGATTCTGCCGACGATTCTGGATACGCTGCACGCGCTGGCGCTGGTGCTGTGGCTGGGGGGCATCGTCGTCATCAGGGCGATCGTGGCGCCGGCCGCCTTCCACGTCACCGGCCTGACGAAGATGCAGGCAGGCTCCGTCGTGGGCGAGTCGCTCCGCCGTCTGGGACCGGCCATCGAGGTTTGCGGCATCGTAATGGTGGCCGTGCAGTTTTTGGTACGCCGCCGCTACATGCGCAGCCGCACCCTGTTCCTTACGGATAGCGTGCGACAGGTGCTGACTCTGGGGGCGCTGCTGCTGGCCGAATACGGCAAGTACATTCTGTTCCCGGCCCTGGACGCCGCCCGCGCCGCCAACAATATGGTCGCCTTCGACCAGGCCCATCATCTCTACTCGACGCTCGCGATGGTGCAGGTCTGGCTGCTGTTCGCGGTCGCCGTGCTCACCGCCTGGCTGCAGTTACCGCGCGTGACCCCTGCGCCGGCCCCCGCTACACCCTCCGCCGAGCCGGCCAAGCCGGCCGCCTCCCGCGCCATCCGCCGAGCCGCCAAATGAGTCCTTCTGAGACCGAGCCTCAGCCCTTATCGCAGCCATGCCCGCATTTCTTGCAATAACCTTAATCTCCTCTCCACGGCGTTAAAACGCCGTGCTGAAATACAAAGTCCGCCTGAGCGGACTCCATCTATCAGGTATTACCCCTCCCTACACAACGGAGACAGCGATCAGGAGTGGTAACCCGCGAAGCGGGTTTCGTGTTTCAGCACGGCGTTTTAACGCCGTGATCCAGGCGCTAATCGATATGAAAGCCCGTCGGCGACGCGGAAAATAGAATAGGCAATCTCTATAATGACTTGCCTCCAGGATATAGCGAAGGCCATTGTCAGATCAAGTGGCTGCCGGATGGTCAGCGGCTAAGCTTTATTGACGATAAAAAACGCTTTGGGTCATTCCAGCACAGCCTGGAAGGTAAAATCAAGAGGGAACGCCTTAGCAAGATCGGAGCCTGAGTTTTTATGTCTTCTCTTTCTTCACCGCATAGACCGCCGAAAGCGCCGATGGCCGCGACGCTGGAGCACGAGTTGACCGCCATCGTCGGGATGGAAGGCGTGCTGACGGGCGAGGTGGCGCTACGCGCCTACGACTGCGACGCCTATACGCCCGAAAAGCATTATCCCGACGTTGTCGTGCTGCCGCAGACGACGGAGCAGGTCGCCAAGATCGTCAAGGTGTGCAACCGGCTGGGCGTGCCGTTCGTGCCGCGCGGGGCCGGGACCGGCCTGTCCGGCGGGGCGATGGCGGCGGCCGGCGGCGTGGTCATCGCGACGACACGGATGAATCAGATTCTAGAGGTGGATGTCCCGAACCGCCGCATGATCGCGCAGGCCGGGGTGGTCAACGTCTATCTCACCAAAGCGGTCAAGGCGGAAGGACTGCACTATGCGCCGGACCCCTCCAGCCAGGGCGCCTGCACGGTCGGCGGGAACGTGGCGGAGAACTCCGGCGGGCCGCACACGCTCAAGTACGGCGTCACCACCAACCATATTACCGGCCTGACGCTGGTACTGCCGGACGGCGAGGTCGTGCATCTGGGCGGCAAGGCGGAGGATGCGCCGGGCTACGATCTGGTGGGGCTGGTGGTCGGCGCGGAAGGAACGATGGGAATCGTCACGGAGGTGACCATCCGCCTGACGCCCCTACCCCAGTCCGTGCGCACCCTGCTGGCGGTCTTCGAGACGGCCGACCAGGCCACGCAGACGGTCTCGGACATTATCGCGGCGGGCCTGCTGCCGGCGGCGCTGGAGATGATCGACACATTCATCATCAAGGCGTGCGAGGAGGCGTTCCATCTGGGCTTTCCGATGGACGCGGAGGCGGTGCTGATCATCGAGGTGGATGGTCTGGAGGTCGGGCTGGACGACGAGGCGGAGCGGGCGCGGACCATCGCGGAGCGCAACGGCGCGCGGGAGGTGCGCCAGGCGAAGACGGAGCTAGAGCGCGCCCTGCTGTGGAAGGCGCGCAAACAGGCGTTCGGCGCGCTGGGACGGACCGGCCTGAACATGGTCACGCACGACGGGGTCATTCCGCGCACGCGGCTGCCGGAGGTGCTGCGCGAGGTGCGCGCCATCGCCGCGCGGCACGGCCTGGAGGTCGGCAACGTCTTCCATGCGGGCGACGGCAACCTGCATCCCAACCTGATGTTCGACGAGCGCGATCCCGAGCAGGTGAAGAGCGTGCTGCACGCGGGCGAGGAGATTTTGAAGCTCTGCGTGGACGTGGGCGGCTCCATCACCGGCGAGCACGGCATTGGCGTGGAGAAGATCGACGCCATGGCCTGGCTGTTTTCGGACGCCGACCTGGCGCTCATGGAGCGCATTAAACACGTCTTTAACACAAACGAGCTATGCAATCCGGGCAAGGTCTTCCCGACCGCCAAGCGCTGCTGGGAGACCGCGCACGGCGCCCGCCTCACCCGCGCCGCGGGACGTGGCGCTGCCGTATAACCCCTCACGACCTCGGACTTTGCGATCCTGGCCTCTCCTAGAACCTTCGGAAAGGGCGAGGAGGAGATTTGGCTTGAGCGCAATAGTTGGGTCATCCCCTTCCCTTTAGAGAGGGGGAACGAGGGGATAGGTAAGCAGGAGAAAGAAATGCGAACGATGACCCTGGCCGCAATCGCGGTGTTGGTTGGATGGAGCCTGGTTGCAGCGTCGGTGCAGAGCGGCGACGTCAAGACCGAGAGCAAGAAAGTGCCGGTGCCGGACGTGGCGCTCAAGGACATGCCGCGCATGAAGGACCCGGACGCAGTAATGAAGAAGTGGCAGATCGAGGTCGTCTGGTCCCGGCCCAATGCGGGTCTGGTCAGCAGGGGCATCAACGGCTTCGATGCATGGCTGCTCTCGCCGGAAATGATCGCTGCCCTCGCCAACGCGCGGTCCAAGAAGCTCGTCTTGCACGATCTCCCGGCCCAGGAACTCTATACCCAGGTCCGCGACTTCTACTACGGCCCTTTGACCACCGCCTTTTACGGCGAGAAGATCGGCTTCCTGGTCACCATCCGCGTGGAGTTCGATATCAATCATGCCGAGGACATCAGCTCGATCTGGGACTTCCGGCTGATCACCGAAAAGGGCAAGCAGTTCAAGCCCGCCAGAGTCGTTCCCCAGGACACGCTCTTCAATATGTCTTACGATCCCTTCCGCGTGGGGACCTGGGCCAAAACCTACGGGTTGGTCTTCGATAATACCGATCCCGACACCAAGAAGCCCCTCATCAACTACGACACGCACGAAATCTCGCTGATGATCGGCAGCGACATGGGCAAGGGCATCGCCCGCTACCAGTTCGATTCCAAGCTGAGATAACGTCTTAGCGATAGACGCCCTCAAACCAATCTTCAAGTTCCGCGTGGGAAACAGGCTGACGGTCAAGAATAGTCTTCAGGCGGCGCAGGTCTTGCTCATCAGCAGAACGCCCCTTCACGTGAGCAAGGGCCGCATCAAGGGCAATAATAACGGCGGGCACATTGCGCCAATTCCCGGCTTCATCCAAACAAAGAGCTTTGAAGGCGGCTGAGGCAAGCGCCACGACATCGGCATCTGCCGGACGATCGTAATCTCGAAAGTCCTGCCATCCCAACTCGCGTAGTTGGCGTGAGGTCATCCGCTCACTGAGAAATATTTGAAGAGACTGTAGGAAGCGGGCAGCATCACTCGCTGAAGACGGCATGTACGTTCGCCTCCGAGACTCCAAGCTGTCGTCTCATGCGTCTGTACTCTTCGTCATCCAGGAGATCTATGTAGATGTTCAGCTCCTGACCGTCACAGGCTTGCTGCCAACTGCGGCTATAGTCGTGCGTCTCCTCACTCAGTTGGGCCGCATCCTTACCCTCGATCCATTTGATCGCCTGCTGCGCCGCGCGATGTCGAGGATCGTCGGGGTCGATTTCAAATTTCCGCTTTAGCGTGTAGGTAAATTCCGGGTAGGGACCAAGAGTCTCCCGATCTATGGTGATCCAGGCTTCAGCCTGCAACTCATGAAGCAGCTGATCGGCGTTATCTATGCTGGGACCGTTGGGCATTCGCACGATGGGATAGTCTGTCAAGACCTTTTGTTCATCCTTCCAATAGTATAAGTGGGCGTAGTAAAAGGCTTTATTGAGAGCCGTTTTTAAGCGTAACCTTCCGCCTGCTGCGGCCAAAAGGATACATATCAACTCCTTAGCCTTTGAAACATCATCACTCATGCTTGGCCTCCTGCTGTTTCACTGCCATTTGCTAGATAGATTGTACCATGACAAGTAGACACTCATAAAGTTATGATGGTCATAGCTGGCACATACTACCATATACACACAGCCTCTACTCCTTCGACAGGAGTAGAGGCTGTGTTCAAGTTAAAACGTCCCACAGGGGATTTAAACGATCTGCATGGGCATAAGGACGCAGAGATAGTCCGAGGTAAGGGGTGAGTCCTCGCCGCCGTCTTTGGGTGGATTGGCCACCGGGCGCAGGACGCCCGGCTTCAGCGGCTCGGTCAACTCCAGGTGCAGCAGCTCCTCCTCGATGACGCTCAGCACGTCCAGCAGGTATTTGGCGTTGAAGGCGATCTCCACGTCATCACCCTCGCGGGCAACCTCCACTTCCTCATAGGCGTTGCCCACCATCTGGCTTTCCGCCGTCAGCACCAGCTTGTCCTCTTCGGTGCGCAGGATAACGCGGTTGGCGTTCTCACGGGCCACGATGGAGGCGCGGCGCACGGCGCGCAGGAGTGGCTGAGTCGGGATGGTCAGCTTCTTGTGGAACTCGGCCGGGATGACACGCTGGTAGTTGGGGAACTGACCCTCGATAAGGCGGGAGACGATCTGAACGTCGTCCTCGCCGGGCAGGGCGAAGCAGACCTGGTTGCTGGAGAGCGTCACCTGCACGTCGCCCTCGGAGTCGGTGAGCAGGCGGGTCAGCTCGTTCATGGCGCGGGCGGGCACGATGGCGTTCTGGGAGCCGCGCGCATCCTTGACCGTCGCCGTCTTGACCGCCAGGCGATGGGTGTCGGTGGAGACGAACTTGAGCGTCTCGCCGTCGAAGACCATAAGGATGCCGGTGAGGATGGGACGGGTCTCATCCGTGGAAACGGCGAAAAGCGTATGCCGGATCATCTCCTTGAGACGGGCCTGCGGGATGGAGAAGGCGACCGCGTCTTTGACTTCCGGCAGCTTGGGATACTCTTCGGCGGGCAGGCCCAGGATTTTATAATCGGAGCGGTCGCAGTGGACACGGACGGTATGGCTCTTGTCCACAGAGAGCGCCACGTCGCTTTCTGGCAGGTTCGCCAGGACCTCGGTAAGGGTGCGGGCGGGGGCGGTCAGCGCGCCGCCCTCCTCGATGTTAGCCGGAATGCGGCAGGAGATGCCCAGTTCCAGGTCGGTGGCGATCAGGCGCAGGGCGTTGTCCTCGGACTGGAGGAGGATATGGCTGAGGATCGGCAGCGAGCTGCGGCCCGAGACAGCGTGGCCGACGGTCTGAACGGCCTCGAAGAGGGCTTTGCGGGGGCAGTCGGCTTTGAGAGAAGCGCGCAGGTCAGTGGCGGAAGCTACCATCGTCATGAACTCCTTTTCTTGTCATTGATTGGCGAGCAATAGAAGTAGCCCGCCGAAATGAGTGCTTCACCCTGACGACGCGAAATCGGATCAAAAAGTGTCGCGGCGGAAGAATTATTTTTTTATCGAGCGCCTGGGCATATAAAAGCCCTCTCCCTGAATGGAGAGGGCTGTAAGATAAGGGCAGAAAGAGGCTGGATAGATGGCATTCATTGCCATTCGAGGCAGGCGCGAAGATGGCGGCTGCAACGCGGATTGCGCAGCTTCTTGAGGGCTTTGGCCTCGATCTGGCGGATGCGCTCGCGGGTGACGCGGAAGTGACGGCCGACCTCTTCCAGAGTCTTCTGGCAGCCGTCTTCCAGGCCGAAGCGCATCATCAGGACCTCCCGTTCCCGCAAGGTGAGATGGTTGAGGGCGTCTTCGATCTTCTCGCGCAGGATGCGGTTCGAGGCCGCCTCGGCGGGCGGAAGGGCCTCATGGTCCTCAACGAAATCGGCCAGGCGGCTATCCTCCTCCTCGCCGACCGGGGTTTCCAGGGAGAGCGGTTCGGGGGCGACGCGGATGATCTCGGAGACGCGCTCGATGGGCATGTTCATGGCGCGGGCGATCTCGTCGATGGTGGGCTCGCGGCCCTGCTCTTGCAGGAGTTGAGAGGAGGTTTTGAAGAGGCTGTTGATGGTTTCGACCATGTGGACGGGGATGCGGATGGTGCGGCCTTGATCGGCGATAGCGCGGGTGATCGCCTGCCGGATCCACCAGGTGGCGTAGGTGCTGAACTTATAGCCCTTGCGGTAGTCGAATTTTTCGACCGCGCGGATCAGGCCGATATTGCCCTCCTGGATCAGATCGGGAAAGGCCATGCCGCGCCCGCTGTAGCGCTTGGCGATGGAGACCACCAGGCGCAGGTTCGCCAGGATCAGGGTATCTTTGGCGCGCGTGGCCGCGTAAGGATCCTCCTCGACATTCTCGATCCGCTTGGCGAGGACGATCTCATCTTCCAGCGAGAGCAGGGGCGTCTTGCCGATCTCCCGCAGCCACATCCGCACCGAATCGTCGAGGGGCAGGCCGTCCAGGGAGCCTAGCTCCTCATCGGCCAGATCGAAATCTTTGACGACCGCCTCCGTCGGCAGATCGTCGAGGACCAGCGGCAAGGAGTTTCCCAGGCCGCTGGCCAGTTTGTGAATAACCTCAATGCCTTCTTGAGCAAAGAGCTCGAGCAGATCATCTACCCGGTTGGCGTCCAGTTCTTCTTGACTCAGGCTGTCGTTGATCTCATCGTAGGTCAGGAACCCGCGGTCCTTTCCCTGAACGAGCAGGCGATTGATCTCCTCGGCGCTTTTACCTGAATCTCCGGCTACGCTGATCCTTACTCCCACTCTGGTAGCTCCTCTTATCGCGCGTGTCCAAAATTTGCCGGGTCGCGGCCCGGTGCGCTACGCCTCTTCCTCGGAAGGGGGTGATCCTCTGGCTTCTCGCACTCTCTGGTGGTACTGCTGAATTGCGGCACGCCGTTGCTCCGGCGTCAACGCTTCGTTCTGCAGGATCGCCGCCAGCTCTCGCTGAAGCTGCCGGTCGCGATGCTGCTGCAGCCGCTTGAGGCAATCGGTCACTGCCGCTTCATTAAGCAATTCATTCGACACCAAATAAGGAGAGTCCTCCAAGATATGGCGCAGAAAGATAGATAATTTTGCAGAATTTTGGTTAGAGTTCGCATCCGCGTCAGCGCCCGCGGTTTCCTCCTCGGAGGCCGGGGCCTCTTCTTCCTCCGCCTCGATCTGGCGCAGGAGCGGCAGCGGATCAACGCCGCCATCGGAGGCGGCAGGCGTCCGGGCGATGCAGGCGAAGAGCTGCCGGCCCTGCGGCGTGACCAGGCCGTCGGGCTGCAGGCGGCTGAGGATGAAGAGCCGCCACTCGGGACTGAAGAGCGCGCGCAGCAGTTGGCGCTCGGTCTTCTCCGCGCCGGTGAGCGCGGGTGTCTCCAGGGGCGGCGGGGTCGGATCGCCGACCGGGCCGGCGGGCGCGCGGCGCTTATCGCGGCGGTCGTAGCCGCGCCCGGCCTCCCCGCCCGGCCAGCCCTCGCCTTTGCGGACCACGTTCTGGGTCATGGGCCACTCGCCCCACTGCCGCGAGTTGGGCGGCCGGTAGGTGGGCGGTGGTGGCGTTTCGGCGAGTGGACGGCGGTTGGCGGCCTCGGTGAGCGGATAACCCTGGTCGCGTGCCGAGCGCGCGTGCATCTCGGCGTCCGCCAGGATCGCCTCGATGGCCCGCCGCGCGTTGATGTCGTGCAGGGGATGCAGAAAGGCCAGCCGCTGCGCGAAGCGGTCGCGCATGGAGAGCGAGCGGATGGAAGCCAGGATCGGGATGACCTCGGCCAGGGCGGCGTCGCGGCCGGCCTCGGTGTGGATGTCGTGCCGCTTCATCGCCAGCTCGACCTGGAAGTCCACGCGCGGCACGGCGTTGTCGAGGGCGGCCTGGAAGGCGGCGGTCTCGCCCCGGCGCAGCAGCGAGTCGGGATCGTCGCCTTCCGGCAGGCGGGCCACGCGGACTTCGGCGCCTTCTACGCCGATCCCCTCCCAGACCTGCGCGCCGCGCAAGGTCGCTTTGATCCCCGCCGCGTCGCCGTCGTAGCAGATGACGACGCGGGGATTGTAGCGCGCCAGGATGCGGGCATGCTCCTCGGTCATGGCGGTGCCGAGCGTCGCCACGCACTGCGTAAAGCCGGCCTGATGCGCGGTGATGACGTCCAGATAGCCCTCCACAAAGACGGCGGGGATCTCGCCGGAGAGCTTCTTGCGGGCAAAATAGAGGCCGTAGAGCGTGCGGGACTTGTCGAAGAGGATAGATTGCTCGGAGTTCATGTACTTGGCGGGATGGTCGCCCAGCGCGCGGCCTCCGAAGGCGACCACGCGCCCGCTCACGTCGTGAATGGGGAGCATGAGACGATTGCGAAAAAAGTCCATGTACCCCCCACCCTGCTCCCGCGCCCGGATAAGGCCGGTCTTCGCCGCCAGCACCAGATCAACGCGGTGCCGCTGCAAATAGAACGTTAAAGCCTCCCAATCGTCGGGCGCGCTGCCGATCTGGAACCGCTCCTGCGTCTCCTTCAGGATGCCCCGCTGCGCCAGGTAGGACTGTACCTCTGGGCTTTTCGCGAGGCGGTCCTGAAAGAACCGTGCGGCCAGGTTGTTTAGCTCGAACATCTGCTCGCGCTCGCTGGCGCGCTCCGGACTGACGCCCTTGCGCTCGAACGGAATCCCGGCCCGCCGCGCCAGGAACTCCATCGCCTCGACGAATTCTAGATTCTCTTTCTTCTGGACAAATTTGAATACGTCGCCTGCCTCTCCACAGGAGAAGCACTTATAGATTTGTAACTGCGGGATGACGCTGAAGGAGGGGTTTTTGTCGTTATGAAATGGGCAGAGGCCCTTCCAGTTTTTGCCTGCTTTCTGCAGGCGCATGTACTGGCTGACGACCTCGACAATGTCGTTTCGGGCGCGAATCTCTTCTTTTAAGTCCTGCAGATCGCTCATAATTGGTAGATGTCGCGGTATTTGGCGGTGAGGTAGTCCATGTAGTAACGGGAGGTCAGCGGCTCGCCCGTGGCCTTTTGGATCAGCTCGGCGGGCAGGTATTTTCGGCCATAGCGGTGGACGTTCTCCCGCAGCCAGCCCAGCAAAGGCGCGAACTCGCCCCGCGCGACCTGCGCGTCCCTTTCGGGCAATGCCTGGCCGATGGCGTGCCAGAGCTGGCCGGAGACCAGGTTGCCGATGGAGTAGGTCGGGAAGTAGCCGATCAGCCCGCCCGACCAGTGGACATCCTGCAAAACCCCTTCGGCATCATTGGGAGGCGTAATGCCCAGATACGCCTGCATCTTGGCGTTCCAGGCCGCAGGCAGGTCGGAGACGGCCAGCTTGCCTGTCAGCAGGTCGCACTCCAGCTCGAAGCGCAGGAGAATGTGCAGGTTATAGGTGACCTCATCGGCCTCGACGCGGATGAACGAGGGAGCGACTTTGTTGATGGCCCGGTAGTAGGCTTCCGGCGCAACGTGGGCAAAGGCGTCGGGGAATGTCTCCTGCAGCAGCGGGAACAGAAACGTACTGAAAGCGCGGCTGCGCCCCACCAGGTTCTCCCAGAGCCGTGATTGGCTTTCATGGATGCCGAGCGAGGCGGCGTGCCCCAGAGGCGTCGCCTCGTATTCCGGCGGGAAACCCTGTTCGTAGAGTCCATGCCCGGCCTCATGCATCGAGGCGTAGAGCGCCTGCGACAGAAATTTGGGATCGAAGCGGGTGGTGATGCGCACGTCATCGCGAGAGAAGCTGGTGCAGAAGGGATGCGGCGCCTCGTCCTGCCGTCCGCGCTGCAGATCGTAACCGATGGCTTGAACGGCGCGTAGGGTCAGCGCTTTCTGTTTCTCGATCGGGAAATCCCCATGAAGCAGGCGATCGTCCACCGGATGCGCGCTGGCGGCGATGGCCTGAGTGAGGGAGATGAGGGCCGGCTTCATCTCGGCGAACATGGCGGCCACATCGGCCTGCCGCGCGCCCGGCTCGTAGATGTCGAGCAGAGCCTCATAGATGTGATCTTTGTATCCTAGAGCCTCCGCCTGACGACGCGTAAGGTCGAGCATCTTCTCCAGCGCGGGCGCGAAGGCGGCGAAGTCGCTGGCCGCGCGGGCACGCTGCCAGATGTCCTGCGCCAGCGCCGTATGGCGGGCAAACTCAGCGACAAGATCGGCCGGCAGCTTTATGGCGCGGTCGTAGTCGCGCCGCAGCGCGCGCAGCAGGCGCGCGTCGTCGCTGTCAGCATCCGTTCCGGCGGTATCCGCTTCGGATTTTGCCAGCAGGGCGCCGATCTCCTCGGCAGTAAACAGTTCGTGAACGAATTCGCCTAACGTGGCGGACTGCTCCGCGCGGGCCGCGACGGCGCCGGGCGGCATATAGGTCTGGAGGTCCCATTCCAAGAGGGCGGCCGCTTCCCCTAGACGCGCGATTTTTGCCATACGGCTCTTGAGTTGAGATAGATTTTCGCTCATGATCGCTTCCGAAGAAGACTCCTTTGCAGAGAATGACAGTCAACTATACCAGCAAACCGGGCTGATTGCTATAGCTTCCGAGAAAAGAATGGGCCGCCCTAAAACACGGTGGTAGAGACCGGCGATATAGGCGGCGGAAAGGGGTGAATCCCGCCGCAATTTATAGGTAGACATTTTGTCACTAGGTAGACAAAAGTATTTGACAAATACCTATCTTTAGAGTATAATAATTATGAAATCGTGCGATAATGGATGGTTTGGGGAAGGGGTTAAAAGCAAGATGAAACAGCTAACGAAAAAAGACCTGGCGCTCTCCCTGCGCGCGGCAGGCCGCACGGTCGAGGAGATCGCCCAGGTGCTGCAGTGCTCGCCCAGTTACGTCGCCAATGTCCTCATTGCGGCCGGCCGGCCGACGGACTATAGCGACCTCTATACCAGCAGCTCGGCACAGAACGCCTACGCGCGCACCTTCAACGGCGTGCTGCGGTTCAAGAACGTGGAGGCGGCCCGTGAATCGGTGGCGCGTATCGACGCCCTGTTCCACCACTACGCCGGCGAGCACGATCGGCGCGGGCAACACCAGGCCCAGCTGATGGCCTTGATCGGCAAGAACCGGGCGGAGGGGATCGGCAAGCTGGAGGAAGCCAAAATCTTCGCGGACTGGCTGGCCACCCATCTGGATACTGCCCATGCGCCCGCCTGCGATCTGGGACCGGCCCCTGCCGAGACACCGGACGCGGAAGAGCATGCAGCGGATACGGACTACAGCCAGATGTCGCCTTACGAGGCTACTCTCGCTTTTTCCTAGCTTGCCGGAGGTTTTCCACCTCTGTCTTTACAAAACAAGCGTCCTCGCGGACGCATCCAAATTCCCCCTCTCCTTACGAAGGAGAGGGGATAGGCGCAGCCGCGGGGGGGTGAGGTTTCTGAGGTGAGGTCTTCTGCCGGGTGTTGAAAACACCCGGCAAATCTTTTTTACCAGCCCCGGACGGCCATGCGCTCTTCTTCGGCCATGGTGCGGACGTCGAGGCTGGGCATGCACTCGCCCAGGCCCATGGAGACTTCGGCCAGGAACTTCGGATCGTCGTAATGGGCGACCGCGTCCACGATGGCGCGGGCGCGCGTTTTGGGATCGGAGGACTTGAAGATGCCGGAGCCCACGAAGACCGCCTCCGCGCCCAGTTGGACCATCAGGGCCGCGTCGGCCGGGGTGGCGATGCCGCCCGCCGAGAAGTTGGGTACAGGCAGCTTACCGGTCTTATGCACCCCCATAACCAGGTCGTAGGGAGCGCGCAGCTCCTTGGCGGCGACCATCAGCTCGTCCTCGCGCATGCTCTGCAGGCGGCGGATGTCGCGCATGACGGTCCGCATGTGGCGCACGGCCTCGACCACGTTGCCTGTCCCGGCCTCTCCTTTGGTGCGGATCATGGCGGCGCCCTCGCCGATGCGGCGTAGGGCCTCGCCCAGGTCGCGGCAGCCGCAGACGAAGGGGACCTTGAAGGCGTGCTTGTTGACGTGGTTCTCCTCGTCGGCGGGCGTAAGCACTTCGCTCTCGTCGATATAGTCCACGTCGAGAGCTTCCAGAATCTGGGCCTCCACGAAATGCCCGATGCGGCACTTCGCCATAACGGGAATGGTGACCGCGTCCATGATCTCTTTGATCATCTTTGGATCGGACATGCGCGATACGCCGCCCTCTTTGCGGATGTCCGAGGGAACGCGCTCCAGCGCCATGACGGCCACTGCCCCTGCCTCCTCGGCGATCACCGCATGCTCGACGTTCACCACATCCATGATGACCCCGCCCTTGAGCATCTCTGCCAGGCCTACCTTCGTCCGCCAGGTAGATTTCTGCGCCTCGTATTCACTCATACTCGTCTCCTCAACAGTTGTCAGTTGCTAGTTGTCAGTTGTCAGAAAAACCAGCATCAACTGGCAACTGAGAACTGACAACTAGCAACTGTTGTTCACATTTCCCGTCGCCACTGCAGGGCGGAAATAAGGGTAGCCTGGTCGGCGTAGTCCAGATCGCCGCCGGCAGGCAGGCCGTGCGCGATCTGAGAGACCTTCACGCCCAGCGGCTTAAGCCGCTGCGCCAGAAAGAGCGCAGTGGTCTGCCCTTCGGTGGTCGGATTCAGCGCCAGAATGACCTCCTGAACGCCATCGGCGACCCGCGGGAACAACTCGCGGATCTTGAGATGTTCCGGGTGGATGTCATTCAGTGGGTCGATCAATCCCTGCAGGACGTGATAGAGTCCTTTATATTCGTTGGTCTTTTCCATGGCGATCAGGTCGCGTGTCTCGGCGACGATGCAGAGCAGGCTGCGGTCGCGCTTGGGGTCCCGGCAGACCTCACAGAGTTCCTGATCGGTGAAGTTGGAGCACTCTTTACAGAATCGGATATGCTCCTTGACCGTGATGATAGCCTCCGCCAACTGCTGCGCCTCTTCTTTGGGCAGGCGCAGGATATAGAAGGCCATGCGCTGGGCGGATTTGGGGCCGATGCCGGGAAGGCGTTCCAATTCGGCCACCAATCGCGCGAGCGGTTTGGCGTAATGTGGCATAGCGTTTTCGAGTCCTTAAGCCCTCCTGGAGGGCGGGCACAACCTTATCCGCCGAGCAAGCCGGGCGGCAGCTTGAGGTCTTCCAGGGGACTCATGATCTCCTTGGTGCGGGACTGCTGATCCTCCTCGGCTTTGGTGGCAGCCTCTTTGACGGCGGTGATAATGAGGTCTTCCAGCATCTCCACGTCCGAGGGGTCCACGACAACGGGATTGATCTTCAGCTCGACCAGATGGCCGAAACCATCCACGACGGCCGTCACCATGCCCCCACCCGCCTGCGCCTGAACGCGCGTCTCGGCGAGCTCATCCTGGAGCTTGGCTGTATCTTCCTGCATCTTCTGGGCTTGCTTGATGAGCTTCTGCATATCGCCCAGACCGCCGAAGCCGCCGGGCAGACCGCCAAATCGGGCCATGATTTTCCTCCTGTACTCCCTCTCTATAATACGATTTTCACGCTTGATTCTATCCCCCATGGGGTTTTAACCCCGTCAGGATATCTGTTCCGTCTTGACGACCTCACCGCCGAAGAGCTCCAGCGTCGCGGCCAGCAGACCATCGCTCGGCGGGGCGTCGGGCGCCGGCGAATCGGCAGGCATCTTCTTGCCGTTCGTCGCTTCCGCCCTGGAAACCGGCGGCGCGTCGATAGGCATCTCGAAGTCGGCGATGCGCGCAGGCGCGGCGGCGACCGGCGCGTCCAGCAAGGGCGCGATCTGCGCGGCGGCCGGGGTGGAATCGGCTTCGGCGCGCTTTATGCCGGTGTCCTCGGCCATGATGCAGCGGATCTTGTAGCCTTCGGTCTTCAGGACATCGTTGATCGTCTTCTCGATCGCGTTCCGGCCCTTCTCCTTGTTCTGGATGCGATCGCGGGAGAAGGAATCGGTGAAAGCGAGGAGGATGAGCTTGCCTTCCAGCGCGATTACCTCCGCCTTGCTCAGATACGGCAGCCCCTGCGGGCTGACAGACTTGAACACCTTCAGGATGCGCGGCCAGGCGCGCTGGATCACGTCCAGGGTAACGTCGTCGGCGAAACGAGAATCGTCGCGGGCTGCCGGAGCCACTTCCTCAGCAGGCTTTGCGCCGCTTCGGGCGGCTGTCTTGACGGGGGTCGGCGTGACGGGCGCGGCCTCCTCGACCGCATCCGGCTCCTCCTCGTCCATAGAAACGCTCGCCACCACGGAAGCGGCGGCGAGAGTAGGCTTCGGAACGACTGTCGGGGTCGCAGCCAGCGGTGGTGGGGAGGGAACATCACGGGTGGCGGGCCGCTCCGCACGCTCCGGTGCGCTCCCTTTTCCAACCGCCACCGCGCTCCCTCTTGCCTCTGCATGATTGCCCGGAATCAGGCTGAGCAGGGTCCGTTCGAGCAGCCAGCGGTGCTGGTTGGTAAATCGGATTTCGCGCTCCGCCGCCGCCAGAACGCCCAGCATGTCCAGCAGCGTCCGGGGGGTATAGAGCGCAGCCTGCGGCTTGAGGAAGGCCAGCCGGTCTGCGCCCAGTTCCTGCACGGCAGCCTGCTCCGCTCCGGCGGATACCAGCATCAGGTCGCGCAGGTGGCCGGAGAGCGCAGTCAGCAGTTGGCGCACATCCTTGCCGCTGCCGATCAGCTCGCCGGCCAGAGCGAGCGTCTCGTCCCAGCTTCCATGCGCCAGCGTCTCCGTGACGCGCGCCAGCGTCTCCGTTCCCACGGTGCCGATGGCCCGGTGGACCGTCTCGGCGGTCACGTGGCCGTCGGAATAGGCCAGCACCTGTTCCAGGAGCGACAGCGCGTCGCGCCAGGAGCCTTCTGCGCTCCGTGCGATGGCCTGGACTGCCTCCGGCTCCGCCGTGCAGCCCTCCGCTTCCACCACGCGCTGCACTGCCGCCGTCAGGTCCTGAAGCGTGCCGCGCTTGAACGCGAAGAGCTGGCAGCGGGAGCGGATGGTAATGGGGACTTTATGCAGCTCCGTGGTCGCCAGGATGAAGATGACGTGCGGCGGAGGCTCTTCCAGCGTTTTGAGAAGCGCATCAAAGGCTTTGGCCGACAGGTCGTGGACCTCATCGATAATATAGACCTTATAGCGGGCCTCGCCGGGCGCGTACTGAACGTTCTCGATGATCTTCTCGCGCACGTCGTCGATGCCCGTCTCAGAGGCGGCGTCCATTTCGACGACATCCATGCAGGCGCCGTCGCGGATGCTGACACAGAGGCGGCATGTTCCGCAGGGAGTCGGCGTCGGGCCGTCCTGGGCGACGCAGTTAAGCGCGCGGGCGAGCAGGCGGGCCGTGGACGTTTTGCCGCAGCCGCGCGCCCCGTGGAACAGGTAGGCGTGGGCGACGCGGCCAAAGCGCAGCGCGTTTTGCAGCGTCTGCGTCACATGCTCCTGCCCCATCAGCTCGTCGAAGCTTTGAGAGCGATATTTGCGATAGAGGGCAACGTAGGTCATCGAGGCATTTCAATCGGAATAGCGATGCGGGCGGCAGCGCAATGTATCGGAGAGAAGAACGCGCGGCGCTCAGAGCCGGGTTAACAGAACGCACACAGGAGGTCAAGCTTAGTGATGCTTCCTTCCGGATCTGACACGGTTCGCCAGCCTGCTGCTGCGCCTGGCCCGGCTCTGAGCGCCGCGCGCTACCGTTTTATTATACCAAACCTCCCTGGGGAAAGCAAATCAGACGGCGCCGTCGCCGCCCCGCGTTTTGGTCCTCTGGACGGATGAGGTTGCCAGGCGAGCAAGACTGGGAACATATCCAGGCTGTCAATACGTCATTCTGAGGCCAGATTAAGATTCGGTTAAAAGTAGATTATGGGAGCAAATAGAAACGTTCCCATTCGTAGAGGCAACAAACATGAGCGAATATATCATCCGATTCTTTATCGGGGGTCTGGTCGTTTCGATCTTTGCGGTGCTGGGAGACCTTTTCAAGCCCAAGAGCTTTGCCGGCCTGTTCGGGGCAGCGCCTTCGGTCGCCCTGGCGACGCTGGGACTGACCGTTCTCAAGAAAGGCGGGCCGTATGCCGCTATCGAGGGCCGCTCGATGCTCATCGGTGCCGTCGCGCTCTTTGTCTACAGTATGCTGGTAAGCTGGCTGCTCCTGCGCTGCAAGTGGCATTCCCTGCTAGCCGCCGTCACCGCCCTGATACCCTGGTTTGTGGTCGCGCTAGGTCTTTGGGCGCTGATCTGGGGATGACCTCACCCCCTCTCCAATCGCCATCGGTGCCTCAACGGTTCGGCACCCCTCCCCCTCTCCTTCAGAAGGAGAGGGGGAGAATGATGCTCTAAGAATCGCTCCTCTGCTTAACGAGGAGCGAGGGAGATCGAGATAGGTAGAAGCGATGAAAGTAAGAGTCAATGTATCCGCTCTGGGACGCACCAAGTGGCATGAGTATCTGGTCCGCTTCGTATTCGGGGGCCTGGTGACGGCCCTGACCGGATGGGTCGCCAAGCAGTATGGCCCGGTTGTCGGCGGGCTGTTTTTGGCATTTCCCGCCATCTTTCCGGCCAGCGTCACGCTCGTGCAGAAACACGAAGCCAAAAAGGATCAGGAGAAGGGCGGATCCAAAGCGGAAGGGAAAGAAAAAGGAAAGGGCGAGGCTGGCGTGGAGGCGGCGGGAGCAGCGCTGGGTAGTATCGGACTGCTGGCCTTCGGCCTGATCGTGTGGCAGCTTATGCCGCGTCTGAGCCTCTGGGTCTGCCTGCCATTAGCCCTGCTCGCCTGGGCGGTCGTCGCCGTTGCGAGCTGGTACGTCTGCCGGAAGGTCAAGCTCCCGACCGGTCACTTAAAAGCCGTCCAGCGGCGAAGCGCCTGATCCGGCATTTCCGGGAACTCATTGAAAACGTAGCTCGTCCGGTCATTGATAGGCTGAATGATCCTGATTCCAGGCAGACATCCTGATGTGCCCGCCTGGAAAAAGGCGCGGCGCGCGGATTCTTCCCCGCTGCCCGCGCCTTTTTGTTGCGATTCTGAATGGAGGCCTGTGCGCTCTCAGCTTCCCGGTGGGTGATCGGGCACAAAGCCTTGCAGTTTCACCAGCAGGTCCCGAACGACCGCCTCGCGCGCCTTGAAGAGCTGCTTTGCGTCGTGGCTTTCGGCATGGTAGCCCTCGGAGCGCACGTCCCGAAGCTCCTGATCCAGCATCTCGACCAGGAGGCGAATCTCCGTCTCGTTAAGCTCTATCTGCATGCGTTTCTCCTTTCGGAAGGCGAGGTTGTATCCCATTCAGGCCGATCCAGGCCATCACGATGGAGAGGAGCCAGGGGATCAGGCCGAAGAGAATCAGCAAAAGAGGCACGTAGATCCAGATCGTTTTCCAGTAGGCTGCAGGCGGCATCTTCGCTCTCCACGCCGACGCCCGAACAGGCTTGTTCCGGGCATGTTGTGTTATTATCTAGTATAATGTAGGCAGATGAGGAGTTCCATCAAGGAGCGAGGAAAACCTGCTTCGTTTCTTGAGAACCGGATGAGGTCACGATCCGAATGACGAGCAGCACACTCACCGCGGAAGGACTGCAGGTTCCGGACGAGCTGAAAGAAGCCTGGAGCCAGCACCCCGCCATTGTCAAATTGGGCGACCCGATCCTGCGCACCGTGGCGAAGCCGGTCACACAGATCACAAAAGAGACGCACCAGTTGATCGACCGGATGGCGAAGATCATGCGCGAGGCGCACGGGCTGGGACTGGCCGCGCCGCAGGTGGGCGTTTCCACGCGCGTGATTCTCTACGACGCCGGCGAGGGGCTGCGCGTGCTGATCAATCCCAAGATCGTCAGCATACGAGGCGAGCAGTTGGAGCCGCCGGAGGGCTGTCTTTCCATTCCTGGCCTGCAAGGCCAGGTGCGGCGCGCCATGGAGATCAAGG
Organism: Chthonomonadaceae bacterium; assembly: GCA_035653075.1. GTDB lineage: Bacteria > Armatimonadota > Chthonomonadetes > Chthonomonadales > Chthonomonadaceae > DASRCN01. The sequence goes on along the minus strand of DASRCN010000004.1, from coordinate 4,231 downwards.
TCCAGGGTTTCGACCGGCGCGGCAAGCCCGTCACCCGGCGCGCCACCGAAATGGAGGCTCGCGTGATCCAGCACGAGATCGACCATCTGGACGGCGTCCTGTTCATCGACAAGGTGGATCCCGCGACGTTAGAGTGGGTGATCGGCCCCGGCGAGGACGACGACGGCAACGCCGCGCCCAGGGAGTAGCAGTTGTCAGTTGCTAGTTGCCAGTTGTCAGAAAAATCCAGTTTTATCTGGCAACTGACAACTGATAACTGACAACTGTATAGTGAGGTGGGTAGTCGTGACGGACCGTAAGCTGAGAGTGGTCTTTTTCGGGACGGCGGAGTTCGCCGTCCCTTCGCTTGAGGCGCTGCTGCACGCGGGGCACGACGTGCTGGCTGTCGTGACGCAGCCGGACAAGCCGCAGGGCCGGGGGCGGCAATTGGCCGCCTCTCCGGTCAAGAAGGCCGTGGAGGCGCGCGGCCTGCCGCTCCTGCAGCCGCGTCGGGTCCGCTCGGAGATGTTTTTGGAGAAGATGCGCGCGCTGGCCCCGGATGCGCTGGCGCTGGCGGCGTTCGGACAGATCATTCCGCAGGCGCTGCTCGACCTACCGCCGCTCGGCCCCATTAACGTCCACGGCTCGCTGCTGCCGAAATATCGCGGCGCCGCGCCCATCCAGCGCGCGATCATGGCTGGCGAGATCGTGACCGGCATCACGACCATGTGGATGGACGCCACCCTGGACACGGGCGACATCCTGCTGGCCGCATCGCTGCCCATCGCCCCGGACGATACCGCCGGCACGCTCACGCCGAAGCTGGCCGATCTCGGCGCTCGGCTTCTGGTGGAAACGCTCGCCGGGCTGGCCGCCGGGACGCTCCCCCGCCGCCCGCAGGACCATTCTCAGGCCACTTTCGCCCCGGCTATCACGCCGGAAGATGGAATTCTGCGCTGGGAGGAGACGGCGGAGGCGATCCGCAACCGCATCCGGGGCGTCAGTCCGCGACCGGGCGCTTTCGCGGCCATCAAGGGCAAACGGGTCAAAATCTGGTCCGCCGAGATTGCCGCGCCCTCTTCTGGGGCCGTCGCGCCAGGGACCGTGCAGGAGATAAGCAAAACCCCGGCGGGGGTACGCGTGGCCGCCGGAGACGGCACGACGCTGCTCCTCACCGAGGCGCAGCCGGAGAACGGGCGGCGCATGTCCGCCGCCGATTGGGCGCGCGGCCTGCGCCTCGCTCCCGGAGATTCTTTTACCCCCTTTGAGTCGCTAGTTCCTGGTCGCTAGTTGCTAGTTACAGATGCCGCACGCGCTAGTAATAGGTACGAAATCCCTAGCAACTAGCAACTAACCACTAGCAACTATTCTTCTGCGGGGCCAGTTTTTCCACCAGTTGCGGCAGCCGCATGGAGAGCGCGGAGTTCGCGACCAGTAGATCGCATCCCGCCGCCATCGCGTTCGGCCGCACCTGCGGCATCCATTTGTGCGACACGAATCCCAGCACCGGCGGGGCGTGCGGCAGGGCCTTGATCCGCCGCACCACCTCCGGCGGCTCCAATTGATCGCGTCCGAAGTTGACGATGACCAGCGCCGGCGGATGCGCCTCCGCCAGCGCCAGCGCCTCATCCCGGCTTTTCGCTATCCACACCGTATAGCCGAGCCGCTGCAGCGCCTTCTCGATCCGCACGCCGAAGAATAAGTCGTCTTCGACGACTAGCACTTCTCTTTTTTCTGGCTTCTCTGTCATCTTGTTATCTAGTTTTGTCGGGCGGCTAAAGTCGCTGCAACAAAGGCACGAAGTCGCCCTTCGGCGACTGGCTTTCAATACAGTCCCCCCCTCCCCTAAAATTGGGGAGGGGAAGGGGGTGGGGGCCGTCCGCGTAGGCGGACTTTGTGCTCTTGTTGCTGCGGCTTTAGCCGCCCGAGCTTCCTGCCGGGGGGCTTAATGCTTCATGCCAGAAGCGCTCGACGCGAGGCCATTTGCTGGCGCGGGAGGCGGGTGGCAGATAGCGGACAAACTCCGGGCCGTAGTCTTTGGTGATGAGGCGGGTGTCCAGGATGCAGACGATGCCCCGGTCGGCGCGGGTGCGGATCAGCCGCCCGAACCCCTGCTTGAGCCGGATCTGCGCCTGCGGCACGGCGTATTCGCGGAACCAGTCGCCGCCCGCCTCGATGATGCGCTGGGTGCGCGCTTTGGTCACCGGCGAATCGGGAACGGCGAAGGGCAGCCGGTCGATGATGACGCAGGAGAGCGCCTCGCCCTGAATATCCACGCCCTCCCAGAAGGTCTGCACGCCGAGCAGACAGCCGTTCTCGCTCGCCCGAAACGCCTCGACGAGCTTACCGGGCGGCAGATCGCCCTGCTTGAACAGGGGATACGGCAGCTTGTCCTTGAGGTGATCGTAGACCGTGTTGAGCATGGCGCGGGAGGTGAACAGCAGGAACGCCCGGCCCTCGGTCAATTCCAGGACCCGCTCGATCTCCGCCACGACTTTATCCGTGTAGGCCGGGACAGGCGCGGGGGCGGGCAGATGCCCCGGCACGTAGAGCATGGCCTGGCTCTTGAAGTCGAACGGGCTGCCCACGATGCACTTGATGGCGTCCTCCGGTATGCCCAGCCGTGCCCGCTGATAGGAGAACGTGCCGGAGTTCGCCAGGGTCGCCGATGTGAGAATGACACTGCCCTGGCGGGCCTGCATCCGTTCCCACAGTGTCTCCTGCAGCAGCCCGGCCACGGAGACGGGCGTGAGATGCAGCAGGACGCGCGGCTCCTTCTTGCTGCCGCGCCCGGTCATTGTGACCTCAGCCCAGCGGATGGCGTTGTCGTCCTTCTGGAAGAAGAGCTGGCTCAGCTCCTCCCGCGCCCGCCCACACATCCGCGCAATCCCCTCCAGCCGGTCCCGCAGAAACTCATCGTCTTTGGCGATCCCCAAGAGATCGTTCTGCAGCGCGGCGACGGCGTTGCAGGTCAGCCCGGTCCACTCTTCCGTCTTCTGGCGCGCCTCGTCCTGGAGAATATCGTCGAAGAAAAACTCGTTCTTGCCGGCCTGGATGAAGGGAACGAACAGGCCGGCGTTCATGTCCTCGAGAGTCTGCAGACGGGATTTGTCGATGTCCAGGCTGCGCATATGCTTGAGCGTGTCGATCAGATTGACGAGGCGGCGGGAGCCGAACTCGATGCCGAAGGTCTTGGTCGCCACGTCTTCGAGGTGGTGGGCCTCGTCGAAGACGACGCTGTCGTAATCGGGGATGATGCCCGCCGAGGGATCGGACTGGCGCAGGAGCAGGTCGCTGAAGAAGAGCGCGTGGTTAACGACGATGATGTCGCTGTCGATGGCGTCGCGGCGCATCTGGTAGTAGTAGCAGGAGGTGTAGTAGCGGCACTCGGCGCCTCGGCAGGTGTCCTGATTGGCCGCGATCTCGCTCCAGTTAGGGAAGGTGAACGGCAGATCGGCCAGGTCGCCCGTGCAGTCTTCGCGGGCGGCCCAGCGCTCGACGCGGCGGAATAGCGGATCGCTCGTCAGGAAGAGGTCGGCGTGGGCGTTGTCCAGTTCCTGCTTGCAGAGGAAGTTGCCGCGTCCTTTCATCAGGGTATAGCGGACGCGCGCCTCCGCTTCGGGAAACAGGCTTAAGACGAGCGGGATGTCTTTAAAAATGAGCTGGTTCTGAAGATTGATCGTGTGGGTGCTGATGACCGTGCGCCGGCCCATCAGGGCGGCGCGCACGGCGGGCACGAGGTAGGCCAGCGTTTTCCCGACGCCGGTGCCCGCTTCCGTCAGGCAGGGCTTTCCCAGGCTCATCGCCCGCTCGATGGTCTCCGCCACGGCCAACTGCTCGGCGCGCATCTCGTAGCCCGGCAGGGCTGCCGCCAGCGGACCGTCCGGCCCGAACACCGCCTCTAGCGCGTCCGGTATGTGACGCCGGGGAACCTCCTTGCGGGCAGGGCGAGCAGATTTGGCGGCTTTGGCAGGCATGGGCATGATCGGCAGATCGGTTCTCTTCGCTAGAATGCAGGGATGCTAACGGCAGGCAGCAGGAGTATTATACGCCAGCGGGCATCCCAATGCAAGCCTGCCTTTGCTATAATAAGAAGAGAAGGTGTCGCTATCGATTTTCGGAGGCTTAAGAGCCTGTCCGAAAACTCGGAAAGTTTGCGTGGTCGGCATGGAATAAGCTTTCATGCCGACCCGCAAAGCCTATACCACCGATCTTTCGGACGCCCAATGGCACTGGATCGAAGGCTTCTTTC
>DASRCN010000003.1:0-20985 GCA_035653075.1 Chthonomonadaceae bacterium | reverse complement strand
GTCTCCTGTTGGGGATCCACGTGGGCCTCGACGATCCGATGCATAGGCGCGCCCTCTTCGATCAGATCGACGGTACATCCGTCCGAGAATTGGGGCAGGGCCATCCGGGCGACACGCTCCAGCGTCGTCTCGTAATCGAGCGAGTCGGCCAGCAAGCCGCTCGCCTCCGCGAGGAACCGGGCGCGGCGGCCTCGCATCTCGGCCTGGAATCGCGCCGTTTCGGCGTTCTGGCTGGCCGCATACAGACTATCGGCCAGGATCGCGGTCGCGAGGGAGACCAGCGCGTACACGGCCAGAGAAAGACGGCTCACCGGAATATCCGGCGACGTGAACGGCGGGCGCAGGAGCAGCGCGCAGAGCAGGGTCGAGAGTAAGATCGCCAGCAGGCCGGCGCGCAGGCGGCCCACCACGGTACTGACGACGACGGCAGCAAAGAACAGCAGATAGACGCCGTGCAACTGGAGGCTCTTTATCTCCAGGGTCGCAATCATCGCCAGCCCGACGGAAGCCACCGCGATGACGGAGCCGAGGGAGGCGCTCACTTCCGAGCGCAGCCGCTCCTTTAAGCCGGCCAGGGAGGCGCGCAGGGCCGGGCCGACGGCCTCCAGCGTCTGCTGTCCGGCAGGGGCGATCCTCTCCCATTGCGCCTCCAATGCCTCCCTCATTCGGGAAGCCAGAGAGGCAGGCTCCCGCTCCTCCGGCTCCGTGTTTGGCAGCTCATAGGGATCGGGCAGCCTGCGTTCGGGATCTATCACGTGCCTGTTCCTCTAATCCAGGGCGTAGAAGGTGATGACGCGGTCTTTGCCGCCGTCCCCGGTGGCCTGGAGCACGAAGAGGCCGGTCTGCTTCCCGTCCCTGGGATCGCGGCCGATCGCCACGTCCAGCGCCTTGCCGTCGATCCGGTCGCTCTTCCAGACCGGGCTGGGATCACCGCCGCTAAGCGCGTCTTTATTTACGATCTCCAGGTAGGTCCCGTTCGCCTCGACCACCGGCGCAAAGAGATAGAAGCGGCCATCCTCACGGGGATCGAAGCCGCCGACCACGCCGGATTTGGCAGCAGGTTCCGGAATGCCGAGAGTGGTGAGTTTTTCCGGGGAGGCGTGCAGTATCTCATTTCGTAAGACGCCTGCGCTGTCCTGCGGGTTCACGAGTGGCTTGCCGGGCACCAGGGGATCGGCCGCTGATAGGTCTAAGGTCCAGGTCTTCGGGCTGCCGTTCTCGAAGACAAGCAGGCTTTCGGTGTTGTTGACGAAGCGGGCCGAGCCGTCTATGGCTTTAAGACCGGGAGTATCCTTGCGAGTGTATTTGTCGCCTTCCTTGTAAAAGATCGCGCCGGGAACGGCGATGAGCGCGGGCCGGTCTTTGGCGAAGCGGCCGACGGCAAAATGGGCCGCATCCGCGCCCAGATCGATCAAAGCCTCTTTTTGCAGGCCGTCCCTGGTGACGCGGTTGATCGTGAGAGTATTGTCCTCTCCGAGCGCCAGCAGGCGCAACTGCTTGTCTCCGACGACGTCGGCGATGGCGATCCGTCGCGTGCCGGAGGGAACCGTGATTTTCCAGGCCGAGGTGAAATGCGGCTGTCCCATCACCCTGGCTTCATCGTATCCGGCGAACGAATGATCGTGCATGGCATAGTAGATACCGCGCGCGTTGCGCGGGCCGCCGCCGGCCGGATTGACATGACAGTAGCTGCAGGGCTTGCCCTCTTTGGCCGCGTATTCCGGCTTGGCCTCCGCCGACCCTGCCAGCAAGGACAGCCCGATCAGGCTCATCGCGATCTTTAGAATGAGCGCGTGCTTCACACTTGTCTCCTTTGTTCCCTTAACAATACCCACCCCTCACTCCCCTCACGCCCTTCGTAAGGGGAGAAAAATAAAAGGCAGTTTGTCGGGGGCTCTTAGTCCCCTTCGGGTAGTGATAACGAAAGAAAAATCACTCTTCCGGTTTGTGATCTCGCTTGATGACCGGCAGTGGCGCGCGGCGCGGCGGAGGAAGGGACTCTTCCGGCGCCGTCGCTTCGACCAGCAGCGGGGCCTGTGGGACTGGCGGCGTCGGTGTTTCGTGCCCGGGCGGCGCCAGGCCGCCCTGTTCGGCAGAGAAGATCAGGGCCGACAACTGCTCCGCCTCCCGGACGGCGCGGACATCCTCATCCTCGATCTTCTTGCCGGCCGGCACGATCACGTTTCCCCGAATGTCGGTCACTTCCACCCCGGCGATATAGCCGATATACCGGCGCGCCTGCGCGTAGGCCTCCATGGTGCCCAGCGCCCAGGCTTCACGGCCCTCGTCGGTCCGGCTGTACTGCCCTGCCGCCTGCTCTTTGAGGTCCTGGACCTGCGCGGTCATTGCGGCGGCGGCCACCTCCGCCAGCTTGCCCGCCGCTTCCGCTCGCGCGAGCACCGCGTCGTCGATGACGTGACCGGCATCGACGAGGATATTGCCTGCGTCGTCGGTCACGGTTTTGCCGGCCACTTTGCCCCGCGCCAGCGCCGCTGCCTGGCGGCCGACGGCCTCCGCCGTTTTCTGGCGCATACTCTGCCATAAACGCCCCAGAGAATTTTTCGGCTCTTCGGCCATATCCTAATACCCTTCCTGCCGGACATCCGTGTTTTTTGCAGCCCCGTTCTCCGCCTGCTTGTGGCATATACTCACTATATCGGCGGCCTTTGCCGCCGAATGGAGAAACAAGCATGAGAGATCGGATGCTTTCTGGGTTAGCTTTTTCGGGCGCCTGCGCCCTGCTATGGATAGTGACGGGTTCGGCGCCCGCACAGGCGCAGAAATTACACTCCAGCCTATCGGTCGACTTACATCTTCACTACGGAACGGGAAAACCGCATCGGTATTGCCCTCCGCCGCGTCGAGACGACGATGACTGGGAGTGGCGCCATCATCACCATCACTGGCGGAAACATCCCGTTCACCGGGAGCGGGACCACGACGAAGATGATTGGGACGGCCCGCGCCACGATCGAGGCCGCCATCTGGGCTGGGAGCATGCGCCCGGCCACCTGCGCAAAGAGGGTCGCGACCGGGACGATCATTAGGGCTTCACCGCGCTTTTCAGGAAAGCAGAACGCCCTAAAGAGACCGGACACTATATCCATAATAAACGGTGTTTAGATCCTCCTTAAGCTCGTTTGCCCCTATACGGCACGCTTCGTGCGTGCCCCTTTTTTTGCCTATCCGAGAGGGCCGGATTGCCGACGGGCCTGCAGCGTTCTCTACCTCTGGCGGCCGACCTTCCGTCTGGCAGGATACGGCAATTCTCTTCGATTACGATAGGATGCCGATGGACGCCTGTGCTTAGTCGCGGTTCCCGGTCGCCGGGTGGAAACCGTTGCCGTGGCCGAGTGGCTCTCGACCTGGGTCACACCGCCCGGCGGGTAGCCGATCAGGATTCCCCGGCGCTTCAGGTCGGTCACGGCCTGGTAGGCCCAATGGTTTTTAGGCACATCCGGGAAACCGGTCTCGTCCTGCGCGGGAAGCCGCTGTGGGCAGAATAGCCCGATAGCGCCCAAAGCCGCCAGGAAGAAAACAACCCCCTGGCACCCTTTTATGAAAGCCCTCTTCGCTCTCACTGTTTTAGACTCCTATACCTCAGACGCCACTTCTCGTCACCCCTCCCAGAGACCTCACCTCCCTCCTCACCACGGGCCTTGCGGCCCTGCGTCTCCTTCGTAAGGACAGGGAAGGACCTCACCTCCTCTCCAATCGCCATCGGCGCCTCAACGGTTCGGCACCCCTCCCCCTCTCCTTCGTAAGCAGAGGGGGAGATTCTGTAGGGGCGCTGCTTGCTGCGCCCAAATCTCCCCTCCCCTGGAATCGGGGAGAGCTTTGGGGAACTAGCCGCCGAAGGGCGGCTTCGTGCCTTTGTTGCTGCGACTTCAGTCGCCCGATTCAGAATAGCCCGCTCCATAAATAAGATACAGACACCTCTTTTCCAATATAGACCTGCTGTTCAGGCCTTTGGTTTCTGTTGCTCGGCGATCAGGGTGTCGAGTTCGGAATCGCTCATGTTGGCGAACTGTTCGAGGAAGCGATCGCGCTCCTCACGGTAGCGCAGGCCCATCTCGCGGCGCATCTTGGCCTGGATATAGCGCGCTTTGTCCTCGCGCGTGCGGCAGACGAGACGCGGCACCGGCACCGGCTTGCCCTCTTGAATGGCGACCATCGTGAGATGGCAGTCGTTGGTGTGGCGCACCTTGCCGGTCTGGATGTTCTTCGCATAGACGTTGATCTCCACTTCCAGGGAGGTGCGGCCCGCGTAGTTGATGCGCGCCACCAGGTTCAGCAGCTCGCCGACGTAGATAGGCTCGTAGAAGTCCACGCGGTCTACGGCGGCGGTCACGCAGACGTTTCCCGCGTAGCGCGCCGCGCACACGTAGGCGATGTTGTCCACCAGATGCAGCACCTGGCCGCCATGCACCGTGCCCAGAAAATTGGCCCACTCCAGCGTCATCAACTGGGACACGCGCACTTCGGTCTCATCGGCATATTTGAATTCAGGCATGATCCTCCTCATCACGAACGCCGAAATTTTTACCACATGCCGCGCCGCTTGAGCCAGTATAGGGTGAGGGCGATTATCACTGTGGTGATTCCGCACACCAGCCAGAACCCGATCTCGACGCCTCCGACGGTGACGTGCGCGAAGGGTACGCCCTTAACATTCATGCCCCAGGCTCCGAACATCGCGCCCGCGGCGGCCTCGCAGATGCCGACCACCGTCAGGATCTTCATGGTCTCGTTGAGGCTATTGGAGAGGAACGCCAAGTGCGCGTCGAGGGCGCCGGCGATCATGTCCCGCTGGATGTCCACAATGTCGAGCAGGCGCAGGATATGGTCGTAGACGTCCTGGAAGTAGGGATGGGTCTCCAGGTCGAAAAGGGAGTGCTCCCGGCGCGGAAACTCTTGGAATGCCTCGCGCAGTGGATAGATGGCTTTGCGCAGCTCGAACAGGCTATGCTTCAGCGCCAGCAGCTCGGCGGGATTGGCGCTGGCGTTGCCACGAAACATCGTCCAGTCCAGCCGTTCGAGCCGATCATCGATATCGTCGACGACCGGGAAATAGGAGTCAATCATGGCGTCCACGACGATGTGCGCCAGGAAGCCGACCCGGTCCCGCAGGTCAGGACGGGCGCGTTCCCAGCGGCGCTCCGCTTCGTCGAGCGCCGGAACCTCTCCCTTGTGTAGCGAGACGATGTAGTTGCGTCCGACGAACAGATCGACTTCGGTGGTCTCCAGCTCCCGGTCCCGCCCGCGCAGGGGGGCGTACATGACGAGGAAATAGTAGCCTGGATATTCATCCACTTTCGGTCGCTGCCGCTGCTTGGCGATGTCTTCGAGAGAGAGGGGAGTGAAGTCGAACTCCTCCCGCAGCATAGCTAACTCCGATGGGCCAGGGTTACGTATATCGACCCAGAGAAGCGCTCCCTGGATGGGGAGTACGTCGCTGATCTGCTCGGGCGGCAGTTGCTCGGGATGATCGCTCCCCGGCCTACGCAGCAAGACCGTGATCTGTCCCGCCGGCAACGGCAGGGTCTCTGTGGGCGCCGGGCGCTTGCGGAGTTGTAGTCTGGGCATTCGGTTCGATCCTTCAGGGCGGGCCGGTAGCGGCGTACCGTTGGGCACGTCACAACCGGTCCGAGGCTCCGTAATCGAAATAGGACGGGAACATCAGGGCGATCGCCATGACAGTCGTCTGTTCTCGCATAGGGCGTCGCGCCCACTTCTAAAGTATACGTAGATTTAGCAGCGGAGTATGGCATAACCCGGACAGGAAGTGCTCCCTGTCTGTAGAAGCGCCGGGGACAGACCTCGGATCGAGCAGGAACCTCCTGCAAAGGCCCGTTCGGGCAAAAAAGAAGAAAGAAGCTAGAGAGGAAAGGTTACCATGGATGACAGTGAAGTCCTGGCAGTCATCCGGGAAGTGGGGTATGCGTTTCGCGAGCGCGAGATGCCGTGCCTCTGGTTTGTGACGCAGCCTCAGGAGCACGCTGCCGTCTTGCAGGTACTGCTGGGAGCAGCCGCCCGCGATCTGCTGGCAGAGGCGGGCATATCGGATGCGCATGAGCTCGAAGGAAGATTATGCTGGGTCGAAGCCGATGCGATAGACAGCCGCTTCAAGCGCCTGCACTATCCGCAAGCGGTCGCGGAAGCACCGGTCGCTTCCGGATAGGCCGGGCATTCCCATAGCGGTGTTTTGAGAGTGGGCCTGCTCACACGAGCAGGCCCACGATGTTGATCGCCGCCGAATGGCTTGCCGAAGTTGCTGAGATCGTTCCTATGGTACAACGGCCAGGAGTGGGGCCTACTCGCGCCCAACGGACACTGAGCCTCTACAAAGACATTACAGCAGAATGTAGCCGTGGCGAACGCCCAGAGTGACGGCCTCGGTGCGGCTGGAAGCGCCCAGCTTGGTGAGAATGGAGGCGACGTGGAATTTGACGGTGTGCTGGCTGATGTGCAGGCGCGCGGCGATGTTCTTGTTGGGCAATCCTTCCGCCATCAACTGCAGCACCTCCCTTTCGCGGCCTGTCAGCACGCCGTTGGAGGTCTCTGCTTCGGCCGGACCGGAAGCGGTGGGCGCCGCAAGGACCTGCCGCGCCAGAGGAGACTCCAGCGCGACCAGCCCGGCCGCCACCGCCCGCGCCGCCCCGGCGATCTCCGGCCCGTCCGCCTCTTTGCGCAGGCAGGCCCAGCCGGGCAGGGAGCCTGCCGCCAGCAAGCGGGGGACGCCGGGATCGTCGCTTAGCAGCACTAACCCGGTCGGCGTCTCCTCCAGAACCGCCAGCAGGTGGACCCGGTCGGCCTCGTTATCATCGCAGAGAACGACGTCCGGCCGGGCCTGCGGCAAGAACTGCTCCAGCTCGTCACTGCCGCTGACCTGGCCGACGACCTGGCAGTCCTCGGTATCGGCCAGAAGCGCGTGTAGGCCCGCCCGCACCGAGGCGTAGGCCGCCACGATCAAGATACGGATCACCTAAAGCTCCTAAAAGCAGGGACTGGGGACTAGGGATTAGGGACTGGGGAAAGCTTAGCTGCCGAGGTAGATGCCTCCAACACAGGCTTTTCCCTAGTCCCCAGGCGCGGAGCGGCGGAGTCCCCAGTTCCCAGTCCCTAGTCCCTAGTCCCCAATGTTGCCTGCAGCGCGCGTCGCTCGCCGCCGCGCACCAGATCGAGGGCGATCTGCTTGCCGGCGGGCAGGGCGCGCAGGCTCCGGCGCAAATCCTCGCCGTCCCGGACCGGTTGGCCGTCGATGGCGAGCAGGATATCGCCTACCAGCAGTCCTCCCTGCTCGGCCGGACTGGCGTTCTCGACCTGGATGACGAGCAGGCCGGTCTGCTGCTCCAGTCCCAGGCTCTTGACGAGGCTGTCCGGCAAGGCCACGCCCTGCGTCCGGACGCCCAGATAGCCGCGTGCGACGCGGCCCTGCTTGAGGATGGTCTCCGCTACCTGCGCCACGATCGGCGTGCCCAGCGCCACGCCGCGTCCCCGCCCGAACATCAGATCGATCAGGCCGACCAGCCGGCCGCGCACGTCGACCAGCGCCCCGCCCGAAAAGCCAGGATGGAGCACGGCGTCGGTATGGAGCAGGTAGCCCGGCTGCGCGTTGGTCTGAGTCTCGATCCGCGCGCTGAGCAGGCCCAGGGTCACCTGCAGCCCGAAGACGCCCGGCCGGCCCAGCGCCAGCGCCAGTTGCCCGGCCTGGACCTCTGCCGGCTCTGCCCGCGCGATCTCCGGCAAGCCGGTCGCCTCCACGCGCAGCACCGCCAGGTCGGTATCGGGGTCGCGCCCGACCAATGTGGCGGCGTGGCGCGTTCCGTCCGCCAGCTCGATCGCCAGGTCCTCATCCCGCTCGACCCCATGCGAGGTGGACACCACGATGCCTGCCGCCTCCCAGATAATGCCAGTGGCGGTCAGGCGGGTACCGTCGTCCACGCGCACCACCGAAGGCGCTACCCGCTCGACGACCTCCGCCAGCTCCGAAGAAAACTGCTCCAATAGATTCGATGGGCCTTTCATATCCCGGCTTATCTCCTTTCCCCGCCACTCAGTGTTCTCAGGATGAACGTATCAGGGGCGGCTATCCGGAATAAAGATACGCCACGACGAGGCCTGCGCGCATCTACCATTGGAGCAGATGCCCTCCTGCTCTTATGGCTAGGGAGTCATTCTTCCTTTCCTAATTTGGGCAGGGACATTATCGCAGAGACGTGTTTGCCTGTCGCATGGCTGAGTCGGCGATCCGCCATGCGACAGGGGTAGGGGAGAAGATCAGATATGCTTGAAGGGGCGCTGGGAGACGATGCCCTTGCCTTCGACGACCTTATAGATCTGTCCGGCGGCGACGGAAGTCAGGCTGGTAGTCAAGCCGGAAGGCCACTGGATAGTGATGCTGTCCGCCTGGGGCGCCGGTCCCAGCCCCACGGTTACCGGCAGCTCACTTTGGGAGCAATAGGATGAGCCGCTGCGGACGTGATAGCTCTGGGTCGTGCCGCCGACCTTGACGAGGATAGCCGCGCCAATGGCGCTGCGGTTGCTCTTCGTGCCCTCCAGCTCCAGGCGCAGGGAGTGGTTGCCGTTGCCACTGTTGTGGAACAGGTAGGCGGGGCCGTTGTTGGTGGAGATGGCGACGTCGAGAAAGCCGTCGAGGTCGTAGTCGGCATAGGCGAGGCCGCGTCCCACGATCCTACGCTGTATATCCGGGCCGAGCTGGCTGCTGACATCCTCGAAAGAGCCGTTGCCCAGATTGCGGAAGATCAGCGGGCTCTCCTGGTACTCGACCTGTTTCTGGACCTCGTTCACGTCGTCGTCGATGTGGCCGTTGGCGACGAGCAGGTCGGGCCAGCCGTCGTTATTCAGATCGGCGAAGAGGCAGCCGAAGGAGAGCTTGAGGAGGCTCGGCTGCCCGATGCCCTTCTGCGGCGCTACGTCGCGGAAGATGCCGTTGCCTTCGTTGTGGTAGAGAGCGAGCATCTGGTTGGAGAAGTTGCCGATGAGCAGGCTCTCCCGGCCGGAGCGGTCGTAGTCGTCGGCGTCGATGCCCATCGCGCCGCGCGCCACGGCGTTGTCGCTGTAGGCCATGCCGGTCTCCACGCCGACCTCTTTGAACGTGCCGTTGCCATCGTTATGGAACAGGTAGTTCGGCTCGGTGTCGTTGGCCACGGCGATGTCGGGCCAGCCGTCGCCGTCGTAGTCGCAGATCGCCACGCCCAGCGACTTGCCCTGGATCTTGCGCCCATCGCCGTCGACGAGCAGCCCGGCCAGCCTTGTGACATTGGTGAAGTGGCCGTTGCCGTCGTTCCGGTAGAGGGCCAGCGGCTCTCCGGTGTACTGCTGCGGGCGGCCATAGTGGCGATGCCCGCCCTGGTAGAAGGCGATATCCGTTTTCGGGGACCAGTCGACGTAGTGGCAGACGACCAGATCGAGCTTGCCGTCCTTATTATAGTCCACCCAGGCGCAGCTCGTACTCCAGCCGCCATCCTTGAGATCGGCCTGCTCCGCCCTGTCGGTGAACGTGCCGTCGCCGTTGTTGTGGAACAGGTAGTTGCGATCGAGCGCGGTGACGTAGAGGTCCGGATGGCCGTCGTTATCGTAGTCGCCCACGCAGACGCCCATGCCGTACATGGGAATATCGAGATGGGCTTGCCTGGTCACGTCGGTGAACGTGCCGTCGCGGTTATTGTGGTAGAGCTTGCAGGTGGGCATCGGCCCAGGAGGATAGTTCGAGGGAACGTTTAGCCCTGCCGAGCGTATCTCGGCGGGGGTCCAATACCGGCTATTGACCAGAAACAGGTCCGGGTAGCCGTCGCCATCGTAGTCGATCCAGGCGAGGCCGCTGCCCATCGTCTCCGGCAGCCACTTATTACCGAAGCCTCCGTTGACGTGGTGAAAGTCGATGCCGGCCTTGTGGGTGACGTCGGTGAAGGTGATGCCCATCGGGGCGGTCACCGGCTTCACGGTAGTGGTTGTCGTGTTGCTCTGGTGATTGCATCCGGGACATCCAGCGAGGAGAATACCCAGTGTAAGTATGGCGATCAGTCCGAAATAATTATGATACTTTCGCGGTCTCATAAATTCTATTGTACCAGACGGAACCGTCGCTGCGCACCGGTTATGGCGCTTGCCAAAAGGACAGAGACGTGCCGATGTTCTCGGCGCGAGCTTTTGTGTAGACGGCCATCGCCACGGCGACATCTTCCAGGGCGATTCCCAGCGATTTGAACAGAGTGATCTGCGAATCGTCCGTGCGGCCGTCCGCTCTGCCGGAGACGACATCGGAGAGCTCCACAGCCTGCTCCCAGCGGAACAGGCGCCGCTCGTAAGGGATCAGTAGATCGCCCGCCTCCTGTTTGGCCTGCTCGATGGAATCGATGACGATGCGCTGACTTCGCTGGAGGGTCTCTTCGTCTATCTCGCGTTTCATCAGGAGGTTGCTGCCGACGGCATTGACGTGCGCGCCGGGTGACAGCCATGCTCCACGCAGAACCGGCTCACGCGCGGTCGTTGCGGTGATGACCACGTCCTGTCCCTCCGCTGCCGCTTCGGGGCGCTCTGCGGGCGTGGTGGGAACGCTCAGGCGAGCGGTCATCTCCTTACAGAATGTTTCCCGGTGCTCGGCATTGCGGCTGTAGGCGGTGATCTCTTTCACTTCCCGAACGGCACATAGGGCCTCCAGTTGCGACCAGGCTTGCCAGCCTGTGCCGTAGATGCCGACGCGCAGAGGACCTTGCTTAGCAAGATATTTCGTCGCCACGCCCGAAGCGGCTCCGGTCCGCATCTGGCCCAGCTTATCGGCCTCCAGGATAGCCAGCAGGTCGCCGTTCTGCGCGCTGTAGAGCAGCATCAGGAAGCGCGTCTTCGGGGGAAAGGAGGCATAAGCCTTGATTCCGAAAGCGCCCAGGCCCACATCCCCCGCCACCATCGTATGATAGACGCCGGCCGGCAGAAACAGGCGCCGGCGCGGCTGGTTGATGACTTCGCCTGCCGCCTGCCGCCGAAAAGCCGCTTCCAGAGCGGTCACCGCTTCCGGCATGGTCAGCAGACGCTCCACGTCCCGCTCCGTCAGGTAGAGAGCCATTTCGCCTCCTTCCCAGGTCCCACCTCCGACCCCCCAATCGCCTGGCCCACCCCTTGCCCCATTCCCAAATTCTAGGAGAGGGGACTGAGTAGGAAGCCTGTACGCTCTGGATAGAGCGCCTCCTTCTTACGGGAGAGGAGATTCAAGTCATTTACGGTGATAGATGGTAAAAATGATCCAATCTCGATCCGGACGCGGCGTGTAGCGAAACGTCTTGACCGGCTCATAGAGGTCCGTCCAGCGAATGCCGGTCGATTGCTGGGCATCCAGGATATGCTGGATCTCGCCGGGGCGCAGGACGCACCACTCGGGCCGGAAGGCAAGGGAAATATTCAAGAGCGGCGCGGCGTTTCGGGAGTTGTAGTAGGGCAGTACGGCGGGGGTCACCAGGCCGACGGCGTCGAGAATGGGCCGCTGGGAAGTGTACCCGATATAGCCGATCGGCTCCAGCAGGATACGGTCTGACGGCCGGCTGTGCCTTTGAAGCCAGAGACCGATAGGAATACCCAGGTTGTCCTCGATACGCTGCGATTCCCGGCACGAGAGGAACATAGCCCAGGCGATGGTCACGGTCACCAGTCCTGCAACGGCGCCGACCGATCCCAGCCAGACGGAACGCGGCCAGGCGCGCCCCCATTGGCGCGCGATCTGCAGGGCGCCCAGCGCAGCGAGCATCCCGTAGACCGGTGATGGGGGGACCAGGTACCACGAGAAAAGCAATATTTTGGAGACCAGGAAGGCCACCCAGTAGAGGCCGAACCAGATAAGAGGCGGCAGCAGCACGGTCCAGCGCTGCCGTATCACGCGCCTGATCCCGAGGAAGGCGAGCAGGGTGAAGGGGAGCGCGGCCCCGAAATAGGCCATGAAGAGCGGACCGGCGTAGGGCAGCAAGGCGCTGCGGCCACGCCAGCCGTAGACAGTCATCTTTGCCGCGCCGGTCACGGGGATAGGACTGCCGAAGTACCAGGTCGCGAAGAGCAGCCAGGGCGCGATCAGAATGACATAGAGGCTCAGCTCTTTCAGGGGCAGCCGCCGTTCGCGCCAGCAGATGGCGGCCGTCAGAACGAGCGCCAGCAGAGTCGTGTCCCAGCGCAGCAGAAACAGGACGGCCAGCACGGCATAGGCGGTCACATAGCGCCGCTGCGCATAAGCCAGCCAGATCCACGCTCCGCACAACGTCACCAGGCCTGTCTCCATGCCGGAGATGGCCCAGCGCAGGTGCAGCGGATCGACGGCGGCCCAGAAGGCGGCCAGCTTCCCCGCCGCTTCCTCGCCTACCGAAGAGAGCCAGCGGTACATCACCACGCAGAGCATCGAGTCGGCGAGGATATTGAGGGTCTTGCCGGCCGCAGTGGCATTGAGGCCAAGCCGGGCGACCAGCGCCAGAAAGAGCGTGTAGAGCGGGGTGGTGGTTCCCAGCACGCGCTCGCCCGCGTTATAGACGAAACCCTGGCCGTGGGCGAGGTTTTCCGCGTAGCGCAGGGTGATCATGTAGTCTTCGCTGGTGTAGTGGGTGGCGAGCGCCAGGCCGATACGCAGCAGGAGAGCGAGCATGGCGATCATCCAGACGATGTGCGGAATCGCGGGAGCGCGCGGCACGGTTACGACCGGTGTCTCCCTGGATTCTTCCGGACGCCGGGCCGTTGAAACTGCGGCCACAAAGGCGCGAAGTCCGCCTGCGCGGACGGTCCCCATCCCCTTGCTCGCCACGAGCCTTGCGGCCCTGCCTCCCCCAGGAACAGGGGAGGGAGAATCCTCCTGGGAGCGGGTCGCCGAAGGGCGATTGCGTGCTTTTGTGGCTGCGGATCTATTCGCCCGTGACATGATGCCTAATGCCCAATCTCGTTATTCCTCCGACGTATCTCCGACGAGCAGGCGCAGCAGGTTGGGTATCCAGGTATCGCGCTTGCCGGCGCCATAGCCGACCACGCGCAGCGTGAACGGCGGGACGGGCGCGATCGTGCCGTTGGACTCCCGCTCGGCGATCTCGGCCAGGAGGGCCGCGCCTGTCGGCGTGATAAGCTCCTTGGGGCGATCGTCCGGGCGGAAGGAGAAGCCGGCCAGCAGTTCCAGCGTCGCCGGAGCCGGAACCGGCATCGTTCCGTGCGCGCACTCCACCCAGCCGCGATTGAGGGGCAGGGTAGAGGAGTAGGCTTTCTCGATACCCAGCATCTCTAGGCCGATGCACGCGCCAACGATGTCCACGATGGCATCCACCGCGCCGACCTCATGGAAGTGGATGCGGTCCGGCGTGGTCGCGTGGATCTTCGCTTCGGCGCGGGCCAGCCGCTCGAAGACACCCAGTGCCCGCTTCCGCACCGCCTTCGCAAGCCCGCTTCCATTCAAGATCGCCTTGATGTCGGTCAGATGCCGTCCGTGCCCCTGGTCCGCCGCATGCAGGACGACGTCCACGTTGGTCGCAGAGATGCCTTCCTTGACGACCGGGCAGACCTGGATCTCATAGCCCGGCACCTGCAGCTTCGCCAGCTCGGACCGCCAGGCGGCCTCGTCTACGCCCGCGTGCAGCAGCGCGCCGAGCGTCATGTCGCCGCTGATCCCGCTGAAACAGTCGAAATAGGCGATCCTCATGGTGTGTATACTCTCTCTCCGTCCGTTTGCTGTCGCGCAGCCTTTTCTTTCCGCTTAACCTCTGTCTCACTCTTCTGCATTGGCTACATCTCGTCTGGCTTTAAAGTGTCCTGGGCGCTGTGGCGTATGTGCAAGACGGAAACCGTATCGCCGGTTATGGCGAACAACACCCGGTAAACGCCCCTTCCCTTGCCATAGAGAAGCTGCCGGATCTCTTGAGGGAAAAATTCGTTCTCTGGTGCGATGGCGCAGCGGCCGGGAAAGGTTTTCAGGGAGTCGATCGCCTCCATCAGGCCGATGGCCCATTCGTGGGCATATTCCGGCGCTTGCTGCTCGATGAATTCATAGGCGCTTTCCATCCCCTCATACGCCTCTGGCTGGAGGATGATGGCATACTCCTCAGCCATTAGGGATACCATGCCGCCTGCGGAATTCGGCAAACAGTTCCTCAGCCGGCCGGCCTTCCCCTCGTTCCATCTGCTCCAGGCCGCGCCGGATGCCTTCGATAGCATCGATCTGTTCCAGGCGATCGAGCAGGGCCTGATAACTTTCCGCGTCCTGTACGACCAACTCCGCCTTGCCGTTGACCGTCAGCACAACGGGGGTTCGAGTCTCCTTCATCTGCTTGACAAAGTCGTTGGTATTACGTTTGAAGTCGGTGAGAGAGCGAATGTCACGGTTTAAGTTAATCATAGATAAGTCTCCTTTCGCATCCAATTAGACGCTTATAAGATGTTACCTCATTTTTATCATTCTCTCAACCCAGGTTATAGTGAAATCTTCGTCCCGCCTCTGTGCCTCGCAGCCCTTGTCGATTTGACTTCCGTTGCCCTCGTGCCGTACAATAGGAACCGCCGCAATCCAACGCACGAGGGTTCTCGATCTCCATGAAGTATGCCGCTCCGCCTTATATGAACGACGTGCTGCCGTTTCCTTCCGTCAAGGATGCGTGGCTGCATACCGCCCGCTGGCGCACTGTCGAGGGCGTTTTTCGGGAGGTGTGCCGCCGCTACGGCTACCGGGAAATCCGCACGCCTATCCTGGAGCAGACCGAGCTGTTCACCCGCAGCATCGGCGAGGAGACGGACATCGTCAGCAAGGAGATGTTTACCTTCGAGGACCGGGGCGGGCGCAGCCTGACCCTCAAGCCGGAGGGCACCGCGCCCGCCGTTCGCGCCTGCATCGAGCACGGCCTGTTCGCCGAGCATTCGCTTCTGAAGCTCTATTATATCGGACAGAACTTCCGCTACGAGCGCGGCCAGCGCGGGCGCTACCGGCAGCACCAGCAGTTAGGAGTCGAGGCGTTCGGCTCCAGCGACCCGGCTATCGACGCCGAGGTGATCCTGCTGGCGATGGAGTTTTACCGCGATCTGGGCATTCGGGAGCAGGAGCTGCACATCAACTCCGTGGGCACGCCCGCTTCCCGCGCGGTCTATCTGGAGGCCCTGCGCGACTACGTCCGGCCGTTCCTTTCGGAAATGAGCGCGGAGGGGCAACATCGCTTTGAGGCTAATCCGCTACGGATGCTGGACACCAAGGACGAGCGGGATTTACGCATCCTGTCGGAGGCGCCGCGCCTCGTCGACTACCTGGACGAAGAGAGCCGCGTCCACTTCGAGACGCTGCAGGAGTACTTGACAGCGGCCGGCGTTCGCTACGTGCCGGACCCGCGCCTGGTACGCGGCTTCGACTACTATACGAAGACGGCTTTCGAGATCGTCAGCAATGCGCTCGGCGCGCAGAACGCGCTGGGGGGTGGGGGGCGCTACGACCTGCTGGTGGAGGAGTGCGGCGGTCCGCCGACGCCGGGCATCGGTTTCGGGCTGGGGATGGAGCGGTGCCTGATCGTGCTGGAGCAGTTGGGAATCGAGCTTCCCGTGGAGGACGAGCGGCCTCTGGCGTTCCTTATCACGGCCGGCGAGGATCCGAAGGTGCGTAAAGTCGCCGTCATGGTTTTATCTTGGCTGCGGGAGGCCGGAATTGCCGCCGACATGGACTATACGGGCCGCAAGTTCAAGGCACAGATGAAGCGCGCCGACGACCTGGGCGCGCGCTATACCTTGATTCTGGGAGAAAATGAGGTAAATAGTGGCGTCGTCGGTCTGCGCGATCAAATCAGCAAGGAGCAGGCCAACGTGGAAATAACGGCAATCACGCAGAAGCTGCTCGAACTCTCCACTGCTCGGCCCTATCCATAAAAGAAGGAGACCGCCGCTATGGCTTTTCCCATTCATGTGGGATTTATGCGCGAGAACGACCTGCGCGAGTTTACCGACCGCCTGCTGCCCCGGCTGCCCGGCTGCCGGGTCCTGGACGAAGACCTGCCGGAGACGGATAAGGAGGAGGTCGAACAGACGATCTACCGGGTACGCCTGGCCGTCTCTTCGCCGACGGGGGCCCGCGAGCTATGCCAGCAGCTTATGTCCTTCCTGAGCCATCACAAGGGCAGCGGGGTCTTTCTGGAATGGACCGGCCACGACGGCCTGCCGCAAAACGTCCCCCTCAACAGCGATATGCCGCGCAATGCGGAGATCGCCTCCGTGCGGCTCGCCGCTTCCGTCAAAGCCCATAACGACGCGGAAAAAGCGGCTGCAAAAAGCCAGGAGGCTCCGCCGGAAGCGTAGCGCCCCAGTTCCCTTCGCAAAAACAACGACGACCCTGGCTCCTTCCCTGGAGCCGGGGTCGTTCCCTTCGTGTTTAGATGTTATCCTTTAACCCTGTCGGGACCGCTTGCGCAGCAACAGCCCGAGCGTAGCCAGACCGGGCAGCAGGAGAGAAAGGGATCCTCCCTCCGGGGCAATTGCCTGAGGCACCTCGATCGTCCCTGTGGTGATCATCGGCTTGCCGTTGCCGCGCGCATGCGGCGCGTAACGGCGGCCGGTCCCTACATAGTCACTGAGTTGTCCCTTGCCGTATTTGGACAAGGCTCCGAACAGGCCCAGGTCGATCAGATTGAAACCGCCGGTGGGCCTGCCCATATAGGTCCAGGTCAGGTTGGGGATTTTGGAATTGTCGACGATGCCGGCGCCTTTAGGGGTCTTGCCCACTAAGGCTGTCGAGAAGACCCAGTTGACCGGCTGGAAGTTGCTGCCAGGGATAAAGCCGGCAAAGTCGTAGATGGTGAAGTAGTTCCCCTTGCGAATACGCTCTCCGCCGGTCAGATCGATCTGGTAGATCCAGCGATAGTCGCCGCCGCTATGAGTCGCCGACTGGAACTGGGGGACGATGTCTGCGTGACTGCACGCGCTACCAAGCAGCAGTCCCAGCGTGAGTAGGGACGCTTGCGCGCCTGCCTGCCTTTTCATGATATTGCCTTTCTTGCGACCGGAGGGCCGGTCGCAATGTTATCGCCGCTTTTTTACGGTCTGGAGATTCATCCCTCTGACAGCCGCTCGAGGAAGTGGTGAGCGATAGAAGGTTCTGTAATTATACCAGCGTTTTCGTTCAAAAATCGTTTAATAAAATATTTTTTATATGTCGTAAAACGATAGGCGTAATTGCCGGTCCGTTACCGCAGCTATCCCTTTCGCGCTTTGTGTCCGCAAGACCGGGATAGAAGCAGGAAGCGGCGGCGTAATTCTCGAATTATATTGCGTATCGGGCTATAGAGAATAGCCCCTGATCTGGCAAAAATCCCTTTACAATCACCATTCAGCGCCTGCGATCTCAATGAACCTATTCAAACGCATCACCGGCATGAGAACTGCATGCCAACCACGTCCCCGCCGGCTGCATGGCAGCTTCTGGCTTCTGACCGCCCTGGCGGCGACCGTGCTGCTCGTCGGCCGGGCACCCGCGCGCTCGTCCGGCCACCGGGAGGATGCCTACGGGTACCGCCAGGCCGCCGAGGCCTGCGTCGCGCGCCATCAGTACGCCCAGGCCGCCGATGCTTACCTCAAGGCTGCCGCCATCTACCAGCAGAAGGGGGATCCGGGAGCCGCTTTTGCCCTGCGCGCCCGCGCAGAACGCTACGAATCGGCGATCGCCCTCTACTACGAGCGCCCGGCCGATGAGACCCATTTGCGCCGCTACTATACGGGCCGGCGGCTGGAACCCCTCTATGGCGCCTATATCGGCGCTTTCATCGACCGGGAGAGCGGGGTCAACGACGGCTATATGGACGAGAACTTCCAGACCCATAAAGACTGCGGGGAGTTCAACGAGCGCATCGGTCGCGACCATGCCCTTTTCTTCGAGTATATGCGCTACGGTCGTCCCTTTCCCTCCCGCTGGACGGACCATCTGCGCCGCTACCATGCCGCCGCCCAGCTCGTGCTCTCCCCGGAAAACCTGGAGGACGTGCAGGATGACGCCTACCTGCACACGCTCGCGCGCCAGGCGTATCGCAGCGGCGTGCCCATCTTCCTGCGCTTTGCCGGCGAGATGAACGGCGATTGGGTGCCCTATCATGGCAACCCGGCCCTCTATATCAAGAAGTTCCGGCTGGTGGCGCGGGTCTTTCATGAGGAGACCGACAACGTCGCCCTGGTCTGGTGCGTCAACGACGTGCCGGAGGCGGAGATCCCCCGCTACTTCCCCGGCGATGACGCGGTGGACTGGGTGGGCGTCAACTTCTACAGCGTGCTCTACAACAACAACGACCGGAGCCATCCGGCCTGGTGGCGCAATCCTGCCGACAGCCTGCGCTACGTCTACAAGACCTACGCGGGGCGGCATCCGATCATGATCGGCGAGTGGGCCGCCACCCATAAGGGCCGCGCCGACATGGTCAGCCGCCCGGATTTCGCCGTTACCAAGATCGGCCAGCTCTACAGCGCGCTGCCACGCCTCTATCCACGCGTCAAGGCGGTCTCCTGGCTGAGCATGAACAATTTAGAGTACGCCGAGCCGGGCCGCCAGCTCAACGACTATTCCCTGCTGGAAGACAAGCGTATCACCACGCAATATGCCAATATGGTCTCCTCGCCCTACTATCTGGATCACGTTTCGCTGGACGAGCCGGCGATGGCCGGCGTGGAGGTCGCCCGCCTGGAGGATGGCGTCATCTTGAGCGGGCGCGTGGTGCTGAGCGCCTGGGCACGCTCTTATGAAGAGAATCCCCGGGTAGTCTACGGGCTGGCAGGTCGGAAGATGCACGACTCCTCTACGCCCAGCGCGCACGAATGGGTGCTGGACACGCGTTCCCTGCCCAACGGTCCGATCATCCTCAGCGCCCAGGTCCTGGACAGCCAGGGTAAGATCGCCTGCCAGCAGACCCTGCGGGTCCTCATCCGAAACTAGCGTTTTTCCTCGGAGCTGCGGGGCACGTGATGTTTCTTTTTGTCTTCTCGGCAGGTATCTGCATGGCTCATCGGCGTGTCCCCGCCCGCCATCGTCGTATCTCCTTCTACCTCGCTATCGACATCGCCGGCCGATAGGGCGCCATCCGCGCCCGCGCCCGTGGGCACGCCGATGGTATCCGTATCGGCATACCATTGTGGAGATTGTTTCGTGTCGGTGTGCCCGCGCTCGTCGCTGGGCTCTTTCCCTGTATTGCGCACCACCGGTCGCGCCTCTTGATCCGTCATCGTCCTCTCCTTAAATGGGTATTCGGCATTGGGCGCCCGGAATTCGTTTTTCCCATCGCCTGATGCCTGCCCCGAAGGGGAAACACGTCGAACCTTCGGAACACCCTGTTTCAGAAGCAGACGCGGAGGCGGCGCGAAGTGTTTCCTGAACCCGCGAGCGGTTTTGGTCTGCCTTATTGGGAGCGGAAGAAACGAAACGTCGATTGTTCCTGATGTCGTATAGGATGCAGGCAGGAACTCATGCTGTATCGAGGGTAGGAATGAGGCAGCGAAGAGAAAGGGACAGGAGCGTCTATGCTGTCCTGATTGTGGTGGTGATCGTGCTGGGCCTCGGCTCTCGCAAGGCAGCCCCCTGGCTGCCCCTTCTCCTCAAGAAAAACGCGGGCGATATCCTCTGGGCACTGATGGTCTTCTTGCTCTGCGGCTGGCTCTTGCGGCGCGCTTCTACGCAAGCTATTTTATGGATCGCGGCCCTCTTTTCGATCAGCATCGAATTCCTTAAGCTGATTTCTATTCCCTGGCTCGATGCTTTCCGGCATACGACGCCGGGCTGGCTGATCTTCGGACAGGGGTTTCATTGGAGCAATATCGCCTGCTACCTGATCGGTATCGGTATTGGGACTCTTGGGGAGCTATGGCTGTTGCGTGGAGCGGCCCGCAAAGCGAAGGCTTCATCCGTTGCCTGAGTCCGGGTTCGGTCTGGGTTCTGAGGGCGCTACCGCATTGTTGTGTTTGCCGCTGGAGCCAGGCTCGATGAAGCGCAGGTTTTCCAGGCCGAGGTTGAGCAGCCGGGTCGGCACCTCGCCTGGGGTCAGGCAGGGCGCTCCTTCCTGATAGGAGTCGGCAAATTGTGGATCGGCTTTGATCTGAGCCTGCAGAGTCTTCGCCCGCTGGGCCGCCGCGGTCATATCCTTCAGAAGCGATTCCTGCTCGTTCAGGAGCGGCTGCAAATCCTGCGACTTTGTCTTGGACGCGGCCTGCTGCTGGGCGAGCGCGTAGTGATGCTGCGCCTCCTGGATGCGGTGCAGGACGTCATTGTACTGCTGCACTAAGGTAGGCAGGTCGGCTTGTGGCGGCGCGGAGCCTTCCGGCTGGCCCTGCTCGCCGGAATCCGTCGTGGCCGGCGTGGTCGATGTGGCCGGCGGAGAGGATGTCGTGCTGGATGAAGAGGAGGCCGTGGAAGGCGGCTGTTGTGCCGTGGGCGCGGCAGACGAGTTGCCGGCGGGGGGTTGATTGGACGTGGAGGCGGTTCCGATCTGCGTTTGAGCGGCAGAGCCGGTCGGGAGACCGAAAAGCCGGCGTGCCCAATCGGGACCCTGTGCCATGGCATGCCGGGCCGCGCGCACTCCGGTATAAAAGCCGCTCGCGAAAAAGATCAACAGTACGAGCAGCAGAAAGCAGCCTCTGCCGCGCACGCCGGAGCTGCGGCGCGCGGAAGGGGACGATCCAGATGTCAACGGTAGCCTCCTCGACGCAAGACGAACATTCCTCTCCTATCCTACGGAGCACGGCTATTGCACGTTTCGCCCACCCTATTCAGGCCCCCACCCCCGACCCCTCCCCCAATCTTAGGGGAGATTCTATGGCTCTCTTTGGACTGCACCCATTTTACCGGACAGGTAGCCGAGTCAACTTCTGGCAGGTATGAGCTGCACCCATTTTCTGGACACCTTTTTGGGTTAGTTGACTATTGTCTGGCAGACTGTTGTGCCTGCCATTCTGCCACATACTGCTCGGGCGTTTTCATATCCAGAGCGGTGTGTGGTCGGCTCCGGTTGTGGT
>DASRCN010000002.1:0-10051 GCA_035653075.1 Chthonomonadaceae bacterium | reverse complement strand
CGTCCACGATGACCGGCGGACGGGCGCCGCCGTTCAATTCGTAAACGCGCTCCCAGAGCGCGTCTTCCGACAGCGACAGCGGATCGAGCACTTCGGTGAAGCCGACCTGCCGCGCCAGCGTGCGCCGCTTCTCGGACATGTCGATGCCGATGACCCGCTGGCCCGCGTTCAGGTAGAACTGCCCGCCCAGGTTGCCCACGAGTCCCAGGCCGATTATCACGATGGTGTCGCCGAGGGTCAGGCCGCGCGTGCGCTGATACCCCGTGATCGCCACGCCGCACATGCGGCCCATGACCGCCGTCGTGGAATCGAGCGCCTCCGGCACCGGCACGCAGACCCGGTTGGCCGTATCGATGATCTCGTAGTTGGCGTGATGGAAGATACCGTAGACGCGCTGGCCGACCTGGATATTCTTCACGTCCGGCCCGACCGCGACCACCCGCCCCACCCCGCCATAGCCGGGAAGCCAGGGATAGGCGCACCAGCGGCCCGGAATGCGCGTATCCGGGTCCAGGCCGATGTAGTTCGCCAGTTCCGTGCCCGCGCTGATAATCGTCCGATCCAATTTTACCAATGCGTCGGTTCCGGTGGGCTTATCCGGCACTTCATACTCTTCGTAACGGACCTTCTGTTCGGCGTAGATGCTCGCCCGAATGGCTTTCATTCTAGGTAAATCTCCTTCGTTAACCCGGCAAAACAGAGGCGGAAGGATTTCCGGTGAGGATCTGCGTTCTCATAACCCCATGCTTGTCCAGGATGTGACGACTTCTTTCTTTAAATTATGGCAGAAAAGGACCCGTCAGCCTCGCTTCTGATGTATTCGGGCGCGGCGACTTAGCCGGGCATTAAAATACCCGCTCTGGGGGTCCTGCGGACAACCGCCCTGCTGGACGGAAAAGCCGGAAACGATGCTAGTATACGATCTTAGCCCCGATTCCGGATATATTCGGGCGCGGCGACCTGCATCTCCTGCGGCGGCAGGCCGGCCAGGATAGCCTCCAGATCGTCAATGACCATTCGTCCGATCAGATGATAGGTCTCATCGCCGCCGCCCGCCCGGTGCGCCGAGAGGATCGCGCCCGGCGCCGTGCGGATCGGGTGATCCGGCGGCAGCGGCTCGACCGGAAAGACGTCGATGGCCGCCTTGAACCGGCCCGCCAGCACCATCTCTGTGAGCGCGTCGAAGTCCACCAGATGCGCCCGGCTGATCAGCACCAGCACCGACCCCGGCTGCAGAAGGGACAGCCGCTCCTTATCCAGGAGCGCACGGTTCGCCTGACTGGGAACGGCCAGCACAAAGACGATCTTCGAGGTCTGCAGTAGATCGTCCAGACCCGCCGGCGTTACGCCTTGCACCCGCAGGAAAGCGTCGGTCTGCCAGGGATCGTAGACTTTAATAGGACAGCGAAAGGGCGCCAGCAAGGTCCGCAACGCGCGGGCGATGCTGCCGAATCCGATGAAGCCGACCGGCTTATCGAACAGCTGGAAGTCATGGACCTCGCCCCGGTAGCCCCAGGCTTCTTTTCCCGCGCGGAAGGCGGCATCACCCGCGACGATATCCCGCCCGGCGGCGATCGCCATGCCGAGCGCCATCTCCGCCACTGCCGGCGCGAAGCCCGGCGCGCAGCTCATCACCCGAATGCCGCGCGCAAAGCAGGCCGGGTAGTCGAGGAGCTTCGGGTCCGGAAAGGTCCCCCCGACCTCCATGATCGCGCGCAGCTTCGGGAACCGGTCTACCGAGCCATAGCGCCATCCACCCGTAACGATGGCGACGATCTCCTCACGGACCGCCTCCACGGCCTCCGGCGGCGCCGCCTCATCCCG
Organism: Chthonomonadaceae bacterium; assembly: GCA_035653075.1. Taxonomy (GTDB): domain Bacteria; phylum Armatimonadota; class Chthonomonadetes; order Chthonomonadales; family Chthonomonadaceae; genus DASRCN01. The sequence goes on along the minus strand of DASRCN010000002.1, from coordinate 8,227 downwards.
CGCCCAGACCACATCGGCGAACTCACGCAGTCGCGCCAACGCCGCCGGCGGGAAGAGCGGCTCTACCGTCCGAAAATGCGGATCGAGGAGGACCTTTTCTTTTTCTGGCATCCTTAACTAAAACTCCGGAACCGGGGAGTAGTCGTTCTTGCCGCCGGTGCGGTCCTTGCCGCGGAGCAGATAGATCTTGTGACTGGCATTCCAGCCCTTGCGAGTGAGGACCACGTTCGCGGGCATGTAGCGCATCGTGTAGCCACAGCGACGCAGGCTGGAGTTATTCGGATTGGAGCCGTGGATGGTCCAGGCGTCGTGGAAGCTGCATTCTCCCACCGCCAGATTCAGGTCCACCGCCTTATCCTCTTCGATCAGCTCCGGTGGGATGCGGCTGCCGAAAACGTTGGTCTTGCCATCCACCGGGACATAACTCTCGATGGCCGCCTTGAAGGATTTGTGCGTGCCGGGAATGACGCGCATGCAGCCGTTCTCTTTGGTGGAAGGATCGACGGCCAGCCAGAGGGTGATGACCTCCATGGGATCCAGGCGGCCATGCCAGTACGCGCCGTCGGTGTGCCAGGGCACCGCCTTACCGTCGCCCCTGGGCTTGGCGATGAAGTGGCTGGACCACAGCACGATGTCCGGCCCGATGAAGTCCTCGATAACGTCCAGTACCCGCGCGTCGGCCAGGTAGCGGAACAGCCAGGGATCGGTAAAGTGGGGCACGTCCATCTCTTCGGGACGCTTGCCTTCGGGCAGCGCGGCGATCATCTCGTCTACGTGATCGCGCAGGGCATCCATCTCCGCCGTGGTGAAGATGCGACCGAACTTCAGATAGCCTTCGTTCCGGTAGAAGGCGACCTGCTCCGGGGTCGCATGGCGGACCGTCTCGTTGTCGTTCCAACGCGCCGTTGGCGCTAAGGCTGTCATGGCGAGCTCCTTGATTTTGTATCGAATAGGTTCCTCTTGCAGGGAGTAAACCGGTTCACTATAGTGGCTCCGCCCGCGAAAAGAGGTTTCCGCAGACGGCATCGCGTGCTTTGATTATACCGCAACTTTGCGTTTGTATAGCCGCGTAGGTAGGAGTAGGCTTCCTGCGTGGAAGTACGTTGACGGGCCGTCAGGCGCAGAGGTATACTAACAGGGCGCGGCGTTCCGGGCATATCCAAATTTTTGCAAGCGGGGATAGCTTTTCGCGGATCGGTACCGCACAGCCAGGAGGCTACTGCGTGAGGAAGCCAGAGCGATCTATCCGCCCCACCCCCGCCCGCCCGAGCGAACCCGCGCCTTTTGTCGCTAATTCCTCATCCTCCGACATCCGTCGTCCCGACGCCGACATCGTCGAGCCTCCGCCGCCTCAAACGCGGCCGGACCCGGCTCTTTACGATCTGTCGCGGCTGGCTGTGCCTCAACCCTTGATGGATGCCGACCAGGATGAGATCGTGGACCGCCTGCTGCGGTCCCAACCGGAGGAACAACCAGTCATGTCCCCTACGGGAGAGTTTGACGCCGATGTCGTCGTCATCGGTTCCGGCCCTGCCGGCTACGTGTGCGCCATCCGCGCCGCGCAGTTGGGCGCCCGGACCGTCTGTATTGAAAAAGAGGCCACGGAATGGGGCGGCACCTGCCTCAACTGGGGCTGCATCCCCACCAAGACCCTGATCGCCAGCGTGGAGCGACTGCATCAGGTCAAGACCGCCGCCGCCATGGGCGTTCTGGTGCAGGGCGAAGTCGGCTTCGACTTCGGAAAGATGATGGAGCGCAAGCAGAAGGTGGTCACCACCCTGCGTGGGGGCGTCAGCGCGCTCCTCAAGAGCAACCATGTCCGCGCCATCGTGGGCACCGCCCGCCTCGCCGACGCCAACACCGTCGAAGTGCAGCTAGCCGACGGCCAGACCGAGCGGATCACCACGCGCAACATCATTATCGGCACCGGATCGGTACCGGTCTTCCCGCCGGTGCCCGGCCTGGAGCGCAACCCCAAAGACCCCCGCGGCCAGAGCAGCAACGGCATCTGGACCAGCGATGAGGCCGTCTCCGCCAAAGAGGCGCCGAAGCGGATGCTCATCATTGGCGCCGGCGCGGTCGGCCTGGAGTTCGCCTACACCTTCCGCAACCTGGGCTCTGAGGTGGACGTGGTCGAGATCATGCCGGAAATCCTGCCCACCGGCGACCGCGAGATCGCCAAGGAGCTTAGAAAGAGTCTGGAGCGCCAGGGCATCCGTTTCCACCTGAGCTGTAAAGTCGCCAAGGTGGAGCATAAAAAAGGAACCAGGATCGTCTCTATCGTCGGCGAACAAGAGGACAAGACGGTGGAGGCGGACGTCGTGCTGGTCGGCGCGGGCCGCCGTCCCTATTTCGAGGGGCTGGGCCTGGAAGTCGTCGGCGTGCAGGCGGACCGCAAAGGCATCGCGGTCAACGAGCACCTGCAGACCAGCGTGCCCAATATCTACGCCATCGGCGACGTGACCGGCAAGCTGCTGCTGGCGCACCTGGGATCCCATCAGGGTATCGTGGCCGCCGAGAACGCGATGGGCCATCCGACGAAGATGGACTATCGCGCCGTCCCCGCCCCCATCTATACCGTGCCGGAGGTGGCCTCCGTGGGTATGTCCGAAGAGGAGGCGCGCGCGCAAGGCTACGACGTGATCACCGGCCGCTTCCCCTTCCGTCCGCTGGGCCGGGCAATGGCTCTCAACGAGCAGGAGGGCATGGTCAAAGTCGTTGCCGAGCGCCGCTACGGCGAGCTGTTAGGGGTTCATATCGTCGGCCCCTACGCCACCGAGATGATCCATGAGGGCGTAGCCGCCATCAAGCTGGAGTCGACGGTCGAGGAGATGATGACCGCCATTCACGCGCATCCCACCCTCTCCGAAGCGATCGGCGAAGCCTTCCTCGACGTCAAGGGCGAGGCGATCCATAAACTGAAGAAGTAACTATAGGCCCCCACCCCCGTCCCCTCCCCTAAAATTGGGGGAGGGGAGATTCTGTTCTTCTCTTGTGCCCCTGTTCGTGGGCAGGAGAAGCTTTAGGGAGAAGGTAGTAGCTTTCAACAAAGTCCCCCCTCTCCTAAACTTGGGGGAGGGGACGGGGGTGGGGGCCAAAAGAGGACGGTGCGCACTGTGAACACCAAGCGAAATAAGCGTCTGTGGCTGCTCGGCCTGGTCTTGATCAGTGTGGCCGGATGCAACAGCACCCAGCAGGCAGACCAGGGATCGAAGCAGGCCGGCGGGGGCAAAGCGCCTCTGCAGGCGGCGCTGGTGCTGGATACCGGCGGCGTGGACGACAAGTCCTTCAATGCCGGCGCCTGGGCCGGGCTGCAGCGCGCCATGAAGCAGCTTGGCGTGAAGGGACGTTATGCCGAATCGCAGACGCCCGCCGATTACAAAACGAACCTGACGCAGTTCGCCAGCAATGGCTACGATGTCGTGTTCGCCATCGGCTATAAGATGGCGGATGCGCTCAAAGAGGTCGCCCCGCAGTTCCCCAACGTCAAGTTCGCCATCGTGGATTCGGAAGCGCCCAACCTGCCCAACTGCGAGGGATTGGTGTTCAAGGAGGAGCAAGGCTCGTTTCTGGCCGGCTTTCTGGCCGCCTCGATGAGCAAGACGAAAAAGATCGGGTTCGTGGGCGGCGAGCAGATCCCGCTCATCGAGAAGTTCGAGGCGGGCTATATGGCCGGAGCCAAGACCGCCGATCCGAGCGTGCAGGTGCTCTCTGCCTATACCGGCGACTGGAACGACCTGGAAAAAGGCAAGCTCGACGCCAATCAGGAGTTTGCCAGCGGCGCGGACATCATCTACCATGCCGCGGGCAAAGCGGGCCTGGGAGTGATCGAGGCCGCGAGAGAGAAAGGCGATGGCTACTATGCCATCGGAGTCGATCAGGACCAGGATCAGGTCGCGAAGGGCCGCGTCCTGACCAGCATGGTCAAACACGTGGACAACGCGATCTTCGATACGATCCAGCGTCTCCAGCAGGACCAGTTCACGCCCGGCACGCGCGTCTACGGTCTCAAGGAGAGCGGCGTGGGGCTATCGGAGATGAAATACACGCGCAACCAGATTCCCTCTGCGGTTCTAGAAAAGCTGCAAAAGCTGACCCGCATGATCGCCGACGGCCAGGCCGTCCCTCCGACGACCCTGGAGGGCGTAAAAAGCTTTACTCCCCCGAAGCTTTAAACAATTTTTCTTCCCCTATTGACAGAACCAGCAAGACGTTGTATTATGTCCGAAACGTTTCGCGAAACGTTTCTCCGAGGAATAGGGATATGCTCGCCACGATCAAAGACATCGCCCGAAAACTCAATATCTCCACCTCCACCGTTTCCTATGCCCTCAACGGCGGACCCCGTGGCGCGCCCGAAGAGGTCCGAGAGAAGGTGCTGGCCGTAGCGCGGGAGCTCAACTACCGTCCCAACTCTTTAGCCCGCTCCAGCAGATGATCGGCCACGGCATGCAGCTTCTGGTGCAGTGGGCGCGTGAAGGCCAGCGGCCCGAACCGGCAAGAACCGTTTTTCCGACCGAGCTGGTCGTGCGCCACACCACGGCGCCGCCCAGAAGAATTCGATGGACTGAAGTCCTTCGCTGTGAGGCGCTATCGCGCCGGGCGTGCTTCGCACACGTTTCCTGTTTCACTTCTCCCCTCTCCGGGAGAAGGAAGCGAGGTAGAGCCGGGGTGAGGTCTGTGTCCGGAGGACACCCAGCCGAAGGCTTACAAGCGAAGGACTGAAGTCCTTCGCACAAAAACAGGATTCATTTTTATACATACGATGTCCCTCACAAGCGTTTTTCACAAACTGGCAGCCATCAGTACATCCGTTCTCATTGCGCTGGCCGCTCTTTCTTCCTCTGCCCGCTCCCAATCGTCCGTTCCCGTCCCGGTAAAGCTGGTCCGGACGGCAAACGGCTGGCAGTTGCTCCGGAACGGGCAGCCTTATTTCATCAAAGGAGCGGGCGGCAGCGGCTCGCTGGACCGCCTGAAGGCCGCCGGGGCAAATTCGGTGCGCACCTGGGGCGCAGACCATCTGGAGCCGCTTCTCGACGAGGCGCAGAAGCGGGGCATGACGGTGACCGTCGGAATCTGGCTCGGCCAGGAGCGCCAGGGATTCCATTATCACGATCCCCGGCAGGTGGCCGAGCAGACGGAGCGCGTACGGCAGGCCATCCTGCGCTATAAAGACGATCCGGCGGTGCTGCTGTGGGGCCTGGGCAACGAGATGGAAGGCAGCGGCGACGACCCCGCCATCTGGACCGCCGTAAACGATCTGGCCGGCATGGTCAAGCAACTGGACCCCAACCACCCGACGATGACGGTCATCGCCGAGATCGGTCCGGGCGGCAGCAAGCTCAAAAACCTGGACCGCTACTGCCCCAACATCGACATCGTGGGCATCAACAGCTATGCCGGCGCGGCCTCGCTGGCGCAGCGTTACAAAGAGGCGGGCGGAACGAAGCCTTACATCGTGACCGAGTTCGGTCCTCCGGGAACGTGGGAGGTCGGCAAGACTTCCTGGGGCGCGGTCCTGGAGCCGACCAGCACGGAGAAAGCGGCCTCCTACCGCCGCAGTTGGGAGAAGGCAATCGCCCATGAGCCGCTCTGCCTGGGCGGATATGCTTTTCTCTGGGGCCACAAACAGGAGAGCACGGCGACCTGGTTCGGCATGCTCCTGCCCGACGGCCGCAAGGTCGGCGCGGTGGATGCCATGACGGAAGTCTGGACGGGCAAGCCGGCGGAGAACCTCTGCCCGATCCTCCGAAGCCTTATCTTAGAGGGGCCGGACCAGGTCCCTCCCGGCAGTATCGTCCGGGCGAAGCTCGACGCCTCGGACCCGCAGGGCGGCCCGCTCACCGTGCAGTGGATCTTACAGCAAGAGACCAAACACGTCTTTACCGGCGGCGATCCCCAGCCCACGCCGGCAACGGATACGAACGCCATTTTGCAGGCGGACAGCCAGGGAGCGCAGGTACGCCTGCCGCAGGAGCCAGGCGCGTACCGGCTGTTCGTCTACGTCTACAACGATAAGGGCGGCGCGGCGACGGCAAACATCCCGTTACGGGTCCGTGTGCCGGCACAAACACCGTAGGGAGTGTGATGAATTTCACACCCACACTGTGAAGGATTTCGCTTGATTACGGCTCGGAAAGCCGTTATACTAATAGTGACACGAGCATAATCGATTAGGTTTTGAGGGGACAGGCGCTCATTCCTTGCCGGCTCCCTCTTTTTTTGCCTGCCTCATCGCTCCACAGACCCACGGCACAGGCTTCTTCCTCTTCTGATCGGTTATTTGCCGGGCACGGTGACCGGCAGACGCCCTGCCGGTTGATAGATCCCGCAGAGCGCGTCCGTCAGGGCCTCCAGTTGGCAGGGACGGCTGCCATAGGCGCAGAGATAGTTAGGAATATCCGGGAAGCGGCGCAGATCATACGGCTCCCGCAGTCCCACGACGATCAACCGGTCGCCGCAAGCCTGAATCAGGCTCTTCAGGAATAGGGCGGGCGCATCCTCGACCGGTGGCAGCGGGGCCGTAGTGACAATGACGGCTGTCTCCCCGGCGGCGCGCAGCGCCTCCTCGACCTGCGCGGCAGGAAAGCCCTTATCGATTTTGAGGAAGGGGACGGTACTCCGGTGGCGCTCCAGCGCGTGCGCCAGCTTTGGTCCGGCAGGATGCGTGGAGATTACCAGGAGGGAGGCGTCCGGTGGGATCGGAATGGCGCCTGTATTGCGGATCACGGTGATGGCAGCGTGCGCGATCTCGCTCTCCAGCGCCGCATGGGCCGGGTCTTTCCAGGGCGCGGCGTTTGTGGATGGCGACCCGGCGGCCAAGCGCCGCTTTGCCGCCAGCACGCGCCCCACGGCCTCATCCAGCCGCGTTTCGGGCAGCTCGCCCGTCTCCACCACCTTCAGGAGCGCCTGCCACGCCTCGCGTTGCGTCGAGAGCGTGTGGCAGATGAGCGCCATGTCCGCGCCCGCTTTGATCGCCTCTACCGCGCCGCGCGCCGTCCCGACGGTCCGGGAGATAGCATGCATCTCCAGGCAGTCCGTGATGACCACGCCCCCGTAGCCCAGATCTCGCCGGAGCAGACCGTTCAGAATCGCCGAGGACAGGGTCGCCGGGTTGTGGGCATCCAGGGCGGGAAAGAGGATATGCGTGGTCATGATCGAGCCGACCCCGGCGGCGATGGCGGCCCGGAACGGCGGCAGCTCGATGGACTCCAGCCGCTCTCTTCCGTACGGGATCGTCGGCAGCGCGAGGTGAGAGTCGACGGAGGTGTCGCCATGGCCGGGGAAGTGCTTGGCGCAGGCTAGCAGCCCGCTCTGCTGAGTGCCATCGATGGCCGCCGCTCCCAGCCTGGCGACCCTCTCCAGATCCTCTCCAAAGGAACGAATGCCGATGATCGGGTTATTCGGATTGTTATTGACATCCACGACCGGAGCAAAGTTCCAGTTGATGCCAACGGCAAGCAGCTCCTGCGCGATGGCCTGCGCCTGCCGCCGGGCGTAGGCTTCCGCCTGCTCTCCGGGGATGGCTCCAAGCGCCATGTTGCCGGGGAAGGCTGTAAACGGCGGCCCCAGGCGGGTGATCCATCCGCCCTCCTGGTCTACGCCCACCAGCAACGGAATGGCCGCCAGGGCGTTCAGCTCGGCGATCAGGGCGCGCAACGGCTCCGGCGCGCCGACGTTGCGACTCATCAGCACCAGGCTTCCCGCGCGCATCTCCTCCACGACGGCGCGGGCATGCGCATTGACGGTCCGCGCATCGTCCTGCTGCGTAGCCTCGCTCCAACCCAAACAGAGCAACTGCCCGATCTTCTCCTCCCGGCTCAACGCGTGGACTTCCGGTATCCCCTGCATCTCCTCTCTCGAACATACTTTCTTATCTTTCGCCATCGCTCCCCCATTTTCCGCAGGAGACTCCCCTCAACCCGGCGAAGACTTCATTAGAACACGGGGTTAAAACCCCATGCCCAAACACGAAGCCCGCCCTCGCGGGCAACACCTTTCAATTATGTCCCCCTCCCTAGCGAGAACAGCATTATCGTTCGAGCGTTCAGGGAGGGGATAGGGGTGGGCCGTCCGCAGGACGGTCGTCCGAAGGACCCCTAGACGGGTATTTCAACGCTTGCTGTGAAATAGCCGGCCCTTCACCAGTCGATCAGGTCGGCAAACGCCAAGTTCGGCCGACCTAGCTTTCGATTAAGCCAGATACAGAAGTTATGCAGTGCCGCCT
>DASRCN010000001.1:0-10443 GCA_035653075.1 Chthonomonadaceae bacterium | reverse complement strand
GATGGCCGGGCGCCGCCGAGAGAAACCGCTTCAGCGCATCCAGGTTGACACCTTCGAGCATTCCGTCGCGGGCGATGTCGGTCAGAATGAAGCGTTTGGCGCCGAGCTGGATCATGCGGTGAGTGAACTCTACCGCCGACTCCACGGTCGTCTGCTGCCAGCCGTGGGTGGCGACCATGCCGTCGCGCGCATCCACCGCCACGGCCACCGCCTCGCCATAGACCGTAAAGATGCCCTGCGCGACCGGCGCATCCCGCACGGCCACCGTGCTGATGACCACCCGCGCCACGCCCATCCGCAGCATCCGCTCGACCACCTCCGCGCTGCGGATGCCGCCGCCGAACTGCACCGGCAGCCCCACCTGCCGCAGGATTTGGCGCAGCACGTCCAGGTTCTGGTTGCTGGGATGCCCCATCCGCGCGCCGTCCAGGTCCACGACGTGCAGCCGCTTGGCGCCCTGAGACTGCCAGTGCCGTGCCATCTTCAGCGGGTCCTCCGCGTAGATGGTGGCCTCCTCGAACCGCCCCTGTGTCAGCCGGACGCACTTGCCGCCTTTCAGGTCGATTGCCGGATAGATGTCCATGCCTCATTCCAGGCCGTGTTTTTAAGCGTTTGGCCGTCTCCATTTTACCATCTTTTACTGAAACCGGCCAAAAAGCTTAAGATTTCTAAAAGACTACTTACTGCCAGGCCACGAAGTTTCGCAGAATCTGCAGTCCGACCGCGCCGCTTTTTTCCGGATGGAACTGGGTGGCCGCGATATTCCCCTGTTCGATGGCGCAGCAGAACGCCCCGCCGTAGTCGCTGGTGGCCGCGATGATCCCCGGATCGGCGGGCTGCGGATAGTAAGAATGGACGAAGTAGACGCGCGACCCGTCTTCCAGGCCGCACAGCAGGCGGGAGGAGCGACGAATCGTCAGCGCGTTCCAACCGATATGGGGTACTTTCAGTCCGGCAGCTTCCGGCGGCGTTCCCTGCTCGAAGAACCGCACGACCTTCCCCGGCAGGAGGCCCAGTCCCGGCGCCGGACCCATTTCACTGCTCTCATCGAACAGCAGCTGCAAGCCCAGGCAGATTCCCAGGAAGGGGCGTCCCGCCTCGACCACCTGCCGGACGGCGGCATCCAGGCCACTTCGCTGGAGGTTCTCCATGGCCGCGCCGAATGCCCCTACGCCGGGCAGCACGACCTTCTCCGCTTCGACGATCCGATGGGGATCGCTCGTGATGACAGGGTCGCCGCCGACGTAGGCCAGCGCCTTTTCCACGCTGCGCAGATTCCCCATGCCGTAATCTACAATAGCGATCATGTTAAGGACCTTCGTTATTGAGAGGCCAGCAGCTTGGACCAGTCCGGCTCAATAAAGACGAACTGGGTCAGATAGTCCCGGCGGACGAAGAGCTGAATCAGCCGGGGCCGCTTGCGGACCAACGCGCGCATCACCTGCTCGAAAGTGTCCGTGTTGCGGACGGTCTGCCCGTTGATCGAAACGATGAGATCGTCGATATGCAGGCCCGCGATGTTCGCCCAGCCGCCGTTGGTCGCCTCCGTGACCAGCAGGCCCGGCTGGTCTTTCGCCCAGTGGTGCTGCGCCCGGTCCATCAGGTTGATCTCGCGCACCGTGAACTCCAGCTCTTTCGAGCGGGCAGTCTTCGCCTGCTCGGCCGAATCGGGCGACCGCTCCAGCGTGACGGCGATGGTCTTCGCAACACCGTGCCGCAGGACGGCCAACTGTGCCTTCTGGCCGATGTCCAGATCCTCGACGGCGTGCGTCAGCTCCTCGGCGTCCTGCGGGCGCGAGGCGTCCAGCGTGTTGCCGTTGAGCGCCGTGATCACGTCGCCCGTCTGCAGCCCGGCCTTGCTGGCCTCCGTCCAGGGATAGACCTGGGTGATGAGGAAGCCTTTCGCCTGCGGGATACCTTCCGCCGCGGCGATCTCCGGCACGAGCACTTGCGTCTTGATTCCGATCCAGGCTTTAGGCAGCTCACCGCCCTCGTCCGTGGACTGCTGGGTGTCCGTCTTGACCACGGTAAGCATGCGCTCGTCTTTGCGCCGGAAGGTGACGGCGATCTGCGCCTTGTTCTTGTCGAGGCCGGCGAGCGCGCGGCGAAAGGCGGCGATATTCGGCGTGGGCTTGCCGTCTACCTCGTGGACTACGTCGCCTTCCTGCAGCTTCGGCTCGGCCGACTCGAACGGATAGCCGGGCCGCACGCCCGTGATATAGACCCCATCCTTCTCCGGAAGGTTTTGTGCCAGGGCCATCGCTTCGGTGACGTTGCGCACGGTCACGCCCATGCTGCGAAACTCCTCCTCCCGGTCGAGCAGGGGCTTCATCGGCGCCACCACCGCCGTCAGGAGGCGCGGCTGTCCCTGGCGGAGCAGCCGTATCTGGACGTGATGCCCCGCCGGCATCTTCGCCACCCGCAGATAGAAGAGCGGGACCTCCTCAAAGAAGCGGACGTCGATCGGCGCGCCGTCCAGGGAGAGAAGGATATCGCCGGGTTTCACGCCCGCCTGCGCGGCGGGCGAGCCGGGGAGAACGGCGGAGACCAGCACGCCCGTTTGCCGTCCCAGCTTCCGCACGGGAAACACGCTCAGGCCGAGCCAGCCGCGTGGGATCCGGCCATACCGGACCACCTTGGCGAAGACGTCGGCGACGAGGTTGGAAGGGATCGCGAAGCCGACGCCCTCGCCCCCCAGCTCGTTGATGCCGATCACCTGGCCCTGGAGATTGACCAGCGGGCCGCCGGAGTTGCCCGGCAGGATCATGGCGTCGTGCTGGATCCAGCGGGTAAAGATGCCCGTCGTCTCGCCCTCCTCCAGCTCCACGTCTTCCATCGCCGTGCCGGTGAAGTCCGTAAACACCCGCTTCGGGTTGGAGATGATTCCCAGCGTCATGGAAGAGGAGAGCATGAGCGGGTTGCCCATCGCGAGCACGAAATCGCCGACCTTGAGCGCGTCCGAGTTGCCGAGCGTGGCGTAGTGGAGGGGCGGCGCGGATTTGGGCCGCCGGTCCAGGCGCAGCTTGAGCACGCTCAGATCGGAGAGCGGATCGTCGCAGACGTCGCTGGCATCCAGCGATTCGCCGGTGGTCAGCGTGCAGGTAATGCGCGTGGTATGGCCCGCGACGTGGTAGTTGGTGATGACGTAGCCATCCCGCGTAATGATGACTCCGCTGCCCCCGGCCGCGCTGCGCTGCGCCCGCCCGCCCTCGAAGTAGCGGTAGACGACGGTGATATTGACGAGCGCCGGATAGACCTTTTCACGGGCGCGATCCAGGTCGCGGCGCAGGGCATCGGACATGGGCCGCTGCCCGGCCGCTGCCGGTGCGAGCGCGACGAAGAGCGAAAGCGAGAGACACAACAGAATCCATGCGGACTTGCGCATAACCACTTTCCTCACGTTTAACCCACCATCGGCGCGAGCAGATGATAACAGCGGGTCACGACCTCGTCGATCTGCTCCACCGTATGGCCCGTGTGGGTGCCCACGATCTCCAGCACAAGGTACTTCAAATCCGGCTTTCGCTTGAACGCGTCGATGATGGCCGGCAGGTTCATGGCGCCGCCGCCGGGAATCTGGTTCTCGACCGAGCCGATAGGCTTTTCGCGGCCTTTCGTGTCGCGGATGCGCGCCGTGACCAGATAGGGAAGCAGTTGCGGGATCGTCTCCTCCGGGACTTCCAGCTCCGGAGTGCGCCACAGGTGCGAGGCGTCCACGTTCAGGCCGATGACGCTCTTATCCACCTGCTCCATCATCCGCAGGGCGGTTTTAGTCGAATAGACCGCGCTGCCGACGTGCGGCTTGATGCTGATCTTCACGCCGGTCTGCTGCGCGATGGGCGCCAGGCCGTTGAGGGTCGCCATGACCGTCTGGAAAGAGACTTCGTCGTCGGAGGCGCCGCCGGAGCCGGTGGTGATGGCGGGCGCGCCGATCTTTTGCCCGGCCTCCATCAGGTGGATGAAGCGGGTGCGGGCCTGCGCATCGAGCAGGTTGGTGCTCGCGCCGATGGATTCGATGGCGAGGCCATGATCGGCGATGCGATGCTTCAATTCGGCCAGCCGGGTATCGGACTCGTAGATGTCGGCGGGCAGGTGGTCCGACATGCCGGGGATCGAGGCCAGCTCGATCGCCTTGTATCCCGCCTTCTGAATGCCTTGCAGCGCCGCGTCGAGCGGGTGGCTGCCATAGAGCAAGGTGCTGCATCCCAGTTGCACCGGTAAATCTCCTCTCTGATTTAGCGTGCTCTCCTGTTCCCGTTTCACCGCGCAGACTCCTTCTTGCCGCCAGAGGTTGAAAACCTCTGTCTTTACAAAACAAGCGTCCTCCAGGCGCACCCAGCTTCCTTATAATTCCCCCTCTCCTTACGAAGGAGAGGGGGTTAGGGGGTGAGGTCTATGGGAGGCGAGGGGTGGCCGGGCGTTCTCAACACCCGGCCGCTTGACAAACAGAACGATTTGTTGCATACTACCAAAGTACTTTGTAACACAAAGCAAACGCGAGAGGAAAGCTATCATGAATAAGACGGACGGCAGACGGCAGATCGTGCTGGCAGAGGTCGCCGGGTTCTGCTTCGGGGTGCAGCGCGCGGTGGAGATGACAGAAGCCGCGCGGCGCAGCCGGACCGGCACCGTGACCACGCTGGGCGCGCTGGTCCACAACGAGCAGGTGATCGCCCGGATGGAGGCGCAGGGGATCGGGCGCGCGGGAGATTTGAAAGCGATCCAGGAAGGAACTGTCGTGCTCTCGGCGCACGGCGCGTCACCATCGGTCCTGGCACAGGCGAAAGCGCAGGGACTGGATGTCGTGGACGTCACCTGCCCGTTCGTCACCAGGGTGCATCGGATGGCCAAACAGCTCCATGAGCAGGGCTATCAGGTCGTTCTGGTCGGCGATCCGGGACACACGGAGGTCAAGGGGGTGGCCGGCCTGATCGAGTCGCTGGGCGGAACGGTGACCGTGGTGGCGACTGTCGAAGCTGTTCGTTCCGCGCCTCTGGGCAAGAAGGTGGGCGTCGTCTCTCAGACGACGCAGCGGCCCGAGCAGTTTGCGGCGATCGTGGCCGAGGTCTGCAAGACTGCCCCAGACGTGCGGGCTATCAACACGATCTGCAATGCCACCGAGGAACTGCAGGCAGCGGCAGCCCGATTGGCCCGCCAGGTGGACATAGTGATCGTCGTCGGCGGGAAGCAGAGCGCCAACAGCCGCCGCCTGCGCCAATTGTGCGAGGAAGCGGGCACGCCCGCCTATCAGATTGAGACCGCCGCGGAGATCGACCCTGCCTGGCTGGAAGGCAAGGAGAAGATCGGCCTCACCGCCGGCGCCTCCACGCCCGACTGGATCCTTGAAGAGGTGGCCCGCCATCTCAACGGCGGCGACCTTCCTGCCGGGTGGCGTCTCCATCACCCCGACGAGAAAAGCTGAGGGGATGAATGCGCCTACGGCGCTTGGCTGATCCGCCTTCCTTCGCGAAGCACGGCGCAAGCGCCGGCTCGCTCGTGTCGGCGGGGGAGGGGGTAAAAAACAAAATTCCCCCTCTCCTTACGAAGGAGAGGGGGTGAGGTTTTGCGTGAGGTCTTAATGCGGTCCCACTACCTGCCAGCCGGAAAGCTGGTTGGGAGTGATGTAGGCCGCTCCCGAGGCGGTCGTGCCGTTCACGTACCAGACCGCCAACAGACCGGTCGTCTTATTCTGGAAGACGATGTCTGCCTTGCCGTCCCCATTGACATCCATGACGGAGACGGCTTGCCAGGAAGCGCTCTGACCCGGGGTGATGTAGGCCGCACCGGAAGCCGAAGGACCACCCTGGAAGAACCAGAGCGCCATTTGGCCGGTCGTGGGGTTCTGGAAGAGCAGCTCCTGCTTGCCATCGCCGTTGAAGTCTCCGGTGCCGATGGCTTTCCAGCCGGCCGGCGGCGTAGGTGTGATGTAGCTGGCCTGTATGGCGGTCGAGCCATTCATATACCAGACGGCAAGCTGGCCGGTGTTCTGGTTTTGGAAGAGCAGGTCCGGATGCCCGTCTCCATTGACATCGGCGACCGAGACGACCTGCCAGGCAGGATCCTGCTTCGGAGCGAGATAAGCGCCCGTGAAGGCTTTCGTCCCGTTCATATACCAGACGATGATCTGCCCGGTAGTCCCATTTTGGAGCACGATGTCGGGATGAGTATCCAGATCGAAGTCGCCGATTCCGACCGCCTTCCAGCCCGGATTCGGAGTCGTTGTGATGAGGGCTGCACGGGTAGCGGCGGCGCCGTTCATCGACCAGAGCGCAAGTTGGCCCGAGGCGGCGTTCTGGAAGAGCAAGCTCGGCTGGCCGTTGCTGAAGAAGTCGAAGGCATTCACATCGGCCCGATAGACCATGCCCCATTCATAGAAATCGGCGGCGCCGTAGAGAGCGCCGTCGCTGCCCTGTATGACAGACGGCATGGAATTTGACTGGACATTCATCCAGGAGGGGTCTAATTCAACAACCGGGATGAAGTTCCCCTGCGGAGTCACTTTGAAGATCGTCCCCCCGCCATTGCCGCCTTCTTCATACGTGATACCGTAGAGATCGCCGTTCCGGCCCAACGTCAGCGCCGAGCGAGGATACACCCCATCTTCGATCTCGCCGGCCGCTCCGAAGAGCGTGCCAAAGGAGTGCAGGGTCGTGAAGATGCCATCCGGAGTGATTCGGAAGACGGTGCCCGTTCCCTGGCCTCCCTTCCAGGCTGTACCGTAGAAGTTGCCATCGTTTCCCTTCACCAGACCTGCCAGAGGAAAGGCGCCATCGGCATTGGTATAGGACGGAGAGCCGCTTAAAGAGGAGAAAGCGTGCAGGGTGGTGAGTGCGCCCGTCGGGGTAATCCGAAATACGGTGCCGGAATTGTAGGCCCCGGCCATGTACGTGGCCCCGTATAGGTTGCCGTCGTTGCCCAGCGTCAAGCCTCCAGCAGGATACGCTCCATCGAAGCCGCCCTGAAAGGTATACAAGACGGTGAACGTGCCTCCGCCAGTGATATGAAACACGGTTCCCCTGTCGTACGCCCCGCCATTGTGGGTGGTACCGTAAAAGCTGCCGTCACCGCCCTGGACGAGCGGAGCTTCGGGGAAGCTTCCTTCCGATCCGGTACCGTAGAAGGCGTGCAGAACGGTGAAGGCCCCGGCTGGCGTGATCTTAAATACCGTACCAGATGCGTTCGCACCGCCCATCGTCGCGGTACCGTAGAAATTGCCGTCGGTTCCCTGCGTGAGCGAAGCATAGGGATGCGCTCCATCGGAGTTGACCCCATTCTGGTCTAGCGCCGAAAAAGAGTAGAGCGTGGTCACCGTACCATCCAGGCTGACCTTGTAGAGAGCGCCAGTATTGTTCAGGCCGCCATGATACGTCGTACCGTAGAAATTGCCGTCGCTAGCCTGGATGGGGCACGAGTAAGGATCGGCTCCATCGTTGTAGGGCGCTAACAGAGGCTGGAAAGCATGGAGCTGAGTTACGTCTGCATGGGCTCCGGTAGAAATACTACTGATGCAGAGGAAAGTGCCGAGAAGCGCCAGCGCAAAGCCGGCCGTCCGTTGCCTGTTCATGTGATCGACTTCCTTTCTGCGGTTAGCAGCAGTATTGAAGGCAGTGACGCAATCGTTCTCTCTTTAATTGTCGGCTTCCGATAGAAAAACTCCATGCTCGTTTTCATGCCAGGGTGGTTAGAGAAGCCCTATAAACACAACCCGTGCAAAGGAGGCTCGACGGGTATAATACGGGCTAGAATCCCCGATAGCCTGTCCGAAAGGCAGGGAGAGGAGCAGTGTTGGACGCGAAGGAGGCTGCGGCGCGCAGGGCCGTGGGATACGTGCAGGACGGCATGGTGCTGGGGCTGGGCTCCGGCTCGACGGCGGCCTGGGCGATCCAGGTGATCGGAGAGCGGATCCAGAAGGAGGGACTGCGTGTGCGCGGCGTGCCCACGTCCCTGCGCTCCCGCGAGCTGGCGGAAGCGCTGCACATTCCCCTGGTCGATCTGCACGAGACCAACGAGATCGACCTGACGATCGACGGCGCGGACGAGGTGGACCCGGCGCTGCATCTCATCAAGGGCGGGGGCGGCGCGCTCGTGCGGGAAAAGATCGTCGCCTGCGCCAGCCGCCAGCTCATCATCATCTGCGATGAGAGCAAGCTAAAGCCGTCACTGGGCGCTTTTCCCCTGCCGGTCGCCATCGTTCCCTTCGGCTGGGAGACGACCCGGCAGCGGCTGGAGGTGCTGCAGCCCGACGCCGCCATCACGCTCCGGCAGGCGGCCGGGCGAGACGGCGCGCCCTACGTGACCGACGACGGCCTCTACATCCTGGACATGCACCTGGGGCAGATCGCGGACGTGCCGGACATGGAACGGCGCGTCAAGCAGACGGTGGGGGTCGTGGAAGCCGGCCTGTTCGTAGGACTGGCCAGCAAAGTCCTCGTCGGCTACCCGGACGGACACACGGAAGAAAAGCGGAGGGGGTGAGGATCAGGAAGGGAGAGACCGCTTTTTCACCCCCGCATCCGTCGCGAAGCGGCGATCACCCTCTCACTCCCTCAGCTTCGCGCGGTGTGTGCTGCCCTGCAGTGACCGGCATCGCGTCGCTCTCGGCGATGGGAGATGTGATCAGATCCGGGTTTTCGGTTTCCGGCGCGCCCATCTCCTCGATGGCTTCGGACTGGCGCAGCATCTCCAGCGCCAGCAGCGCCTTGGGAATATCGGTATAGCCGCCGATCTGTTCCAGCGCCCGCTCCACGGTAGCTATCTCCAGCGTATCGATATTCTCGCCTTCGACATTCGGCGGGATGTGGAACTTGGTGACCATCCAGAGCGCCCAGCGCAGGTAGTCGGCCTGCGTCAGCGCCGTCTTGTCCGGCAGCGCGTTCCACTGCTCCTCCAGCTTGGCCAGGAACCGCTGCACCACCTCCGTGGCCGTCGTGGCGATCTTGGTCAGGCCGCAGGTCATCTCATTGCGCACCGCCTTGACGCCATCCACGCTGCGGGCATCCTCTTCGGCCGCCTGGCACTTCTCCTGGCTGTCCATGTCTCCCGTCAGCGTGACGACACCGTCCTCCACGCTGACATTGATCTCCAGCGCGCTCACCCGTGGGTCCCGCGCGAACGTCATATTTACTTTCGCCTTCAGCATCAGATCCGTCAGGGCCATCGCTCTCCTCCTTATCCCGGCCTGGTAAAGGTGCCGGGGAAGCAAATCCCCCGTTCGACGTTGCGACAGCCCTATCAGGTTCCTCAAAACGAAAGGTGGTTATAGGCAGGCATTTAAATTCATCTTGCGGCGGGTGGCTCACCAGCGACAAGCACACGGGCATTGCGATCGGGGCGCTTCGGCCGAACCGTGATCTCCACATCCTGATCGAGCGCATTCAGGCACCGAAAGAGCCGATCCAGCGTAAACCGTTTCAGCCGGCCCCGCACGATGTCGGAGACATCCGGCTGCATCAGCCCCATCCGTTCCGCAGCAACCGTCTGCGTCCAGCCATTCGCCCGAATGATGTCTTCGATGAGATTGGCTAAATGCGCCTTGGCCTGTCTCTCTTCGGGATTGGGAAGTCCGAGGTCCGCAAAGACGTTCCCGCTCCCCTCATAAATCTCCATCAGCGTTTCTCCTCTTCGTTGGCAGCATAAATGCGCCTGTAATGCTCCTCTGCTGCCCGCAACCGCAACACAATAAGATCCCTATCCCGCTTTGGTGTTTTGTTTTTCTCATGGCTCTTCTTCTTGAAGACATGGAGGACATAGATGGCCTCTACGAACTGAACGGTATAGATGCAGCGGTAGGCGTCCGTATCCTCGTCTACCTTGATCTCCTGAACGCTTGCGCCATGAAAGCCCTTCAGCGGCGTTGCATTCTGTGGTCTGCCGCCCCACTGTACGCGCTGAAGCGCCTTGCCAATCTCGTCCTGCACCTCTTCCTTCATGTCGCGCAAGTCCTCACGCGACGATCCTACCCAATGGACGGGCCGTGAAAACGTCGCTCGGACATTGCGTCTCATGCCCTCATTATAGCATATAAACTATAAAAGGCACAATACTACATTCACCTTTGCATTCAGCCTCAGATCCGTCAGGGCCAGCGTCCTCCTCCTTATCCCAGCTTGGTAAAGGTGCCGGGGAAGCAAATCCCCGTTCGACGTTGCGACAGCCCTATCAGGTTCCAAAATAAACGAGCGGGCATGGTAATCAAAGCGAGAGCCTGCCCACATGCAAGATGGGTAGGCTCTCGTTGTGAAGTCGGTTTTAGGCTTTGGACTTACTTGACCTGAAACTGAACAGAGTGGGTGGTCGGATCGCTGCCTGCGGTGAAGTTGAGGTTATAGGTGCCTGTTCCTAGTCCGGTTGTCTTCAGATTGAAGATGTAGCCGCCTGCCATGCCCAGCGTACAGTCGAAGCGGAAGTCGTTGTCGGGATTGGCATCCCCTGCCGATTCCAACG